>CAZWCX010000016.1:0-78116 GCA_964632945.1 uncultured Planctomycetia bacterium | reverse complement strand
GGCGCGAAAAGCGACCGGACCAACCTGGGAAATCAAGGTTGAAGCCCCACTAGCGACTCTGGAGCACCTTCAATCCCACCATGCTCGCGGAACCGACTGCCAGCAGGTGGAGCGCGCCACCGTGACCGTAGGCCAGCCCGACGATCCACGCAATCAGCAGAGTTGCCGCGATCCCCCAGTATTTGAGGCCCGACATGCCGCTTCTCGTGTCCGTGTTGGTGTACGCCATTTTGGGGCTCCTCCGCAGGAGGCCCTGGGATCGCGCGTCCCGCGCCCGCAGAGCCGGTTTCCGTTCGAACGCACCGGGCGCCGGCCGGCGCCCGCCCGCGACTTCCGGGCGGCACGCAGGACCCGAAGGAGCACGCATCGGTCGCGAGGCGCCTCCGAGCCGGGCAGACGGCTTGCCGGGGGAGTCCTATTGCACCCGGCGTGCCACGGGGCCGCGAACGTCCGGATTGGGCCCGTGAACCCGGTCGCGGGCAACCGGGGCCTGGACGCGAACGGCGCCGGCGGGGGCTCGACGATCATTTTGGTTTCGTCGGGGCGCGGCAGGCGAAGTGAGACGCGGGGTCGCTCTACGGTCCGCGGCGACCCAACTCTGGAGGATGCGGAGGCGTGGTGAAGGACCGTTCCGGCCGCGCCGGCGCCCCGCCGTTCCGGCCGGACGGAGACCCCCGCCGCAGACCGCGCAGCCGCCGATGGAGCGTGGCGATGCCGATTCCCAGGACTTCGGCGGTGCGAGCGCGACTGCCGCCGTGCCGCTCCAGCGCCGCGAGGATGTACTCGTCTTCCACCTCCCGAAGCGTCCGCAGCTCTCCGTGCGCGGCGAGATTCGGCAGGGGTTCGCGAAGCGCGGGAGGCAGATCCGTCCATTCGATCCGGCGCCCCGCGCTGAGGGCGACGGCGCGCTCCATCGCGTTCTCCAGTTCGCGCACGTTTCCCGGCCAGTCATAGCGGAGCAATCGGTCGGCGGCCGCCGGTGAGAGCCCCTCCACGTCGCGTCGCATGTGCAGTGCGGCCTCGGCGAGGAAGATCCGCGCCAGGGGCAGAAGATCGTTGCGGCGTTCGCGCAGCGGGGGGACGCGCAGCTCGACGACGTTCAGCCGATAGAACAGATCCTTGCGGAAGCGGCGCGCGTCCACCAACAACAACAAATCCTGGTTGGTTGCGGTCAGGATGCGCACGTCGATCGGGCGACTACGATTCTCCCCCACGCGCCGGATCTCCCGCTCCTGGATCGCCCGCAGCAACTTTACCTGCATCGCGGGGGGGATATCGGCCACCTCGTCCAGGAACAGGGTGCCGCCGGATGCCGCCTCGAACAACCCGGGCCGGTCCAGGGTAGCCCCCGTGAATGCGCCGCGGGCATGGCCGAACAGCTCGCTTTCCAACAGCCCCTCCGCCACCGAACCGCAGTTCACGGCAATGAAAGGCCCCCCCATGCATGCGGACTGCTCATGAACGAGCCGGGCGATCCGCTCCTTCCCGGTGCCGCTCTCGCCCGAGATCATCACCGTCGAGTCGACCGCGGCCACTCGTTTGGCATCCTGCACCACCCGTCGCATGCTCTCACTGCGCGCGACGATCCCCCCGAGATCCTCGCCCTCGAGGCGGGCAAGACTCGCCAGCTTGCGCGCCCGCGAGCGCAGCTTCTGTTCGGTCCGCTTGAGCGAGTCCGCCACCCGCTGCATGGCGGCGTCGAGTCCGGCATTCTCGAAGTACGACAGGTGCGGTCCAATCTCCTCGCCCCAGTCCTTGCGTGTGCGCGCGGTCACACGGCAGACCGCATCCCCCCGGGCCATGCACCGGTCTTCGACCACGTAGATCTCCTCCCCCATCGAAGTGCTGAGATAGCCGCTGGCGAGACCGCACAGCGTCCAGCAGACGGGCTGCTCCGCGCGCCCAAGATGGAGGAGGTGTTGTTCCGCCTCGTAGGACACGCGCCAGGTGGCCGGCTCGCCCAGGTGCAGGGAGGGGGAGTTTCGTGCCGGCAGGACCAGGCCCTGAAGGGTGTGAATGCGCGCCCCGGCCCGCTGCCACTCGTCCTCATTGTCCCACGGGAATTGCGCGCGCATCGCCTCCGCCATGCTCCGGCCGTGCACATACCCGAATCGGGTGAGGATGCCCCGTGCGGCGTCCGCGCCGAAGGTCTGGATCAACTCCTTGCGCAGGAGGCCGTGCGCCGTCGCATCGAGAATCAGCGCTCGCTGGCCGGCGAAGTGGACCACCCCGCCTTTCGAATCGAAGGCCAGCAACTCGTCCAGTTCCAGATCGTCGGCTTTCATCCGTGCCCGCCCTTCGCTTCCCGTGCGGACCTGCCTCCGGGCCGGCCCGAATCCTCGGTCCAGAGCTTCCAGGGTAGCAGGTTTCAGGGCCCGGGCCGGGGTAATCCCCCGGGCCCGGGCAGAATGCCGGAAATGGGGAAAGCCGACGTCGGCTCGGGGGTTGCGGAATCCGGGTCCCACCGGCCGGGCGCACGCGCGGGGGCGGGTGGACGACGGGCCGGTCGCGAACGGAGCCGGCCCGCGCGCGGCCGCAACGGAGCGGTCCCCCGCCCGCAGATCGAATCGATCGCCCGAGACTCAAATTGATCGTCGTTGCGTCGGGCGAGCGCGCTCGGGAGCGTCGGGCGGCGATTGGGCCGGGGGAGGGGCTCGACTCTGCGCCCGAGCGGGCAGCCGGCGGCCATCCTCGGGCGGGGAAGGCCCGGCGGGAGTCCGACCCCGGCGAGATCCCGCGCCCGGCCCGTTCCACCCCCATGGAAGCCGGTGTTGGAGTCGCGCCGGGAAGGGATTTCACCCGGGCTTCCGTCCCCCTCCCCGTGCGTCGCGCCCGCGTCTCCCGATTCCCGGCGAGATCGCGGGCGGCAGTCCGATTTCGGACGCGGGTCTACTCCAGGTGGTCTTCGAAGACCGCATCCGGCGGATCGACCGGACCGAGAATGCGTGTGGTCGGTTCTTCGGTCTTCACGTTGACGTCGGCCAGCAGCCGTTTCACCATCGCCTCGTAGCACGATAGGTTGATCCACTGGCTCTGGTCGGTGTCCCGGTCGGCATCATGGTTGGAAGAGCGACACAGCTCACGGAAGCGGTACGGATCGTACATGATGCAGGCGCTGTCCCGGGCCGCGTCCTCCTTCGAATCGACGCATTTCGCCGCACCGTTCGGCCCCATGTACTCGTCGAGCACCCCGAAGGTGCCGTGAAACAGCTCGTGCAGGACGACTCCGGCGTATCCGTTGATGTCGCCGAACATGTTCTGGATCTGGTCGAAGTACCCGACGTAGGCGTTCCCCGGAGACTTCGGCTGGCCGACCATCGCCTCGCCCGCCGCCCCCGGATTCGCCCTTGTCCCTTCCGGCCAATCCCGATGAAACAGCACCGGCGACGCCCCGGGAGGATTCGGCCGCCACTGACCGGTCAGATCCTGCTGCACCTGTTCCGAAGTCGAACGGTCGTAGATCTTGAATCGCGCGATCGCCACCTGGCCGTCGGTCGTGTCGTACAGGCGACGGTTGAACGCCTTGAGCACTTCCTTGAGCTTCTCGTAGTCGGCGTCTCCCTTGGTCATCTCCCAATCGACGGACACTTTCATCTCCGGGAACCACTGGTCCGCAGGCGCCCCCTTGAAGGTCTCGCCGGACCCACCGAGTCCGCCGCCGCCCCACCCCCCGCCCGACCCACCGTGACGCTTCGGGTCGTGGGAGAACTCGAGTTTCATGTCGAGGACGCGCTCATACAGGAGTTTCCAGTCTTTTGCCGTGCGCAGGAAGATCCGCACCTTCTCGCTCGTGATCTCGGCGCCCCGCCGCTTGATCGCGTCCGTCAGTTTCATGGAAATCCGCAGCGGCATGACCCCGGCGCGGTGGGACGGATGACGCACATTTCCCTCGAGCCCCTCGATCGCCTTGCCGTCCTTGTCGAGAGGTTCGATCCCGACCTCGAACTCCCCGGCGGTCGGGAGCTTGGCGAGTCGATAGTCGACCCAGAAGGCGAACAGTCTCCCGGTCACCTGCAATCTCCGCAGTCGGGAAAGTTCGTAGCCTTCCGCCTGGGCGCGGGCCTCGCGGGCACCGAGGAAGGGCGCCGCCACAACCAACGCGAACACAACCAGTCGCAGACCCATCGAGTGCGTTCCCGGATTCGATCGGTGCATGCCGACCACTCCCACTGGGCCGCCCCGCGCGGGCGACCGTCCCTCGAACCGGCGGGTCCGCCCCTGCCGCCCCCATCTCCAGGGGGGGGCGCCGCCCCCACGACCCCTCCCGCCCTTCCCCGCCATCCTTTTTCTTCGGGGAGCGAGACCCGCAATCCCCATGCCGAGAAAAAAGACCTCGGTGCGGGTGCAACCAACGACCATGCAAATACATGCGTGATTCGTGGGATTCGCCGCCCGTGCCAACCGTCAATCCCCCTGTCAAGGGGCTTGACATTCCCGCCGGCGTTGCCGGGACCGGCAGGAACCCGGCCCTCGTCAAGGGGAAGCCCAGGAACAGATCGGCCGACCCCGCGGCCGACGACGGCGGGCCGGCCGGTTCGGGCGCGGGGTGTCGGCCGCCCGGGGCTGGGGCCCGGGGCGTCGGAGTGCCCTCCCCCGCGCGGGGCGCGGGCGGGACGGCGCGGGGTTCCCGGGCCGACGCCTCGGGGCGGCCTGTCGGAGGGCACGGGAGCGAACGCCGGGAGCAGGTCCTCGTCGCGTTCGCGTTCAGGCTTCATCGGCGCTCCTCGGGGGCGCGTCCCAACCCCGCAAGCCACGCTCGCAACGTGGCCAGTTCCTCTGGCGCGAGGGAAGGCAGGCCGAGGGGCATGCCGGGCGGATGCTCGTAGCGGTCAAGGGGGACGGGGAGCAGGGGATCGCGATACGGGGGCCAGGCATCGAAACGGTTCTCCTCGATCCGCCAGAGCAGGCGCTGGAGCAAGGGCGGGAGATCGCCCCCAGGCGGGGCGGCGAGGATGGAACGGCGACGTCCTCCCGCTGCGAACGATCCGCGCAAGGGTCCGGTGGGAGTGGCGAGGTCGAGCCCGCGCGGGGAATAGCCCCAGCCTCCGCCCAGGTTGCCGATGCCGCCCTCGGCGTCGGGCAGGTGGCAGTGTTTGCAGGTGTCGAGGAAGATGTCGGCGGCGTGCTCGAAGCGCACGGGGCCGGAGCGGGCGGGCGGCAGGTCGGCCGCGGTCGGAGCCGGGGGAATCGGAGCCGGTTCGCCGGGATCGCCTCCCAGGAGAAACGCGATGACGTCCGCGCAATCCTGATCCGAGAGCGGGGTCGCGGGCATGAGCGTCCCGGGCACGAAGCGCGACGGTTGGCGGATCCACAGGGCCAGGGTCTCGGGTCGGACGCGATCGCGCACCCAACGCAGGTTGGGGGCGTTGCGCACGTTCTCGGCCACGTCCCGCGGCCAGGGTTCCGGCGCCGGCCCCTCGGGAAAGCGCCGGTTCCCGAACAGGTGGCAGGCCGAACATCCGCGTTCGACGAAGAGTTCCTCCCCGCGGCGGAGATTCCCCTCCGGCAGCCTTTCCCGCGGCAGGGAGCCGAGCCGACGCGCCGCCAGGGCCTCGAAGTAGTCGAGAGCGACGTCGATGTCGGCGTCGGTCAGGGGAAGGCGGGGCATCGATTCGGTCAGGTACGGTCGCACGTCCACGGGATGCCGGAGAAAGGCGCGCAGCCAGTCGCGGCGGAGTCGGGCCCCGGCCGTCGCCAGGTGCGGGGCGTAGAGGTAGTGCCGGATGTTGCGTACGTGGGAGTACCATTCGGGGTCCGCGCGGAGGGCCTCGGCGAACTCCTTCGGGTGGTTGGCCGTGGCGCGGATTCGCTGATGGCAACCGACGCAGGAGGCCGGGATGTCCACGGCCACCGCGGGCTCGATCGGGTGGCATTCGCCGCACTGAAACCGCTGCACGAGTTCGCGGCCGTCCCGCAGGGCGCGCCAGGAGTCGGCGGCGGCGCCCGCGGAATGGGCCCAGCGCTCCAGTTCCTCCTCGGCGGCCGCGCGCGCGGCGGGGTCGTCGGAGTCCCAGAGGTCGTGGAAGCGGGCGACGGCCTCGGCTTCCCGCCCGGCGGCGCGGAGCAGGCGGGCCTCCTCGAGGTCGAGGGTGCGAAGCTCCTCGTCGGACCTGTCCCCTTCGCGCAACCGCGCCAGCGTGGCGACCGCCTCCTCGACGCGCCCTGCGGCGCGCAGGGCGGCGAGGCGCTCGCGCAGGAGGTCTTCCGCGTAGAGAGGTTCGCGGCCGGCCTCCAGGCCGCTCACGCGTTCGGACCACCGGTCCCCCGCCTCCCAATCGCCGGAGCGGTAGGCGACGCGGGCGCGCTCCGCCATCGCCCAGTGCCCCGAGTACTGCTCGTCGCGCGGATCCAACTCCGCGATCCGCTCGAAATGGCGGACGGCCCGTTCCTCCAAAGCCTGGTCTACCAGGGTTCGCGCGCGCCGCGCCAATTCCGCGGCATCGTCCGAGTCGAGGCGCAGGGCCTGCTCCGTTTCGGCGGCCTGTTCCGCCAATTCCGGCAATTGCGCGCGCAGGAGGTCGAGAAACGACTCCACCGACCGCTCTCCCTCCACGGTGCGAAGTCTGGCCCCGAACCGGTCGAGGAAAACGAAGGCCGGAGTTTTTTCCACCCGGTACCGCCGCGCGAGTCCATCGGGAAGGGGGAATTCGACCCGAGCGCAGACGAACTCCGCGGACAACAGGGCGCGAACTTTTGCGACGGCGAGCACCTCCCGTTCGAAACGTCGGGAAACCCTCGACGCCGGAGCGACCACGAGGAGGAACACCGGCCGCTCGTGGCAATCGGCGGGAACGATCCCGGTCGCGGGAAGGGTGAAGATCGTGTCGACCGGATCGGCGCGGCCGGGGAGGAGGCTACCGAACGCGAAGGCCGCGACGAAGGCGGCGGCGATCCAGGCCCGGAGGGCGGAGGAGAATCGAGACATGCGCTCTCCACGGGGCAGGTCCGGTCGCGGCCCGCAGGATCGCGTCCGCGTTCCCCCGAGGATAGCGCCCGCCCCCGTCCGACACAACGGCGAACGGGGCGGGTGGACGGAATCCAGGACGGAAGGTCGAACGCGGACCGGTCAGCGCTTCCAGCGCAGGCTGTGGATCTTCATCATCCAGGGCTCGTCGCCTCGGATCACCGGCGGCTCGGGCGCCCAGAGGTGCCAGGGGGTGGAAAGGCGTCCGCACCCGCGGCACTGGCTGGCGAGCACGATCTCCACCGCACGTTCCGCTGCGACGGTCCCCACCGGCGGGAGCGGACCGGGATAGCCGATGCCGACCCCCACGAGGCTCTCCTCCTCGCGACAGGTCTTGCCGCACGGACCTTCCACGAGCAGGTAAGGGCCCGAGCTGCGGGGGGCGCCGAGGTAGAGGGGCAGGGCGACTCCGCGGCAGGCGCAGGCGACGCGCGCGGCATGGTCGCCTCCCGCAATCTCGATGCGCCACCGGTCTTCGACGCCGCACGGGCAGACCAGCCGTCCGACGAATCTCCCGGCGGCCGCAATGCGACGTGAGGTGTACCGCTCGATCTCCCCGTCGCGCGAAACCGCATGCGCGCGCACGCAGGAGATTCCCCCGTCTTGCGGCACCCCCATGACCTTCCTCCCGGCACCCGATCCGTCGCCACTGTACCCGACCCGGGGGAAAAAACGGAAGGGATCCTGCGCCCATCTGATACACTCTCCGCCCGATCCATGCCCGAGGAGGAGGAATCGACATGAAAGCGGTTCGCATCGAAACCCGCGGCGGTCCCGAGATTCTGGTCGTCCGCGAGATTCCCGATCCCGTCTGCGGTCCCGGCCAGGTAAAAATCGCCGTCAAGGCCGCGGGGGTCAACTTCGCCGACGTCGTGATGCGGATGGGGATGTACCCGGACGCCCCCCCGAAGCCCTACTCCCCCGGGTACGAGGTCGCCGGCACCGTGCTCGAGATCGGAGCGGGCGTCTCGCGCGTGAAGCCCGGAGACCGGGTCATGGCGGGCACTCGCTTCGGCGGGTACGCCACCGTCGCCGTCACCGAAGAATCCAAGGTACTCGCCCTTCCCGACTCCATGACTTTCGTCGAGGGGGCCGCAATTCCCGTCAACTATATCACGGCGTGGGTGGCGATGATCTCGATGGCCCGCATGCAGAAAGGGGATCGGATCCTCATCCACAATGCCGCGGGCGGGGTGGGGCTTGCCGCGGTCCAACTCGCCCGCCGTTCCGGGGCGGAGATCTTCGGCACCGCGGGTTCCGACACGAAGCTGCAATTCCTGCGGGAGCACGGCGTCGCCCACGCGATCAACTATCGCACCCAGGACTTCGCCGAAGAAGTGCGGCGAATCACCTCGGGTGCCGGGGTGGACCTGATCCTCGACCCGATCGGCGGCGAGACGACCAAGAAGGGCTACGCGCTGCTGCGCATGAGCGGACGGCTGGTGATCTTCGGCGTCTCCAGCATGGTGACGGGCCGCACGGTCGACCTGCTCCGGGTCGGCTGGGAGATGCTCACGCTGCCGCGGTGGAACGCGGTCGGGCTGATGAACGCCAACAAGGGCGTCTTCGGGCTCAATGCGCTCAAACTGTGGGACGAGGAGGCGGTGCTCGGGCCCGTGGTCGCCGGGATCGTTGCCGGCGTGCAGGAGGGATGGCTCAGGGCGCACGTCGACCGGACCTTCCCCTATGACCAGGCCGGGAAGGCCCACGAGCACCTCCAGGATCGCAAGAACATCGGCAAGGTGGTGCTGGAGATGCCGTAGCCCCGGGAAGACGGACGCGTGGGGGCTTCGGCGCAGCCACGGGCCGCCCTCGCGGGGCGTCCGCCCCTCCCGGCTTGCCGCGCCCGGCGTGGGACACGCGGTGTCGCACGCTGGGCGAGGCAGTCCAACTCCGGACGGCCTTCATGGCCGGCTGGAGCCGGATGGTTCGCGAACCGCGAAGCGGTTCGGGAATGATCCGGGCTAGGGGACGAACTCGCAGCGCAGGAACAGCGCCAGGGCCGATCCGTCATCGGCGGCGAAGCCGCCGCCGACCAGCGACGTCTCCCCGTCCCGGATCCGAACGCTCGTTTTCAGCGGCTCCCGGTCGTTCGTGTAGGTCTGCCCCTTGGCATCGCGCCGCTCGATCCACTGGCGGAGCCGCACCGCCTTGAGGACTGCAAGTCCGGCCGTATCGGATCCCCGGCCGGAATCGATCTTGAGGTCGAACCAGCCGCCGGCTCCCTTGAGGGTGACTTCGGCGGATCCATCGGCCTGAAGCCGTACCACGCCGGCATGCACGAGCGCCCACGTCTCCACCGGCGCCACGTCGGCGACCGCGCCGATGACGTCGGACAGGGCGGCGGGCAGCGGCCGGCCGCCCGCGCGGGTACCGACGAGGTAGATCCGGAGCACAAAGTCCCCCGACGGGGGCGTGGCGGTGTTCGTCACGCGCGTTTCCTTGGTCACGACCGCATGCGGGTATACGCTGGACGCGGTCCCCTCGCGACCCGCGGAGCCGAGCCCGGGTTGCAGGTGTCGCGCCGCGTCCAGGTCGCGCAGGGCCTCTTCGGCGAGGCCCGCGGCCATCAGCATCGAGGCGCGTTCGAGGAACTCGTCTACGGTCTCGAGCGGCTCGAGGCGCGGCTCCAGGGCTCGGGCGCGCTCGAGATCGTCGAGGGCTTCCTGTACCCGGCCGACGAGGAGCAGGCGGGAGGCGCGCGTCAGATAGCCGTCGACGTCCCCGGGCGGGGGGTCGAGGCGGGGGTCGAGACGGCGGGCCCGATCCAGATCCGCGAGCGCGTCTTCCACGCGTCCCGACAGCAACAGCCGGGACGCGCGCATCAACAACGTGTCGGAGTCTTCCGACTCGTCCTCCGGGGCCGCTTTCGACGGGCGCACTTCGGCCCCCGGATCCGCGGCTTCGCGGGCGAGCCCGGGATCCAATTGACGCGCGCGATCCAGATCCCGCAGGGCGGCGTCGACCCGGCCGGAACGAAGGAGCAGGGCGGCCCGGCGCATCCACGCGTTCGGGTCGCGCGGATTCTGCCGGAGCGATTGCGTCGCTTCCTCGATCGCACCGGTATCGCCGCCCGCTTCGCCCGGGCCGCGCGGATCGGAGATCCGCGGGTCGAGCTGGCGCGCGAAATCCAGGTCGGCCAGCGCGCGTTCGACTGCGCCCAGGGAGAGCCAGATCGCGGCCCGCTCGAGATACGACTCTACGTTCCCCGGATCAAGCTCGATCTGGCGATGCAGTTGCTCGAGTCGCGAATCGGAAGGCTCGGCCGCGGCCGGGAAATGCGAAAGGCCGGCGAACACCGCAACCCACAGGCCGAGAATCCAGGGATGTACACGCACCATCTTCCACCTCCACCTTCCCGCCACGACTTCCGGACCGCGGACGCCGGGTCCCCCGACCGGAACGACGGCTGGCCGTTACCGGAATGTCGCCGCCTGGAAACGACCCCGTTCCTGGTCGACGCGGACGTTCCGCGCGCGGTCCGGGGTCCCTACCGCCGGGGCCGCAACCCAACCTACACGGCCGCCCCTCGGGGCGGCGCCCCCTCGCCTGGACGGCGCGCCCCCGAAGGCCCGGAAGACCGGGACTTCTGCCTCGACTTCCTCCCCAGGTCCGGCCGGTCCCCCGACCCCGGAAGGAGGATCCGCGACTACTTCTTTTCCTCTTCCTTGGGCTCGCGCGGAACCACCTTCGTGTAATCCTCGTCCACCGTCTTCCAGTTGTCCTCGATCGCTTCGGAGATCCCTTTGCCCACTCCCGTCGCGGTATCGGTCTCGTCGCGGCCGATGTCGGTCTTGCGAATGCCCGAGATGGTCGCCGCGAGCAGGACCTCGCGCGTGGACTCGTCGACGAACTCGACCTCGCAGATCAGCTTGTTCGCCCCGACCCAACCCGTGACCCGACCGGCTCCGGAGCCTTCCTCGTAGTCCGCGATGCTGCCGCGGACGATCAGGGTGGGCATGCGGGACTCGCCGGACATCTCTCCCGACATCGTCACCGCCGTGAACGCCGGCTTCTTGTCCATCTGGATCGACATGACCTGCTTCTTGATTTCCTGTTCCAGGATCGCCACCACGTTCTTGGGCACCTTGTCGCCCGCGGTGTTGGTGAACCGGGCGATCTCGCAACGTTGGAAGGTCTGGAACGGCCGCGCCAGGGGTTTGCGGACCTCGATGTCCCCACTGGAGCCCTTGATGGCGTAGAACACCTGCTTGCCGGCCAGGATGCAACCGCTGGACGCGGCCAGCAGGGCGACCAGGACGAGGCGGACAGCCAGACGCATTCGGAAATCCCTCCCTCTGCTGCTCGGCGGGACCGCGAGCGGCGACCGACGAAGCGCGAGACGCGGCGCCCCCACGCGGGGGCTGGCCGGATCGCGCGCCTAGAACCAGAGACGCACGAGCCTGCCGACCAGCGAAGCCCGTCCATAGATGGTCCGGATGATCTTGAGACCGAGCTCGTAGGTGGCTTTGGAGTAGGGATACCACCAGAGCTCGCGATCGAACAAGGGGATCCAACTGCGGTTGTAGTTGATGTGGCGAATTTCGCAGAGGTCGCGGAGCCCGTCGTCGCTGTGGGTCCGGCCGACTCCGCTCTGCTTGGTCCCGCCCCACGGCGTCTCTACGGAGCCGAAGGAGGAGAGCACGTCGTTGACCATGACGGAACCCGCTTCGATCTGCAGCGCCAACCGGCGGGCTCGCGCGACGTCCTTGCTGAACACGTACCCCATGAGTCCGAGGTGGCTGTCGTTGGCGCGGCGCACCGCCTCCTCCTCGTTTTCGACCTTGAGGATCGGCAGGACCGGGCCGAAGGACTCCTTGCGGACGATGTCGGCGTCGGTCGGGGGCTGTTCGACCACCGTGGGGGCGAAGAACCGCCCGGGGCGATCGAGAGGCCCGCCTCCCGAGAGAACGCGGGCGCCCGACCCCTTGGCCTTTTCGACCTGTTCGCGGACGATCTCGAGTTGGCGCGGCCAGGGCATGGCCCCCACGTCGGTGTCGAAGGAACCGGGGTCCCCCTGACGGAGGGTGCGGGTGAGTTCGACGACGCGATCGCGCAGGCGGTCGTAGATCGGCGCGGCGGCGAAGACGCGTTCGACGGAGACGCAGACCTGGCCGCTGTTGGCGAACGCGCCCCAGACCAGGGCGCGCGCCGTCCGTTCGAGGTCGGCGTCCGCGCAGACGACGGCGGCGGTCTTGCCGCCGAGTTCGAGCGTGCAGGGGATCAGTCGCTCGCCGCACGCGGCGGCGACCCGACGCCCGGTGGCCACGGAGCCGGTGAACACGATTTGATTCACGCCGGCGTCGAGCAACGCGGCGCCGGTGCGCCCGTCGCCGGTGACGACCTGAAACAGGTCCTTGGGCAGGCCCGCGGCGTCGTACAGCTCCTTGGCGCGGAGCGCGATCAGGGGCGTCACCTCGCTCGGCTTCAGCACCACGGCGTTGCCGGCGATCAGCCCCATCAAGGTTTCCCCCAGCGGAATGCTGAAGGGGAAGTTCCACGGCGAGATGATGCCGAGCACCCCGCGCGGGACGTAGTGCACCTCGCTTTTCCGGTTGGGGGTCAGGTGGAGCCGGAGTCGGCGGGGTTTGAGAATGCGGGGGGCATGCTTGCAGAAGTAGGTGGCGAGATCGACGACGAGAAGGATCTCCATGAAGAGGGCTTCCTGGAGCGTTTTGCCGTTTTCTTCCGAGATCCAGCGGGCGACGTCTTCCAGGCGCTCCACGACGACGTCGCGGAACTTCGCGACCTGGCGGCAGCGTTCCCGGACGGTGAGCGCGCCCCACGCGCGCTGGGCCTCTCGCGCGCGCGCCACGGCGGCCGTGACTTCCTCGGCGGACAGGACCGGGATCGAGCCGATCACGGCGCCGGTCGCCGGGTTGCGGATTTCGATCGGCGGGGTCCCGGTGCGGGCGTCGGCGGTGGCGGTTTCGGCCATCGGGTCATCCTCGAACGATGGGGACGTCAGGCGGCGGGGGTCGGTCGGCGGGAACGAAAGCCTCCGCGGGCCCCGGGGGGCTCCCCCGCGCGGCGCGAGGCTCGTCTCCATACGGATTCCACTATAGCGCCGGCGCCCGCGCGGGTTCAAGCGAAGGCGGCCGGGTCCGCAGGTCAGTTCTTCTCGACCTCCTCCAGCGCCTCCTGGAGGACCCTGCCGTCGACTTCGCCCGGGGGGATGCCCAACAGGGCGCAGATCGTCGGATGCACGTCGAGAACCGAGGCGCGTTCGAGGACCACCCCCTTGCGCAGTCCCGCGCCGAAGGCCAGGAACATCCCGTGCATGGACGGAAGCTCCGGCGGATAGCCGTGCATGCCGCGAGGGCTTTTCGCCTGATAGACCACTTCCGGACTGCGCGCGCGCTCCTTGAACATGTTTCCCTCGTGGGCGACCACGACGATGTCACCCGCGCGCGCATGACGATAGCGGAACGCCTCCGGCAACTCGGCCGCGCGCCAGGCCGCGAGCTCGGGAACCGTCTTCAGCGCCGCCAAAATTCGATCCTGGTCGGCCTTATCCGGGGCGAACACGTTGGCGATCGGACCCGAGGTGACGTATCTTCCGGGCAGGCCTTCGCGTTCCCACAGGGCCTGCAGATTGATCATCTTCTTCACTTCGCACATGCCGTGGTCGGTGACGAGGACCACGGCCAGTTCGGGGGCGACGGGCAGCGCGCGCAATTGCGTGATCATGCCCTCGAGTACGCCGTCGATTTCCTTCAATTTGGCCTTCAGCTCCGGCGAGTCCGGACCGTCCTGGTGGCCGACCTTGTCCGCCCCGCGGAAGTACATCATCACGAAGCGGGGACGCTCCTCCGCCGGCTTGCGGAGCAGCGCGAGCAGTCGCTCCACCGATTCGGGGTCCGTCCGGTCCCCTTCGAACTTCTCGGATTGGATGGTGGGACGCTTCCCCTGCCATGCCCCATAGGCGACGGGCCATTGGTCAAGGGCGGTGCGTACGCCCGCCTCTTCGGTCAGCACCCAGATCGGCTTCGCCCCGATCAAGCCGGTGTCCGAGGGATAGTCCTCGATCTTCCCGGACGCCGGGTCGAGGAAACGGTTGCTGACGATGCCGTGCTTTTCGACGCAGACCCCGGTGGCGATCGACAGGTGGCTCGGGAAGGTGAGGGACGGGAAGACCGGGAGCAGGTGCTCGCTGGAAACTCCATCCTGGCGCAACTTGGCGGTGAACGGCATGTCGGTCGGGTTCATGTAGTCGCCGCGCATACCGTCCATGGAGATCAGCACCACGGTCCGGCGGGGGGGCGCGGATTCCTGGGCCTTTGCGGGCAGGATGCCGGCGGCGAACGCCAGAATTCCCGACAGCGCGCAAAGCAGCGCCGGCAAACCGACCGTCCTTCGCATCATCGACGGAGCCTCCGAGGGGTCACGGGCGTTCGAGCGTCTCGATGGCTCGGCGCACCGTGTCGGGGATGGGGGCCTTTTCGCCCCGTTCGTAGTCGTACATGACGATCACTCCCGACCCCTCGGCGGCGAGACGCTTCCCCGCGTCGCAGAAGGTCCGGTAGAGCATGGTGAAGCTGGTGTTGCGGACTTCCGAGACCCCCGCGTGCACGACCACCGTGTCGGGGTAGCGGACCGGATGCCGGAACTGGCAGGTGGTGGACGCCAGGATCGGCCCGATCCGGCGCTCGCGGTACAAGTCCATGAGACCGAGGCGGACGAAGTAGTCCATGCGCACGGCTTCGAAATGCTTGAAGTAGAGGATGTTGTTCACATGCCCGAGAGCGTCCATGTCGCCCCACACCACCGGCAGGGTGAGGGTGAGGGGGAACCGGGTCGGGGGCGCATCCATGGCGGTCTCCTGGGAAGGTAGGACACTGTACCGGCGCCCGGGGCGCGGATCAAGCGGAAAGGCGGCGGGAACGCCCGCCGGTGCCCCCGTTTTCCCTTGTTCGCCGGGCACGGAGGCCCCTAGAATGACCGCCCACACCGGGGGCATGCGCCCCCTGCCGCCATTGCCCGGAGGGGTTCCGTGCCCGAAGCCGCCGATCCGCTCGATCTGATGATGAAACTCGGGACCAGCCTGGCCTTGGGCGGAATCATCGGGATCCAACGGCAACGCTCCGGCAGCGACATCGGCGGGATCCGCACGTTTCCGATCTGCGCCGCGATCGGCACGTTCCTGGCCATGGCGTCGCCCGCCGGATCGCGCGCCTGGGTGATCCTGGGCGGCCTCCTGGCGCTGACGGCGCTGCTCATTTCGAGCAACTGGCTGCGTCCCGTAGACAAGCGCGACCCCGGCATCACCACCGAGGTGGCGGCGTTGCTGACCCTCCTGATCGGCGCCGTCGTCTACAGCGGACCGACCATCGTGGCGGTGGCAATGGGGATCGTCCTGCTCGGAATCCTCGAATTCAAGCCCGGCCTCCATGCGTTCGCCCAGAAGATCCAGGAGCGGGACATCAATGCGATTCTCCAGTTCGGCCTGGTCACCTTCATCATCCTGCCGATCCTGCCCAACGAGCCGTTCGGGCCGTTCGAGACCCTGAACCCGCAAAAGACCTGGTACATGGTGGTCCTGGTGGCCGGAATGGGGCTGGCCGGCTACGTCGGAATCAAGCTGGTGGGCGTGAAGTACGGGATGCTGCTTTCCGGCTTCCTCGGCGGACTGGTTTCAAGCACCGCGACGACCATGACCTTCGCCCGCCGCAGCCGGGAAGACGAAGAGCTGTCGACGATCGGCACGGTGGTGGTCATGCTCGCCTGCACGATGCTGTTCTTCCGCGTGACGATCGAGGCGGCGGTGGTGCACCGGGGCATGGTGCCGACGCTCGCCTCGCGCTTCGCGGTCATGCTGATCCCGGCCCTGGTGGTCACATACTGGCTGTTCCGGAAGGCGGGCTCGGCGCGCAGCGACGCCCCGCCCGAGGTGAAGAACCCCTGCGACCTGAAGACGGCCGTCACGTTCGGGATCCTCTATGCGGGGATCCTGCTGGTCCTGGCGCTCTGCAAGCAGTACCTGGGCAATGCCGGACTGTATGTGGCGGCGACGGTCTCCGGGCTGACCGACATGGACGCGATTACGCTCTCGACGGCGGGTCTGGCCGGACGCGGGGACATCAGCGATGCGACGGCGACCAATCTGATCGTGGTGGCGACGATCTCCAACACGATCTTCAAGGGCAGCGCCGCGAGCGTGCTTGCGTCACCGGCGATGAAGCGACAGCTCTGGCTGGGTTTCGGCTCGATCGTGGTGTCGGGGATCGTCGCGCTGCTCTGGTTCAACCGGCAGGACCTGTTCGCGATGCTGGGGCTCGGATGAAAGACGACGAGTTGCTGCCGCTCCTGGACCGCATCGCCGCCGGGCGCCGGGAGGTGGACGGGCTGCTCGTGGACTGCGGGGGAGACGCCGCGCTGCAGGAACGGATGGCGGGGCTCTACCTGGAGATCGAGGATCGCCGGCAGGCGGTGGAAGCCGCCCGGCGCGCGGCGCGGCCCGCGCCGAGAGGGTTGGCGGGGCTGTTCGCCGGACTCTTCGGGACGCCGGCCTCGTCCGGCGCGGAAGTCGACTCGCCCGCGGTCCGGACGGCGCAGGAGGCGATGGCGGAAAGCGAGGCGGCTCTCGAGTCCGTGAACGCCCTCTTCCGCAAGATTCGGGCGCTGCGCGAAGAATTGCGCGCCCGCCTGGAGGTCCTGATCGACTCGGCGGCGCGCTGGGAGGCCTGGGACGCCGGCACCTTGCGCACCCGGTTCGAGGCGCTCGACGGCCCGGAGCCATTCCGGCGCTTCGAGGCCGAGCTTCCCGGCCGCCTGTACGTGGAACTGCTCGCGCATGCCGGACGCCACCTCGAGTCGCTGAAGACCGCGGGGGCCCAGATCGACACCCTGGTGCGCGCGGTCGAGTCCTCCGCCGCCACCAGCGGCGACATCTCCGCGCCGAGCTTCGGATTGATCGGCGGCCTGGGTCGGTCCTCGGTCGGCCGCGAGTCATCCGGCGCCCCGCTGCGGGAGACCCTGCACCGCATCCAGAGTCGCGCCCTGCCGGACCTGCGCACCTCCGTCGCGCGCGCCCAGGCCGGACTCGGCCTGCTCGGACTGGCGCGGACGGAGTCGGGGAGGGCAACCGACGAGGAACTCGCCGGCCTGCCGGCGGCCGGCAGCCCGGAGGCGGACGTGCACCGGATGCGGTGGCAGCTGCTCGCCTTCGGTCGCGAAATCCAGGCGATTCGGAGCGCCGCCGAGGCCGGACTCAAGGCCCTCTGGGCGCAACGGGACCGCGTCCGGGGCGCCGAGGCGCCGGCGGGTGCGCTCCCGCCCTTCGTCCCCGGGACGGAGGAATCCGTGGCGCCACGCCCCCCGGAACCGTCCGCGGCCACCCCGCCGTCGGATCCCGGCCCGGCGGGAGAGCCCCGGGCACCGGCGCCCGCGGGACCCCCGGAGGCGGCGGCCGGGCACGAGTCCGCGCCGGCCCGCCCGTCGGACTCGCGGCAAGACCGCGAACCCGGTTCGCCCGCGACGTCGCCGGGCCCGGAATTGCCCCCCGCAGCGTCGCCGGTGCCCCCCGCCGAGGATCCCGGGACCGACTCCGACGCGCCGCCGGCAGGACCTCCGCCGGCCCCGACGGACCCGGCCGGGGCCGCCGCCCCCTCCCCCTCTCCCAAGCCGGAGTCCCCGCTCCTGCCCGAGTGGGGCGACCCGGAGATCTAGGATTTCCGGAATGTCCGTCGGACGGTTCGCGTTGCGGAGGGTGCGATGGGCCCCCGCCGCCGGAACCTCCGGCGGCCCCTTCTTCGGCCGCACCCGAAGCCGACCGGCCCTCCGCAGAGGACCGCGCGCCGGCCCGGCGCCGGCCGCTTGACACGACCCCACGGGGTCCCTAGGATGGCCCCACCACGGGAAGCCGCTTTACTTTTTCTCGAGGGTCCCGCATGCGCTTCGCCCGCTTCGCCGCCCTGCTCCTCGCCGCTGGAGCCGCCCTGTCCCCCGCCGCCCGCGCCCAGGACGCCGGCCCGACGCCGCTCCCACCCGAGAAGCAGGTCTTCGTCTTCAACGTCAATGCGGAACCCGAGACGCTGGATCCGACCATCATGACCGGGGTCCCGGAACATACCCTCGCCACTGCCCTCTTCGAGGGGCTGTGCATCCACCACCCGGAGACCCTCGAGCCGCTGCCCGGCGCCGCGGAATCGTGGGAAATCTCGCCCGATCGCCTGACCTATACGTTCAAGTTGCGCGCCAACGGATCCTGGACGAACGGCGACCCGGTCACGGCCCAAGACTTCGTCTGGTCTTTCCGGCGCGCCGTCGATCCCGCCACCGCGTCGCAGTACGCGTACATGCTTTACCCGATCAAAAATGCGGAGGCGATCAACAAGAAGAAGATCACCGGCCTCGAGAACCTGGGCATCGCGGCCCCCGACCCGCAAACCGTCGTGATTACCTTGGAGCGGGTCTGCGCATACTTCCTCGATTTGTGCTGTTTCGAGACCCTCATGCCCGTCCACCGGGCCACGGTCGAGAAGCACAAGGACCAGTGGATCCGTCCGGAACACATCGTCAACAACGGACCCTTCGTCCTCAAGGAGTGGAAGCCGCGCGAACACCTGATCCTCGAGCGCAATCCAAAATACTGGAACGCCGCTCAGGTGCGCCTGACCCGCATCCGGGCGCTGACCATCGACGACAACGACGTGGCGTACAACAAATACCTCGCCGGGGAGTGCGACTGGATCCGCACGGTGCCGGTGCCGCGCATCGACGAGATCAAGCGGCATCCGGACTATTTCGCCTTTCCGTACCTGGGGAGCTACTTCTACCGGGTCAACACGACCAAGTCTCCGTTCAACGACCTCCGGGTGCGCAAGGCCTTCGCCCTGTCGATCGATCGCGAGGTGATCTGCCGCGACGTGACCAAAGCGGGAGAGATCCCCGCCGGCGGCCACGTCCCTCCGGGGATCCCCGGCTATGCGAGCATCGAAGGACTGAAATTCGATCGCAAGGAGGCGCGCCGGTTGCTCGCGGAGGCCGGCTTCCCGGAGGGGAAGGGCTTCCCCAAGGTCGATCTGCTGTACAACACGAGCGAGTCCCACAAGCAGATCGCCGAGGCGATCGTGCAGATGTGGAAGGAGAACCTCGGGGTCACCGTCGGCCTCTACAATACGGAGTGGAAGGTCTACCTCGACAACGTCGACCACCTCAATTACCAGATCGCCCGCGCCGGCTGGATCGGCGACTACACCGATCCGAACACCTTCCTCGACATGTTCGTGACCGACGGGGGGAACAACAACACCGGCTGGTCGAATCCGCGCTATGACGGACTGATCGCCCAGGCCGCGAATGAACCGGATCCGAAGAAGCGCATGGACCAGTTCCGCGAGGCCGAGCGCATCCTCTGCCAGGAGGAACTCCCGATCCTCCCGATCTACTACTACGTCAACAAGGGCATGATCCGGGCCACTGTGCAGGGGTGGTACCCGAACATCCGCGACCATCACCCCTTCCAGCACATCTGGCTCAGCGAGGATTAGCAGAGGGCTCGCGGTTCACCATGGCACGATACGTCCTCCGGCGCCTCCTCTGGATGCCGCTGGTCCTCTGGGTGCTGATCACCGCATCGTTCTTCATGATGCGCGCGGCCCCCGGGGGACCGTTCAGCGGCGAGCGCTCGCTCCCGCCCGAAATCGAGGCGAACCTGCGCGCCAAGTACGACCTCGACAAGCCGGTGTTGATCCAATACCTGCGCTACCTGGGTGACCTGGCCCGCTTCGACCTGGGGCCCTCCTACAAGCACAAGACCCGCACGGTGAACGAGATTCTGGCGCAGCACCTGCCGGCGTCGGCCCTGCTGGGCACGGTCTCGGTCCTGCTGGCGCTGCTGATCGGCCTGGCGGCCGGAATCATCGCCGGCGTGCGCCGGAATTCGATGTTCGACTACGGCTCGATGACCATCGCCATGATCGGACTCGCGGTGCCCACCTTCGTCATCGGCCCCCTGCTGGTGCTGCTCTTTTCCCTGTATCTGGGGTGGTTCCCGGTCACCGGCTGGGGCAATTTCCCACGCGACCTCATCCTGCCGGCGATCACCCTGTCGCTGCCGTTCGCCTCGCGCATCGCGCGGCTCACGCGCGCCGGGATGCTCGAGATCATCAACCAGGACTACATCCGCACGGCCCGGGCCAAGGGCCTGCGCGAGACCGTCGTCGTCCTGCGCCACGCCCTGAAGGGGGCCATGCTCCCCGTCGTGTCGTTCCTGGGACCGGCGATGGCCCAGGTCCTCACCGGCTCCCTCGTGGTCGAGAAGATCTTCGGCGTCCCCGGCATCGGTCGCGAATTCGTGGAGAGCGCGTTCAATCGCGACTACACGCTCGTATCCGGGACCGTCATCCTGTACGGGACGCTGCTCATCGGGTTCAACCTCGTAGTCGACATCCTCTACGGGTTCCTCGACCCGCGCATCCGCTACTCCTAGGCAGGCGCGCCCGTGACCGACGCATCCCAACCCGACCCGACGCCCGCGGAGGCCGCCCCCGGCGGGCGAGGCCCCTGGCGCGATGCCTGGCTCCGGCTCAAGAAGAACCGGATGGCCATGTTCGGGACCTGGGTGGTCGCGATCATGAGCGTGGTTTCCATCTTCGCCGAGACGTTCGCCCCGTTCGACGCCTCGTACCAGGAGCTCTGGATCGGGCCGCAACCCCCCGGCTATACGCACCCCGAAGTGACGAACATGCTCGAATTCGCAGTGGGCAAGCCCGCCCGGGCCCCCGACTCGGCGGTTTCGGGCGCCGGACGCAAGACGCTTCGGCTCGAGATCGAGCGACGCGAGCCGGAGATCCTGGTCCTCAAGGGGAGCGGGACGCGGCTGACCGAGATCCGGCAGGAGCGGGGCGCGGTGCGCCTGCCCCGGTTCGCGCTGGAGAACGAACAGGACGAACTGGAGACCGAAGGGGGGGAGCCGCTGCCGCGGGACCTGGTGCTGGAGGCCGGACAGGACTTGCCCCCGCCCCTGGCGGTCATGGTCAAGGCGGGCCGCTGGGTTCTGCGGGTGGTGGCGCTCCGGAAGCAGCCGGGGGCGGCCTTCACCCTCGAAGCCGTCCTTGACGGCGATCGGGTCATCGAATTGAAACGGGACGGCGCCCCGATCGAAACCATGGATATTCAGGGCCGCAACGTCCTGAGCATCGCGCGCGACGGGAAGGCGATCGTCCACACCCACCTGCTCGGCACGGATGCAAGCGGTCGGGACAACCTTTCCCGGACGATCTACGGCGGGCGCATCTCCCTCCTCGTCGGACTGCTCGCCACCATCGTGACGGTGCTGATCGGCGTCGTGTACGGGGCGGTGAGCGGGTACGCCGGCGGTCGTGTCGACGCGGTGCTGATGCGCATCGTCGACATCCTCTTCGCCCTTCCGTACATGTTCCTGGTGATCCTCCTGCTCGTCTTCTTCGGCCGCGATCTCGTGATCCTCTTCATCGCGCTCGGCGCGGTGCAGTGGCTGACCATGGCGCGGATCGTGCGCGGGCAGGTGCTGAGTCTCAAGGAGAAGGAATTCATCGAGGCGGCGCGCATGGCGGGAACGCCCCATCTGGGCATCCTCTTCCGTCACCTGATTCCCAATACGCTGGGCGTGGTGGTGGTGTACACGACGCTCACGGTGCCGACCGTCATCCTGCAGGAGTCGTTCCTGGCGTTCATCGGCCTGGCGGTGCAATACCAGGGCGAGAATCTGGCGTCCTGGGGCGCGCTGGTGGACTACGGCCGCATGGCGCTGGGGCACGGCGGCGACCGATGGTGGCTGCTGGCCGCGCCGTCCTTCGCCATGGCCCTGACGCTCTTCTCGCTCAACTTCCTGGGGGACGGACTGCGCGACGCCCTCGATCCCCAAATGCGGGGGCGGCCATGACGGACCACCCGGCGCTGCTGCAGGTCGAAGACCTCAAAACGCACTTCCGCACCGACGACGGCGTGGTGAAAGCGGTCGACGGCGTCTCGTTCCGGGTCCACAAGGGGGAGGCGATCGGCATCGTCGGCGAATCGGGCAGCGGGAAGAGCGTGACCAATCTCTCGCTCCTCCGCCTGGTCCCGTCGCCGCCGGCGATCCGCGCGGGCGGACGGGTTCGCTTCGACGGCGCCGACCTGCTTCAGGTGTCGGACGATGAGATCCGCCGCGTGCGCGGGAAACGGATCTCGATGATCTTCCAGGACCCGATGACCAGCCTGAATCCGTTCCTGCGCGTGAGCCGCCAGATGTCCGAGGTGACCGAGACGCACGAAGGCCTCGCCCCGCCGGCCGCGCGGGACCGCGCGATCGAGTTCCTCGCGCGGGTCGGCATCCCGGCCCCGGAGCGGCGCATCGACCAGTACCCCCACCAGTTCTCCGGCGGGATGCGCCAGCGGGTGATGATCGCCATGGCGCTCTCCACCCACCCCGAACTGCTGATCGCGGATGAGCCGACCACGGCGCTCGACGTGACGATCCAGGCGCAGATCCTCGACCTGATCGCGGCGATGCGACGCGAACTCGGGATGGCCCTGATCCTCATCACCCACGACCTCGGCGTGGTCGCCGGGATGTGCGAACGCGTGCTGGTCATGTACGCGGGCCGCATCGTCGAGGAGGCCCGGGTCGACGACCTGTTCTCGAAGCCCCGCCATCCGTATACCGAAGGGCTCCTGCGTTCGGTCCCCCGGCTGGATGCCGAAAAGGGCCCTCGTTCGACACGCCTGCCGACGATCCCCGGGCAACCACCCGACCTGCTCCGCCTGCCCAAGGGATGCCCGTTTCTGCCCCGCTGCCCGTACCGGCAGGATCGCTGCGAACAGGAACTTCCCCTGCTCCGTCCGGTCGGCGAAGGCCGCTGGGCGGCGTGCCATGTCGACGTGTAAGGGATCGCCCGGATGACCGAACCCGCGGCCGCCCCCCTCCTCGAGGTCAAGGGGCTCAAGAAACACTTTCCGATCCTGCGGGGGATCTTCTTCCAAAAGGAAGTGGGCGCGGTGCGCGCCGTCGACGGCATCGACTTCGACATCCGCCGGGGCGAGACGCTGGGACTGGTCGGCGAAAGCGGGTGCGGAAAATCGACGACGGCCCGGGTCGTCCTGCAACTCCACCGACCCACCGCCGGCGCGGTCCGTTTCGACGGCGAGGAGCTCACAACCCTGGAAGGCGAGGCGCTGCGCGCGACGCGCGCAAAGCTCCAGCTCATCTACCAGGACCCGTACGCCAGCCTGAACCCACGCATGACGGTGGCCCAGATCGTCGAGGAGCCGCTGCGCAACTTCGGCAAGGGAACGGGCGCGGAACGACTCCAGGAGGTGCGCGGGTTGCTCGAGCGGGTCGGCCTCAACCCGAACTTCCTGAACCGCTACCCGCACGAGTTCTCGGGGGGCCAGCGGCAGCGCATCGGCATCGCCCGGGCGCTCGCGCTCCGTCCGCAGCTGATCTTCGCCGATGAACCGGTCAGCGCCCTCGACGTGTCGATTCAGGCCCAGGTCCTCAATCTCCTGCTGGACCTGCGCGAGGGCTTCGGGCTCACCTACTGCTTGATCGCGCACAATCTGGCCGTCGTGCGTCACTTCTCGGATCGGGTCGCGGTCATGTACCTGGGCCGCATCGTCGAGATCGCCGACGCCGGGAAGATCTACCGTGACCCCCTCCATCCGTACACTCGCGCGCTGCTCTCCGCCATTCCGATCCCGGACCCGAAGGTGGAACGGGCCCGCCGGCGGGTCTTGTTGACCGGAGACCTGCCGGCGCCGGATCGAGAGTACCGCGGCTGCCGGTTCTTCAGCCGCTGCCCCGAACGTCGGCCGGAGTGCGAGCACGAGGATCCGCCCATGGTGGAGACGAGTCCCGGCCATCGGGTGGCATGCTGGCTTCACGTGGCCGGCACGCCGACCCCCGCGGCAGTCGGCCACGCCGGCGCGAGTCCGGCAGACGCCGCACCGCCGGCCTGAGCCCTGCGCCCCGCGCGCGGATGACGGCGGCCGTTCTCCCGGACGGGGCGGGCGCGGAGCCGGGCTCCGCTCCGCGGGCGGGCGACGGCGGCTCGAAGGGCGGGGCTCCCGCGCCGGCGCGCGGCCGGGCCCGGACCCGGGGACGCGGCCGCGTCGGGTTCAGCCCTCGAGGGCGTCGAACAGTCCCGGCTGATCCGGACGCTGCCCGGCGCCCCGACGCGGTCCTCGCTTTCCCCTCCCGCGGCCAGGCGCAGGCGACGCCGTTCCGGAGTCGCGCTTCGTCCCCCCCCCCGGTCCCGGAGGCGGTGCATCGCCTGGGGGGTCCGGACGCGCGATGTCGGTCAGTTCGGGGTACGCCTTGCGGAGCGGCGGCGGGATCCGTACCTTCTCGCCGGTGACCTTGGCCTGCAGCTGCAAGGCGTTGGCGGGGGCCTTTCCCCGGTAGTGGTTGTTGCCGATGACGTAGACATTCGGCGCCGCAGCCAGCAACGCGCGAATGCGCGGAACCCACTCCTCCAGCTCCGAGTCGGAGTAGAGATAGTCGTATCGGCGGTCCCGCCCGGCATCCTCCTGAAACCAGGTCTCACGATTGCGACCGTGCAGTCGCACGTAGCCGAGGTCTCCCGTGGTGTGATCCGACGGCCCCAGGCAGTCCCGGAGCGCCGGTTGGTCGATATTGCAGAACTCGTAGCCGTGGCGGCGCATCCATTCCCGTGCTTCGGCCGTGCCCCAGGAGGCATGCCGGACTTCCAGGACGCGCGGCACGCCGGAAAAGGCCTCGGCAATGCGCTTCAACCGGTCCCGGGTGCGGTCGTCCTCACGGGCCGACCACGGGAGTTGGACCAGCAGGGCGGCCCAACGCCCGGCCTCGCGGAGGGGCGCCAGCGGTTCCTGGAACTCGCGTGCCCGCGCACGCTCCCAGGGCTCCGAACCGTGGGTAAACTCTTGATGCAGCTTGATCAGGAACTGAAACTCGCGGCGGTCTCGAACCTGCCGGATCCACCCTTCCACCCATCGCCGGTCCGGCAGTCGGTAGAAGGTGACGTTGACCTCGATACAGTCAAAGAAGCCGGCCAGGTACTCCAACGGGCGGAATCCCCGCGGGGCCGGCTGGGGGTAGACGATCCCCGCCCAGTCCTCGTAGGACCAACCCGCGGTCCCGACCCAGAGGCGGCCCGTCTTGGTCAGTCCGGATGGCGATGGTGTTTGTTCAGGCATCGGCAGAGGGCTCGACCCGCGACTCGGCGAAGGAAACCTAGCAGACCGGTGCGTCCGGCAACAGCAAAAATTCGGCAAATCGAGGACGACGTGCGCCGGAGTCCTGCCTCGCAAACCACTGAAATCGCAACACAATAACGCAACAAGCCTTGCATCCACACGATCGTTTCGGACCCGTCACCCAAAAAGATGAATAATTATTACCTTGGGGCTTGCCAAAGTGGCCTGGGTCGGATATAATTATGTGTGGTGGCCGAACGGGAAACGAAACGAAAACCGGACGGCCGACCGGAAGCGAGTTCTAACCAGGGAGCTGATCCGAGGGCCGGTGGTCCTCACGCAAACTTACCTCCTCCCCCACTGATGGGAGGCGTGGATCGGAAGGTCGCTCTTGTAGCCGGCAAGTCCTCAACGTGGGTCTGGCTGCGGAGCGTAAAGACTTCGTTCCCCGATCCACGCCTCCCGTGCTTTTCTCCCCCGCCGAATTCGTTACCCCCCTGTAACGATGTTACCCCCCCGTCGGCCCCCCCCCCCTCGTTTTCCACTCCTTTTCCGGCTTGTCAAGTCCGCAAAAACTACGCAAAGCATTATATATAAACGACTTAACTTTTCGTATCGAACTTGAACCGCTGTGGCACCCCGGTTGCTTTCCTCCGTATCCCGGAAGAACGGTGTGAAGGCCAGATGGGGGCCGGCACAAAAAGATGTATGGGAGGTGGTTGCGATGAAGTGGATCCTTGCTCTCTTGGTCGCGGTTGTGGTTCTTGCTCCGGCGATGGTCATGGCGTGCCCTCCGCCCGCTGCTCCTGACTACACGGGTCCGGATGTCTCCTCGGGGCCTGCTCCGACGGATCCGGCGACGGGTGGTTCGGATGGTGACTCGGATGGCGATTCCGATGACGCGATCGAGGCTCCGGCCGACATCGACACGGACGTTCGCACGCTGTAAGAAATGATCTGATCCCTAGTTCGAACTCGCCGCGGACCCCCTGACAAGACCGTTGTCCGGGGGTCTGTTCTTTTCTCCGGGATGGGTCCGCCATTCTGCCCAGCGGTGCTTGACGCAATAGTCAACGGCGTTTAGAATCGCTGCGCCTGTGGTCGACCCACGCGCGAAGTCACGCCATAGGACGGTCCGGCTCCCGCAGCGCCGTCCCCGCCCTTCCAGGAGACCCTCCCCATGAGACGGCTCGCCACCGCAACCCTGTGGCTCGGCACCGCCCTGCTGACAGGCTATTTCCTTGCCGAGACCTGGGCGTCTTCTCCGGGCCACGACAAGCTGCGCGAACAGATTCGCAGCGCCGACGTCGCCCAGCGCATCGCCGCGATCCAGGAACTGAAGAAACTGAACACGCTGTCGGCCTTCAAGACCCTGTTCCTCGCCGCCTACGACAACAGCGAGAGGGTCCGCATCGAACTCGAACGCGCGCTGACCGAATTCACCGACCCCGCCGTCCTGGAGTGGGTCCGCACCCGGGGGATCCAGTATCCGGACAAGTGGGTCCGCTACTACTCCATCCATTCGCTGGTTCAGGGTCAGGGACCGAAGGGCATGCAGGCCGCGCTGTCCACGCTCAACCAGACCTACCCGGAGATCAAGATCTACCTCATGGATCGATTGGGGTACCCGGGAATGTCGGCGTTGCTGGCCGAAGACAAGGTCCTCGACGCCGCCGGCAGCATGCTCGATCGTGCGCATCAACCGCGTCTCTGGATCAGCGCCGTCCAGGTCCTCGAGAAGGCCCGGACGCCGCATGCCGTCGAGATCCTCCTCCGCACGCTGGATTCCGGAGCCGAATGGCCGCCCTCCGCGTTGATCCCGATGGTCCATGGGTCGCTCGCGCGCGTCAAGGGACCGGGGATCGTCGACCGCGCCAAGTCTCTGCTCGGGCAACTCAAAAGTCCTGCGGCCAAGACCGGGGCCCTCATGGTCCTCGGCGCTTCCGAAGAACCCGCCGCGCTTGCGGCCCTCCTTGATTTCCTGAAGTCGGAAAAGGACCCGGATCTGCACGTCAGCGCCATCACCGCGGTAGCTCGTCATTCCTCCGCCGAGGCGGTCGCGGCCCTGGTCGAGCGAGTCCTGACTCCCGGACCTCCGGAGGACGCGCTGCTGGCCTCTTCGGCGCTCCTGGAGCGGACCTCGGTGGGGGAACTTGACGCGCTCCGGAAACGGGCGGAATCCCCGGACACGGACTTCCGCCTGCGCGGCATCCTGAACGAAGTGCTGCTCCTGAATGCGCCCAACCGCGACGATGCCCCGCTCCCGCCGGGGGACGCCCTCGCGCTGCGCCGGGCCCTGGCCTGGATCGCCCGCACCCAAGAGGACGACGGGCACTGGTCCGCGGCGAAACACAACCCGTATCGCGACCGCCACGGATTTCCCCGGCTCTGGCCCGAGGATGCGCAGGAGTATCTCGATGTCCAGACCACCGCGTGGGCCGTGCTGGCCCTTGCCTCCGACCGCAACCACCTGCGCGGCGGCCCCTATCGCGAGAACGTGGAACGTGGCGTGACCTGGCTCTTGTCGCAGCAGAAGCCGAACGGGATCTTCCGTTCCGGAAAGAACCCGGCGCCGCCGCAAGGCGGCAGCCCGGACTTCCCGGTCCAGGCCCAGCACATCTGGGCGACCAACCACCTGCTGGCCACGCTGGCGGTCCTCGAGACTTCCTTCCTCAACGGCCAGACGCGGCGCCTCAACAACGAGAAACAAACCCCGTTCGAGGAGAAACTCGACAAGGCGATCGAAAATGCCATCGCCGCGATCGCGGACAAGCCGGCCGAGGGGGAGTACGACTGGTTCCATCCCAAGTCGGTCAATATGCCGCGCGTGGCGCTCCTGGCGGCCGTCCGCTACTCCTATGCCAAGCGCACGCAGCAACTCGCGCTCGGCCCCAGCCTCGCCCAGAAGGACTTGAGCTCGGTGGTGGTCAAGTTCACCATGGAGACCCTCAACAAGATCGCGGAGTCGGCGACCACCGTGAAGGTGCCGTTCGATCGGAACGGAAACTACTGGTTCCGCTCGTACGCCACCTCGGCGCAAGCGATCAGCGCGGCGGTCTACCTGACGCCGAAGGCGGTCGGCACGACGCCGATCCACGAATTCATCCAGCAGCGGATGGACCTGCTGCGATTGCATCCCCCGCGCTGGAACCCCTTCTACGCCATCCTGGGTCCGACCGGGCACCCGCCGGCCGACGAAGGCGCCGTGGAAGAGACGCCGACCCCCTCGAGCTACACCATGCTCGGACTGATGCCGAACTCGTGGAAGGACGACATCGTCAACTTCGAGTACTGGTTCTGGGCCACGAACTCGTGCTTCATCGTGGGCGAAGACGACTGGTTCATGTGGCGCGACAAGGTCATGCCGGTGCTGCGCGACCATCAGACCCTGGGCGGTCGCGACTACGGTTCCTTCGAACCGGACGGCCCGAACGAACGGGTGCGGGGCCGGGTGGTCAGCACCGCGCAGGGAGCGATCTGCTTCTCCATGGCCAAGCGCGTCCTCAACCTTCACAACGTGACCTGGACGCGCGTCGTCCCGCGCGGCGGCTTCAGCGCCGGAAAACAGGCCGTGCCCAAGGCCAAGGACGAGAAGAAGGACGAGCCGAAGGGGGAGTCGGACCCGAAGGGCGGGGATCAGCCGGGCGGAAAAATGGATCACCCCGGCGGGAAAATGGACCATCCGACGGGCGGGCAGAAGAAGTAGCGAGGGTATCGGAATGGGCGAACGTCGATCGGCACCCCGGTGGTTCCCCGGCACGCTCCTGGCCCTTTGGGTCGGTTTGGCGGCCTTCCCCGGCGTGGCGGACCATGGTGATCCCTCCACGCGCCCGGAACCGGACCCCAAACCCTTCGTGCCGGAGGCCCCCCGGGCGGTCCAGCGCGTGCAGCAGGATCAACTGGTCCTGACCCTGACCATGACTCCCCCGACCCCCGCGGTCGGCGAACTCGTCCGCTTCGGCCTCAACATTCTCGATCCGGAGCAGGAGCGGGATTTCCAGGGATCGGTCAAAGTGACCGTGCTGGATGAGGCCGGAAACACCCTCGCCGCCGGGCCGGCCCTCACCGACGATGGAGAGGCCTCGTTCCTCTACCTGCCCGGCGCGGGCGGACGCCAGACGGTGCGGTTCGAGTTCGATGCCGACATCCCCGCGTGGACCCAGGCCCGCATCCAGCGCCCGGGGCCCAGCACGCCTCCGCTGGAAGCGAAACTCGACAAGCCGGGTTCCGTGAGCGTCACCTTCGCGGTCGAAGGCGGGGGAGCGGAAATGCCGATCCCGCTGCCTTACATCGTCGGCGGCGGGGTGCTCCTGCTGCTCGCCGCGATCGTCTTCCTGCGCAAGAAATCGTAACCGATCAACTTCCGGATCCGGCATCCGCGCCCGACGATCCCTCCGGACCCGGCGCCCCCGCCGGTGCTCCCGGCTCTTTTTCGTCCGGCCCGCCGCCTGCATCGGTCTTGCGCGCCCGGCCGACCCCATTCCAGGGCGGGGCATTCCACAAGTCCGCCGTCGCGCGAATCCCGGCGCACAGATGGTCCAGGTCGCGACGGAGGGCCGCGGGAGTCACCGCCCGGTTGTCCAACGCCATCCCAAGATGCAACTTGAGACCACCGTCCTTGAGGAAGAAATGCGCCGGCGCGACCGCCTCGTAGGCGGTGAGCAGCGCCCGCAACGACGAGGCGGAGGCCTGCTCCGGATCGGAAACGCCGCCCAGGAACGCGGTCATCCAGACCTTCTCCTCGCTGCGGCTCAAGGCGAATTGCACGGGCACGGTCCAGCCGTCCTGGCGCACCGTGACCCGGAAAACCGCCTCGTTCACCTTGACCGGTTCGACCCCCAGCCCGTCGAGCATCGCGAAGAGATCGGCGTCGGTGAGTCGCCCGGGGGCGCGCGCGGCGGTCGCGCCCGGCTCCGGGGCGTCCTGGGCCGCAACCCCAACCGCGCAGAGGAGCGCGGCCACGGCGACAACGATCAAGAGTCTGCGCATGCTTCGTCCCCCTCGAATCCGTCCCCGGTGATGGTCTCACGACGGGCGAGAAATGCACAAAGGCACGAAGAGTCGCCCTCTCCGTGCCTCGTCCGGCCGTGTCCCGCGGATCAGGCCTTGGCCGCCGCGACCGCCTTGCGCGCGGCATCGTCCATGTCCGCCGCAGCCGTCAGGTTGAGCCCCGATTCGGCGAGCAGTTTGCGTCCCGCCTCCACGTTCGTCCCTTCCAGTCGCACCACCAGCGGCACTTTCAGCGACAGGTCCTTCGCAGCGGCGATCACGCCCTGGGCGATGACGTCGCACTTCATGATCCCGCCGAAGATGTTGATCAGCACCGCGCGCACCTTCGGGTTGGCCAGCAGCAGCTTGAACGCCTTGGTCACCTGCTCCTTGGTCGCGCCGCCGCCCACATCGAGGAAGTTCGCGGGCGATCCGCCGTGGAAGTTGATCATGTCCATCGTCGACATGGCCAGCCCCGCGCCGTTCACCATGCAGCCGATGTTCCCGTCCATGCTCACGTAACTGAGGCCCGCCTTGCTCGCCTCCAACTCGTTCGGATCCTCTTCGGCAGCGTCGTGAAGCGCCTGCAGATCCGGATGCCGGTCGAGCGCGCGGTCATCGAAATTGAGTTTGGCGTCGAGCGCCATCACGCCCCGCCCCTTCACGATCCCGAGCGGGTTGATCTCCGCCAGCGAGCAGTCGAGATCGAGGAACAGGCGCGCGATGCCGGTGAAGATGCCCGTCGCGGTGCGATGATGCTCCTGCGGAAGACCGAGCAAGGCGCACAGTTTTCGCCCCTGGTAGTCGCCGAGGCCGAGCGACCCATGGATCTCCGCGCGATGGATCTTGTCCGGCATCTTGGCGGCGACTTCTTCGATGTCCATGCCGCCTTCCGAACTCACCATCATCACCGGGCGGTTGGCCTTCCGGTCGACGACGATGCCGACATACAGTTCCTTGAGAATCTCGACCCCTTCCTCCACCCAGACGCGCTGGACGATGCGTCCCTGGGGACCGGTCTGGGGAGTGACCAGGGGCTTGCCGAGCATGGCAGCCGCCGCGCCGCGGGCTTCGCTCTCGGAGGAGACGACCTTGATGCCGCCCCCTTTGCCGCGACCGCCGGCGTGGATCTGGGCCTTCACCGCCGCCCGCGGCACGCCCAACTGCCGAAAGGCGCCGGCCGCTTCGTCGGGAGTGGTCGCCAACGCGCCGGTGGGGACGGGAATGCGGAAGGTCTTGAGCAGCGACTTGGCTTGATACTCGTGTACGTTCATGTCGCAATCTTTTCGCGGATCTTCGCTTCCATGACACGACCCGGCTTGAAGGTGACCACCTTCTTCTCGGGGACGAACACTTCCTCACCGGTCCGCGGATTGCGGGCCTTGCGCGGCTTGCGGGTCTTGACCTCGAAGACCCCGAAGTTGCGCAGTTCGATGCGGCCGTTCTCGACGAGGGTCTCGATGATCGCATCGAACGTACCCTGAACCACTTTCTTGGCATCGACTTGAGACAAGACGAACTTGTCGGCCAGAGTCTTGACGATATCCTTCTTCGTCACGACTGACCTCCCCTTCAATCGCCCCGCCTGCACGGTGCCGGCGCACTCGCTTCCGCGGTGTCTCCCAGCGTCCTCGGGATCGCCGGACGCACGGGAATTCGCTATCCCGCCCCGGGACAGCTCACCCGCCCTAAACCATTCGCAATTAAAAACATACCATGATGCCCTGTCAAGAGAAATTCCCTCAGCGCGCGATTCGCCGGGGGGTGCGGCCGCGGCGCGTCGATGTCGCGGTCGGCGGGGAATTCTCAGTCAGTCCGAAAGCCTGATCTATGCTGTAGTTACCGGGTTTCGCGGACGCGAGGAAGCGCGCGGCGCGAACGGCGCCCCCGGCGAAGGTGTCGCGCGAATGCGCTCGGTGCGTTAACTCGATTCGCTCTCCGAGGTTGGAGAAGAGCACCGTATGCTCGCCGATGATGTCGCCCGCGCGCACGGCGTGGATGCCGATCTCCTGCGACGGCCGCTCGTGGTGACCCTGCGCACGCCCGTGGGCCGCGACCTTGTTCAAATCCCGCCCCAAGGCCTCCGCGATTCCCTGTGCCAGTCTCAAGGCGGTTCCACTCGGGGAATCCTTCTTGAAGCGATGATGGGCTTCGACGATTTCGATGTCGTACGAATCCCCGAGGCGGCGTGCGACCTCTGCGGCGATGCGAAACAGGAGATTCACGCCGATGCTCATGTTGGGCGCGAGCAGGACCGGGATCTTGGCGGCCGCGGCACGGATTCGCTTCAACTGCTCCGGGGAGTGTCCCGTCGTGCCGATGACGATCGCGGAACCGCGCTTTGCGCACTCGTCAAGGCGCTTCAGCGTGGACGCCGGGGAGGCGAAGTCGATCAACACATGGACAAACTGGTCGAGATGATCGACCAGGGGGAGGTTGATTCGCTGAAGTCCCACGAGCGGGCCGTATGGCTTGCCGAGATCCGGATGACCCTCCCGTTCGATGGCGACGGCGAGCTTCATGTCGTGGCCATCCGCGAGGAGAGCCGCGATGCGGGCCCCCATGCGTCCGCACGCACCGCTGAGAGCAACTTTGATCATGCGGGTACCTCGAATGGCGGCCGGGCCCGCCGCGGGATTCCGCTTCCGCGCGCGGGATGCCCGGCCCCTCCCGGCCGTGCGCGTGAGTTCGCCGGACTCGAGCCGGCCGGCGCGCGACCTTGTGGGGCTTCAACCCCGATCTCCCGGGTTGGTCCGGTCGCTGTTCGCGCCGGGCTTCGTCGCTCGTCGTCGGCGATGCACATCGCCTCGGCCGAACCCGGGATCTCAAGATGGCAGACCCACGAGCCCGGATTATTCACGAACCGCTGCGCTGTTCGCAAACAATCCTGCTCCGCCCGCCGGTCCTGGCTGCTGATGCGCCCAGGAGCCCGCGGGCGGATTCGTCACGAAGCCGCGGACGCGGCTTCCTGAGTCATCCGCGCTAGGCCTGGATGAGCTTGGTCAGCCGGTCCACATCCACGTGTTCGGCGAAATTCTGCACGATGGTGTCGATCTTATCCCGATCCCAGGGCGAGATCTTGACCTCGAGGCTGTTGAGCTTGGCGGCGGTCTCGTAGCTGTTGGGCTCCACCAGGATGGTGGCGACATCGGCTTTCTTGATCAGCTCGGTGACCAGTGGCGTGGGGTGCAGGTTCCCCGTCAGCACGATTCCGGTCAGGGAGAAGTTTCCCCAGCCGGCGCTCTTCGCCGCCAATGCGGCCAGGATGAGATCGTCGCGATCGCCGGGGACGATGAGCAGCGTCGGGCCGGCCAGGCGGCCGATCGCGTTCGATACCGTCATGGCGCCGACGCTGATGTGACCGATCGCGTTGGAGAGCTGCTTGTCGCCGTGAATGAGTTCTCCGCGCAGGGCCTCGAGCACTTGCATCAGGGTCGGTCGGTACAGGTCGCGCTTGTACGGAATCGCCCCGAGGAAGCGAACGCCATGGTCTTCGAGGATCGTCTTCGTGATGGTCTGGACGCTTTCCCAGTCCTCGTCCGAAACTTTGTTGATGATGACGCCGAGGAGGGAGACGCCTTCCTTTTCGAAGTAGTGCTTGGAGAGCAGGATTTCGTCCACCGGATAGCCGATTCCGCCGGAGGATACCAGGAGCACCTTGGCATCGAAGAGCTTCGCGACGAAGGCGTTGGAGAGGCCGAAGGAGGCGCCGAGCGCCGCGTGTCCGGAGCCCTCCAGGACGACGATCTCCTTCCCCTCCGCAATGCGGTTGAAGGACGCCTGCAGGTTCGCAATATGCGTCTCGAGCACGGACGGATTGAGGAACGACAGCGGGAAACCCGACTCGATCACGATCGGGTTCATGTCGCCGATGTTGCAGTGAACGCGGCACGCTTTTTCGACCAGAAGCGTGTCCTCGTCGACGCGATGGCGTCCCGCGCCGCGGTCGGCCTGCCCGATCGGCTTGATGAAGCCGATGCGCTTGACCGTCTTGACGAGGGCGGCCGTCAATCCGATCGTGACGGCGGTTTTTCCGGCGTTGGGGCGGGTGGCGGTGACGAACAGGTTTTGCGACATGGGGGAAGTCCTCCCGCGCGGGCAACGTGACGTAAAGGTCGGCGGGATCGTAGCCTGCGAACGCCGAGACTGTCAATCGAAACGCAGTCTCGCGCGCCTCGCCCCCGGTTCAGCGCGCCGAAACGGGTGTGCGGGCAGGACCGATCCGGAGGACGGCCTCCGCCGCGGGGCTCCTCTCGCGCCGGCGATCTCGATGCCACAGCGGGCGACCGGTTCTGTCCGCGCGGCGTCGGATCGGGTTCGAGGGTGCGGCGACGGCGCGGGATGCGGCGCATCGGAACTTCGCGGCGTGCGGGCGACTTACGCGATCCAGCCATCCAGTTCGGCGAGCCAGCGATGTCGCTCGTCGGGGGTCGCGAGGGCGGCCGAGAAGGCGTGGCGTTGCAAGGCGGCAAGATCCGCATCGGACAGTTGAAGGTCGTTGCGCAGGCGTTCGAGTTCGGCGGTCAACGTGGTATCGAAGAGGAGCGGATCGTCGGAATTCACCGTGACGCGGTGACCCGCGGCCAGAAGCGCGGGGAGGGGATGATCGGCGATCCGGTCGATGCGACGCAGCCGGAGGTTGCTGGTGGGGCACATTTCGAGGACGACCTGGCGGCGGCGCGTTTCGTCCGCAAGCGACGGATCGTGGGGGAGGGCGAGGGCATGCCCGAGCCGGGCAACCCCGACCGAGAGCGCGTCCGCGATCGACTCCGGCCCCCCGAATTCACCGGCGTGCGCCTTGAGCAACCGGCCGCGGTCGCGCGCGAGATCGAAGAGCGCGCGAAATCGCGAGGGGGGCCAGGCGGACTCCTCCGCCCCGTGGAGATCGATGGCCATGATGGCGGGAACCTCGAGGGCCTCCCGACCGACCTCGAGCGCGTGGTCCGGACCCTTGTCGCGCGAGAATCCGGCGACCAGGGCGAGCGCGGGGGCTCGAGGGACGGCCGCGAATCCTTCGTGCAGGGCGCCGGCCGCTGCGGCGACGGTGAGCCCTGCGAGGCGGGCGAGTCCGGGGGCGAAGTTGACTTCCGCGTAGCGCACCTGCTGACGGGCGAGATCCTCGGCCAGCTCGCGCGCGACGCGCCGGTACCGTTCCGGACGGGTGAACGTCGGGATCATGTACGCACGAAACCCGCCCAGGAACGACTCGAAGTCCGGGAAGCGGTAATCCGGCGCCGCGAAGAAGGGGGACTCGGGAAGATCGGGGAGTCCGGCCGCGCGCACGAATTCGCGCGCGGTGGCCCAGCGCACCGCACCCTCGAGGTGGAGGTGGAGTTCGGCCTTGGGCAGGAGGTCGAGGTCGCGGGGCGGCCTGGATGCCCCCGCCGGGGTCAGCGGATCCACAGGCGCACTCCGAGCCAGAACCAGAGTCCGATGACGAGGGCGGCCAGGAGGTCGAGGACGAAGCCGACGCGCGCCATGCGCGGGACGGTCAGGTAGCCGCTGCCGAAGACGATGGCGTTGGGTGGCGTGCCGGCGGGGAGGGCGAAGTCGCAAGAGGAGGCCACGGTGGCGGCGGCGAGAACGGGGATCGATCCGCCCGTGACGGAATGGAGGATGGGGAGCATCACCGTGATGGTGGCGACGTTGGACGCGACCGCGGATGCGGCCACCGTGAGGAAGGCGGTGGCGAAAATCTGCCCCATCGGGGAGAGCGACGAGACCACCGACAGGCTCTCGCCCATGGCGGCGGACAGGCCGCTTCCCTCGATGCCGGCGGCCATGGAAAACGCCCCGCCGAGAAGCAGCAGGGTGCTCCACGGAACCCGGCGAAAGGCGGCGAAATCGAGCAATCGCAGGGCGATGAGAAGGCCCGCCGCGCCGAGCGAGACGAAGGCTTCGAACCGGCTGCTCTTGAGCCCGAGGGCCTTGCTGGCGGGCTGACCGGCAATCCAGAGACCGGCGGCCACCGCGAAGACGGCAAGCACGAGCCACTCCGTCCGGCGGGTCGGTCCCAGCCTCGCCAGCTCGCTGGCGACCGTTTCGCGGCCGCGGGTCACGCCGCGCACGTCTTCCCGCGATACGAAGCGCAGGACCCACCAGATGACCGGAAGGAAGAGCAGCACGAACGGGACGCCGATGGCGCTCCAACCCAGGAAGGAGATGTCGTGTCCCAGACGATCGGCCGCGTACCCGCAGAAGATCGCATTGGGGGCAGTGCCGATCTTGGTTCCGATGCCGCCGACATTCGCTCCGTACGCGATGCTGAGCATGATCGCCGCCCCCAGGCCGACCCGGCGGTGTCCGCCGGCGTCGGCTTCGAGTTGGGCGAGCACCGCCATGCCGATGGGCAGCATCATGACCGCGGTCGCGGTATTCGAGATCCAGAACGAGATGGCGGCCGAGGCGATGAGGAAGCCGAGCAGGAGGCGGTCACCCTCCGCGCCGACGAGCCGGAGGATGTGCAGGGCGATGCGGCGGTGCAGGTTCCACTTCTCCATCGCGGCCGCGATGCACATGCCGCCGAAGAAGAGCCAGATGTAGTCATCCACGTACGGGCGCAGGGTGCGTTCGACGTTCCGGGTCCAGTCCGCGCCGAACACTCCAAAGGCGGGGAAGAGGACGATCGGCAGGAGGGAGGTCCGATAGATGGAGACGGCCTCGGTCACCCACCAGATCGCCATCCATGCGGCGATCCCGGCGGCCCGAGCCGCGGTATCGGAGAGCGGCAGTGGGGCGAACAGGAAGAACAGGAGCGCCAGCGGTCCGGCGATCCGCCCCGTCCAGGCCCACCAGCCTGCGCCGGCCGGCTCCGCGGGACCGGCGGGGGAGGCCGTGGGAGCGGGGTCGGTCGGGGACATGGGGAGATCCCGGCACGGGGGCTACGGCGCGATCGCAATCGTGACGCTGTCGGAGCGGCCGTGGGCGTCGACCACAGCCAGCCGGTGGGTACCCGGCGTCAGGGTCCAGATCACGGGATCTCCCGGCGCCGCGGTTGCGATGCGCTCGCCGTCGACGAACCAGTGCAGGGTGCCGGCATCCGGCGCGGCGCGCGCGCGCAAGGTCAGGCGCGACGCCTCCGGCGCGCCCGCGAGGAGGACGAATCGCTCGCCGTTGCGCGGGGAGAGGATGCGCGGAGCGGCGCCCCGGGGGGGCGGCGCACCCAAGCGTGGACCCTCCGTCGCAAGCGGATCCGGCGCGGGCGACGCGGACGGGGGGGAGGGGATGGCCGTGCCCGCGGTGGAAGCCTCCGCAGTCGGGTGCCATCCGCGCTCGCGCAGCCAGGCGTCGACGTCCTCGGGCCATCGCTCCACGCCGCCGGCCCGGTGAATCCGGCACGGATTCTCCGGGGATCGCCCACGGATCGACCAGGCCGTTTCCACCGGTCCGCAGTGAGGCCCCGGCGGCATCCCGGAGCGCGCGCAGACCCGGCCTTCCACCAGTCCCGCGGGTGCAGCCGGCCAATCTTCCGGCACGCGGGCGCCGATCGCGGCGAAGACGTCGTGCATCGCCGGCGCCGCCGCCTCGATCGCCACCAGCCCCGCCGAAGCCCGTCCCGTGGAGTTTCCCAGCCACACCCCGACCGTGAACTGCGGATCATACCCCACGCACCAGGCGTCGCGGTGGCCGTGCGAGGTCCCGGTCTTCCAGGCAACCCGCGCCCCGGGTCCGGCGCGCAGCCCGTCCGCCGCCAGGCCGAGGCGCGTGCGGTCCTGCAGGATGCGCGTGATCACGAACGCCGCTTCCGGAGTGAAGACCGGCCACGGTTTCCGCCCGACCGCCCCACCCCCCGGCGCGTCGTCGGTCACGCGCCAGCGCAACGGGGTCAGCGATCCCCCGCGCGCCAATGCCGAGTAGGCATGGGTCAGATCGAGCAGCGTGACTTCACATCCGCCCAGCGCAAGTCCCAGTCCATAGCGGGCGGCGGACGATCCGAGGGTGGAGAATCCAAGCTCCCGGAGCACGACCAGAAACCGCTCCGGGCCCAGCGCGGCCAGGATCCGCACGGCCGGCAGGTTGAGCGATTGGACCAGCGCGTCCTCGAGGCGAACCGGCCCGCGGCACTCGCCATCCATGTTTTCGGGCACGTAGTCCCGATACGAAACCGGGACGTCGAGCAGGACCTCCGCGGGGGAGAGGGTTCCGGAGTCGAGTGCGGCGGCGTAGAGCAACGGCTTCAAGGTCGATCCCGGGGCGCGCCGCGCGCGCGTGCCGTCCACCTCGTGGTCGTCCGGCTCGACCGGCGAGCGTCCCAGGGCCAGGTCGGGCTCCCGCCAACGGACGGATCCGACCAGGGCGCGGATCGCGCCCGTGGCGTTCTCGATCACCACGGCGGCGCCGTTCGTGATGCCGGCGGCGGCGAGACGGTCGACGTGAACGGCGAGACGGTCTTCGACGACCTGCTGGATCCGCAGGTCGAGCGTGGTGCGCAGGTCGGTTTCCGCGGAATCGGCCGAATCGACGTCGAAGCGAACCGTGAAATGCCGCGCGACCCACTCGAAGGGGCGACGGCGCACTTCGACGGGCGCCTGGACGGCCCGGGCATGTTCCTCGTCCGTAATCTTCCCCTGCTCGAGCAACCGGTCGAGGACGTACCCCCGCCGCGCGCGGGCCCGGTCCGGATGGCGGTCCGGACGCAACCGCGACGGGGCCTGGGGGAGCCCCGCCACCAGCGCCGCCTCCGCCAACGACAACTCCGCGGCCGGTCTGCCGAAGTAGGCCCGCGCCGCCGCCTCGACGCCGCTCAGGTTTCCACCATAGGGAGCGCGATTCAGATACTGGTAGAGAATCTCGTCCTTGGTCAGCAGTCGTTCCAACTGCAGCGCGCGGAACGCCTGCTGGAGCTTGCCCCAAATCGTACGCGGCCGCGGCTCGACCATGCGCGCGAGCTGCATCGTGATCGTGGACGCGCCCGAAACCGTGCGCCCGTGGCTCAAATTGAGCCAGAGGGCGCGGGCCACCGCGAAAAGATCGACGCCTCCGTGAGACCGGAAACGGCGGTCTTCGGCCGCGATCGTGGCTTCGATCAGCGCCGGGTGGATCCGGTCCAGCGGTCGCACGAGCCGCCAGACTTGCCCGGGCGCGAGCATTCGCCGCAACGGCTCCCCGTTCCGGTCGCGAATGGTGGGGGAGCGGTCGAGCGCAAGCCGCTCGACCGGGTACGGGAAGAGCAGATGGAGCGCGCCCCCGACGACGGCGACGAGGAAACACCCCGCCGCTACGCCGAGGAGGGCCCGTCTCGCCCGCGGATGGGCGCCTCCCCAGAGCCGCACCCTTCCCGTCCACCCGTCCATGCGTCGCGCCCCTCCGAAGCCCGCCCAGGCTCAATCGCCGACCCGAACCGTCCCCTGCCCGCTCACGCTCGACCACGACGGATCGTACATGCACTCCGCCGCAACCGCGGGCAGGACGAACTCCCCGCGCGTGACCGCGCGCACGACGTATCGATAGACGCCGACGTGATTCACCGGCGGCACGGCGAACAGAAGCAACCGGTCGTCGCGCATTTCCACGTGATCGGGTTCGACGAGTTGCGCTTCCCGCCGATGGCCCCGGGAATCCACCAGGGTCTGCGGCGAGTCCACCGGCTGCCAGTCCGAAGTCGCGATCCGAGGATTTTCGATCTCCAGCCCGGCGGGCAGCAGGTCCGCGACCGCGACCGCGGTGCACGCGCGGTGCGCCCGCAAGGTCAGTTCGACCACGTAGGTCTCTCCGGCACGGAAGACGGGCACGCCCCCCTGGTCGGCTTCCACCCGCGTGCCGTCGCGTTGGTAGTACTGCCGCCGCACGGTCAGGTTCGAGTCGGCCTCGGCGATCCGACCGGAACGCGGCACGCCCTCTTCCGTCCAGTAGACGAAGAAGCGCCCCTTCCCCTGCGCGGAGACGCTGAATTCGCGCTCCGCGCCGCCCTTGCCGGTCACTTGCGCGGTCGCCGTGCCGTCCAGGCCGCGCCGGGCGCCGGCGATCTCCAGCGTGCCGGTGAGCGGGGCGTCCCCGGAACCGTGCGCGCGCGCGGCCTCGAGCTGTGCGTACTTGCCGAGAGCCAGAAGCGCCAGAGCGTTGTCGTGGGTCGACGGCCAGCGCTCCCCGCGCATCCCGTCATGGAGCCGCTGCACCAGCACCGGGACCGCGGGACTGTCCGGATCGACATCGAGGTACGCGTCCAGGAGGATCGCGGTCTCTCCGACCGCCGACACCACCGGGCCGGCCAGCTCCGGCGCGCCTCCGGGCGGCGGCAGTTCCGCTCCCAGCAGGCCCACCGCTTCCGCCTTCCTGCCCGCCCGCATCAGCGCCTTCGCCAGATACGCCCGAACATCCCCCTGTTCGACCTCGGGGTTCCGCAGGAGGCGTTGAACCACGCCCAGAGGCGGGTCGCCCGCCAGCGCCAGGACCGCGCAGCCGTAGGCCTGCAGCGCACGATTCGCGTTGCGCGAGTCGGCCACGTCCACCACCCGCTTTCGAATGTAGGTGAGCAGGGCGTCCCGGCATCCCGGGGGAACCGAGTACCCGGCCGCTTCCGCCTCGAGGAGGCATTGCGCCGCGTAGACGGAACCATACGGATAGGCCGGCCCGCCTCCCGACCAGGTCGACATCCCCCCCTCGTACGTCTGCATGGCCAGCAACCGGTGAATGCCCGCCTGCACCGCCCGATCCACGAAGCTCTCGTCCGTGAACCGCTCAGGGTCCGCAAGCCGGGACAGGTCCTTGAGGCGCAACAACGGCAAGGTGCCGGAGGTCGTCTGTTCCAGGCACCCGTACGGATAGCGCAGGACGTACCGCAGCGCCTCGCCCAGCCGCAGGGTTGGGCCGCTCGAGACGGTCACGGACCAATGCGTGGTCTGCGGATCGAAGGAACCGTGGGTCCGGAAGTTCCGAGTCTCGCCGGCGGACACGACGCCATATCCGCTGGCGCGGACGAGGGGGGCCGGCGGTCTCACCGCCAGGTCGGTCGATTTCTCGACCTCATACTCGCCGAGGGAGGCGTCGACCAGAACCCGGACCGGGCCGGGAACCACGCCCGCGGCGAGGCTGAACTGGACCGTCGCCTCTCCCCCCGCGGGAATCTTGACCATCGTGGAGTCCGGCCCTTCGACCGCGAGCGGCAGCGCGAGCGCGGTGTGGCCGGTCGCTGCAGCCGGATCCAGCGAGACCACGCGGACACCGACCCGCGCGGTGCCGTCGGCGCCGGTCCGGTTGAGCAGCACCACCGGCACGGTGAAGCGATCCCCGCACGAGGCCACGCGCGGGAGCGTTTCCTTCACGATGAACGGCCGGCGCACGAGCACCGTCCCCTCCCCGGAGCCGAAGCGTTCTCCCGACGCCGCCACGGCCATCACCCGCAGCGCTCCGTCGAATTCCGGCAGCGTCCAGGTGGCCTGGGCGCGACCGTCCGGACCGACCGGGACCCGGGCCTGCCAGAGGGCCACCGGCTTGACCCGGTCGACCGAAACCGGGTTGAGTCGCCGGGACATCGGCTCGCCGCCGCCCGATTCGGACTTCCCGCCGGGGCTCTTTTCGCCCTCTTCCGGGAAGAGGTTGCCCCAGGCGTCGGCGGTCGCCACGTCCAATCGGCGCTTGCCGAAGAACCCGGCCCACGGATCGGGGGTCGCAAACGAGGTCAGCCGGAGCACCCCCTCGTCGACCGCCGACAGGACCACCTCTCCGGATGCGGGTACGCCCGCCGCGTCCCGCACGTCCACCGTCACCGTCATGGCGGAGCCCGGGGTGAGTTCCGCCGGGGCGCGCACGGCGAGGCTCAGGCGCTTGTCGGTACAGTCGACCCCCAGGGGCGCCACGCCGTAGGCGCGGTGAGCCCCCCAGGTCTCGCCCTTCTTGAGCGAACGGACCACCGTGGCGGCGCAATAGACATTGGGCGCATAGCCCGGCAGGATCGGGACCTCGACCTCCCCGCGACCGTCGGTCAGCTCGACCTGGCGGGTCCACAACGTCGTCTCCCGCTGCACGAAGAGCAGGAGTCGCCCGGAGAAGGGAGCTCGCACCGTGACGCGCGCGGTCTCGCCGGGCCGGTAGCGGGCCTTGTCCGGGACGATCTCCACTCGATCTACGCGCATGCCGCGGACCGGCTGATATCCCCATGATCCCAAGTAGAGTTCCTGGCTGGCGCGTGGGGCGCCCGCGCCGGTCCCTTCGACGGTGATCCGCAACGAGCCCCACTCGACGGATTCCAGGTCGAATCGGCCCCGGCCGCCGGTCAATGAGACCTCCTGCTCCTGCAACACCACGGCCGTGCACTCGCTCTGGTAGCGAAGCCTCCCGTCCGAGTCTTCGCGCAGCGCATACGTCCACTCCAGCTTCGAGACGGTGGCGCGGACGGCGCCGACCGCGGCCGCGGTCCCATCCGGCGCCACAGCGGCGACCTCGACGGCGGTCCGGCCTCCGGCCACGGCGTCCCCGGCCACGCGCAGTCCGAGGTAGTACGGCGAGGGATCGACCGGCCGGACGATCCACGCCGACACGCCGCGCCCGCCGACCTCGTGGAGCGTGGCGTTCAGGTTCAACGAGAGCGCCCCGCGGGCGCGCACGGCGGCCGGCAGGTCGACCTGGAGCACGCCTTCGCCGTTGTCGTCCAATCGGATCTCGCCGACCGGCAGCCGGACGCTGGTCGATTCGCGCGCCGGATCGCCGAATTCGAATCCGTCCCAGCCCGCGGGCACGAACGGCGCGTCCACCAGCACCGCATGGGCCGACACCCGTCGGTCCGCCGCCGGTCCGCCGAAGAGGTGCGCCCCCCGCGCCCGGATTTCCAGCGCCTGTCCCGGCGCCCACCGCCCCGACGGCGCCGCAAGCGTCACCTCCATCCGGTTCGGGATGAAGTCCTCCACCTGGAAGCGGGAATCCGCGAAAACTTCCTCGTGACCGGGAAGGACCACGGAGACGGTGTAGACCCCGGTCGGACAATACGCGGGCACGGTTACGTCGGCGTGCGCGATCCCTTGCGGGCTCAGCGTCGCGGTGAAATCACCGAAGGAAGAACCGTCCGGCTTTTTCACCCGGAACTGCACGGGGAATTCGCCCGGCAGAACGAGTTCGGTCGGCGCCGCCGGCGTCGCGCCTGCGGCCACCTGCCGCACGACGGCAGTCAGGTGCGCCGTCTCGCCCGGACGGTAGATCCCCCGCTCCGGGCAGACGAACCCGCGGAGGCCTTTCCCGACGTTGGCGGACCCGTCCACCTCGAACCCGGCATCGCTCAGTTCCCCATCGGCCAACGCCAGATAGGTGACATCCTCGCCTCGCGAGGCCACCACCAGGAACGGGGGCTCGACGGCACCCGGCTTCGCCGGCACCGGGAAGCGCGCCAAGCCGTCGGCATCCGTCCTCCCTTCGTGCAGAACCTGATTGGTCCGGGAATAGACCGTGATTTCCGCGCCTTCGACCGGATTCGTCGTTCCCAGCGCCGACACCCACACCACCACCTCGGCGGGCGAACGCTTCACCAGCAGGCCGAGGTCGGTGACGAGTACGAGCTTGCATTCCCTCGTCCAGTAGTTCTGCGGATCGCGCACGGTCACCACCGTCGCTCCGGGAAGCACCTCCTCCCCCCCGGCGGCCGAGTCGCGCAGGATCTCGCGAAGATCCAGGTTCGTGCGCTGGACGACGTTGCGCGCGCCTCCCGTGCGGCGGACCAGCCTCCCCAGCGGATGACCCAGCGACTCGAACTCCGAAGCGTTCCAGCGGTTGGGCCGCCCCTCGTTGCGAAAGTGGACCAGATTGTTCCGGTAGATCCGAAGCGCCGTGATTTCCAGTTCGGCCACGTTCACCGTCTCCACCGGGAGCAGGAGGGCCCCCTGGCGGAAGTGCACCGGATTCGCCGAAGTGAATCGCAGGCCGGTCGATCGGTCGCCGACTTCGATCTGCCGGGAGACCAGGGCCGCCAGTTCGTGGCCGCTCTCCGATCGCACCCCCGGCTGGATGCGGATGCGATAGTGGGTTCCGTGCTCGAGGCCCCCGGTCAGGGTCACCAGGCTCCCCGAGGCCTGGATGCGCACCGGGAGTGGACCCGCGGCGGCGCCGCGGGAGAGCGCCTCGACGCTCACGCGATCGGTCACGCTCGTCGGATCCAATTCCCGGTTGAAGCGCACGGTGAGATAGGGCGCGCCCCAGGTCGAGGTCTCGGCCGACACCTCCTGCACGGCCAGCTTACGTTCGAGGGTCAACCGCCGCGTTTCAGTCTCCGGCAGGCCCCGCGGCCCCCCTTCACCCCGAATCCCCGCCTGCAACGTGACGTCGATGGCCTCCAGGTCGCCCACGTCGACGAGAATCCGATGCTCCCGTTCCGGGGCATGGGTCACGGGTTCCCAGTCCAATTCCCGCCCGCGCGCAGTGCGAACCGCAATCCGCCCGCTCAACTGGTCGGGGGAGACGAGGTCGCTGAACCGCAGGGCCGCCACGATGGAACCGTCGACCGCGACCGAATGCTGGACCAGCGCCGTCCAACCCAGCGCCGGCGTCGCGATCGTGAAGGTCTGCTTGGAGTCGACCGGAGAGCCGTCCCAGGCCCGCAAGCGCGGGGAGATGCGCCCGGTGTACGCGCTGCCGGGGCGAAGTCGCTCTTCCGGGCGGAACTCGATGGTGTCGAAGTCGCCCCAGTGGAACGACCCCCGCAGCGGCGGGTCGAACGTGACCGGGCCCGCGTTTTCCCGTTGGGAGGCCGGGACGGAGGCATCAGCCACCCAGCGGACCGGCTGTCCGACCTGGTCCCGCGAAACCAGGGGCAGGTCGAACGGAATGCGGATCGCCTGGTCGAGCCGGACCTCGGCGTCGAGTCGCGCCAGGTCGACACGCAGCTTGCGATCGTCACGGTGACGCACCTGGAGCAGGGTGATGATCCAGGCGAGACCGATCGTGTTGACGACCAGGAAGGAGATGGCGAGGAGCGGGGCACTCTTCCTCAAGGGTCACCTGCCTTTCGCAGACGCGCGCATGAGGATGGCCAAGGCACGGCCGGCACCGCCCACCCACCGGAAATGCAGCGAACCGCCCCCGGAACGGGGGCCGGGTCCGTGTGACTGCGCTTCAACGCGTCCGTCGAAGGAACGATCAGGTGGGAATGAACCGGATCCGTATCCGCGAGGCGCCTCGGCGTATCCCACGCGCGGCAGCGGGGGCCCCTCTCCGAACCGAGATTCGCGGGTTGGCAATCCTCCCAGGACACCACGAACCGACCGCAGGAGCGAAGTCCCATCCTATGCAGACCGACCCGGGTGTCAAGACGGGAAATGACGAGAATTCCATTGTTTCTCGCGCGTGTCTGCCCATCCGCCGGCGCCGGCGCGCTTCGCGGCGACACTCGCGGTGAGCCGAGCGCAATGGAGGAGTCCAACCGGCCATCGGTCGCGGAGTCGAGCGCTTGCCCGGCGCGCGCCATCCCCCGGCGCGGCCTGCGTTGCCGACCATGCCGTCACCCGCAGCGCCCCCCCGACTTCAGGCGGAGGAACTCCGACCGGGCCTACTCCCCGATGCTCCAGACCCGCACCACCCGATCCTCTCCTCCGGAGACCAGGCGGGTTCCGTCCGCGAAGAAGGCGAGCGAACGAACCGGGCCGGTGTGCCCGCGGAAGGTCGCCACCGCCCGGCCGGTGCGGACATCCCAAAGCAGGACTTTCCCGTCCTCTCCCGCGGAGGCCAATCGATGCAAGTCGTCGTGATAGGCCAGGGCCGTCACGGAGCCCTCATGGGCCGGAATGGCATGTCGGACCTCGCCGGCGGGGAAGATCCAAAGTCGCACGATCCCGTCCTTCCCTCCGGTGGCCACTTGCCGCCCGATCCCAAGGTACGTCACGCACGTTAGGGCCGACGGAACGCTGGCCGACGACTTGAGCGGGAGCTTCTGGGGAAGCCCCCAGAATTTGAACGTCCCGTCGTCGCTGATGGAGGCGAGGATGTTTCCCTCCGGGCTGAAATCCACACCCCGCACGGGGCCGTCATGGAAGGTGACCAGCTGGTCGAGCCGCGGCGGCGACATCTTCCAGATCCGGATCGTGGCGTCCGCCCCGGCGGTGGCCATGAGCTCCGCCTGGGGCGACACCGCCAGCGCCAGCACGGCGCCGTTGTGGCCGCCCAACTTGCGGAGTTCTCGCCCGGTGTCCGCATCCCAGAGACGCACCCAACCGTCGCTCCCGGCCGTGGCGACCGAGTGATCCCGCCTTCCGAACATCACGGCATGGACTTTGTCCCCGGGCGCCCGGAAGGTACGGATGACCTTGCGGGTGGAGAGATTCCAGATCCGGATCTGCCGATCACTGGACGCCGTGACCAATTCCTTCCCGTCCGGACCGATGTCGAGTCCGACGACGGGGGCGGAGTGGTCCAAAACCGCCTCGGCATCCATCGGCTCCAGGGCATGGGATCCGATCGGGGCGTCGATCTCCTCGAGCAGTTTCGCCGCGTCCTCGGAGTCGGGACGGAATCGCTGGGCCACCTGCACCGCAGCGCGTGCCGCTTCCACCCTCCCCGCCTGCCAATGTTCGCGGGCCGACTGGATCGCCCCCTCGTGCGCCTCCGTCACCGCCTGCCGTTGTTTCTCCTGCAGATCCGACAGATAGGCCTGGATCTCGTCGGCCAGCGGACTGGCGGACAATCGCTCGAGCAGGCCGACGACGGGGCGAATCGCCCCTTCATACGGTGTGGGTGACGCGGGGAGTCGACCTGCGGGGATGGCCCGCTGCGATTCCTCACGGACCTTCTCCCACAGGATGCGGTCCTGTCGCTCCCAGTAGGCGCGGGTCGCCGGCCGAAGAGCCTCCAGGACCGGGGCGGCGGGATGGCGGGCCTCGAGCGCCTCCATGGCGACGCGGACCGCTGGCGCGTCGTTGTCCCGCACCGCCAGGATGGTCAGGGCGGCATGCGCGTGGGCAGAGACCCCACCCACCGGGGACCGGCTGAGAGTGCGGAGGACCTCGATCCCCGCCCGCCGGTCGCTCAGGACGGTCTCGCGCGCGCGATTGAAGGACTCGCCCGGCGCTCCCCACTCGGCGGGGAGCGCAGGTGGAAGCGCCGGATCCTCCAGGGTGGGGGCGTAGGGAAGTTCGGGATAGCCGGCGGGCAGCACCGGAGCGGCGCCGCCCGGATGGTTTGAGGGTACCGGCAGCGGATCGGGACCGTTGCCATCCTCGACCGGACGCCCTTCGATCGGGGCGTTGGTGGGGACCGGGTTGGCGGGGACCCCGGGGATGGGGTCCTCACCGGGAACTCCGGGCCCGTTGGCCACGGGCTCCGGGGCGTTTCCCGGAGGTGTACCCGGGCTCGGTGTGCGGGGGAAGGCGAGCATGAGCAGCAGGACAAGGCCGACCAGGCCCAGTCCCAGTCCGATCGCAAGGGACGCCCTTGAATGCCGTTGCGGATGGACGCCTCCCCCATGGTCCGCTCCGACCGGGACCTCCGCCGCGGGGCGATCCGCCCGGGTGGACCGGGCAGTCGACGGGGCCCGGTCCCGCAGCAGAAGATTCAGTTCGTCCCCCATCGCCCGGGCCGACGCCGGACGCTCGCGCGGATCTTTCGCCAGGCACCGGCGGAGCAGGTCTTCGAAGCCGGTCAGTTCTTCCGGCACCTTCAACGACGCGAAGGTCGGCGGCGGGTCGAGCAGCAACCTCTTGTAAATCTGGGTGTTGTTCTCCCCCTCGAACGGACGGCGCCCGGCGACGGCCTCGAACATCAAGGCGCCCAGGGAGTAAAGATCCGCCCGGCCGTCGATTCCCTTGCCGGCCGGGTTGTCCCCGCTGGCTTGCTCCGGGCTCATGTAATGTAGGGTCCCGATCGCGACGCCGGTCCCGGTCAACGGGGCCGCATCGGATTCCCCCGAAGAGTCGTCGCCCAGCACCTTGGCGACACCGAAGTCGAGGACCCGAATGTCCGACTTTCCCTGCAGTCCAGGGGTGATCATGAGGTTGGCCGGCTTGAGATCGCGGTGCACGACGCCGCGGGCGTGCGCGTAGTCGAGCGCCCGCAGCACCGGCACCGCCATGCCGGCGACGGTGGCGGCGGACAGGCGACCGCGCCGCTTCAGCACCGACTGGAGCGTCTCGCCGGGGCAGAAGTCCATGACGAGGTAGAGCATGCCGCCGCAGTCCCCGACGTCCCTCATGGTCACGATGTTCGGATGGGACAGGTCCATGAGGACGCGCGCCTCGCGGAAGAACCGCTCCCGCACCTGGACGTGATGCACCAACATGGGGTGCAGCGTCTTCAGTGCGAGGTCGCGTTTGAGGATGTTGTGATGGACTTTGTAGACCTCGCCGAATCCGCCGGCACCGAGCTTTTCCCGGATCTCGTACTTGCCGTCGATCACGGCGCCCGGGGCAAGGGATGGGAAGCCGCGCGAACTCGAGGAACCGGACGGACGGGAGGAAGGCGTGGGCGCGGGGCCCGAATCCACCTGGGTGACCATCGCGTCCGGGTGGGAGATCATCCCGGACACGGGGGCCGCGCATGCGGGGCAGAAGCGTGCCCCGGGCGGAATGGCCGCCTGGCAAACGGCGCAATGGAGGTCAGGGGAATTCGACATGCGATGTCCGATTCCGGGGGCGCGCATGCGCAGCCCACCGCGTCTCCTTACTCTTCCCCGATCTCCCGGCGGAGTCTCTCGTCCACATAGTTCACGATCAGCTTGAACACCGGGTAGTGCCGGGACAGCGGTTCTTTCCCCGCGGCGTCGAAGTCACCGGTATCGTCCATGCGGCGGACCTGGTCGATGTCCAGACCCAGATGATCGATGGCGAAGATCTTCAACTCCTGCTTCGTGCGAACGTTCTGCAAGGACTGCTTTTGCAGGTAGAAGTGGCTCATGGAGTGGAACACCTTGCCGAGGCCGTTCTCGAAGGTCAGGCAGAGGGTGTCGAGGTTGTACTTCTGCGTCATCTCCAGGCTGTCGACGAGGGTGGTCATGACGTAGGGGTTGTTCACCTGGATGCCGAAGGACGTGATTTCGAGCCAGACCTTGGTCCGCGCGTGGTCGGCGTAGACGTTCCGCAGCAATCGGTCCGAGGAACACGGTTCGCTCACGACGACGTCGTCATTGGTGGCGTCCTTCTTGTAGCTGGCCAGGTATCCGGGCCAGATCTTCTCGAGGCTGTCGGCGATCGCCCAGTCGGTGGCCATGAGGTATCCGCCGGTGACGACGAACCAGAGGAGGAACTCGGTGTTCTTGCCGCCCACCTGGGAGCCGCAGTTGAGCAGGACGATCTGGCGGGGATTGAGGTGGACCTTGTCGAGTTCGGACCCGGAGATGACCTGGTGTTTCAGTTTGAGGTCCTTGAGCACCTCCTCGACGTGGTCCCAGGAGCCGCTCACGACCACGATTTCCATGTTCTCGAACAGCTTATAGATGTAGTCGTCGGTCCCGTACCCGCTTTCACGAAGGCGCTTGAGCGTGTCCTGCGGGTCGAACGGGGTAAAGCCCTTCTCGTTGGCGCCCCACCAGTTCCGCCATGACGCGGGATCGAGGCCGAAGGTCTGTCGGGTCAGGTACTGAAGGTTTTTCAATGCCGCTCCCTGGACGATCGCGTGTTTGTCCTGGAGGGCGTCGAGGAGGAGCGGGATGGCCTCCTTACGAAGGATCTTCCCTGCGGCGACCGCCGCGGCGCCGCGAATGCGCCAGTCCGCGTGACGGAGCGGCTTCGTCAGCGACTCGATCGCGCGTTCCTGGAACAGCTTGCCGAGGGCCACCGCAGCCGCGCAGGCGACGCGCCAGTCGGTGTCGTCGAGCAGGCCGACGAGGGCGGGGAACTCCTCTTCGAGCCCCTTGGTGGCGCGGGTCATCGCGCCGACCGCCGCAAGGCGAATGTCGGGCGGGAACCCCTTCACCTGCCCCGGGGCGATGCGCTCGCGCAGATCCTCGGAGTAGGCGCGGAACGCGGCCGCCTGAACCAGGGGGCTGGGATCTTTGAGCAAGGTTTGCAGCAGGGCGGACGTGGTGTCATCGGAGGCGCCGATGCGCCCGAGGGCGGCGGCGGCGGCGGCCCGCAGTTTCTCGTCCTTCTCCTTGGCGAACGGTCGCAGGTCCGGGGCGAGGTCGCGCAGATTGAGTTCGGCCGCGACCCAGGCGATGCGGACCTTCGATTCCGGATCGGCGCGGCCGAGTTCTGCGCGAAGCGCTTCCGACAGCAGCGCGGCATCGATCGGTCCCAGCGTCTCCCGGGCGCGCCGGATGACGTACCCCGCGCGGTTGCCGGCCAGGAAGGCGGCGACAGCGGCGATGGCCCGCTTCTTCTCCTTCTCCTCGCGCGGGATCCACTGGGACAACCCCTGGAGCGCGCCGTTCTGGGCGGCGAACCCCTTTCCTTTCAGCACATCGAGCATGATGAGACCGCTCTTGCCGTCGGCGATCGGTCCCAAGGCGGCCATGGCTTCGCCGCGAATGAACGGATCCTTGTCCTTGGACAACGCGCTCAACTCGGGGATCAGCCTTGGGTCCCGCAGGGATCCCAGGGCGCGCACCCCGCGGACCCGGTGCTCCCCCTTCCCGGACTTGGCGGCCTTGAGAAAGACGCCGATGGCCTTGTTCTTGTCGAGGTCGGCGACCGCGCGAAGGGCGGCTTCGCGGACGAAGAAAATGTCGCCGTCGATGGCCTTCTGCGCCACCGTCTGCGTCGCTTCCGCCGCGGCCAGGCGTCCCAGGGCATCGCAGACGGCCACCTGAACGCCCCAGTCGGGATCGGCGAGGCGGCGCACCAGGGTCGAAACGACATTTTTTGCGGCCTTTTCCCCACCCAGCGCCTTGGCTGCCTCGATCCGGACCGCATGGTCCTTGGAGTCGAGGTCGGCGAGCGCCTTGGCGACCGGATCCGCCTGGCCCCAAGCCCGGCCCGTGCAACAAGCCAGTCCGACGAGGATCAAGGCCGCGATGGGCCCGGGCGGGGACCGGCGGTCGAGCCATTGCATGAAGCACACTCCGGAAAGCGGGGGCGGTGCTGCCGCGCGCGCCGAACGGGACTGCCGCGTCCGGCCAGTATACGCCCAGGATGGAGGGGAAGGCAACCAATGGGGCCGGGCGGTGCGGGGCGCGCGGGCGATGCGCGGGTCGGGTGGAGTCCCGTGCGACTCGCGGCCGTTCGGCTCGATCAGCCGAGCCTGAATTCTCCGGGCCGATCGGCGAGGGCGCCCAATTCTCCGGCTCCTTCGCCGCCGGCCGAGAGAACGTCCAGCGCGGTGGCGCAGGTCGCCGCCGCCAGGAGGTGCATCTCGAACGCCATGCGTCGGTGCCAGTTCACCGCCTCCCCCCATTCCGGGTCGCCTCCCTCGGCCGGCGTGGCCCCCCCGGGCCCCCGCCCACCCTCAGGGGGATACTTTACCCGTTCACCCTCGGCGGGACGCGCACTCGCTCCTCCGAGCAGGGGCGACGCAGCGTCCATCCCGGCCGCCCAGGCAAGTGCGGCGCGGAAGTACCCTTCGCGATAGATCGTCTCCAGTTTGCGGGCCGCCCCGGGGCGATGAGCGGCCAGGGCGTCGATCCGCTGCGACGTCCGCAACCCGCTCCAGTGCTCCGGATAGCGCGGAGTTCCCTTTCGCGTCAGCCCCCAGACCTCGCGCACCCTGGCGTCGACACGCGCGCGCGCGCCGGTCGCTGACGCGATTCCTCGCGGCAGGGTCGCGCGGCGGTCCCCCGGAGGCTGGATCCGGTCCTCAAATTGAACCAGCTTTTCCGCAGCCTGGTGCCGCAGCACCTCCCCGTAGGCCAGATACTGTCGCACCGACTCCCCCGAGCCATCGCAGGCCAGGAGTTCCAGGTCCAGGACCGTCTCGAAGATCGCGCGCGCGAGGACGACGGCGGCCAACCCGTCCCGCGGGGACACGAGCGGCGCCAGCGTCATCACTGCCGGGTGCAATGCCTGAAACTCGCGGGCGAGCACCCACTTCCGGAGCGGGGGCGGCACCGGGGGGAATTTCCCGTCCCCTCCCCGCCGCGCGTCCGGCTCCAGATCCGCAGGCCGCGGGACGGCCGCACACCGGGGCAAAACGGCGCCGACGATGAAGTCGAGGGCCGCCCGGTATGCTTCGGGAAGCGCAGCTCCGGCCGTTCCGGACGGCACGGGGTCCCGCTCACCCATCGCGAATTCCTCGGTTCCGGTCCGCGCGGTTCAGGCAGGAACCGCGCCGCAGCGGACCCTACTGCCGGCCGCTTTGGACTGTCAACGGAAAGCGCGGCAGACGGGTCCTGCGCAGCCCGGACTTGCGGTCTGTACCGCCAGGTGGTATTTTTCCCCCCCACGGAAACGGTCCCGATTCCCCCCTGAATGGACGGAGGCGATGCCATGCCCGGCACCGTGTACGAGCAGTTTGAATCTTACGTCAAGGAACTCAGGACGCTCGGCAGCGTGCAGGGAATCCTGGGCTGGGACCAGGAGACCTACATGCCTCCCAAGGGTTCCCGCATCCGCGCGGCGCAAATGGAACTCCTTTCCGCGCTCACGCACGAGCGACTGGTCTCGAACCAACTCGGCGAGATGATCGAACAACTGCAGTCCGGAACCGGAGGCGCTCCTCTCACCGAAGAGCAATCCGCCAATGTGCGCGAGATGCGCCGGGTCTTCGACCGCGAGCGCAAAATGCCGGAAGACCTGGTTCGGGAAATGGCGCGCACTTGTTCGCTCGCCCATGAAGCCTGGGTGAAGGCCCGCCGCGAGAACGCCTTCGGGGAGTACGCCCCATGGCTGGAGAAGATCGTCGTCCTGAAGCGCCGCGAGTCGGATGCGATCGGCCATGCCGGCGGCCACGTGTACGATCCGCTGCTGGATGCCTACGAGCCGGGCGCGAAGACGGTGGAAGTCGGACGCATCCTCGCCGACTTGCGCGACCAACTCGTCCCGCTGGTCCGGGCAATTGCCGGATCCGCGAAACAACCCCGCCAGGAGCACTTCCCCTCCCAGGCGAAGTTTCCCGTCGAGCCCCAGCGCGAGTTCGGCCTCTCCGTCGCGCGCGACATGGGCTTCGACCTCGAAGCGGGCCGGCTGGATACCGCAAATCACCCCTTCTGCTCGAGCTCGGGGCCGCACGATGTCCGACTCACCACGCGGTATGACGAGTCCGATCCGCGCTCCTGCTTCTTCTCCATCCTTCACGAAGCCGGGCACGGGCTGTACGAGCAGGGCTTCGATCCCGCGAACATGGGAACGCCGATGGCAGAGGCCGTCTCGGCCGGAATCCACGAGTCGCAGTCGCGCCTGTGGGAAAATCAGATCGCGCGCAGTCGGCCCTTCTGGGAGCACTACTATCCCCGGCTCCAGGCGACCTTCCCGGAGGCGCTGCGCGGTCTGTCGATGGAGGACTGGTACCGGTCGATCAATCGGGTGCAGCCCTCGATGATCCGCGTGGAGGCGGATGAAGTCACCTACAACCTGCACATCCTGCTCCGTTTCGAGATCGAGTGCGACCTGCTCACCGGCCGACTGTCGGTATCCGACCTGCCCCGAACCTGGAACGATAAGATGGAGCAGATGCTCGGACTCCGACCCGCCACGGATGCCGAGGGGGTGCTTCAGGACATCCACTGGTCCTTCGGCGGCTTCGGGTACTTCCCGACCTATACGCTGGGCAATCTCTACGCCGCGCAATTCATGGAGGCCGTGCGCCGGGACCTGCCCGATCTGGACGACCGGTTGCGCAAGGGAGATCTCCGCGCGCTGCGGGAGTGGCTGCGCGACAAGATTCACCGCAACGGGATGCGCTGGCGGGCCAACGAACTGGTCCAGCGGGTGACCGGATCTTCGCTGAGCGCATCGCCATTCCTCTCCTATCTCCGCGGCAAGTTCGGCCCGTTGTACGGTATCTAGCGCGGATCGTTCGCGAACAGCCTCGCGGTTCGCGCACAATCCTGCTCCCGCAGGCCATGAAGGCCATCCGGAGCAGGACTGCCTCGCCCAACGTGCGGCGCCGTGTGTCGCTCGCCGGATGCCCCGCGGTCCTGGCTGCGTCAGCAGCCAGGAGCCCGCGGGCGGATTCTTCACGAAGCCGCTGACGCGGCTTCATCAACGGTCCGGGCTAGCGGCCAACGTAGGGACGCCGGGGCGGAAGCGACGCACGGATTCCGCCCCCCCACCGACACGACGCGCACTTCCGGCGTGCGCGCGTCGGTGGGCCGATGCGACCCCGCCGGCGGGATCGCGACTGCCGGTCGAAATCGCGCGGAGTCTCCCCGCCGCCGTGCGCTCCCCATCCGAGCGGGTCAATCCCGGGCCAACGGGATTCGGTAGACCCGGCGGCCGATGAAATGCGCCGGATTGTCCGTGTCCCGCTCGCTCGCAATCCCCAACGCCCTGAGGGTTCCCATCAGGTCACCGGGATTCCCGTCCACGCGAAACTGCAGGATCGGCATGCCGTCGGAGCCACCGGCCGGTCCGAAGGCGAACGCACGCCCCCGCCGGTCCCTTCCCATCAGCAGCCATCGGTCCACTTCGCGGTCCCCGTTCGCATCCACCCCGGCAACGAGATACTCGCCCGCCGACAGCCCACGACCGACAAAGTCCCACAGTTCTCGACCGGAGTCGGGCACCCGATCCACGCTCCGATACGGACGTCCCCCGAGCGTGAGATAGAGCCGCATCTGCGCCGCGGGGGTGAGGAATTCCGGGTCCGCGTAAAAGGTGCGCATCCAGCGAACCAGACGAAAGAGATCCGCGTAGTTCATCCGATCCGCCTCGAGGTGGGCGAGCCACCGATCGATCTGCTCACACGCGACCGCGGACGAGACCCGGCCGTCCACGCCCGGTTCCCGGAACGTCAGGCCCCGGAGAGCCTGGCCGCGCAGGTCCTGCAGAAGGGCACGCAGTCCCGCCCGACCGCCCAGGCAGGCCGCGGCGACGGCGATGTTCGCTCCCGAATCGTGCGGCCTCCAAACGGCAGGGGTCCCCTCGATCGTTCGCGGCGGAGGCGGTTCCGCCAAACGGCGGAGGATGGTCTCTATGTCCCAGCGTCCACCGTTCACCAGGTGAAACGGCTCGGGGGGTCGGGGAGTCCGAGTCCGGGATGACGCCGGTGCCGGCGCAACGGGACTTTCCGGCCCCTTGCTTCCGCGCGACCGGTGCTCTTCGCCCAGGACCTCCGCACCCCCTGCGGGCGTCTCCCCCTCGCACACGGCGTCCAATCGCGCGGGGATGGCATCCGCCTCCTGGGACAGGGTCCGCGCGGAGGGAAACAGCAGGAACCACCCTGCCAGCACGACCGGCAGCAGCGTTCGCATTCCGGGCCCAGATCGCTGAATGACTCTCATGTCGGCAACTCCGTGGTCGGATAAATCGGGGGCCGGGACCCGTCCGGATCCCGGCCCCCGTGAGAGAGGGAACTCACATGCCGCCCCTCCTGATCGGGATTCGCCGGCACGGCTCAAGGGGCGGTAGGAGCCGCCGGCACCCGGTACATCGAGGCCGCAGGACATCCAGAAGCAGCAACCAATCCCGCGGCGATGGAAGGTCAGACCTTTTTTTTGATCGTCGACGCATGGGGGGACTGTTCGCAATCAGCGTTCCGGAGCGAGACGTCCCACCAAAAACAGCACTAGTACTTGGTGGCGCGTGGGTTGAGACACGTGAATCGGAACAGATCGCGGTCGGAGTGGGCGTATCGAAGGGTAACACGGAATGTCGACGTTACGACGCGTTACGACACGCAAGGGCGATCGCGCGGAGACCCCGAGAGGTCGCGGGTCCGCTCCGGCACCCTTGACTGTAGATGTAGCGCTGCTGGGAACCGCCTCGGGCAGGGCGACGCGCCACCCGACATGGTACACAGGACGCGCACGAACCCCCGGGGTGGGGCCGAACTCGTGGGGCTTGGGGGATTCGGGAAGACTGGAACGGGCCTCCTCCGTTCCGGCGGGGACTCCGCCAAGGGAGAGGGGCCGCTTCCTCTACAGGTTTTCGGGGTGTTTTGCGCGAAGCCGCGGAGGAGTAGAAGATGAGCGCCGGCAGCGGCGGATCGTCCACAACCTAGTGGGTCTTCAATCTCGAGATCCTAGGTTCGGCCGAGGCGATTTTCGCGCCCGGCGAGGCGCGAGGAGGAGGCGATGCCCCCGTGCATCGCCGACGACGAGCAACGAAGCCCGGCGCGAAAAGCGATCGGACCAACCTGGGAAATCAAGGTTGAAGCCCCACTAGTGAACCTTCAAACTTGATTCAGGGGGTCGCTACCCCTGCCGATGGGGCGTTTCTCCACACTTGGGCGGCGTAGCGAACCTATGGTTTCAATGTTGAAGGCCCACTAGGCTTGAATCGATGCGGCCCGCCGGCGACGGGAGACGGACGATGCCGAGTCGGACGAGGAAACCCCGAATCAGGGGGGAATGCAGGGCAAGGGCGAGGCGCCGGGATGGCTCACGACCGCCCGCCCTGAGGCGGCCGCCGTGCCCCGCCCCCCGAGACGATCGCAGGTCTAGTCGCGCATCCGCAGCGGCAGCGTGGTCACCTCCCTCGTGGCAAGGTCGCACACGCGGATGGCATGGTTGTTCTGATCGGCCACGTACAACCGCCCGCCGTGCACCCACAGACCGCTCGGCTCGTAGAACCGCGGACGGGGACCGTCGACCAGGCCAGGCTTGCCATCGCCGAGAAAGGTGCGCGCCTCGCGCGTCTTCGGATCCACAATCTTGATCTTGTGGTTATACGAATCTGCGACCAGCAACTTCCCCTCGAACGCGTGCACGGCGAGGACATGCTGCAGCAGGGCCTCCGGGCCGATCCCATCCTTGTCACCGAAGTCGAAGAGACCCGTCCCGACGATCGTGCGGACGCTGCCGGCATCGCCGAGGCGCAAGTCCACGCGACGGACTCCGCTGATCTCGCTGTCCGCGACGAAAAGGGCATCGTCGATCACCACGAGTCCGCTGGGTTGATTGAAGGAGGCGTGGGACAGGGGACCGTCGATGAGCGCTTCCCTTCCGTTGCCGGCGAAGGGCCCCACCCAGTCCTGCTCGCGGTCGAGGACCCAGATCGAGTGATTGCCCGCCATGGCAATGTAGAGCCGACTGCCATCCCGGGCCAGGTCCCACGGTGAATTGAGGGGGGTTTCCAGGGCCTTGCCGCCGCGTCGCGAGTAGACCTGCTTTCCCATCCCGGCGACCGTGCCGACTTCGCGCGCGGCGAGGTCCACCCGCCGCACCCGGTGATTTTCAACGTCGGCCACGAAGAGGCTGTCGCCGTCGCCGATGACCCCCTGGGGTTGGTTGAACCGGGCTTCCGCGTAGCTGCCGTCGCGGTGTCCCCGCTCCCCGCTGCCGATCACCTCGAGAACCTGTCCCTCAAGATCGCACACGACGATGCGGTGATGATTTGTGTCGGCGATGTACAGGCGATCCCCGTGCACGCAAAGCTTTCCGGGAAAGGAGAGCAGCGATTCCTTTTCGACCTCGAGCTTCCAGGAGAGGGCTCCCCGTTTCAGGCGATCCGCGTGGCGGTCGATGAGCTCCGCGATCGCCCGGTCCAGCGCGTCGTGATTCCCTTCGCCCGGCGCGACTCCGGCGATGTTTCCCTCGGGATCGATCAGCACCAGGGTCGGCCAGGAGCGAACTCCATAGCTGCGCCAGAGGACGAAGTTCGAATCGTTGACTACAGGATGACGCAAACCGTGTCTTAATATTGCTTTGCGAATGTTTCCAGACTCACGCTCGTTGCGGAACTTGGCCGAGTGCACGCCAATCACTACGAGTACGTCCGAGTACTTATCCTCTAGTCTCTCCAGCTCCGGAAAGACATGGTGGCAGTTGATTCAGCAGTACGTCCAGAAATCGAGGAGAACGATCTTCCCGCGCAGGGACTCCAGTGTGACCGGGGCGTCATGGTTCAGCCAGCCGACCCCGCCGGCCAGCTCTGGCGCGGGGACCGGCTTGGACTGAGCCGGACTCTGCGCGGCCACGGGGAGGATTGTTCCGAGGATCAGGACCCAGGCGATGAACGTGCAGCGCATGTCCTTCCTCCCACTTCTGAACTGGGCCGCCGGGCGCCCGGCGAGCGAAGGGACACGATCCCCGGGGGCGCAGCTCGTTCCGACCCGTCACCCCGCAAGGCCGCGCGCGATGGGTCAGAGGTTCGCGAGCTGCTCATTGGCGTAGACGTGCCAGAGGGTGTTGCGGGCAATCTGAGCCACATCGGTGAACGCGAGTTTCGCCTGCTCGACGTGCCGCATCTTCTTGTGCATGACCCCGACCGCGAGAACCGCGCGTCCGTCCGACGGGCTCTGGCGAACTGCGATCGTCATCAAGTCGAGGGCGTCGTGGTACCGGCCCTCACGCCAATAGAGCACGGCGAGACGATAGTAGTCTTGGAAGGTGCTCTCACCGCGATTGATCCGACGGCGGCAGTACTTGACGATTTCGGTCCGTTCGTTGGGAGTCAACCGCACCATCCCTGCGGGTGCAAAGAGGTCATCGGCCGACGGCCCGACATTGACCTTGAAGAACTCATACTGCGGAGTTTCCATCGCACCCCGGAATCCCTTCCCGACGCCCAGGATCCAGTTCCGGTAGTCGCGTACGAAATCACGGCGGAACTCCGTGCCGGGAAATGTCGTTTCGTAGAGGTCGCGCAGGCGACCCTTGCTGTTCATGGTATCCACCATGATCCGGCAACTGGCCAGGGCATTGACGACCGACTCCTCGTTCTCCTTCATGGAGACGAGCGGAACAATGATCGTATCCTTATCCCACGCGTAGAGCCCCGTGCCGCAGAAGGGGGCGATCATGAATTGCGGGATGACCGGGAGGTGCGGATCGAGTTCACGCACGGTGGACATGATACTGGTCAATTGAGTCTTGGTCATCCGGGCCTGATCGGTCAGCAGGACCGAATGCGTACGGGTGATCCCCACTCCCATGGTTCCGAGGCGAAGAAGGGCTTTCACCAGGTTTGCTTCATCAACCAAGACCTTGACGCGCTCTTCCCAGGACGCGGCCCCCAGGCGCGCGTCACCCGATAGGTTCGTCGCCATCATGGTGGGGATGACTTTGGCGATTTCGTCGTCGATCTTTTCGTCTACCTGCCCGAGTGCGTCGAAGATCACGAACTGCTGATCCGAGGTGCACCTTCCCTTCGCCTTCTGGATAATCTCGTCCCGGACCGTCCGGAGTCGCGTCATTTTTTCAAGGAGGGGTGGGGACGCGTGGCCGCCCATCAGGGTAAGGTCCTGAATCGTGGCGTCGATCCGCCCGGACACCAACGAGTCCACGACCTGGGGAGGCACGCCGGGCAGGTCTTTGAGAAATGGAAGGAGTGTGTTGTAGATGCGCACGCGGGCTTCATTGAATTTCTTGCAGAGGGGAGGAGCTTCGATCCTCGGTCCCGGGGAGTTCACGGGCAGGGTGGGGCGTGCAAGTGACAAGTAGGTCTTGAGTCGCTCCAGCAACCACTCGCTGAAGTAGCAGTATTCGGGCGGCGCGGCTTCTGCCATTTCCGCTATCGCCGCCGCCCGGAAGGTCTCGGCGTCCCCATCCAGGAGGCGTGGATCCAGAAACCCGAAGTCCAGCAGGAGACGCTGCTCCGGAGAGAACGCGAGGGACTCACCGGAGAGCTTGACGGACTCCGAGATCAACTGGGACACCGCTTGCCAGTAGGCCCCGTCGAGTTCCTTGATCGGTCCAGCGAGGTCTGATCGCGCCTCGACGGCAACGCCGGGGGCCTTGGATCGTAGATCCACGAACGCCGTTACCCGACGCTCCAGATCCGATCCTGGATCCGACATGGGTTACTCCCGAGTCGTGTCAAGACTGACGATGCTCCCGGCGTCGACAGGGGCAATTTGATTGACGAGTCGATCCAGATCGGAGTCGCCATAATACTCGATGACGATCGATCCCTTTCGCTTTCCGGACACGATCATCACCTTCGTACCCAAACGCTCCTGGAGGCGAACCTCCAGTTCCTGAGTGACGACCTCGGGAAGACTGCGCTTACGCGGCTTGCGCTCCGGCTTAGGCGACCCCTGCGCGCGCCGCTCCACCTCCCGGACCGACAGCCCCGCCTCCACAATCTCCTGACAGAGCGCACGTTGGAGTGAAGGATCCTGAACCCCGAGCAGCGCGCGGGCATGTCCCATGGTGAGTGTTCCACGTGAAACAAGGTCTTTCACGTCGCTCGGGAGATCGAGCAGGCGGACGAAATTCGCCACCGTACTCCGGTCCAGCCCGAGTCGGGCTCCGATCTCCTCGTGAGAGACTTTGAACTCCGTGTGGAGACGGGCGAACGCATGCGCCCGTTCGATCGGGTTGAGGTCCCGGCGCAAGATGTTTTCCGCCAGAGCAACCTGAAGCATGTCGGCGTCCGTCAACTCGAGGACGGTCGCAGGGATCGAGGACCAGCCCAGGGAGCGACACGCCCTCAACCGCCGTTCACCGGCAACCAGCTCGTAGACCGAATCCCGCTTCCGCACGACCACCGGCTGGAGGAGCCCATCTCGCTTGATCGATGCCGCGAGGGCTTCAATCATCTCCTCATCGAACTCTCGTCGAGGCTGGTACGGGTTGGTGACAATTTTCACCGTCTCGACCTGATTGGCGGTCTCCTCGGTGCGCGCCGGAGCGTTTTCACCCAGGAGGAACTCGAGGCCGCGACCCAGCTTCTTATTGTTCATGATCGATCTGCTCCCTCACGAACTCTGCGATCGAAATGGCATCCCTGGAGTAGGGTTCCGCCAGGACGTAGGGAACGCCACCGGAAATCGCGCCAACACCTGGTTGAAAGACCATGGCGCGCCCCCCCCTGGAATATCGGTCAGACTCCGTCGAACCCTCGACCTCCGCCTCTGATACCACCGTGAGATCCACCCACTTCGACACCGCAGCGCTCGGGCGCTTCAACCCGTTTGAGTCGGTTGCCCCAAGCCCTAGACACCAAACTTCCGTCACGAGATGAAGTGTACGCTCGGTCAGGGCCTCGAAGGGAAGCCCCCAGTCCACAAACCATCGATCCGCGAAGGGAAATGACTCGGCGCAGACTGCTTCCAAATGCGAGTCGAGTTCCGAAGCCGCCAGGTGGGGGAGCACCCGGCCCTCCGCGAAGACGATTTCGCTGGCCGGATGAGGACCGGCATAGCGAACCAGCGAGACGCCGGAGTGTTCGATGGTCTCTGCCCGGGTGTCCTCCGGTCGAAGCTGGTCGATCACCCGGGGGGCGTGGGAGATCCCCAGATAGCCCGCTCGCTCTCCGAGGAGAGAGAGCATTGCCACCCCTCCAACGCTCAATCGCGTCGCTCCGAGGCCACCCTGGCGACCGGTGATCAAGATGTGGCGCGACATGACGTTTCCGCGATCACATGAACACGCAGACAACGGCGAAGACGATTCGTCCTAAGCTGGCGGCAACGCGTCACATGTATCGCGTAAGTCGCGTATTATAAGGGAATTATAGCGCATTAAGGGGCAATTTTCAACCAATTTTCGCTTTTCGGTTGCTTTATGAGCCCCGACCGCTAGAATCTCTCTGGAATTGCCCTATCCCCATGGGATGGTGCAAGATCACGCGGTAGCCGGTGGGGTCAGGGGTCCGGTTTGCAAGCGCGGTCACGCAAGCGACGGAGTCGCGGAGCGATGCCGCAATCGACTCGCGGGCCGATCACCCATTCTCACCACCGGGGATTCCCAGCCTTCCACCCGACCGAGCCGAACACTCTATGGGTAAGATCTGGATCATCGCGGACACCACCTACCGCGAGACGGCCCGCCAGCCCCTATACTATATTCTATTGGGCTTCTTCGCACTCGCGATTTATCTTTCGCGCTACTTTACCCTCTTCGCCTTCCAGCCCGGCGACGAGGCGAACATGATCCGCGAAATGGGAATCGCCTCGATCACGGTCTGCGGGATCCTGCTCAGCGTGGTCATGTCGTCGATCGTGATCACGTCCGAAGTCGAGAAACTGACCACCCTCACCGTCCTGTCGAAACCGATTGGCCGGGGCGAATTCCTGGTCGGAAAGTACCTGGGAATCGTGATTGCCAATCTGCTCGGCATCGGTTTTCTCTTCCTCATTTTTTCGTACACGCTGTGGATCAAGGAAATCGAACCGGACCTGGAGCGGATCGTCGACACGCTGGACAATCCCGGCAGCGGACGGATCATTCTCCCGGAGATCTGGATTCCCTTCCACGGCGCCGAGCCGCTCACCTTCGGGGTCTACAACCTCCTGATGAAGTTCTGGAATGAGGTCGTGGATCCAATCCTCCGCGGGACGGTTCTCTCGTTTTTTCAGGTATCGATCCTCTGCGCCCTGGCCGTCGGCATCGCCCCCCATTTTTCCCTGGTGGTGAATGCCACCGCCTCTTTCGTTCTGTTTGCATTGGGCCACCTGACCCAGTATATTCACCTGCGGGCCGAGGATGCCCAGATCGCCTACCGACTTCTGGTTCAGGTTCTGTATCTGGTGTTCCCGAATCTCGGGTACTTCAACGCGGCGAGTCTGCTGGCTTCCAAGAGCACGATCTCGTACCACTACGTCGGCGCCACCGCCGCGTACGGGGTTCTCTACATCGCCGCGGTCCTCTTCGTCGCGAACCTGTTCTTCTCCAGGAAGGAAGTCAAATAGTGCGCTACGCAGTCCTCGGGGACATCCACGCGAACTACGAAGCCCTGGAGGCCGTTCTCGAGAAGTACGCGCAGGAGAAGATCGACCGCTACGTCTGCGTGGGCGACGTGGTCGGATACGGCGCCAATCCCATCGAATGCATCGCCAAGCTCAAGGAACTCAACTGCGTCACCGTCGCGGGCAATCACGATTTCGCGATCGTCGACAAGTTGAACGTGGACTTCTTCAACTCGTACGCGCGCGAAGCCGCGCTTTGGACACGCAAGACGATCTCCAAGGAAGACCACGCCTGGCTGAGCGCGCTCAAGTTGGTTGAGTTCGTCGACAACTTCACCCTCGTGCACTCGACGCTCTACTCGCCTGAACTCTTCGAGTACATCCAGACCAGCTACGATGCGCACCTCTCCTTCAGCAACATGACGACGCCCGTCTGTTTCCTCGGCCACAGCCACGTCCCCGTGGTCTTCATCCAGAAACGGATGGTGACCTTCACGATGGAAACGACGATCAAGCTCGACATGTCGGCCAAGACGATGTGCAACGTGGGCAGCGTCGGGCAACCCCGGGACGAGAACCCGGACGCCGCCTATGCGATCTACGACACCGAAGAGAAGTCGGTCTGGATCAAGCGAACCAAGTACGACGTTGAGAAGGCGGCGCGCAAGATCATCAAGGCCGGCCTCCCCGAAATCCTGGCCGAGCGATTGCGGTACGGAAGATAGGCGGCCGCACCCGGAGCCTTGCCACCGTTGCCCGCGGCCGACCCGGGTCGATTGAACGCCGAGGATCTCCATGGCTGAGACGGATCCGCACCCGGATTCCCGCCGCGCACCGTACGTCAAGCCCGCCGTACGGACCTACCCTGTCTTCGAGCAGAACAGCCTCGGATGCACCAAATTCAGCGGAAGCTTCGGGTGTCGCCGCGGACCGCTCAAGGTATCGTGACGCCGGCCGCGCGCACCCGCACCGCGGCCGTGATCGGACTCCGGATCGCCGGGATCTCCCTGTCCTTGCGCCTGCACGCATCCCCTGCCCTCGCCACTCGAGTCCGACGCCGCTACGCGGGATTCCGCTCCCGGTCGAACTCCACCGGTCTCCGGTTGGACCTCGAGGTGCGCCCGGGAAGCGTCGCGGGACCCGTTTCGCATCCACGGATCCTCCACGGTGATTCCCGATGGCGGATGACCCGTGAAGACTTCGAGGTCGGCGCGGAATCTTCTTCTCTGGCCGCGCACCGTGGGGCGCGACTCGCCGGATGGGTGCGCGACAATGTCTACTCGCTCGACACACTCCTGCGCGTGCTGCTCTCCTGGACCCTTCCCTGTCGCGACGGGTTGCTCCTTCATGCGGGCGGCGTCCGGTTGGGTCGGGGAGGAGTCGCCGTGGTCGGACCCTCGGGGGCGGGCAAATCGACCTTCTGCCGCAGGGCGGGGGCCCGGCGCGTGATCGGCGACGAAGTCATCGCCCTGGCGGCGCCGCGAGGGCGAAAGGGAGGCTGGCGCCTGCACGGATCCCCCTTCTGGGGAGATATGGCCCGGGGTCGCGGCCCGGCATGGATCGCCCGCGGCGCCGCCGTCGTTCCGCTGGTCGGCCTCGCGTACCTGAGTCGGGACCGACGTCGCGCGACGGGTCCGCATCGCCTGCTCCGCTGCATCCTCAACTTCTGCGATGACCCGGCACACATCGAGAGGATTCTTCGCCTGGTCGCGCGACTCGAACGGGACATTCCGCAAACGGAATTCGCCTTTCACCTCGCGGAGCCGTGGCCGACCCTGGAAAGCCGGCTTCACTCCGCCCTCGGGACCCGGGCCGCACGGGCACGGGGGCAGGCATGAGCCTCCGTCCGCAGGACCGCGTCCAGCGCAACGGCGACCTTCCCTTTCAACGAATCGGGGAGGAAATCATCGTCGTCGCCCCCGCGCAACGACTCATGCACCGAATCGAGGGCACGGGCGTGCGGATCTGGGAATTGATCGAGAAGCCGGTAACCGTGCGCAGCGTCGTGGACACCCTCCATCGAGAATTCCAGGTCGAGATCGATCCCCTCCAGGCCGATGTCCTGAAGTTTCTCGAGGAGCTCGTCGACCTGAAGATCGTGGACCGGAAATAGGGGTGCTCATGCGTTCCCCCTGGAGCTGGATCCTGCCCACGCGCAGCGGGCGAGTTCGCCCGCGGTGGATCGTCCCGACGTCATCGCGGGGGCAACCCGATCCGGCGGTGGCCCCCCACGAGGAGAAGATCCTCGCGAGGGTCGCACCGTCTCCGCCGCGAGAATCCCGCCCACGATTCGCCTCGAGGGGAGCGCGACCGGCTTCGGCGAGCTCCATCCCCGGCGCGCGACCCACCGGAAACCCCATTGCCGGTCGAGCCCATGCCTGAGATTCCGCTTCACTGGATGCTCCTGCGTGATCGCTACCGGCTGGACTGCTATGAGCGGGCGCTGCGCGCACGCGTGCGCCCCGGCGACGTGGTGCTCGATCTGGGCTCCGGAACCGGGATCCTCGGCCTCCTCGCCCTCCGCGCGGGCGCCTCGCGGGTCATTTCCGTGGAAAAGCGACCGATCATCCACCTCGCACGGGCCCTCGCGGCCGCCAACGGGGTCTTGGACCGGATCATGTTCCTCGAGGGCCGGTCCGATAGAATAGAATGCGTGGAACGTGCGGATCTGCTCGTCACCGAGACCTTGGGAGGACTCGCGTTCGACGAGGAGATCGTCCCCTTCGTGCAGGATGCACGCCGACGACTCCTGCGGCCGAACGCACGGATCGTTCCGTCCGGTATCGACTTGTGTGCCGTTCCCGTGCAAGCTGCCGGACTCCACGAGGGGCTTCGCGGAATGAAGAAGGTGCGCGGACTTCGGTTCGGCCCCTTTCAGGATCTCCTCATGCAGTCGGCACTCAGCCTCCCGCGTCTGGTCGGCCGGCCCCTGGCGGAAGCGCAGCGTGTGGTACGGGTTCGACTGGACCGGGGTGCGGCAACCGCCCCACCGCCGCATCGGCTGCAAGGGAGTCGCGACTATCCTGTCCAACGGGGCGGGACTCTGCACGGCTTTCGCCTGTGGTTTGAAGCACGGCTGGCGCCGAAGGTTACCCTGTCCACCCGGGGGCGCACGAGTTGGCCCAACCCGTTCCTGCCTCTGATCGAACCGGTACCGGTGCGGAGGGGGGACCGGCTCCGCTTGCGGCTCAGCGTGGACGGGGGCACCCAGGTCACCTGGGACTACGAACTGGTCCGGGGAGGACGTCGTCTGCTGCGGCGCGTGCAATCGACATTCCTCGCGGATCCCCGGTTGCACCTCGTCACAAAACCTGCGAACGTCCGTCGGGCAGCCCGAGGTCGCGAGAACCCGAAATGACCCGGACGATGCCCGGGCGCCAGGTTTCGGAAAATTCTTGCGAGCGTACGGGAGGAATGGGTAGGCTGTTGGCGTATAATAATTCTCGATTCGGTGCATTCGGGTTCCTGTCCCGGTGCAACGAACCACTGTCGGGAGTCTCATCCATGGCCGATCCGAATGACCCGAAGGACGTCTCCTTGCGGCTCGCCCATCTGGAAGCCCGTTGTGTCCAACTGCGCCGGCAATCCCGGGTCACCTTGGCCCTCCTGGTGGGAACTCTGGCGCTGGGGTTTGGCGGGATCGTCGCCGGGCCATTGGGCGCTCAGGCGGTCGACTCGCTCATCTTCTACACCCGCACCGCCCCGGCGGGGCCGGACGTCACCCGGTTGGTCATCCCGACCGACGCCGATCCGGTCACCTGCCGGTTCGAAAACTCGAGCGTCAACCTGGTCAGTGGGGGCCTGCAAACGGCCGGAACGGGGCGCCTGACCAACGGCGGCGCGCTGACCGCCATCACCAACTACACCCAAACCACGGGTGCCGCTTCGATTACATCCTCTTCAACCACGGGCAACGCAGTCTTGGTGGACGCCGCCTCGATGACCACCGGGACGGGTCTGAATGTCTCGGTCAGTGGCGGCGCCACCGGCAGTTACGCCGCCCGTTTCTCCGGCGGGAAGATCCGGTTGCCGCTCTTCGCGTCGGCTGCGGAACCCCCGACGGCGAGCGCCGCGGCGGGAGATGTTTTCTACGAAAGTACGGAGAATCGACTGCGGCTGTTTCAACCGGGCGTCGGCGGGGGCCCGGCACGCTGGAGGTATCAGGGGGCCGAGGTTCTGGGTTCATTGTCTTCGACGGGAACCACACCCATCCCGACAACCTGGACAACCCTTGGGGCGGCGGCCGCGGCGAATGTTCCCGGACTCTACGTGGTCACTTTGACGTGCAACCGCCCGTCCGGTAACCTGAACATGGGTCTTCGGCTCCAGGACACCACTCTGGGACTCACTCGCGCCCACATTCAGATCCAGGACAACAATCGATCGTCGGTTTCCGCGACTCTCTACTACGACAAGACCTCGACCACGGCCGAAAGCCTCGCCGTGCAATGGGCGGGTAACCGGACCGGGGAGGACGTGCCCGCCGGCAATACGGTGGACGGACTGGTCCTCAACTCCCTGGCGATGACGTTCGTGAGATTCGGGCGCTGACCCTGCGGAGCACTCGAATGCCCGAAGTTGTCCATCCTCGAAGCGCGTGGACGGCCGCGGTGGCGGGCCTGCTCCTGTTTTCGACGATGGGGGGTGTGTGGGCCAATCCACGCATCGAGCTCCGCGCCGGAGCGCGGCTGGAGTTCGCCGCGGCCGGCCGGGCCCAGACGGAGGACTTCGTCGACCTGGCGAGTTCGACGTTGACGATGCCGTCGGCCGGCTCCGTCCTGCATATCGCCGGGGCGTGGGGGACCCACCTGGGTACATTCTCGATCGGCGCCGGCACGGTCGAGTACAACGGCAAGACGGGGCCGCAAGTGATCTCGCCCTATACCTACTTTCACCTGCGCGTCGACAAGGGCGCCACCGTGGGGACGCTCTCGGGGACCGCCATCGCCATGGGCGGCGCGACGGCGCGGGGCGGTACGTTCGCACTGGCCCCGACGGGGGTCCTGCGAATCGCCCCGACCCGGACTCTGCTCGTGGAAGTGGGGGGCACGCTCGCATCGGGTGGGGGCGGCGAGATCACCAGCCCGACGCCAGGCACGGATCGATACACGTTCCGGGTGCTGGGAACGATCGACCTGGACGGCACGACCATTCGCTCGGGCGACAACGACGGGATGCAGTTGGAGCCGTCGTCCACCCTCACCAATCTGAACAAGGTCACCTTTACGCACCATCCCGGGGGCGCGGCCGGACGGTACATCACCTTTCGGCGCGCGACCGGGCGGTTCGTTTTTGGTGGGTGCTACTTCGACACGGTGCCTTCCGGGTACAACGTTCACGCCACCGACACCGTCCCGGGGGACGGAAGTGTCGCCAAACTGCTCCTGGAGGACCGTTCCGCGGCGGCCAACGGTCCGGGACGCGGGGACGCGCTCGACTTCGACGACGACAATGCCCCGGTGGACGGGTTCTCCGATTCGGGAGGCGCGGTCGTCGATTGGGCGGCCTCCGTGCAGACCCGGCTGGGCGGGACGGCAGAGGGTTTTGCCCAGGCCGCGTACGATCTCAATACGTTCGCCTTCTACGCCATCTACGTCGCCTTCCGGAACTTGACCGGAGGGATCGACCGGATCACGTCACGCAACCTGGACGGCACCGATCGCGGGACGAGGTTCGAGATTCCGGCCGCCAACGGGGACATCGTGGGCATCCCCTGGTGGGACACAGATCCGGGGACCGGAGACCACATTCTGTTCGCCGTGACGACCGGGGGATGGATCTACAAGTGGATCGATCCGGGGGCCGGCGCCGGACTGGTGGCGCCGGCCTGGTCGCGGCGGGTGGACGAGGACCCCGGCGCCGGCATCGCGCTCATCGACGAGATCACCTCGCCGGTCATTTCCGACGGGGCAAAACTCTACTTCGGCGGCAGGCGCGGAGCGACCTACAAGGTCTACGGGATTCGCATCTCCGATCAGGAAGTTGCCTGGGTTCCGCCGGCCACCAAGGTGATCCGGACCGCACCGTCCTGGGAGATCCAGGGCGGCACGACGTGGCTCGTGGTGGGTAGCGACGCGGCCGCGGGCAGCGCCAACATCTACCGGATCGACGCCACGCTGGGGTTGATCGACAAGACGAACACGACCCCGGTGGTGCCCGGAGCCGACGTAATCGCGGACACGACGATGACGGTCGGAACCCTGTTCGTCGGCGACCGCGCGGGGGTGATGCACGGCGTCGATGCGCTGGACGATTGGATTCCTGCCCTTCCGGACTTCGAGAATCTGACGGGGTGGCCGTTTGCCGGTCCGGGAGCCGAAGTCCGCGCCGCGGCGTTCGCCGACCCGTTCGCCGAGATCTACTGGGGGGACATGGCGGGCAACCTGATGATCGCGAACCTCGACGGCAGCCCGCACGATCCCGACCTCGGCGGGCCGCTCACCGCGTATCCGCTCGCCCTCGACGGCGGAACCCCGATCGAATCCGCGCCGCTGGCCCTCTCGGGCGTGGTGTACGTGGGCAACAACGACGGCAAGCTGATGATGGTGGACCGCAGCACCAAGACGCATTTCCGGGTCTATGACATGGGCCCGGTCATGGTCAGCGACATTTCGTACCTGTACGACACCGATCAGTACATGGTCGCGACCAGCGACGGGAACTTCCTGATTTTCAACGCGGAGCCGGACCCGACGCCATGAAGACGCCGCACGCCAACCGACCCGAACCGGCTGGAGGATGGGCCGCGCGATTCGCGGCCTGGGGTCTCGCGTGCGTCCTCGTGTTCGGGGCGAGCCGCGGGCGGGCGGAAGATTGGCCTCATCCCGGAGCGGATCCGCAGCGCACCCGCGCCACCGCCGAGACGCTGCCCGGCTCGCCGGTCCTGGAACGACGCGACCCGCTCTCGACCGCGCCGATCCGCACGGGCCCCGCCGTGGGCGACGGGAGGGTCGTGGTGGCGGGGGACGACGGCAAGGTGCGCGCGCTCTCCGAAACGACCGGGGCGCTGCTGTGGGAACGCGACCTCGGCTCCGCGGTGCGATCGTCGCCCGCCCTCCACCTCGGACGGGTCCGCGTGTCCACCTACGGCGGACAGGTCGCCGCCCTGGACGCGGTGACCGGCGCGGTCCTCTGGACCGGGCAAACGGGCGCGACGGAACTCTCCTCGCCGCTGGCCGCGGGGGGATCGGACTACCAGGGATCCGGCTTTCCGAACCCGGAACTGGTCGCGCGCAATGCCGCCGACGGCTCCATTCAATTCCGCGCGCCGCTGGGACAGCACTCCTACTCGTCCCCGGCCAAGGACGGAGCGACCCTGTTCGTCGGCGCCAATGACGGCGAGCTCTACGCCATCGACTCGGCGGGCGGGGCGCGACTGTGGTCGTTCCTCACGGGAGGAACCTTCCACCAGTCCTCTCCGGTCGCCGCCGGAGGATTCGTCTACTGTCTCCCCGGCGGCAAGGAGGCCACCCTCTATCGCATCGCGATCGACCCGGCGCGATGGGCGCTCGACAACTGGGCGCTGCCGATGGCCGACCCCGCCCCACCCGGCGGGGCCGTGTCCGGCGTCAAATACGCGGTTTCGTCCCCCGCGCTCTCGGGGGGAAAGATCGGCGCCCTGATCCGCTTCGATCACTACCTCGACAACGACGGGAATTGGTACCCGGACGAGTTCGTCCTCCACGAGTACGCGGTGCAGGTCGATGCCGCCACCGGCTCGCTCGACTGGATGGTCCCCAACGGGAGCCTCACCGTCTACGCCTCGACCGACGTGCCGACGCAAGGGGTCGTCCCGGCCCCGGCCGCCGATGCGGCCGGCGGGAGCTGGGTGTTCGGTTCGTCGCTCGATCCCGACCTGCGCGTACTCGCCGGCGCCGACGGGTCCGCGCTCTCCGTCCTGCCGCAGGACGCGCCGACGCTGGCGGCCCCGGCGCTCGCCAATGGACGGCTCTACTCGACGACGGAGGCCGGCTCGCTTTATGTGTACCGATTCACGGGCAACTCCGCGCCCAACGCCCCGACCGGTGGGACCCCGACGGGCGATGCCAACGTGCTCCTGAACGACGTCCCGCTCGCCTGGAACGATGCGGCGGACGCCGAAGATGCGCCCGGGACGCTGCGTTACCGCGTACGCGTGGATGACGACGACGAAGTCCTGCAGGACTGGGACCAGGAGTTCTTCACTACGCCCGGCCAGACCACGGTCACCGCCGCCGGCCTGACCGACGACACCCCGTACACCTGGATCGTCCGGGCGGTCGATCCCGACAACGCCGCCTCGGAATGGTCGGCCCCGCAACGCTTCTGGGTGAATCGCAACCAGGTCCCGCCGGCGCCGATCCGCAATCTCGCCGCCGCGCCCGCAGACACACAGGTTCAGTTGACCTGGACCAACAGCCCCTCGCGGGACGTGCGCCGCAATCTCGTGTTCTTCCGCCCTGCAGGGGGCGCGTTCGGCGCGCCGCAGGACGCGGGCCTCAACCCCCAGTACACCGTCTCCGGCCTGACCAACGGCGTGACGTACGACTTCCGCATCATCGCCGAGGACCTGGACGGCTTCCAGAGTACGCCCGCGGACATCGCGGCGACACCGAAGGCCCCGATCTCGATCCACGGGGTCGGCTACACCACCCTGCAGGACGCGGTGGCGGCCGCCAATCCGGGCGACGTCATCGAGGTCGGCTACGGGACCTTCCCCGCCGGCGGAACCCTGGCGCCCCGCGAAGGCGTATCGATCATCGGGCAGAATCCGCACGACACGCGCATCGACGCGACCGGACTCGCCGAGGCGTTCCGGTTCATCGGATCCCTGCCGGGAAACTCGCCGACCTTCACCCTCGCCGACCTGGCCGTCTTCGGCGCCGGCGTCGGCGTCCATGCGGACAGCGCCTCCGTGCTCTTGCGCAACCTCGTCTTCCGCGACACGGGGACGGCAATCCGCACCACGCGCGGGACACAGGCGCAACTCCGGCACTTGACGCTGGCCGACAACGACCACGGATTGCGCGTCGAGGGGGGCAGCATCGTCGACGCGCGCGGATTGCTCGTCCAGGACAACCGCCAGATCGGCATCGACGTGACCAATGAAGCGAACACCGTCGTGCTCGGATACGATGATGTGGTCGGGAACGCCGGCGGGGATTACGCGGGAATCGCGCCCGCGGCCACCGACCTCGCAATCCCGGTGGCCTTCCGCGATCGCGCCAACAAGGACTATCGGCTGCCCGACGGCGCCCCCACCGTCGATCGCGGCGATCCCGCCTTCGACGTGCCGCGCGAACCGTCCCCCAACGGCGGGCGGATCAACATCGGCGCGTTCGGTGACACCTTCTACGCCGCCAAGACGAGTCACGACCTGACCATCACCACCGCGATCCTCCCCGAGGCCGCGGAAACGGTCGGATATCACGCCTTTCTCCGCGCCACCGGCGGGACGGCGCCCTACTCCTGGTCGATTCTCGTCGGCGGACTGCCGCCCGGGATCGCCCTGGATGCGCCGTCCGGAATGATCACCGGCTCCCCGCCTGCAGCAAGCGCCGGCGACTACGCGGTCCGAATCGAGGTCCGCGACGCGGCGGGAAACACGTTCCTGCGCGCCTTCGTCCTGCGGGTCTACTCGGCCGCGGCGGCAAACAAGAAAAAGAAGCGCAAAGGCTGCTTCGTCACCGCGGCCGCCGCGCCGCCTGCGGCAGGCTTCGTTGCCTGGGCGCTCCTGGCGGCTGCAGCGGGCGCCGCCGCGACCGGGAGGCGTCGGCGCCGGCGCGACTCCCGTGCCTAGGACCGCCCTCGCTCTCTGCCTGTTCAGCCTCGCCGTCGCGCTCGGCGCGGCCGGCTGGTTCGCCTGGAGAACCCCGCCTGCCGCCGCCGGACCACCGGTGAGCATCCGCCGGACCTCCGAGCCGACTCCGGCTGCTCTGTCCCCAACGCCGGGGACGTCGGGCGGGCAAACCGGGACTGCCCCCGCCTCCGACACCGTCCGCACGACCGCGCCCCGGACGCCCGAACCGGTCACGCGTCCTCCGGCGGCCACCGCGGCCGAGGCCATCGTTCGCGATTGGCGCACCGCCATCCTCACCCGGAATCGGAACGGCATCGAGGGGAATCTGCGCTCCCTCCGCGCCCTGGGCGACGAGGAGTCGACTCCGCGGTTGCTCGAACTGTCGCGCCGGGATCCGGACGACCGCGTGCGCGCGTTCGCCACGCGCGCGCTCGGGCAGATGCGCGACCCGGCCCACACCGCGCACTTCCTCGAACGACTGGAGGAGGACCGAAGTCCCTTCGTGCGCGAGAACGCGGCCTGGTCCCTGGGCGAACTCGGGGCGGTCGGCGCGCGATCGACGCTCGAACGGATCGCCCGCGACGATCCGGAAGCGCGGGTGCGCAACGCGGCCCAAGACGCGTTGGGCCGCATCGGCGGATAACCGCGCACAGGTTCGGCTCCGTTCCTTGCGCTGACCGCGTTCCCCCACTATTCTGAGCCCGAACCCGCATCCGGAGGTCCGCCATGCGCATCGGCATCCTCACCGGGGGGGGAGACGCCCCCGGCCTCAACGCCGTCATCCGCGCCGCCACCCGCAGCATCCATCGGTTGGGGTGGGAGGCGATCGGCATCCGCAACGGTTTCGACGGCCTGCTGACGATGAAGGGGCTGAACCGCCTCGACCCCAAAGACATCAGCGGCATCCTCCACGAGGGCGGCACGATTCTCGGAACGAGCAATCGCGCGAATCCGTTCAGTTACCCGGTCAAGCGCGGCAACCGGACCGAGGTCGTCGACCGCTCGCGCGAGGTCGTGCGCAATTTCAAACGCCTCCGACTGGACGGTCTGCTCGTCATCGGTGGAGACGGCAGCCTGGGGATCGCGCGCGACTTCCTGAAACTCGGCCTGCCCGTGGTCGGCGTGCCCAAGACGATCGACAACGACGTGCGCGAGACCGACGTGACGTTCGGCTTCGACACCGCCGTCGCGACCGCCACCGACGCCCTCGACCGGCTGCACAGCACGGCCGAGAGCCACCAGCGGGTCATGGTCGTCGAGGTCATGGGCCGGTATTGCGGCTGGATCGCGCTGCACGCGGGCATCGCCGGGGGCGCGGACGTGATTTTGATTCCGGAGATCCCGTTCAGCCTGGAAGCGATTCACGCCAAGGTCCGCGACCGCTACCGCCGAAAGCAGAACTTCTGCATCATCGTGGTCGCGGAAGGCGCCACCGCGCACGGCGGAACCCGGCGGACGCAGGGGGAAAAGGAACTCGGCCGCGAAGTGCGCCTGGGGGGCGTCGCCGAATGGCTCGCCCGGGAGATCCAGCAGGCCACCGGTCGCGAGAGCCGCTCGATCGTACTCGGCCACCTCCAGCGGGGCGGCTCCCCCTCGACCTTCGACCGGCTGCTCGCCACCCGACTCGGCGCGGCCGCGGTGCGCGCGATCCAGGACCGGAAGTTCGGTTCCGTGGTCTGCCTCCGTCACCCGGACGTCGTCACCGTGCCGATCGCGCGCGCGATCGCAGCGCCCAAAACCGTTCCGCCGCGCTGCGACAGCGTGCGCTCCGCCCGCCAACTCGGCATCTCCTTCGGCGATGAGTCGCCGGCGGACCGGAAGCGCAGGCGGACGGGGAAGTCGCGCTGAGCGCCGGAGTCCCCCCAAGCCGCCGCCACGCGCGGTGGGGCGCACGGACTGAATCCCGGAGAGACCGCTCCGCCGCCAGGGGGGATTCGGTGCGGGCCGATGGGACCTTCGCTGCGGCCGCCACGCGGAGACGCGACCGTGGTCTCCGCTCCGGCCCCTGCACTGGCCATCCGCCGGTCTGCGCGTCGGGCCCCACATCCGGGCGGCCTTCCCTTCGCGGATCGAAGCCCCCCACGCCGCGGCGCCGCGCCCCAGGACGCCGGATCGACTCACCCTCCCCGTCCGACCCCACCCCCTCGCGTAGCCCAGTCCGGCGACCCTGGACCCTTCCGGCAGAGCCGCCGCCGGTTCCGGGAGCGACGTCGGAGTCTTACGGGGGCTTGCGACGGATTCCACGCGGCCGCAGCCCCCCGAAGACTCAGGCATGCGCACAGGCCAGCCCCTTCCCCGGCAGCCCGTCTCCGCTACCAGTGCCAGTGATGGTGGTGATGGGACCAGTACCCGGCATGCCAGTGCCACGGTACGCCACAGTCGTAGCAGTGATAGACCCGGCTCGGCGCCCACGCCGTACCCAGCAGAAAGTCGATCACGTTTCGGCTGATGCCGTTCTGGGTCAGATACTCGACCGCCTCCGCCTTGAGGTAGTAGCGCCCTTCCGACTCGCCGATCTTGGAGATCAGGTACTCGTCGGTCTTTCCCTGCTTCTTCCATTCCACCAACTCCTCCAACGTTGGCGGTGCGGGCCGGACGTAATGGACCGTTTGACACCCCATCAGGCCGAAAAGGACGAAAAGGAAGAGGGTGGCTCCGGTGGTGAGCGGGCGGATGTGGACTGAGCGCATGCGGCCCCCCGAGTGGCTCGTGCTTCCCCCTGCTTCCGGTATTTTCTCTCTCTGCCGCCGGCGTGTAAAGAGGAATCCGGGAACTCATGAATAGTTACAGGCCGTAACCAGTGTTCGGGGCGATGCCAACCCGATTTTACAGGCGCGGCGCAGGCGCCTCGGGGAGATTTTTACACACAGACGCACCTATATATCATCACTGCACTTATGCGCTTGACAGGCCATTCCAATTCTGCGGCCCGCGGTTCGCTACAGGAAGCCCCCGCGTAGGAACGACGCCGTCAATCGGGTCCGGTTGACGAATCAAGACCTGAGGTCGGTGGGAAGAGGTCGGAGGTCGGTTCATGCGGAAGAGTGGCGTGCTGACGAAGGCATTGGCGATCGGGGTGTGCGCATTGGCCCCGGCGCTGCTGGCCGATTCGACGGCTCTGGCGGCCTACAAGCCGCCGACGACGTGGAATCCGGCGCATTCGGGAAACTACACCAAGAGCACCACGGCGCGCGGCATCTACTACATTGTGATCCACACGATCGAGGGGACGGCGGCGGGAGCGATCAGCTGGTTCAAGAATCCGGCGTCCAAGGTATCCGCCCACTACATCGTGGACTACAGCGGCGCCATCACCCAGATGCTGACCGACGGGGACAAGGGTTGGCATGCGGGCAATTCGTACTACAACACCCACAGCATCGGCATCGAGCACGCCGGCTACGCCTACAAGAACTATTGGACCGAGGCGGAGTACGCCGCGTCCGCGACGCTCACCCGGTACCTTTGCCTCACCTACGGCATTCCGATGGATCGCAAGCACATCATCGGCCATGTCGAAGTGCCGGGCGCGACGCATACGGACCCGGGCCCGTACTTCAACTGGGACAAGTACATGAAGATGGTCAAAGAGGGCGTGGGCGCCACCGCCCCGGGTGGGGGCACGGTCTCCCCGCCGCCGCCAAGCAGCGGCTCCAGCACCTCGGCCCGCAAGGTCACGGCGAGCTCGCTGAATGTCCGCTCCGGCCCGGGTACGAGCTACTCGATCAAGGGTCAGGCCGCGTCGGGCCAAGTCTATATCAAGACCTCGACCAGCGGTGAATGGCAGAAGATCTGGTGGAACGGCGGGAGCGCCTGGTTCCACAGCGGCTACACGACCGGCGCGACCGGCAGCGCCGCCAAGGTCACCGCCGACACGCTCAACGTGCGGACCGGACCTTCGACCGGGTACAAGGTCGTCGGGTCGGTCCATTCGGGACAGCTCTACTTCATCACGAGCACGTCCGCCGGCTGGTACAAGGTCTACTGGGGCGGCGGGGCCTACTGGATCTACAGCGGCTACGCCTCGAAGGTGGGGATGTAGTCGAACGAAGACATCGTCCAACGTGAACCTCTCGACGGACGGGCGGCCTGCAGCGCAACCAGGCCGCCCGATCTTTTTTCCGGGGTTGCGATCCGCCGCGGCGACCGGTAGAATGGCGCGTCCGGAGGTGAATCGGTGTCCTCGAATCCCGCTGCACGGCTGGTCGCCGGCCTGCTGGGCGCATTCGCCCTGCTGGTCGCCGGATTCTATCTGGGCCGCGGCACCCAACCGCAGGCGGCCCGGAATACGGCGCCGGCACCGGCTCGAAACGGCCCGGTCGAAGTGAATCGCACGCCCGCCGTCAAGCAATCCCCCCCGACTCCCGCCCCGGCGGATCCCCACGCGGGTCATGCGCACGCGGACGGCGAGCACCACCACTTTCCCCCGGAGATTCCCCGGAACGAGGCCGCCCCGCCCGCCGGGTCCCCCCTGGCCGATCCGAGCCGGACCCGCGACCTGCCGGGTCTGCTGGCCGGGCTTCGGCACGCGGTCGCGGAAGCGGATCCGAACCTGATGACCGCGTACCAGAACGCGATTCTCACCTTCATGCGGGGAGACGAAGCACGCGCCCTGCAGGTCATCGAAGCCTTCCGCAATGAAGAGTCCGCCACGGTGCTGGACGTCCTGGCTTCGGCGATCGCTTCCGACCCGTCGTTCGCCTCCAATCCGCGCCTCGCCGAACAGTTCCTCTCCCTGGCGGAGTCCGCGAACGAAAACGAGGCCCGGCGGCAAACGGCGCTCTTTTTCCTCTCCCAGACCCACGCGATGCCCCCCCTGCTCCAGGATCGAGTCGCCGCCCTGGCGCGCGTGGAGGCCGACCCCGTGGTGCAGTCAGCGGCCGTGCAGGCGCTGGCCCACTTCGCGGGCACGGACGAGTCCCGGACGGCCACGGTGAACGTCCAACTCGTGGATATCGCCCGTTCCGCGACCGACCCGATGATCCGCAGCGGTGCGCTGGCGGGGGTATTCAGCCGCGCGGCCGATGAGAACCTGATCGCCACGGTGGGAGAGTTCTTGCGCGCGGACCGCGACGCGGAGGTGCGCCGGTCCGCGGCAGAGTCACTGGGCGGCGTCCCCGCGCCGAACCGGTTCGTGGCCCTCGCGGAACTCGAAAAGGCCTACCGGAGCGAAGGCGCGGAGGAAGTGCGCCGGACCATCCTGATCAGCGTGCTCCGCGCCGGCCGGGGCGACGCGGCCGCCACGCTGGAACGCCTGCTCCCCGCCGACGCCGGCCTGGCGCCCGACGTGAGGGACTACCTCGAGATCCTGAAAACAGGCGAGACGGACATCAACCGGATCTTCGAGGAGAAGACGCGACGCGATCTGGCGCGGTGAGGCGCGGGGGCGCCGCTGGCGGTCGGACCGCCGCGTCCCGGGTGCGGCCCCCGCGATTCCGGCGGACGCGGTTCGAGCGATCCCGCACCGGCTCGACCCGCGCGCGCCGCGCCGCCCGCCCGTCGCATGCCGCTTCCCCCCGGGACGGGTGGGGCTTCAACCTTGATCCCATGGGTTGGGCCGGCCGCTCTCCGCGCCGGGCTTCGTTGCTCGTCGCCGGCGATGCATCGGGCAGCGCATTCTCCGCGCGACTCGCCGGGGGCGAAAATCGACTCCACCGAACCCACCCTGTCAGGATTGAAGACCCGCTAGCCCGGATTATTCATGAAGCCGCGCCAGCGGCTTCGTGAAAAATCCGC
>CAZWCX010000015.1:55912-80821 GCA_964632945.1 uncultured Planctomycetia bacterium | reverse complement strand
CGCGCACGCGATCTACTACGCCAGCCAGCGGCGCAACAAGCCGTTCGTGCCGGTGGACTGCACGGCGATCAGCGAGCACCTGCTGGAAAGCGAACTCTTCGGCCACGAGAAGGGCGCGTTCACGGGCGCGGACAAGCTGAAGCTCGGGAAGTTCGAGATCGCCAACGGCGGGACGATCTTCTTCGACGAGATCGGCGACATGAACCCGTCGGTGCAGCAGAAACTCCTGCGGGTGCTGGAGGAACGCGCCTTCACGCGCGTCGGCGGGGTGCGCCTGATCCACGTGGATGTGCGGGTGATCGCCGCCACCAACCGCGATCTCGAGGAGATGGTGCGGAAGAACACGTTCCGGGAGGACCTCTACTACCGCCTGGCCGTGGTGCCGATCACGCTGCCGCCGCTGCGCGAGCGGGCCCACGACATCGCGGTGCTGGTCGAGCACTACCTGGCCAAGTTTTGCGCCGAGATGGGGCGCGAGGCGCCGAAGATCACGCCCGAGGCGATGGAGTTGCTGAAGAGCTACCCCTGGCCGGGAAACGTCCGCGAATTGCGCAACGTCATCGAGCGGGCGGTGGTGCTCGCGGACGGGAACAAGATCGACGTGGAAGACCTGTCCCCGCGCATCCGCAGCGCGCAGATCGGCAGCCAGACGAGCGCGCTGATCGAGCAGGACCTGCCGCTGGCCGAGATCATCAAGCAGGTCGAGAAGACCTGCATCAAGCGGGCGCTCGAACGCGCGCGCGGGAAGAAGATCGAGGCCGCGAAGATCCTGCAGATCAGCCGTCCGACCCTGGACAAGAAGCTGAGCGAGTACGGTCTGGAAATCTGAGGGACGCCCATGGCGCACCTCGCCGACGCGCCGCCGGCCGTGCCGCCCAAGCCGTTCTGGAAACGCCTGAAGCGGCGTCTCCGCGGCACCGTGGCCGGCCGGGCCCTCGAGTGGCTGCAATACGGGCTCTTCCGCGCGGGACTGGCGCTGCTCGGTCGCGCGCCCGCGGGGTGGGTCGATGCCCTGGGCGGGGCGATCGGCGTCGCGGCGCGGCTGATCCTCGCGCGCGCGCGGCGGACCGCGGCCGCCAACCTGCGCGCCGCCCGGGGCGCGCTTGCCGCCGCCACCCCCGATCCGGGCGAAGTCTTCCGGCACTTCGGCGCCGTGGCGGTGGAGACGGCCCGGCTCGCGCGCGCGCTCGACCGCGAAGGTCCGACCGTCGTCGATCGCTGGGTGTCGGGGGAGGGCGTCGACGAGATCCGCCGGGCTCTCGCCGACGGCCGCGGCGCGATCCTGGTCGCCCCGCACCTCGGCAACTGGGAACTCCTGGTCCTCTGGCTGGCGCGCCAAGGACTCCCCCTGGTCGCGATCGGCCGGCCGATCGAGAATTCCCTCATCGACGGCTGGGTACGCCGCCTGCGCACGCGCACGGGCATGACGCTCCTCGACAAGAAGGGCGCCCTGCGAAACGCCGTGCACGCGCTGCGCGCAGGCCGGCTGCTCCTGGTGCTGCCCGACCAATACGCGGGATCGACCGGCGTCCCCGCCCGTTTCTTCGGATCGCCGGTCTCCGCGCCGGGCCTCGTCGGCGCCCTCGCCGCGCGGTTGCGCGTCCCGGTCCTGGTCGCCTCCTCCCGCCGCGCCGGCCCGGAACGATACGAGGTCCGCTGCGCCGCTCTTCCCATCCCCGACGGGGCCGCGGCCGAGGTCGTCACCCAGGCCGCCTTCCAGGCCCTCGAACAGGAAGTCCGGCGCACCCCGGGCCAGTGGCTGTGGATGCACGACCTCTGGCGGCGGACCCGACCGCGCCCCGCCGCCGCCGGCCGCGCGCGCCCCGACCCCTGCGCCGGATCGGACACAATCCCCCCGGGCGCCCCCGCGGAGGCCGGCGCCGCGGAATCCACCGCAAACCGCAAGCCCCGTTCGCTCTACCGCCGCGTCAAGCGCACCCTCAAGGACACCGGCCTCTGGCCGTACGCGCAGTTTCTCCAGTACTGCGCATTCCGCACGCTCATTGCCGGCGTGCAGGCGATTCCGGCCGATGCCCTCCCGCGCGTCGCCCGCGCCCTCGCCTCCGCCCTCCCGACGATCTGCCGCCGGGAGCGCCGCGCCTTCGAACGGAACATGGACCTCGTCTTCGGACCCTCGTTCCTCCCGGCGGCCCGTCGGCGCGCGCTGGAACGCGTCTTCGAGTCGTTCATCCTCGCGGCTCACGACACCTTCGCCTTCCCCCGCCGCGTTCGCCGCGCCGGCCTCGAGCGACACTTCGAAACCGTGGGGCTCGAGCACGTCGACGCCGGCCTCGCGCGCGGACGCGGCGTCCTGTTCGTTCTCGGCCACCAGGGCAATTGGGAACTCGCCTCCCTCCACATGGCCTGGCTCGGCTACCCGATGACCGGCATCTTCGCCGAGCGCACCAACCCGCGCATCGACGACTGGCTCACCCGCCTGCGTACGTCCACCGGAGCGGAGTTTCTCCTCCGGGACGGCGCCCTCAAGCGCGCCATCCGCGCCCTTCAGGCCAACCGCTGCCTGTCCCTCGTCATCGACCTCGACCCGGGCGAGGGCGGCGTCTTCGTCGACTTCTTCGGCCGGCCCGCCGCCACGCTGCCCACCGCGGCCGCTCTGGCCCGCCGTACGGGCGCCCCCATCATCCCCTTCTCCAGCGAGCGCATCGGGCCGTTGCACTACCGCAATACCTTCCACCCGCCGATCCACCCCGCCGACGCCGGCCCCGAAGACGACCGTCGGATCCTCCAGGAGGCCACCGCGGTCCTCGAGCGCTCGATCCGCGCGCGCCCGGAACAATGGGCCTGGTTCGGGAATCGCTGGAAGACGCGCCCCCCCGCCGCACCCACGACTGCGGAGACCAACCCATGCGCCTGAGCCTGATCGTGTCCGCAATCTTCCTCATTCCCGCCTCCCTCGCGGGCTACTTCACGGGGACGGACGTCTGGACCCAACACCGCCGGATCACGACCTGGGTCGCGGCGCCGGCGACGATTCAGGACGCGGGCGTGCAAAGCAGGGTGGAGGGATCCGGGAAGAACCGCCGGACCGTCCACTTCCCCGTCGTCTCGTACCGTTATCACGCCGACGGAATCGAGCGCGCCGGTCACCAGGTCCTCCCCCTGACCATCACCGGGGGCCGGGCCTGGGCTCAGGAACTGGCGGGCCGATTTTCGCCGGGCCAGTCCGCGACCGCGCATGTGAACCCCGAGGACCCGAATCAGGCTTTCCTCGTGCGCGAGTACGATCCCGAACCGTACGGTGGACTTCTCGGCGCCGCCCTCATCCTGTTGGTCGTCCCGTGGGTGATCGTGGCGGTCTCCGCCGGGCTGCGCCACCGCAAGCCCGGCACCGTCCCCGAGACGCCCGGTCACCGGCTCCTGCCGCGCGTGACCGTGCGCGAATGCGCCCGCGCTTCCCTGTTCACCGCGATGATCGCCTTCGGGGCGGCGATTCCGGTCTGGGGACACTTCCTTTCCGTTGCGCCCGGGTGGGACACCGATGTCCAGCTCAGCACCGCCTTGATCGCCCTGGTGCTGATCGGCCTCGGGGGAATGGGCGTCTACTTCGGAAGACTCGCCGGATCGCTCGATGACGCCCACCTCTGGATCCCGGAACCGCACCTGACGATCGGCCGACCCGCGCTCGTCCGGTTGTCCCACCGGCCGCGCGCGGACCTGCCCGCGGAATCCTACGAGTGGCGACTGGCCTGCCACAGCATCCCGCACAAGGGCACGCCCACGCTGGTCGGGCACCTCGAGGCCCCCGCGCGACGCGACCTCAAGCTGCGGGCCGGCCGCCCGATCGAACTGGAACAGGAATTCCTCCTGCGCCCCGGGGAGTTCCCCTGCTCCTCCCCGGCCGGATCCCCGTCTCCGCACTTCCAATGGAACTTCGAAGTCACCGTGCGGATCCCGATGCATCCGGACTACCGCGCCCGCTTCCTGGTCGAAGTCCGCGACGCGGTGTGAGCGGGACCGGTCGGTGAGATCGCGCGGAATCGCCCCACGGACCCCCGGCACGGAGGGCGGCGCCGACCCCGGCCGCACGGCGGCGAACCCCCGGGGAATCCTGCAGACCGGCCCGTCCAGGGACCGATAATCCCTACGGACTCACCCGGATGTCCCGGCCCCGCTCCCGTACCCGGTCCTCGACAGGAGTTCCCCATGCGCCCTCCCCATTCCCGGCTCGGATGGACCCTGTTCACCCTTCTGGCCCTGGGGCCCGGCGTCGCGCGCGCCGAACCGGACGAACTCCTCGAGTTGCGGAAGCAGGTCCAGGAACTCAGCGCCCTGGTCAAGGCGCAGACCGACCGCATCGAAGCCCTGGAACGTCGACAAAGCGCTCCACTGACCCCACCGCCCGCCGCGACTCCGCCCGCGCCCGCGAACGCCGGGGCCGCCGCCGGAGAAGCCTCCGCCAAGCCCCTGCCCAAGTCCGCTCTCGGAGTGGAGGCCTACTGGAAGGACGGCGTGTTTCTGCGCACGCCGGAAGAATCGTTCGTGCTGCGCCTGGGCGGCCGATACCAGGCAGACGGCCGGTTCTTCACGAGCGACAGCCGCAACACGAGTACCTTCCTCAATCGCTCCGCCCGACTCTTCGCCCAGGGATGGTTCCACAAAGACTGGGAATTCAAGGTGGAGGGCGATTTCGTCGGCGGCGAGCCCGAATTGCAGGACGGGTACCTGGCCTGGAAGCACTTCGAGGCCGCGACCCTCAAGGTGGGCCAGTTCAAGGAGCCGTTTTCGATGGCCCAGCTCGACTCGCCGCTGTTCCGCAAGATCGCGGAACTCGCGCCGATCGACCGGATCACGCCGTCGCGCGACCTGGGCGTGGAATTGTCGGGGAAGCTGTTCGACAGCCGCGTGAATTACGCCATCGGATTCTTCAACGGCAACGGCCGGCAGAATTCCGGCGGGACCGACAACAACGACGACAAGGACGTCGCGGCGCGGATCCTGGTGCAGCCTTTCCGCGGCCGCGACTCCGCCTGGCTGAAGGGGATCTACGTCGGCGGCGGGGGCACCTGGGGGAATGAGGAGGGAACGGCCGGCGACCTGACCACGCTCGAGAGCGGCACCCGCTGGTTCGATTTCCACCCCAGCGCGGGAAACGCCGGAACCGTCCGCCGGGAAGGGGCCCGCAGCCGCTGGGGCGTCGACTTGGCCTGGCTGATCGGCCCCTTCGGCCTCCGCGCCGAATACCTCGCCGATCAGTCGGACCTGGAGCGCACCAATGGTCCGGGGGCGCTTCCGGCCGACCCCTTGGAAAGCACGATCGACACGTCCGGCTACTATGTGATGGCGAACGTGTGGCTCACCGGGGAGGATGATCTCTACAACAAGCGCCCCACGGTCGATCGCGTCTTCGCCCCGTGGAGCGAGAAAGGCGGCTGGGGGGCCATCGAGGTGGCGGTTCGTTACTCCACCGCGGAGGTGGACGAAACCGCGTTCGATGACGGCCTCGCCGACCGCCTGGTGTCGACCGGAGAGATCAACCAGTGGGCGGGCGGGGTCAACTGGTGGTTCAATCCGTTCGTGAAACTCACCGTCGATTACGTCCACAACCACTTCGAAGACGGAATCGTGATCGACAACCGCCGCGAGAAGGACGAATCCCTGATCTACAGCCGGTTCCAGGTCGACTTCTAGCCCGGATGGTCCGCGAACCGCGAAGCGGTTCGTGAACGTCCAGGCTAATCCTCCTCGCGGGGCGACTCTTGCCCGGCTTCCGCCATCCGCCCGATCGCGCGCGACCAGCGCGGGTCGGCGCGCAGCGGGGCCAGGTCGGGGTCCCCGGCCCCCTGCGCAAGTTCGCGCCCGCCGAGGTCGATGGCAGCCTCCAGGTGTCGGAAGGCGCGATCCCGCAGGCGCGCGGCCTCCTCCGGCGACACCTCGCGATCCGCGCCCCCGCCGTGAGAGGTCGGACGATCGCGGCCTACGGAGGCCAGCGACAAGAGGCGCGCGAGGAGGTGGTTGGCGGTGAGCATCTGCTCCCGGAGGGTCGGATCCGCCATCCGCGCGGTCCGCTCCTGCTCCGTCAGGGGCGCGAGTTCCTCGTCGAGCAGGGACAGCCCTCGTTCGAATTCCGCGCGAGCCGACGAGAAATTCCCGGCGGCGAACGCTTCCCGGGCGCGCGCGCAGGACTCGGTCCAGGGGGAAGGGACCGCGTCCGAGTCCGCGGCCGCTACCGGATGGTGGAGCGCCGCGATCCTCGCCTGCGACTGCGACGACAGCGCGGGGTTTGCCCGAGCGGCCTCCCGGTAGGCCGCCTCCGCGTCCCCCGCGCGCCCCAAGCGGCGATAGAGATCGCCCAACGGCAGAAGCGCATCCGACTCACCCTGATCGGCGGCGGCGCGGAGATCGGCCTGCGCCGCGCGATCGTTGGCCCCGGAGTCGGCTCCGGTGACCCGATCCGCCAGCGCGAGGTTCAAGTGCGCGATTCCGCGCTGGTAGCGGGCGTTCGTCAGCCTCGGATTCAACCGAAGGACCTCGTCCAGGTCCTCGACTGCGCCGCGGAATTCGGATCGCGGATCCTGGCGGCGGCGGACCTTTTCGGCTCCGAGCCAGTTCCGGGTGATGCCGCGATTCAAGAACGCCTTCAGATAGCCGGGGTGGCACCGGATCGCGCCGGAGAACTCATCGATCGCCCGCTGCAGTTCTTCGCATGCATCCGCACCGCGCTTCCGCTTCGCGGTGGCGATGTCTCGATGGATCAAGCCGCGGTTCAGGTGTGCGGGCGCGTGATTCGGGCGCAGGTTCAGGGAGGAGGCGTAATCCTCGAGGGCCTTCCGATAGCTCTCGCTGGAGTCCGTCCCGGATTGTTCCTGTGCGCGTGCGAGCAGGTGGTACGCACTGGCACGGGTGCTATAGAGCCACGGCAGGCTGCGGGTCCGTTCCAGGGCCCGGTCGCAGGTCGCGATCGCCGCCCGGATCGACGGGTACAGGTCCTCGCCCCTCGACCCACGGTTCTTCGCCTCGCCGATCCACGCCAGCGCGAGGTTGTTGTGGGCCTCGAGGTAGCCCGGACTCCGCCGCAGCGCCTCTTCGAGGTCCTGGATCGCCCGCTCGTAGTTCCCGGCAGACTCTTCCCCGCGACTCCGCTCCACATCCGCCAGGGAGAGATAGGAGTTTCCCCGATTGTTGTAGGCGATGACGTGATGCGGATTCTTTTCCATGGCTTCGGAGTAGCACCGGATCGCATCGCGGAGGATCGCACGCGGGTCCCCCCCGCGCTTGGTCTCCCAGTTGGCCAGAGTGTCCAGGGCGGCGCCACGATTGGTCAGGATGCCGAAGTGCGACGGCTCGAGGAGCAGACCGGCATCGAAGTCCGCCAACGCCGCGCGAACGCCGGCGGTCGGATCCTGCCCGCGGGCCGCCTGCTGCCCTGCCAACTCCGCGTGAATGATCCCCCGGTTGACGAGCGCCTCGAATCGGTCCGGGCGGAGTTCGATGCAGCGCGTGAAATCGACGATGGCCTCCCGCATCAGATCCGACGCGTCATCCCCGCGCTCATGTATTTCATGGGCGAGACGCTTGCGGGAATTGCCGCGGCCCGTGAGAGCCTCCAGGTTGTTGGGCGCCCGCTCGATGGCCGCCCCGAAGGCCCGAATTGCTTCGCGGAAACTCTCCGCTACGTCGCCCTTCGATACCCGTCGCAACAAGCCGAGTGCGTAAAAGGCGTTGCCGGCCTGCTCCAGGGCGGGGACGTACTCCGGCCATAGTTCCTGCACGCGCCGATAGGCGTCGGCGGCCTCCTCGAACCGCTTCAAGTGGTAGAGCGAGAGGGCTCGCAGCCACGTGGCCCGCGAGCCTTCCAAACCCTCGAGCAGCTCGAGCGCGTCGACGAATCCCGTTTCCGTTCCGGAATGCGCGGCCACCATGGCCCGGGCGGTCCGAAGCCGTTCGCCGCTCATCCCCGTGCCCTGATCCGCCGCCATCATCATCTGCGCGAGGTCCGACAGCCCGCGGTCCCGGAGCTCCCGCTGCCGGGAAGTCTCGGCAGGCGGGGACTCGAACTCGATGCCTCCCGGCATCACGTCCACCCGCGGCAGAGGGCGGGAATCCGCGTACCGGTCGACGTGATGCATCCCCCGCAGGTACCAGACGACGGCCTGGTCCGGAGAGAGCGCGCAGCCCCGGTCGTGATCCTCGCTTGCCTCCCGTCCCTGCCCGAGAGCCTGATGGAGCATCCCCCGCCACGAGTAGGCCGGTCCGTACTTCGGGTCATCCTGCACCAACTCCTGGATGAACTCCAGCGACTGCCGGGCGAGCGCGGCGCGCGCCTCCGGGGTGAGCGGAGTCCTGCGGATGGCATCGGACAGCTCCTCCACCGAGCGGCCGATCCGATCCACGGCAAGCCGCGTGCGGGTGTGGCTGCGCATCTGGGCGCTCCATCCCCAGGCGACGGCCAAGGCGGCCACGCAGATCGCGACCACGCCGCCGAGGACCGCCGCCCGATGTCGGCCGATCCAACGCCGGACTCCGGCCATGGCCCGCGGCGGGCGGGCGCGCACCGGTTCCCCGCGCAGCCATCGGCCGAGGTCGGCGGCCATTTCCCCCGCGTCGGCATAGCGCTCCGCGAGGGTCCGCTGGACGGCTTTCATGCAGATGGCCCCGAGATCCGACGGTACCCCGGGGTCCAGGTCGCCGGGCGGCCGAACCTCTTCGTGGAGGATCCGCCACAACGTCGACATGTCCGCCGTGCTGCCGAAGGGGAGCTTGCCGGTCAGACGTTCGTACAGCATCACGCCGAGCGCCCAAACGTCGCTGCGGGGGCCGATCGCCTCCAGGGTGCCTTCCACCTGTTCGGGCGGCATGTACGCGGGAGTGCCGAGCACCTGCCCATCGACCGTCAGATCCAGGAGTCGTCCGGCACGGGCGTCGCCGCGCACGGCGCCGGCGTACACCTCCTTGGCGAGGCCGAAGTCGGCCACCTGCGGACGCCCTTCGACGTCCAGGAGGACGTTTCCCGGCTTCAGATCGCGGTGCACGATCCCCTCCCGATGGGCGTGCGCGACCGCTTCGCACACCGCCGTCAGCAGGCCGATGTCCTCCCGAAGTCGATCGCCCGCGTCCGCGGCGCCGGCGCGCGGAGGCTCGCACGACTCATGGAATCGGTCGCCCAGCGTGGGGCCATCGATGTATTGCATCGTGAGGTAGGGGCCCTCGGCATCCGACCCGACGTCGTAGACCGGGAGGATATTGGGATGGCGGAGCCGCGCCGCCAGGCGGGCCTCCCGCAGGAAACGCTGCTTCGCCTCCTCGTCTCCGGCGGCGCTCGGGCGAAGCTGCTTCAGCGCCACCACGCGGTCGAGTTCGCGGTCATGGACCTTCCAGACCACGCCCATTCCGCCGGCGCCGAGGCATTCGATCAGACCGTAGCGCCCGGCCGCGGTCCCGCCTTGGGACCCGCGGGGCTGCATTTCGGCGCACGCGGGTGCGGGGTCCACCTTCCCGCCCGGTCCCGCCCAGGTTTCGAGCGCCTCGGCTGCCGGCCCCTGCGCCCGGTCCGCCGCTGCGAAGTTCGTCGTCCCGCCGTCCTCGGTCCCGTTCACGAGGCCGGCAATCGCGTCCAGCCCGACATATCCCCGGGCGCGCAGTTGGGCCAGCACCGCCGCGGCTTCCCCGTCGGGTCCCGCGGCCTTCCGGCACTCCTCGACCTGCGCGGGCGTGACCACCCCGCGCTCGAGCAGGAGTCGAATCGAGTCTTCCGTCATGATGTCGCTCCCGGACGGCGACCGCTCACTCCCGCGGATCGACCATCGTCCCGCACGCAGCCCGCAACCGCCAAGTCCCCCCCGGGAATCTCCGCGCTCGAGAACCGGAGCGGTTCGGAATCGCACGCGCCACGGTCCCGGCGCGACGAGTCCGAAATCGTCTCGCCGAGCTCGCGCGTTCCAGATTCCGGCGCGGGAGAATTCAGCATCCGGACAGGCTCCTGCTCGAGCGAACTGCGCAAGCCTCGGGGGGGACCGGAAGGGTGCGCGAACCGTCGAGCCGTCATCCGCGGAATCAGTATGCCCGCCGCAAGCGGTCTTCACAAGAGGCTGCACCCGCTCGCCTGCGCGGATTCGATGGAAGTCCCTCTCCCGCCCTATCCCGCCGCCCCGGCGGGTTCGGGCCGACCGGCTTTCGCACGAGTGCCGGATCCGCACCCGGAACCCACGGCACGGTCCGCGGGTGTCACGAACCCGCGCCTCCGCCACGTTCGCCGGGCCCGCCCCCGCCGCCCCACCCGAGGCTCCCTCTCGCGGTGGGCGCGAGAAACCACCCATGGGTCTTTCTTGGGCGCCCGAACCGAAAGGTGCGGGGAGACGATCCGTCCCGGGCGGGACTTCGGACCGAAACCCCGGGCCCGGCAGGTCCCGCCGCGGGTCGTCCGAACCGGTGAAAGGACTGTTACCCATCGTAACACCCTGCGCTTCTCCATGCCATTTCGCTTGTTCCGTCCGTTTTCGAGTGTTACCATATGTAACACTGACCTTCCGCCGAGGGATCACCCCCGGCTGCGGACCCGCCGGAACCCAGGGGGCCTCGTGAACACCGCCGTTGCCGGCGCCATCGTCAGCCGCCGATATCGGATCGCCAAGCCGCTCGGTCAGGGCGGGATGGGCTCCGTCTATCTGGCGGAGGATCTGGGCGCGGACGGCCGCCTGGTGGCGCTGAAGGTGCTGCACGCGCGCTCCGGCCGCGCGGCGGAAGTCGAACACTTCAAGAACGAATTCCAGTTCCTGGCCCAGCTGCGTCATCCCAACCTGGCCGAGGTCTATGACTTCGGTGTGACGGAGGAATTGGGAGAAGGGTTCGGGGAGGGCGCGCCGCAACCTGCCTACTACTTCACCATGGAGTACGTGCGCGGCGAGGATCTCTACATTTCCACCGCCGGGATGCCGTTCGACGAACTCCTGGAGCTGGTCGTGCAGGTCTGCCGCGGGCTGGAATTCATTCACACGCGCGGGTTCGTCCATCATGACGTGAAGCCGGGGAACATCCTGGTCACGCCGCTCCCGGTGCGCGAGGAGGGGGGCGCCCGGCATCAGGTGAAGCTGCTCGACTTCGGGTTGGCGGCGACGCACGGTCTTACGGGCGAAGCCGCGCCGCGGGGCACGGTGCCGTACATGGCCCCGGAGATGCTGAAGGGGCTGGCGGTGGACCGCCGGGCGGACCTTTACTCCCTGGGGGCGGTCCTCTACCAGGTGGTGACGCGGCGACTACCGTTCGACGGCGACTCGACGCTGGGGGTGATTCGCAAGCACCTGGAGGACGATCCGGTCCCGCCGCATCTGATCCGCAAGGACGTCCCGCGCGCGATCGAGAGTCTAATCCTGCGGCTGTTGGCCAAGGAGGCAAGCGACCGGCTGCCTTCCGCGAACATGGTGATCCAGACGCTGGGGATGCTCACGGGCAAACGGTTCGAGATCGAGACGCGCTCGACGCGCGAGAGCTACATCATGGGGGGGCGCTTCGTCGGGCGGGACGCGTCGTTCCTGCTGCTGCGGGACGCCTTCGACGTGCTCGTTCGCAAGGTTGCGGAGGGGTATCCCGCGGATGCGCTGAAGGTGGACCACGGGACGCTGCTGTCGCGGTTCAAGAATACGGTGTTGATCTCGGGGGAACGGGGGATCGGGAAGCGGCGACTGGTGCAGGAATTCAAGCACCGGGTGCAATTGGCGGGGGTGTCGTTCGCCGCGGTCGACTGTCCCTCGGAGGGAGGGCCTCCGTTCGGGCCGTTCCTGGAACTGTTGCGCGCGGGGCTGCACCAACTTCAGTCCGATGAGGCGCTGTTCGACCGCTATGCTGCGGAGTTGTCGCTGTTGCTGCCCGGGCTGTCGGGTCGGCGGCCGGTGAAGCCGGGGATCGAGCTGGAACCCGAGCGAGAGCGGGTGCGGCTGGTCGGCCGGCTGGCCGACCTGGTGCTGGAGATGTCGCGGCGGCAACCGACCGTGCTGTGCATTCGGGATCTGCACTGGATCGACCCGATGAGCCTCGAGCTGGTGAAGGCGTTGGCGCATCGGCTGCACGCCCTGCGGCGCGAGGAGATCCGCGCGCTGGGGAAGTCCGGCGCGGCCCGGGCGGCGGGGGCGTCCGACGCCGCGGGTTCCGCCGAGGACGCCGCGGCCACGACGGGCGGCGCATCCGCCGGGGAGGCGGACGCGGAGTCGGAGGAGGAGGACGTACCCCACCTCGCCGAGGGTCCGGAACGGCTCCCCCCGCTGTTGCTTCTCGCCACCTACGACGAATCGCAGCTCGAGGGGCGGCCCGCCCATCGCCTGGTCGGGGAATTGACGGCGGCCGGTTCCGCGGAGGAGCTCCGCCTGCGCCGGCTCACGCTCGGGGAAACGTCCGACCTGGTGAAATCGATGCTCGGGCTCCAGCTCCTGCCCGAGGCGCTGGCGCGCCTGGTGCACGAACATTCCGGGGGGAATCCCCTCTTCGTCGAAGAGTTGATGCGCTCCATGGTGGAGGAGGGGGTGATCTCGTACGACCGCGGGGCGTGGCGCGTGTTCGAGGAGCGGCTGCGCAGCTTCGCCGTCCCCGCGGGTCTGGCGCTGCTGATCCAGCGCCGCCTCGACCGGGTGAAGGGGAAGGACCTGGAGGTCCTGGAACTGATGGCCGCCTTCTCGCGTCCGGTTTCCCTGGAGAGTCTGTCGCGGCTGGTGCACGACCATGTCGAAGTGGTGCAGCGGGTGGGCGCGCTGGAGCGCCGGGGGCTCGTGCAACGCGCGGCGGGGGCCGGCCCGCTCGCCTACGAGTTCGCGCACGCCGCGACCCGCGATCGCGTCTATCAACGGATCGCCGACGCGGCGCGCCACGAGATGCACGATCGGATCGGCCAGGACCTGTCCTCCCCCGGACCCGATGGGACGCCGCGGGGCGATCCCGAGGAGTGCGCCTATCATCTCCAGCGCGGCCGCACGCCGGCGCGCGCACTGCCGTGGCTTTGCGCCGCCGGCGACCGCGCCCGCGCGCGCTACTCCCTCCTGCGCGCCTGCGAGGCGTACGAAGCCGCCCTCGTGCTCGCCGCGGATGCGACCCCGGAGGCGCGCGAAAACCTCCTGGAGAAGTTCGGCTCGACCTGCGTGCTGGTCGGCCGGTACGACGACGCCATCCGCGCCTGGCAGGACCTGCTGACCTCCTGCCGCGAGTCCGCCCCGGCCGAACGGATCATCTCCCTCTGCACGCGGCTTACCGAGGCGTGTGCGAAGAAGGGGGAGTGGGACAAGGCCGAGTCGTACGTCGAAGAGGGCTTCCGCGCCGCGGACGGTAAGGCGACGGCGGCCGCGGGCCGGCTTCATCACCAGCGGGCCTGGCTCCGCGTGCAGCGCGGCCAGTGCCGCGAGGGGATCGAGGAATGCGAGCGCGGGCTGGAGCTCGCCGCCCGCATCGGCGACGAGCCCCTCCAGGGGGCGCTCTACAACGTGCTCGGCGTCGCCCATCTGCATATGGGGATCTACGATCGCAGCAAACAGCATCTCGAGCGCGCCCTCGAGATCTGCGAGCGCCACGATGACGTTCATGGACTCGGCAACGCGCTCAACAATCTCGCCGCGCTCTACGGTTACACGGGCCATCACCGCAAGGCCCTCGAGGAGCAAAAGCGGGTGCTCGCCCTGCGCGAGCGCACCGGCGACCGCTGGGGAGTCGTCCTGGCCCTCGGCAACCTCGGGGTGATCTCCCACGAAACCGGCGACAACGACGCCGCCATGGAGTATTTCCGCAAGAGCCTCGCGCTGCGCGAGGAGATCGGCATGACCCATGGGATCGGCAACATCCTGCTCAACGTCGGCAACATCGAGTTCTCGCGCGGACGGATCGCGGACGCCTTGCGCTCCTGGGACCGCTGCCTGGACCTCTACCGGCGCAGCGGCGATCTCCAAGGGGAGGCGCTGTGCCTGACCAACCTGGTCGGGCTCTACACCTATTGCGGCGACCTCGTGCGCGCCAACGGCGAACTGACCCGGGCGCGCGAACTCTCCGACCGACTTTCCCTCCGGCGCGAGCAGGCGATGCTGCATTCCGCCGAGGGGGAGATCGCGTCCTCGCTCGGAGAGTGGGCCGCGGCCGACCGCGCGTTCAAGACGGCAGAGACGATGTACCTCGACCTTCGCTGCGGCGCCGATCTCGCCCGCGTGCGCCTGCACCGCGCCGAACTCGCCCTGGAACGGGGGGACCCCGCCGCCGCGCGCGCCCTCTGCGCCCAGGCCGAATCCGACTACGAGGGCTCTCCGCCCCCGACGTTTCTCGTCCTTCTCGCCCTGCTGCGCGGACGCGCCTCGGCCCCCGCCGACGCGGTCGCCCGGCACGAAGAGGCGCTCGCTCTCCTGCCGCGCGGGGAGTCCCCCGACCTGGAGTGGGAAGCGCGCTTCCTCCTGGCCCGCGCCCTCGAGGCGACCGGGCGCGCCGCGGCGGCGGAGGAGCAGGACGTCCGCAGCCTCGAAATCCTCCACGCAGCGGCCGACGCCATTCCCGTGCTCATGCGCGACCGCTTCGCCTCCGTCGGCCGACGCCGACGGGCCTGGCCTCGCTTCCTGCACCTGCAGGGACGCGGTCGCCTCCCCGAGGAACTGGCCACCTTCGTCATCCGTCAAGCCGTGAAAGGCGAAACCATGGATCACCGAGAAGACCTCTCCGAAATCGACTCCACTCGCAAACGGCTCCAGGTCGCCATCAACCTCCTCAAAGAGGAGAACAAGAATCTGGTCAAGCTCATGGACATCAACAAGAAGCTCAACTCCGAGCTCGACCTGTCGCGCCTGCTCGAGTTCATCATCGACGCGGCGGTGGAATTGACCAAGGCGGAGAAGGGCTTCATCATGCGCCTCGCCCAGGCCGGCGCGATGGACATCGCGGTCGCGCGCAACTTCGAAAAGCTCGGCGTCGACCAGCCGGAGCAACAGATGAGCCGCTCGATCGCCGAGGAAGTCGCCCGCAGCGGACGCGCCGTCCTGACCTCGGACGCGACCCAGGACTCGCGCTTCAACCTCGCCGAAAGCGTGCGCGACCTCCACCTCGCCTCGGTCCTGTGCGTCCCCCTGCGCGTCAAGGACAAGATCCTCGGCGCCTGTTACATCGAGAACCGCGCCGCCCGCGGATTCTTCACCGAAAAGGACCGGGAACTGCTCGAGGCATTCAGCGACCAGGCGGCCATCGCCATGGACAACGCCCGCCTCTACTCGGAAAACCTGCAGAAACAGAAGGAACTGGCGACATCCAAGGCCGAAGTCGAGGAACTCAACCGCAAGCTCCAGGAAGCGAACCAGAAGCTCGAACTCAAGGTCCACGACCAGCAGGAGGAACTCTCGCACGTCCGCGAGGAACTCGACCATCGGGTGCGGGAACTCGGCCTCAAGTACACCTACGACAACATCGTCGGACGCAGCCCGCGCATGAAGGAAGTGTTCGCGCTGCTGGACCGCGTGACCACCAGCACGCTGCCCGTGGTCATCCATGGCGAGAGCGGTACGGGCAAGGAACTGGTCGCGCGCGCCATCCACTTCAACGGCCCGCGCAAGCTGAACCAGTTCGCGGCGGAGAACTGCGCCGCCATCACCGAAACGCTGCTGGAGAGCGAACTCTTCGGCTACGTGCGCGGCGCCTTCACCGGGGCCGACAAGGACCGCAAGGGACTGTTCGAGGTCGCCCACCAGGGCACGCTGTTCCTCGACGAAATCGGCGACATGAGCGTGGAGATGCAGAAGAAGCTGCTGCGCGTGCTCGAGAGCGGGGAGTTGCGCCGCGTGGGGGGGAAGGACGTCATCAAGGTGGACGTGCGGATCATCGCCGCCTCCAACAAGGACCTGTTCCAGTTGACCAAGGAAAACCTGTTCCGGGAAGATCTCTACTACCGGCTCAACGTCTTCCAGGTGAAACTGCCGCCGCTGCGCGAGCGCAAGGAAGACCTGCCGCAACTGGTGGAGCACATGTTGGAGCGCTTCGCGCTGGAGAGCAAAACCACGCTCAAGAAAGTGGACGCGAGCGGGCTGGCGCTCCTGCGCGACTACGAGTGGCCGGGGAACATCCGCGAGCTGAAGAACATCCTGACCGGAGTCGCCAGCCTGACCGACGACGTCATGCTCACCGCGCAGCACTTCGTCGAAAAACTGCCCAACATGGACCGCAACAAGGCCAGGGAGTCGGCGGCGTCGTCGCCGCAATACCTGTCGATCGAGGAGTACACGCGACGATTCATCCTCGACCATCAAGACCATCTGAGCGACACGGAGGTCGCGGAGTACCTGGGGATCAGCCGCAAGACGCTGTGGGAGAAGCGCAAGAAGTGGGGTCTGGCGCGGTAGTCCGCGCCCGGTCACGGGTGCCGTCGGGGAGCGGGTCGACCCGGGAGACTCGGTCCACGGCGCCGGTCGGCCCCAGCGAGACAAGATGAGCCGCATGAACGTGTCGTTGACGCGACTGATCGACGCCAACGCCAACCGCGCGCGCGAGGGGGCGCGCGTCCTGGAGGACGTGGCGCGGTTCGCCCTGAACGACGCCGCCCTCGCCGGCCGGTTGCGCGCGATCCGGCACGGGCTGGAAGCGGCCGTGCGCGCGCTGCCCGGCGCGGCGACGCGGCTGGCGGCGCGGGCGAGCGACCAGGATGTGGGCCGGGAGGACTACGGCGGACGGGGGGCGCGCACGGCTCGCGCCTCCCTGCGCGACCTGGTGGCGGCGAACGCGCGCCGGCTGCAGGAGGCAACGCGCGTCCTCGAGGAGAGCGCCCGGACGCTGGGAGCGGACCGCCCCGCCGCCGCGATCCAGAAGGCCCGCTTCGACGCCTACACGATCGAGCAGCGGTTGTCCGCAACGCTCCCGCCCGCGCGCGCGCTGCCCGACCCGTGCCTCTACGTCCTGGCCACCCGGGCGGTATCGCGCGGGCCGCTCGAGCGCGCCGTGCAACGCGCCCTGGACGGCGGCGCCGCGGCGATCCAATTGCGCGAGAAGGAACTCCCGGACCGGGAGTTTCTGCCCCTCGCGACGCGCCTGCGACGGTTGGCGGAACGCTCCGGCGCCCTCTTCCTGGTCGACGACCGCGTCGACGTCGCGCTCGCCGCCGGCGCCCACGGGGTCCACCTGGGACCGGACGACCTGCCGCTCGCGACGGCGCGCGCCCTGCTCGGTCCCGAGGCCCTGCTGGGCGCAACCTGCCACACCCTCGCCCAGGCCCGACGCGCGCGCGCGGAAGGCGCCGATTACGTGTCGATGGGGCCGGTCTTCTCCGCCGCCACGAAGTTCCGGCACCTGGAAGGCGGGCCCATCCGCCCGCCCGTCCTGCGCGCCACCGGCCTCGAGTCCGTGCGTCGAATCGCCCGGTCGGCGGACCTGCCGTTCGTCGCCATCGGCGGGATCACGCCGGAAAACGTCTCCCGGGTCGCCCGCGCCGGCGCGCGCCGGATCGCCGTCTGCGCCGGGGTGATCGCGGCGGCGGATCCCGCCGCGGCCGCGCGCAACCTCCTGCGCGCCCTGCGCCGCCCCGCCGCTGCGGCCCGCCGGACCCGGTGAGTCTTCCCGCCCGAGATCCCGGATTCGGCCGAGGCGACTTTCGCGCCCGGCAAGGCGCCCGGATGGACGCCCCACGAGTAGGTGCTCTTCACCCACTCCACCCAGGCCGACTCCCACCCCTCGACGCCCTTGGCCGCCAGGTCCTGGGGGAGGCGCTTCTTCAGGCTGTCCGCCGTCTTCGTCCCGGCGCGAAGATCTTCCGCGATGCCGCGAATCAGCTTGGCTCCGCCCACGGAGTCGAGCCATTCCATGACCGCCAGGCGCTGTACGTAGAACAGATTCACCTTCCCGTCCACGCCCCCCTGGCCCGCGCCCAGTCCGCCCAGTTCCCCGCCGGGCGTTTGCCCGAACGCTCCGCTCAGAGCCCGCCGACGAACCGCACCCAGTCCTTCTCCAACCGGGCGAGGTCCGGAATGAACTTCGCCAGTGGATCCGTCCCGCCCCGGTCGATCGAACGGCGGTACTCCTCGTACGCCGCCCGGTACTCGCGCCGGTCGGTCTGCGACAGAAAATAATTGAGCGCCCAGCACTGGGCATAGAAGAGCAGCGCTTTGGACGGATCCGAGTTGATCAGCGTGAGGGCGTCCCCGCCGAGCATCTCGGCCAAGGGGATGTGCTGGCCGCGCTTCATCGCATCGCGCACGAATGGAAGCCGGCTCTCGCTCACGAACGAGAAGCGGTACGACTTGCCGTCCCACGCGAAGCCCTCGAAGTAGGTCGCCATCGCTTCCGCGAACCAGGAGGCCGGCCGGGCGGACCCCGCCACCCGGTAGTAGTACAGGTGCGCCGCCTCGTGCACCATCGTCTCGAGGAACTGACGCTCGTTCATCGTCTTGTTCCAGCCGACCACCACATTCGAGTCCGAGCGCGCGAACCCGGCCGCGTTCAAGTGATCCTCGGCCTTGGTCTCGACGCAGTGGCGACGATAGTCCTCGAAGGCCTTGAACGCCCAGAGCGTCATCTTTTCGCTGCCCGGCAGCTTCGGTTCGGCGCCGCCGTAGTAGGTCTTGAACTCCCCGTAAGCGACCTCGGCGAGGACGGCGAGGTCCTTCGCGAACGCCTCGCTCTGGTTGGTCTTGATCCGGTAGTGCGCGGTCTCTTCCGTGAAGGCGTCCGCCCAGCCGCTGCGGAGGTCGTCGTATTCCTCGCGGCTCACCCACTTCCCCTTGTACTTCACGAACCCGCGCCGGAGGAGGTCCGCGTCTTCCCCGGGCATCCACTTGCCCGCGACCTGGACCATCCCCTTGGCCAGCATCTCCTTGTCCTTGGCGGTCACCCACTGGCCCTGCCACGCGACGAGACCCTTTTCCAGGTTTGCCTTCTCTGCGGGGGTCACGTACGAGGCCTTGTACGCGACGAAGCCCGCGGCGGGGACGGGCACGCCGCGCTGGCGGGCGACGAACCCGTCTCGAGCCTGCTTCAGCGCCGGGGCCTTCTTCACCGCTTCCTCGAGGAGGCGGATCGCCAACGCTCGATCGCCCGCCTCCCAGGCGAGGCAACCGAGCCCCAGGCGTTCCTCGGGCGCCAACGGGGTCTTTTCGGCGAGCGCGCAGTAGGCGGCGGTTTGGAGCGACTTCCACGGGAACGAACCCGACCCGCCGGGCAGGGTGAACTCGAAGTCCGTCCCGGTCGCCTTCTGGATCGTGAGGTCCAGCTTCCCCACCTTCGTCTTGAGCGGCGTCCCGCCCGACGCATTGGCGGCGGCGATCAGCCGCGCGTGCGCTTTGGCCATCCCCAGGATCTCGGCGCGACGGGCCTCCGCTTCGGCCTTACGCACCGACGAGGCCAGCTCCCCGACCAGGGAGGCGTATTCCGCGGCCGCGCGGTCGAAGCGGTACGCGCGCACGAGGGTCTCGATTTCCGCGACCGTGAGCAGGTGCGTCGCCCGTTCGTGACCCAGGCGCTCGCGATCCGCCCCGCCCTCGGCCTCCCGGGCGAGCGTGTGGTCGATGGCGGCCGCGAACTCGGCCAGCCCGTCGACGCGGGCAGCGTGCTTGAGCAGATACGGATTCAGGCGGCGCGCATCCGACAAGGCCTGTCGCGCCTCGGCGAGTCGGCCGAGTTTCCAGTACGAGGCGCCGAGCCAGAAAAGGGTTTCGAAATTCGTCCGCCGCCCCTTGGCGGCAAGGAGCTCCATGCAGCGATGGACGTGGCCGGTGAGGAAGAGGGCGCGGGCGTAGCCGTTCAGGACCAGCGACTCCGTCGTGGTCCCGCCGGCGGACTCCGCATCCTTGAGCGCCTGGTCCGGGGCATGGTGCGCGCCCGCTTGGGGCGTGGCGGTCAGGTAGACCCGGGACATGTAGAGGACCGTGCCGCGGGACTTGCTTTCCGCGAGCTTCACCGCCTGGGCGGCGTCGTCCCAGCGGCCCAGTTCGACCAGCGCCATGGTCCGGTTGTAATGGATGCCCAAGTTCGGGTTTCCGCCTGCGAGGGCCTGGTCCATCTCCTCGAGCAGGGCGTTCCAATCGGCCTTGAGCATGAACGCCTCCGCGCGGATGCGCAGATTGGCGTTGTTGCCGGCAAGTTGCAGGGCGCGCGTCTGGAGCTCGAGACCCTGATCGACTTCGCCCGACTTGACCAAAGCCCAGCCGTGGAGGGTGAGGGCGCTGGGGTCGTTGGGGGCGACGCGCAGGAGGTCGGCGCTGTCCTCCACCGCCTCCTGCGTGCGGTCGAGGCTCATGTAGTTCTGGATGCGCTGCAAGCGCCATTCGGCGGTGCCCGGGTCGAGGGCGATCGCGTTGGTGAGGTCCTCGAGGGCGGCGTCGAAGCGGGTGGCGATGCGCTTCGCCACCCCGCGCCGGCCCCAGGCGGTCCCGTACTCGGGATCGGCCTCGATGGCGCGGGTGTAGGCGGCGATCGCGCCGTCGAAATCGCGCCGTTGGTAGAGGGCGTCCCCCTCGGCCACCAGACGGATGGCGGCGTTGCGATCGGCCCCGAGCGACGGCGCCAGAAGCAGGAAGAGGACGGCGGACAGGGCGGCGGCGACGCGATGGGGCATGGCGGGGCCTCCTCGGCGGCCCCCCGGGATGCGCACCCGCCCGGAGGGTCCCGAGAGATTGTGTCATTTCAGGTCCGGCAAGGGAAGCGCCGCCGATCGGCACGGCCGATGCCGATGGCCCCGGGGATCGACGCGCGAGGTCCACATTGTTTGACCGGGCTTCGCGGGCGGGTGTAGAATTCCGGCGTTCCCTCGCGAGGAGGCCGAACACGGACGCGCCCCGAACCGCCGCGGAGCTCTACCAGCTCGGCGCCGACGCCTACCGCAAGCGCAAGACCAAGGACGCGCTCGGCCATTTCGCCCGTGCCCTGGAAGCCGATCCTGCCTTCTTCCGCGCCGCCCACTTCATGGGCATGATCCAATACGAACGCGACGAACTCGATGCGGCCATCGAGTCGTTCCGCCGCGTGGTGAAGATCAATCCGCAGTACGCCAAGTCCCACAACGGTCTGGGCAATTGCTATCGGGACAAGGGCATGCTCATGGAGTCGTTCCAGGCCTTCAAGACGGCCGCGCGCCTCGAGCCGAAGGACGCGATGTACCACCACAACCTCGGCCTGACCGCGATGGACATCGGGTTCTACGACATGGCGGTGCTGGAACTGGAATCGTCGCAGAACCTGGATCCCCGCAACGAGGACGTCCAGTACGACCTCGGGGCGGCCTATTACTTGAGCGCCGACCTGGAGCGCGCCGCCGAACAGTACCGGCGATTCTTGGAACGGTCGCCGGACTCGCCGCGCGCCGCGGAAATCCGCGCGAAGATCAAGGCGCTGCGCCGTCGGATGGCGTCGGCGCCCCGCAAGACCAAGACGGCGACCCCCGCCTCGAGCCCGAATGACGTATCCTGACGAATCCGCCCGGACGCTGTCCCGCCTGACCACGCGCGAGCGCGTGGCGCAGATGGTCTTCCCGCGCGTAGCCGGTTTGCACCAGGTCGACGGCGCGTACGAGCTGCACCGGGTCGCGCCGTGGCTCCGGGACGGAGGCCTCGGCGGCGTGATCGTGTTCGGCGGCAATCTGTTCGAGACCGCGGGAGCGATCAACGCGCTGCAGAAGGAAGCCGACATCCCGCTGCTCGTGGCCAGCGATCTCGAGGGCGGGGCGGGACAGCAGATTTCGGGAGCCACCCGCTTGCCGCCCGCGATGGCGCTGGGGGCGTCGGAAGAGGCGGATCTGGCGCGACTCGCCGGCCGGGTGACGGCGACGGAGGCGCGCGCATTCGGGATCCATCTGATCTTCGCCCCGGTGGCGGACCTGAACGTCGAACCGGACAATCCGGTGATCAACACGCGCGCCTTCGGCGAGAATCCGGCGGAGGTGGCGCGGCGGGTCGTCGCCTGGATCGAGGGTTGCCGCGAGGGCAATGCGCTGGCGACGGTGAAGCACTTCCCGGGGCACGGCGCGACCGTGCGTGACTCGCACCTCCACCTGCCCGTGCTGGACGTCTCGTTCGACGTCCTCGAGAAGCGGGAGTGGGTGCCGTTCCGCGCCGCGATCGAAGCGGCGGTGCCGGCGGTGATGGTCGGACACCTGCTGCTTCCCGCGCTCGATCCGGAGCGGCCGGCGGGGTTTTCGCCGCGCATCATCCGGGGGATCCTGCGCGAGCGCCTGGGATTCGACGGTCTGGTGGTGAGCGACGCCCTGACCATGGGCGGGGCGATCCAGGGGATCGGCGCGGACGAGGCGGCGGTGCGCGCCGCCGAGGCCGGGTGCGACATCCTGCTCCATCCGGAAGACCCGATGCGGACGGTCGCCGCGGTGACCGCGGCGGTCGAGTCGGGTCGCATCCCCGAATCCACCGTCGAGGCCGCGGCACGGCGCATCCTCGGCTGGAAGGAACGGATCGGGCTCTTCCGCGAGCGCATGGCGGACGCGGGCCGGATCGACGAGATGCTGCGCGACCACGAGGAGGCTCCGCGCCGCATCGCCGCGGCGTCGCTCTGCCTGATGCGGAATCGCGGCGACCGGCTCCCCCTGCCGGCGAACGAACCGATCACCCTCGTGTCGCTGGAGGAGGAAGAGGGGGACGCGCAGGCCTCGTCGGCGTGGGTGCGGGCCTTCCACCGGGCGGGGGCGCGCGTGCAGGCAAGGCGCGTGCGGGCCACGATGGCGGAAGCGGAGCGCGTCGCGGCCCTGTCGGGGATCCCGGAATCCGGCCCGGTGGTGGTCGGAGTCTTCAGCCGGGTGCGGGGGTACAAGGGAAACGCGCGACTGGCGGCGCCGCTGCGCGAGGCGCTGGCCGCCCTCGAGCCCGCCGGACCTCGCACCTGCGTGGTCTCCTTCGGCAATCCGTACGTCCTCGAAACCGCGGGAAAGGCCGCCGCCTGGGTCGCCGCGCATACCGACGTTCCCGCCACGCTCGAGGCGACGGCGGACGCGCTGCTGGGGCGCACCGGGTTTCCGGGCACGCTCCCCGTGCGCATGAAAGGGTAGTCCGGGAAAGGAGCGCCATGGCGCTCGGAGGGTGGGACTGGGGAGTCCTCGGGGCGTACCTCGCGCTCCTGGTAACGATCGGCGTCTGGCAAAGCCGGAAGGCCGCAGGCTCGGCGGAGGACTTCTTCGCCGGCGGCCGGCGGCTCCCCTGGTACATCGCCGGCACCTCGATGATCGCCGCGAGCTTCGCCAGCGATACGCCCCTCCTCGTCTCCGGGCTGGTGCGCGAGCACGGGATCTGGCGCAACTGGCTCTGGTGGGGAAACGCGATCAGCCTCGTGCTGACCGTCTTCTTCTTTTCCCGCCTCTGGCGCCGGTCCGGGGTGCTGACCGAGGTCGAACTCACCGAACTGCGCTACTCCGGCCGGGGCGCGGCGGCGCTGCGCGGCTTCAAGGCCCTGTACTGGGGACTGCTCTACAACGCTTTCGTCGCCGGCGCCTGGAGCGTCACCGGACTGCGCAAGGTCCTCGAGGCGGCCACCGGGTGGGACCCGGTGACGGCGATCATCGCCTGCTCCCTGATCGCGTGCACCTACTCGGTGCTCGCGGGTTTCTGGGGCGTGGTCGCGACCGACTGCTTCCAGTTCGTCCTCGCCCTGTTCGGCTCCCTGGCCTGCGCCTGGTACGCCGTGGAGCGGGCGGGGGGCTGGGAGGCGATGGTGGCCGCGGTTCCGCCGGAGAAGCTGGATTTCGTCCCGGCCGTCGACTCCCCCATGTTCGCCTGGTTCCTCTCGTTCGTCCTGGTGCAGTGGTGGGCCTGGAAGAACACCGACGGGGGCGGACTCCTGGTCCAGCGCATGGCTTCCTGCCGCGATGAACGCCATGCGGTGTGGGCGACTCTCTGGTACCAGGTCTTCCACACCGCCGTCCGCGGGTGGCCCTGGGTGGTGGTCGCGCTGGCGTCCCTGGTCGTCATCCCCGATGCCGCCCTCGTTCCGGCCGCCGGGGGCAAGCCCGACCACGAGAAGGCCTACGCCCTCATGATCACGACCGTCGTGCCCGCCGGGCTGCGCGGCCTCCTGGTCGGATGGTTCCTGGCCGAGTTCATGTCGAGCATCAACACCCACACCAACTGGGGCAGCTCTCTGCTGGTCAACGACCTCTACAAACGGTTTTGGAAGAAAGACGCCCTGCCGGCCGATGAAGTGCGCGCCGGGCGGGTCTTCACCGCCGTGGTCATGCTCGGGGCGATGGGTACGGCCTTCCTGAGCGACAACATCGCCAAGGCCTTCGACTACGTGCTCTCCGGGAGCGCGGCGATCGGCGTGGTGGCGGCCTTGCGCTGGCTGTGGTGGCGCGTGAACGTGTGGACCGAGGCGGTGGCGATGGTGCTTTCCCCGCTGACCACCTTCGTGATCTACCCGATGGTCCTCAAGCCCCACGTGTTGCCCTGGCTGGGGCTGGCCGACAACCGGATGATCATGCTGACCTCGGTCGTGCTGGTCAGTTGCGTACCGGCCCTGGCGGTGACCTGGGCGACGCCGGCCGACGACCCGGAGACGCTGCGGTCGTTCTACCGGCGCGTGCGCCCGCCCGGCCCGGGCTGGCGGCGCGTGGCGGCGGAGTGCCCCGGGGTGACGTCGGACTTCCGGATCGTCCACCTGCTCCTGCTCTGGGCGGCGGGGTGCGCAACCGTGTTCGGGTTGCTGTACGCGCTCTACGCCCTGTTGTTCGCGCGGCCGTGGGGGTGGGCGATCTTGGCGACGTCCCTGCTCGTGCTGGCGGGTCTGGTGCGGGCGACCCGCACGATGGCCGCCCCCGAGCCGTAGGGCCGCGGCGTCGCCAGCCCGGCCGCAGCGGACGCGGGCGGCTTGCAATTCGCCGGCCGCGAGCCGAAGATGATCCGGTGGCGGGCGCCGCGGCGGCGCGCCGCCCCGTCCCGAACGACGCAAGGAGGAGACCGCGATGCAACGCATCCTGATCGCCCTGGCGCTTGTGGCCGGATCGGCCGCGCTCGCCCAGGCCAAGGTGGTGACCCA
>CAZWCX010000015.1:0-55902 GCA_964632945.1 uncultured Planctomycetia bacterium | reverse complement strand
CCCAAGTGGTCGAGTACGCGCACGGCGATGCCGCGCTCGAGGGGTATCTCGCCTACGACGACGAGAAGGCCGGGCCGCTCCCCGGCGTGCTCGTGGTCCACGAATGGAACGGCCTCGGCTCGTACGTGCAGAAGCGCGTGGAGCAACTCGCCGCCCTCGGGTACGTCGCCTTCGCCGCCGACATCTACGGAAAAGGCGTCCGGCCGGTCAAGCCGGAGGACTGCGCCCGCGAGATGGGGCGCTACAAGAACGACCGCGCCCTCCTGCGCGCGCGGGCCCGGGTCGCCCTGGACTGGCTCGCGGCGCACGAACGGACCGACAAGGCGCGGCTCGCCGTCATCGGCTACTGCTTCGGCGGCCTCACCGCGCTCGAGGTCGCGCGCGCCGGCGCGGAGATCCGTGCCGCCGTGAGCTTCCACGGCGCCCTCGACGCCCCCACCCGCGACGAGGGGAAGAACATCAAGGCCCGGGTCCTCGTCCTGCACGGGGCCGACGACCCGTTCATTCCCGAGCAGGACATCGCCGCTTTCCAGCAGGAGATGCGCGACGGGAAGGTCGACTGGCAGATGGTCACCTACGGCGGCGCCCAGCACAGCTTCACCAATCCCGAAGCCGACGCGAAGGGCGTCAAGGGACTGGGGTATCACGCCGACGCCGACCGCCGCTCCTGGGCGGCCATGCTGGCCCTCTTCGACGAGGTCTTCGCCGCGGGCAAGTGACCGGCGGAGTCCGCGGGAGGGGGACGCCGGGGGGGGTCGCGAACCGCGCGGCCGTTCGCGCCCCCTCCCTAATGCTCGTGCCCGCAGCACCCCTCGTGGGGCCCGGCCTCTTCCGGGTAGGTCGCCGTGACCACCGTGTGAATCCCGCCGCGCACGTTGAAGTCCCCCTCGACCATCATCCACTTCGGCTTGGCCGCCTTCACGAGATCGTCCAGGATCCGGTTCGTCACGGCCTCGTGGAACTCGCCCGACTCCCGGTAGGACCAGAGGTAGAGCTTGAACGACTTCAACTCGATGATCTTCCGGTCCGGGACATAGCGCACCCGAATGGTCGCGAAGTCGGGCTGCCCGGTCATCGGGCAGACGCAGGTGAATTCCGGGCACTCCATGGAGACTTCATAACTCCGGCCCGGACGCGGATTCGGCTTCACCACCAGCTTTTTGGACGGCTTGCTCGGCATCGATTCTCCCCCTTTTCGTCCTCTGCGCGGCCGCGGGCGCGCATCACGCCCCGCGACCGATCATCCGGAGAAACTCGGCCTCGTCGATGACGGCGATGCCGAGCTTCCGGGCCTTTTCCAGTTTCGATCCCGCCGACTCCCCGGCGACGACCAGGTTGACCTTCCGGCTCACCGTATCGAGGGCGGTGCCGCCGCGCTTCTCGACCTCCTGCTTCGCCTGGCCGCGCGTCATGGCGGACATTTCGCCGGTGAAGCAGAAGACTCTTCCGGTGAGCTCCCCCTCCGACGGCGGCGCCGCGGCGACCGGGCGGACGCCCCGCTCGCGCAGGCGCTCGAGGACCGCGCGGTTGGCCCCGTTCGCGAAGAACGCGTGAATGCTGGCCGCCACCGTGGGACCGACGTCGGCGACCTGCTCGAGCCGCTCCGGGGTCGCGTCGATCAGCGCTTCGATCGTGCCGAAGTCGCGCGCGAGCGTGCGCGCCAGCGCCTCGCCGACGTGGCGGATGCCGAGACCGAAGATCAGGCGCTCCAGCGCGGGGGATTTCGAGCGCTCGATTTCGCTCACCAGGTTGGTCGCCGACTTCTCCGCCATCCGCTCGAGGCCGGCGAGCCGTTCGACCGTGAGGGCATAGAGATCCGACGGGTCCTTGACGATCCCCTGATCGACGAGCTGGTCGACGAGCTTTTCGCCCAGCCCCTCGATGTCCATCGCCCCGCGTCGCGAAAAGTGGAGCAACGCCCCCTTCACCTGCGCCGCGCACCACGGATTCGGGCAGCGCGGGATCGCCTCCCCCTCCTCCTGCACGACCGCGGTGCCGCACACCGGACAGGCAGCCGGCATGACGAATTCCTGCTCCGACCCGGTGCGCCGCGAGGGGATCGACTTGACCACCTCGGGGATGACGTCGCCGGCGCGGGTGACGATGACCCAGTCGCCGATCTTCACCTCCTTGCGCGCGATCTCCGCCGGGTTGTGGAGCGTGGCGCGGGAGACTTCGACGCCGCCCACGACCACGGGTTCGAGCTTCGCCACCGGGGTGAGCGCGCCGGTGCGGCCGACCTGGACCTGGATGTCGAGCAGGCGGGTGATCTCCTCGCGGGGAGGGAACTTGTACGCCACCGCCCAGCGGGGGCTGCGGGAGCGCACCCCGAGCCGTTCGCGCAACGGGATCTCATCGACCTTGACGACGATGCCGTCGATCTCGAACGGAAGGTCGTCCCGCTTCGCCAGCGTGGCGGCGTGGTAGGCGCGCACCTCGTCGAGCCCGGCGCAGAGCTTCGAGAGCGGGCGCGTGGTCGGCAGCCCGGCCGCCGCGAACGTCTCCATCGCCTCCGCATGGGACGTGAACGTCTCCCCCTCCAGGCGGCCGATGCCGTGGAAGAGGATGCGCAGGGGCCGTTCCGCGGTGAGTCGCGGGTCGAGCTGCCGGAGCGAGCCGGCGGCGGAATTGCGCGGATTCATGAAGGGCTCCTCGCCCCGTTCCCGGCGACGGGCGTTCAGGTCCCGGAAGTCGTCCTTGTTCATGTACACCTCGCCGCGCAACTCGAGGCGGGCGGGAGGAGCCCCCCGGCGCGGGCGCAGGCGGAGGGGCAGGCCGCGGATGGTGCGCAGGTTGACGGTGACGTCCTCCCCCACCGTGCCGTCTCCGCGCGTCGCCCCCAGGGTCAACCGGCCCTCCTCGTACACCACCTCGATCGCCGCGCCGTCGATCTTGGGTTCGACGTAGAAGGTGAACGTCTCCCCCCCGTCCAGCCGGTCGCGAATGCGCCGCTCCCACTCGACGAGTTCGCCGTCCGCAAAAACGTTGTCGAGCGAGAGCATGGGAACGGCGCGGCGGACCTGGGCGAGGGACTCGAGCGCGGCGCCGCCGACGCGCTGGGTAGGGGAATCCGGTCCGACCAGCGCGGGGTGGGCCGTCTCCAGCGCGATCAGCTCCTGCATCAGGCGGTCGTACTCGGCGTCCGGGACTTCGGGATCGTCGAGCACGTAGTACCGGTGGGCATGGTACTCCAGCAGCCGGTGAAGTTCCTCGGCCCGGAGGCGGACTTGCGGGGGGATCGGATCGGCCATGCGTCACCTCGACACCCGCACGACGCGGCGGCGGTCGGGCATGATAGCAGGCCCCGCGCATCTCCCGCAAGCGCCCGGCATCCCTTGCATTTGTGGGGTCGCGTGCTAGAATCCCCCCTTTGGTGCCCGCTCCGCCGCCGGCGCGGAGCTTCCTCTTTTCGGGATCCAGGAACCCGCCATGATCGTCCTGAAGTTCGGCGGCACGTCCGTGGGAGATGCCGAGCGCATCCGCACGGTGGCCGACCTCGTCCGCTCCCTCTTGCCCCGCAAGCCCGTGGTGGTCGCCTCCGCCCACAAGGGCGTGACCGACATGCTGATCGGCCTGGGCCAGCAGGCCCTCAAGGGCACATTCTCGATCGAGCCCCTGCGGGAGCGCCACCTCAAGATCATCCGGGACCTGGGGCTGGATCCGTCGATCATGGAGAACCTGCTCGAGGAGCTCACCAGCCTCCTCCAGGGGATCACCATGGTCAAGGAATTGACCCCGCGGACCAAGGATTACGTGTGCAGCTTCGGCGAGCGCCTCTCGGTCCGCACCGTGGCGGCGCACATGGCCCGCTCCGGGATCGACGCCAAGGCGGTCGACGCCTTCGACCTCGGGCTGATTACGGATTCCAATTTCGGCAACGCCCAACCGCTCCCCGAGGCCGACCAGATCATGCACTGGAACATCCGCCGCCTGGCGGGGGTTCCCGTCATCACCGGGTACATCGGCAAGGACAAGAACGGGGACATCACCACCCTCGGCCGCAACGGCTCCGACTATTCGGCCACGATCATCGGCGCGGCGATCGATGCCGAGGAGGTCCAGATCTGGACCGACGTCGATGGGGTGATGACCGCGGACCCGGCGGTGGTTCCGCACGCCAGCCCGCTGGCGACCATGGCGTTCGCCGAGGCCGGCGAGCTCGCCTACTACGGCGGCCGCGTCCTCCACCCGTCCACGCTCATCCCCGCGATGAAGAAGGACATCCCGGTGCGCGTGCTCAATACCTTCAAGCCCCAGTCCAAAGGGACCGTCATCCTGCGCAACGTGGAGTCTCGCGACGTCGTCAAGTCGATCGCGTCCAAGGACGACCTCTACCTGATCACGATCGTCTCCACGCGGATGCTCCTCCACCACGGGTTCATGGCCAAGATCTTCGACATCTTCGGGCGGCACCGGATCGTGATCGACATGATCGCCACCTCCGAGGTGAGCGTCTCCCTCACCACCGATTCCGACGAGAACCTGGACAAGGCGGTCAAGGAACTCTCACAGTTCGCCGAAGTGACCGTCGAGCCCGGCAAGGCGATCATCTGCGTGGTCGGGGAAGGGATCAAGCGATCCCTCGAACTGCCTTCCCAGGTGTTCATCGCCATGCGGGACCACGACATCCGCGTGCAGATGATTTCCCAGGGATCCACGCAGGTGAACTTGGCATTCCTGGTCGACAACAAGGATGTCTACAAGGCGGTCCAGGCCCTCCATGACACGTTTTTCGGAGTAAAGCAGCCGGCGGTGCCGGCCGCGCCTTGAATGCAGGAAGTCCAGGATGCCCTCCTTTCAGGAACACGAACGGAGACACTTCGTGCGGGTGAAGGCCGAAATCAGCGTCCGGTACAAGTTCCTCTCCAAGACCCGGGTCGAACCGGAGTTGGAGACGGTGTACGACGGCATTTCCGCGAACATGGGCGGCGGCGGCCTCCTGCTCCATGGACCGATCCCCAAACTCGACTGGATTCCCGACCTCCTGCTTCAGCGCATGGCGGTCGGGTGCAACATCATCCTGCCGACCCACGACATCCCCCTCAAGGTGCTCACGCGGGTCGCGTGGATCGAGTCGGTCGAGGAAGACGCCCAGAGATTCGCGATCGGACTGAAGTTCCGCGAAATCACCAGCCAGGACCAGGACGCGATCTTCCGCTTCATCATCCGGTCGCAGATGCCGTCCTGAGGCGCGACGTGGGCACTCGAATGGCCGCTAGGATCGAATCCCCGCCGTCCGGTCGCGGCCGGGTCGCGCGGCGCGCCGTCCCGGCGATGGCGGCGCTCCTCCTCGCGCTCGCGCTTCCGGCGGGCGCCCAGAATCCGGAGCCGACCCCGGCCGCGCCCGCGCCGATCCGCGTGTTCCAGCGCCTCCGCAAGGCCGATCCGTCCACCGTGGTGCCGGAATGGCGCGACGCCCGGCTGGGCGCGGACGCCCTCCTGTTGCCGACGGAAACCGAATACAACGATCCCCGACAGATCGACACCCTCGTCGCCGCCGCCCGCGCGCTGATCGACGCCGGCGCGCCGGAACTCTGGCTCGAGATCGGCGTCTCCGGGCAGACCCTGCGCGTGGAGAATGCGCTGACCGCCACCCGCTTCTACCTGAAACAACTGCCCCGGGTGCGCGGACTGGTCGTCCACTGGCTGTTCCCGAAGCGGCTGCTCGACGGCTCGTCGGTCGACGCCCGGTTGCGCGAGTTCGCCTCCCTCGGACTGCCCCTGATCGTGATGGGCGATCCCGAGTCCGCGCGCACCCTCACCTATACGGCCCTCGACTACTCGACGCTGCAGCAGATCACGAAGGTGGAGGGAATCGCCCCGGACGTCTATTTCGCCTTCAGCCGATTCGCGCTCGACGAAGGGGAAAGCGTGGACCGGCTCGACATCACGGTGGTGGAACGCTGGCTCGACCGGCTGGCCAAGGAAGGCGGGCTGCCGCTCTACCCGGCCTTGCGGTTGAGCACGCCGATCGACGCCAAGCCGCTCACGCTCGAGGAATTCGAGTCGATCCTGAAGATGGTCGAAAAGCGGCGTCCGGCCGGCGTGATCCTCGAACCGCTCGAAGGGGATCCCGCGCAGTGGGCGCGGTGGCGCGAGGCCTTCCGCCGAGTCATCCCGTCACGGTGAGCGCCGCCGGGACGCGACACCCTTGCCACGTCCCCCGCCGCTCCAGTTCGGCCTCGATCGCCCGCGTGACCCCCTCCTTGTCCCGACCCCACAGGGGGGCCAGCACGTACGGCCCCGCCAGGTTCCCCATCAGCCGCTGAATCACCGTACGCTCGGGCATCCGCTCGAGCACGTCGGCCGTCCAGGCGACGTATTCGTCCAGGTCGAGCGTGCGAAACCCGCCCGCCCGCCACTCCGCCGCCAGGGGCGTTCCCGGCGATACATAGCAGTGGTGGATCTTCACGCCGTCGAGACCGAGCCGGGCGACCTCCTCGGCCGTTTCCCGCGTCATCGCCCGATCCTCCCCGGGCAGACCGAGGATCAGGTGCGTGCATACCTTGACCGGCCGTCCGCGGGTCCGGCGGATCGCGTCGGCGTACTCCGCCCAGCCGTGGCCCCGGTTCACACGCGCGAGCGTGGCGTCGTGACGGGTCTGGATCCCGTATTCGATCCAGACGTCCAGCCGCTCCGCGTAGGAGGCGACCAGGTCGAGCACCGCGTCGGGCACGCAGTCCGGGCGCGTTCCGATCGCGAGGCCGACCACGTCGGGATGTTCGACCGCTTCGTCGTACAGACGCCGGAGCCGGACCGGATCGGCATAGGTATTGCTGAAGGCCTGGAAGTAGGCGATGAACTTCTCGGCGCGATAGCGCGTGCGGTAGAACTCCATCCCCTCGCGCAGCTGCTGCGCGACCCCCTTCGGTTCCCGCCGGGAGTTGGGACTGAAGCTCTCGTTCAGGCAGAAAGTGCAGCCCCCGGTCCCGGCGCGGCCGTCGATGTTCGGACAGGTGAACCCGGCATCCAGGCCCACCTTGAAGACGCGCCAGGGAAAGCGCGATTTCAGCCAGGTCGTAAAGCGATACGTGCGGGCCCCTTCGAAGTGGGGCGGCGGCGTCGACGGCATGCGCAGAATCCCTCCGGGGGGACGACCCAGGCCGATTCTGCTCGATTCCTCCCCCCCCGTCAACAGGCTGGACAGGCCCCGGGCCGGTCACTACCATACGCGCCATGACGACGCCGATCATGGAACAATATGCGCGCATCAAAGAGGGGGTCCCGGACGCGCTCCTCTTCTTCCGCCTCGGCGACTTCTACGAGATGTTCTACGAGGACGCGAAGACCGCCGCCCGACTGCTCGGGATCACGCTCACCTCCCGCTTCAAGGGGGAGAAGGCGGTGCCGATGGCCGGCGTGCCGTACCACTCCCACCTCGGCTACCTCCACCGCCTGCTCAAGGCCGGCCACCGGGTCGCGATCTGCGAGCAGGTCCAGGACGCCGCCGAGGCCGACGGGCTGGTGCAGCGGGACGTCGTCCGGGTCATGACCCCCGGCACGCTCACCGAAGGGAATCTGCTCGAGGAGAAGCTTCACAATTACCTCGCGGCGATCCACCTGCGGGGAAAGTCGGCGGGACTGGCCTGGGTCGAGTTGTCGACCGGGGAGTTCCGCCTCGCCGAACTTCCGGCCGCGTCGCTTGCGGACGAACTGGCGCGGCTCGATCCGGCGGAATGCCTGGTTCCGGAGTCCCAGTCGTCCGGCGACAACGGGGCCTGGCTGGGAGCGCTGCGCAACGTCTGGCGGGCGCGGGTCACCCCGACGGCGGACTGGCAGTTCGAGCGCCGGGCCGCGCTCAAGAGCCTGCACGGGCACTTCGGCGCCAAGGACCTGGCCGGATTCGGCGTCGACGAGAAGAACGCCGGCATCGCCGCCGCGGGGGCGATCCTCGAATACCTGAAGGCCACGCAGAAAACCGAACTGCGCCACATTACCCGGCTGTCGCCGGACCGGCGGGACGGGTTCCTCCTCCTGGACCGCGCCACGCGCGCCTCCCTCGAATTGACGCGCACGATCCGCGAGGGCAAGACCGAGGGGACGCTGCTCTGGGTGCTGGACCGGACGCGCACGGCGATGGGCGGGCGCATGCTTCGCGACTGGGTGACGATGCCGTTGCGCGAGGTGGCCGAGATCCGCGCCCGCCAGGACGCGGTCGGTGCGCTCTTCGACGACGCCGGCGCGCGCACGGCGCTGGGCGAAGCGCTCGCGCAAGTCCCCGACCTGGAGCGGCTCACCGGCCGGGTCGGCTCCGGCCGGGCGAACGCGCGGGACCTGCTGGCCGTGCGATTGGCGCTGGAGTGCATCCCCCGCGCCCGCGCGGCCGTGTCCGGACTGGCTTCCGACGCCCTCGCCCGGCTCCATGCCGCGCTCGACCCCATGGACGACCTGCTCGGCGAAATCGTCGCCGCGATCGCCGACGACCCGCCGGTGACCCTCCAGGAGGGCGGCCTGTTCCGCGACGGCTACCACGCGGAACTCGACGGCATCCGCCGCCTCGGGCGCGAGGGCAAGGACTGGATCGCCGCCTTCCAGGCCCGGGAAGCCCAGCGCACCGGGATCTCCTCCCTCAAGGTCGCCTACAACCAGGTCTTCGGCTACTACATCGAAATCACCAACGCCCATCGGGACAAGGTCCCGCCCGGGTACGAGCGCAAGCAGACGATGAAGAACGCGGAGCGCTACGTCACCCCGGAATTGCGCGAGTGGGAGGAGCAGATTCTCACCGCCGACGAGCGCGCGTGCGCGCTGGAATACCGGCTGTTCCTGGCGATCCGCGACCGCGTGGCGGCCGCGATCCCCCGACTGCTCCATGCCGGCACCGCCCTGGCGCAGCTGGACGCCCTGCTTTCCCTGGCGATCGCCGCGGTCGAAGGCCGGTACGTCCGACCGACGGTGGACGACGGCCGGCGCCTTTCCATCCAGGAAGGACGCCACCCGGTGCTGGAGCGGATCATCGAGGAGCGTTTTGTCCCCAATGACCTCGAACTCGACGGCAGCGGCCCGCGCCTCATCGTCGTGACCGGACCCAACATGGCGGGAAAGTCGACCTACATCCGCCAGGCCGCCCTGTTGACGCTCATGACCCAGATGGGGGGATTCGTCCCGGCCAAGGCGGCCCACGTGGGCGTGGCCGACCGCATCTTCACCCGGGTCGGCGCCGCCGATGAGCTCGCGCGCGGTCACAGCACCTTCATGGTCGAAATGACCGAGACCGCCAACATCCTCAACAACGCCACCGACCGCAGCCTCGTCATCCTCGACGAGATCGGTCGGGGGACCAGCACGTTCGACGGCGTCTCCATCGCCTGGGCGGTCGCCGAGCACCTGCACGACCGGGTCGGCGCGCGCACCCTGTTCGCCACCCATTACCACGAACTGACCGAACTCGCCCTCGTGCTTCCCGGCGCCCGCAACTGCAGCGTCGCCGTGCGCGAATGGGGGGAGGAGGTCGTCTTCCTCCACCGCATCGTCGAAGGGGGAACCGACAAGAGCTACGGCATCCACGTCGCCCGGCTGGCCGGGCTTCCCCGCGAGGTGGTCGCGCGGGCCCGCGTCATCCTGCGCGGCCTGGAAACCTGCACCCTCGACGAGACCGACCGCCCCCGCTTCCTCCCCCATGCCCCCGATCCGCGCACGTCGGCGCAGCCGAAGCAGCTCAGCCTCTTCGCCCCGCCGACCGATCCCGTCGTGGAAGCGCTCCGCGCCCTCGACGTCAACGCCTTGACCCCCCTGCAGGCCCTGGTTACATTGCAGGAATTGGCGGACCGCGCGCGGTCCGCTTCCCCCTCACCCGGGAGAACGCCCCCATGACCCTGGCCGAATTGCTCCGCTCCTTCGTCGCCGACTCGGACTGGAAAATGGACCAGGACGCCTCCGGCAAGCTTTCGATCACGCTCGGCCTCGAACGCAGCCGCAAGCAGACCATCGAAGTCGAATGCATCACCTGGGACGGGGTCCCGATGGCCCGTTTCCGCTCGGTCATCGGCGACGACTCCGCCCTCACCGGCGAGCGGCCGAAATTCGCCCTCAGCCTGAACGGCGGCTTGATCCTCGGCGCCCTCGCCGTGGTGGATCGCCACCTGGTCCTGACGCACACCCTCCACCTGGACGGGTTGGTGGCGGCGGAAGCGATGAACACGATCCGCTACCTGGCCAACAAGGCCGATGAACTGGAGCGCATGATCTTCGGCCAGGACCGGCGGTAGTCCCCGGCGCGCCCGGGGAGCCCGCCCGCGGTCCCTACCACATGTCGCTCCGCCGTGGCCCGGGGGCCGGATGGTCCGCCGGCGCCCCCTCGGCGGGCGTGACCTGCAACTCCGGCAGCGCCCGTTTCAACTCCGCCACCGCGGCCAGGCTCACCTTCGTCCCGCGCAGATCGAGAGCGCGCAAGGATTTCAGACCCTTCAGCGCGGGGATTCCGGCGTCGGTCACCCGCGTCGCCGCGAGGTTGAGAGTCTCGAGCCGGCTCAGGCCCGACAACGACGCGAGATCCGAGGAAAAGGTCCGCGTGTGCTCGAGGTTCAACGTCCGCAGGTCGGCGCAGTGCCGCAGGTGGCGCAGGCGCGCGCCGCTGATGAAGGTGTAGCCGAGGTCGAGGGATCTCAGACCCGGCATGGCCTCGACGGACTCCAGCGCATACCCGGCGAGGCGCGTTCCCCACAGCCCCAGCTCCTCGAGCGCGGGCATTCCCGCCAGGAGTGCCAGGCCACGATCGCTGACGCCGCTGCCGAAGTTCCGCGTCCCGAAGTCGGTGTCGTAGTAGGGCGAGGTCAGCCGCAGGCTCACCAGGCCCTTCATCCCCGCCAGGCGCCGCACCAGGCGGTCGCGCAGCGGCAAGTCTCCCAGGTCCAGGCGAAGAATCTTCGTGGCGGCCGCGATCGCGTCCATGACCGCGGGGGTCAGGTGGAAGGCCGGGACCTGCGGGCCCTCCGCGGAGTTGCCGGCCCTCGAGTTGGCGTCCTCTCGGTCTTCGCCGTCTCCCCCCCGATGCAGGCGGTCCGATCCCGCGCCGGCGCGGGCCCGCCCCACCTTCAAGATCCCCTGCGCGCTCGCCTCTGCCGATCGGATCAGCGTAAGCAGACGTTCCTGTTGCTTTTGCAGCTCCTCGGCGGAAATGGCCGGTTGCAGGCTCATCCCGCCGCTCCGACTGCCGCTGCCGTAGTAGGCGGAAACCTCGGCATCCGGAACCCCCCGCAGGTCCAGGTACGCCGACTTCACATGCGTCAGCTTCGCGAGCGGCGCCAGGCCGCCGGCGCCCTCCACCGCGACCCCCAGTTCCCGCAGGTCCGGCAGGTCGCCCAGGCACGCCAGGCCCGCGGGCGTGACCGCCGTGCCGCGCACGTCCAGATGCTGCAGGTTTTTCAGGGCGGCGAGCGCTGCCATCCCGACGTCGGTGACGTCGGTTCCCGCCAGATTCAGCGTCTTGAGCGAGGAAAGTTGCGCCAGCTTCGCGAGTCCCGCGTCCGTGATCGCCGTGCCGCGCAGCTCGAGGAACTCCAGACCCACCAGCCCTGCCAGGGAGGCCAGGCCCGCGTCGGTGACCCGGGTGGCGTTCAGGAACAGCCCGCGCAGCGTCGGGATGCGACCCAAGTGGACCAATCCCTCATCGGTCACCGGGCTGCCGTCGAGTCGCAGCCAGGACACGCGGGTTCCGGACAGGTGCGCCAGGCCCGGCCCGGTGACCTCGGTGGATTCCAGGTGGAGCGAGCCCAGCTTCCTCAGGCCGGCCAGCGCCGCAAGTCCCGCGTCCGTGACGCGCGTGGAGGAGAGGCGCAGCTCGGTCAACGCCGGCGTGCCGGAGACCGCCGCCAGACCGGCATCGGTCAGGTCGGTCTCCGCCAGGGCCAGTTGGGTGAGCGCCGTAAGCCCCCGCAGTCCGGACAGCCATGGGTCGAGCGGGACCTCGCCGCGCAGGTCGATGGAGCAAACGTTCCCGCTGGAATCGCGCCGCACCGCGTTGGAATCCCGGGCGGCGACGCGCGTCAAGAGGTCGGTGAAGGCGTCCTGGGCACAAGACTCGACGGCCGTCGCGACGAGCGCGAGCGACAGCATGGCAACCCGGACACGGGAGAGGGCGGTCGGAGGCATCGGGCAAAGCTCCAGGAATGGGCAGTCAACGTCGTCGGGCGGGAATGATGCCGGGAACATCCTGGCTTCAAGCCGGCCGCTTCGGCTCATCGACGCGCACCACGATCTTCCGCAGGTCATCGAGCCAGTTTCCGCATGTGCCCGATCCCCGTTCCCGGTTCAAGATCGACGAGGACGCATTCGAAGCCACACAAGCCTCACGATGGGCGCGGAAGTGCGGAAACGAACCTCCTTCACCGCCCGACCCGCCCGGCAAAAGGGCTTCCGGCTCGCCCGTCACGGCGCGGCGGAGCCGCAACCAAACCGCGGAGAGCGAACCGGACGGAAGGCACGATTCGCGGATCCCGGAAGCCGCCCGCGAGGCCTCCCTGCCCCACGACCATCGTCCCCCTGCTGGGCCATCCGAGGTCGCCGCCGACGGGATGGCGGAGGAGCCGGTGACGATCGGTGAGGGCTTCTGGAACGTCCAAGATTGCATGGAAAGGGCAAAAAATGTCAGGAATTTCGGTCCGCCCGCCATCCGTTGGGAATTCCATTCGAACGGCTACGTGTTTGGCGGGTAAGAGCTAACGTCCGCACGACGAGGGATCCACTCGACCGGCATGAGGATTGCGATTTGGAAATGGGGGTTTTCGTCCACCCGACCCCCGGAAGAAAGGCCCCGACCGAGGTAGGGGGACCGCGGAAGGGACCGGAGAAGCAGGAGATCTCCCATGGAAAATCAGAAGTGTGAACGCTGCGGACGGCAGGAATACATTCCCACCCACCAATACGTAAAGTTCGACCAGAAGGTGCAATACCTCTGCAAGAGTTGCTGGGAAGGATTCCGCACCTGGTTCATCAAGGGATCTCCCTTCCCCGGCAAGGGGATGAACACGGTCGCCTGAACCGCCGAAAACGGCGCGGTCGACCCCTGCGACTCCGTCTTCAAGGGTCGACCGGTTCCGATCCCCCCGCCGACTCGCATCACCGCGACCCCACCGTCGACCAGAAGCGATCCCGGCGCAACGCCTCGTCGGTTCCGCGGTACGGGTAGTCGGCCAGAACCATCTCGATCGAGCGAATGCGCGAGCTGGACGGCGGATGGGTCTTCCCCCCCCACCGGTCGTCCTTCTTGGAGGTGCGTTCGATGAACCGGGCCAGGGCATAGGGATCGTATCCGGCCCGGGCGGCCAGTCGGGCCCCTTCCCGGTCGGCCTCATCTTCGTACGCCTGCCCGTGGCCGTCGGTCAGGGTGGTGCGCACGACATCCTCGATCGCCTTCTGGAAGAGCTTCTCCAGTGCGGCGACCGCTTCCGGCGCGAGCTCCTTGAAGATCTTGGCCGGAATCTGCTTGCGCGTTTCCTCCTTGATCGCGGCGAGACCGTGCCGCTTGTCCACGTGAACGATCTCGTGCGCCAGGACCCCCGCGAGCTCGTCCTCGCTCTGCATGGCCGCCAAGGCGCCGGTGGTGATGAAGATGAATCCACCGGGAGCGGCGAAGGCGTTCACGGCGTCGGATTCGACGACGGCGAAGTGCCACCCCTGCCCGCCTTTGGACGCAACCGGGCTGAAGAGGGTGGGGCGCTCCGCGTACCCGGCCAGGGTGAGCCCGACCATGTTCACGTAGGCGGTCAACTGCTCGGCCCGGCGGTAGGGGTAGTGCGACAGGATGTGGGCGGCGGTGGTGCGACCCACGTAGTACTCCTGTTCGGGGGAGTAGTCGCGGTGGCTTTCGATCACGCCCTCCCCGAGGGCAACGCTCCCGCGCAGAAGCCGGGCTTGACCGGTGTTGAGCTTGCCCTCGGCCTCCGCCCGGTCGATCGCCTGCCGCATCTGCTGGCAACCGGCGCACAACACGAGCGCCAGGCAGGCGCCCAGCGCCCCGAGGATCCGGAAAAACCGCATGGTCGACCTCCTGGCCTACGGGTTGGTGGCGTACTCGCCCAGATAGCCTTGACGGCGGAACTGTTCCAGTGCGCCGGGACGGTTGAAATCGAGATTCAGGATCTCCTCATCGATCAGTCGGTAATAGGCCTCCAGGTTCGGATTGTTCTTCCGATAGGAGCGCTCCACCTCTTCGTTGAATCCCTTGCCGGCGGCCGCCGCCTGATCCTGCGATCCGCCGCCGCCCAGCTTGCTCCACATGTCCTCCTTGCCGGAGACCCCCGTGGACTGGACGCTCTTCGGGGCGCCCGCGCTCGAGGCGCCGGTCCCGGCCGGGGGTCGGGTCCCCGTTCCCGCCGTCGTTCCGGTCCCGCCCGGGGTTTTTGTCGTCTCGCCGGTACCGGTCGTCCCGGTGCCGGCGCCGCCGAGCGATCCAGCCGCGCGCTTCGAGGCATCCAGGGTGCTCGAGCGCACGAATCCGGTGCGGCCGTCCGACATTCGGACCTTGATCCAACCCGGCTGCTCGGTGAGGATCTCCACGATCGTCCCCTGGGCCAGGGTGGCCACCACCTTGCTCCCTTCCACGGCCGCATCGTAGACGTTACCCGTGCGGGTCCGGACGGGCGCGACATCCGCCCAGGCCCCCGCGGCGGCGAGGATCAGCGACAGGGCGACCGCGATGGTCGGTTTGCTCATGACCCGTTCCTCCATCATTTCGTGGTCAACGTCGTCACCCCGTCCCAGTCGGGCTCGGGCGGGTCGGTCAGATAGCCATTGCATCGTTCGAGATAGAGCCGTGCGGGCCCGTCCTCGGGATCCAGATCGACGGCGGACTGGAACTGCTGGATCGCTTCCGCCCAGCGGCGCTCCCGGTAGGCGGTCAGTCCGTTTTCATACCGCAGGAGGACCTGGCGCCGCGTGTCCGACACCTCTCCGGGGCGACCCACCAATTCGTACACGCGCACCGGCTTGTCTTTCCCCTTCACCCGGAGGAGATCGAGCTCCCGGGCGACCACCTTGCCGACCACGTGCCGGTAGGTATCTTCCCCGATCATGGTCAGGGTGTCGTAGTTCTTGTTGGCACCCTCGAGCCGGGACGCCAGGTTCACCGCGTCGCCCATCACCGTATAATTGAACTTCGACGCGCACCCCATGTTCCCGACGGTCACGACGCCGGAGTTGAGGCCGACCCTCATGTTGAGCATCGGATATTGGCGGCGCAATTCGAGCATGGCCGCCTGGCTGTCGATGGCGGCATGGCAGGCCCGGAGGGCATGGTCCGGCTGGTCGATCGGCGCGTTCCAGAAGGCCACCACGGCGTCGCCGATGTACTTGTCGACGGTGCCCTCGTGCTCCAGGATCACGTTGGTCACGCGCCCGAGGTAGTCGTTCATGATCTCCACGAGTTTCGCCGGCCCGAGTCCCTCGGAGATCGAGGTGAACCCCGCCAGGTCGGAGAAGAACATGGTCGCCTCGCGGGTTTCGCCGCCGAGGACGAGCTTTTCCGGGTGGCGCTCGAAATACGCGACCGCCTGGGGCGCCAGGTAGACCGAGAGCATGCCGCGGATCTGGCGGCGTTGGCGGTACTCGAGAATGTAGTGCGCGGCGAGGCAGAACGACATCGTTCCCAGGATGCCGAAGAACATGGGGGCGAAGTCGATCCAGAGCAGGCTCATGCCGTAGAGCCCCGTCGCCGCCGCGACCAGGAGCGCGAGGACGATGAAACCGAGGGTCGGCCCGCGCCAGGAGGACGGGTACGAGACGGACAGGGCGGTGACCAGGCACGCGAGCAGGACGCCGAAGATCGCCCAACCCAACTTGTTGTGCCGCAGCGGGTCGCCATGAAGGAGGTTGTCGACCGCCGTCATGTGCACGAGCACGCCCGGCTTGAGCGGCCCCGTGGGCAGGGTGTGAATGTCGCCCAGGTCGGCGGCGGTGTAGCCCAGGAAGACGACCCGGTCCCGAAACATCTCCGCGGGGAACGGGACCGGCTGCCGCTCCTCCATGGGCAGATCCTGGTTTCGCGCCTCCACGAGGATCGACTCGAGGATGGTCTTGAGGTTGGTGTACGGGTAGGGGCGCCTGAGCTGGTTGGCCGCCCCCTCCCACGGTCCGTGGAATCGCAGGTTGATGCGGCCCCGATGGTCGAGACGGATCTCCCGCTCCCCGAGCCGCAGGGACCGGTGTCCGATGCTCAGGGTTTTCGCCCCCATGACGTGCGCGGCCACGAGCGTGCCGAGGGAGGGGAACGGCTTGCCGTTGATCCGGACGATCGGATGATACCCCCGGACCACCCCGTCGGCATCGGAGGCGATGATGACGTTGCCCAACCCGGCGACGGCGGAGCGAATCGGCTCCACGGGCGGGGTGATCCCCACGTACGCGGGCGGATCGGCGGCCTCCGGCGCGCATTGGATTTCGAGGGGCAGGGCGGGCGGCTCCTTCAGCATGCCGTGCGCGTTCTCCCGGCCTGGCGTCGCCAGGGTCACGCCCAGATAGGCCTGTCCGGCGCTCCGCAGATTCGCGGCGAAGATCGCGTCATCGGTTTCCTCTTCGGCAACCACGTCCCGTTCGAAGATCGTGTAGGCGGAAGGTTCCGCGAAGGTGACGTCCAGGACCATCGCCTTGGCCCCGCCGCGTCGGCAGTAGGAGACCACGGAGCCCCAGAGCGCCCTGCGCGGAGGCCACGCCTGGCCGGTGGCGCGAATGTGGTCGAGGCTCTCGTCGTCCACCTGGATCAAGACCAGGTTCGGGTCCGACGTGCCGGGTTCGAGCCACATCGTGGTCCGGGCGTCGAGGGCGTAGTGCTCCAGCCAGTCGAGACCGCCGGCGAACCAGAGGGGCAGAATGAGAAGATAGACGCCGAGCCCGATGAGGACGCCGAGCGCGCACTTGCGGTGTCTGGGGTCGGCGCGGAGCCAGGCGCGCAGGGCACCCGTCCCGCCGGGCCCGGGCGCATCGCCGCTGGGCATGAATTCCTCCCGCATCCCCCCCTGGAAGCCCTGAGTATAGGGCTCCGCGCGGGGAGGGTCAAGATGTCGGGCGGAAGCGAAATCCGGGCGGAATCCGGAATCGGCGCAAAGCGCGCCCCCGGGAGGGTTCTCCGCAGGGCAGGTCGCAACCACTCCGCGACGCCGCATTCGAGGACCCCGCCATGCCCCGGACCGCCATCCTGGCCCGCCTGCTTCTGGCGTTCGTACCCGTTCTGGCGCCGGTCGACGCCTCCGCCCAAGCCCGCAAGGTGGACGCACCGCCGGTGGATCAGGAACGCATCGACGCCGCCATCGAGCGCGGGGCTGAGTTTCTTCGTCAGCGGGTTCCCCGGTTCGGCCCCGCCTTCCCGTCCTCGGAGTTGGTCGTTTACACCCTCCTTCACGCCGGTGTGCCGATCGACGACCCGGTGCTTGCGGAAGGGATCGCCTGGGTCTCCTCGCTCGACGTCGAGCGCCTCGAGTTCAAGGAGCGCACCTATCGGGTGGCGGTCGCGGCGATGACCCTGGAGGCGCTCAACGCCCCGCTCTATCGCGGCCGGATCGCCCAGTTCGCCCAGTTTCTCGTCTGCAACCAGTGCGAGAACGGCCAATGGAGCTATGGGGAGAACATCCGCCTCCCGGCCCACCTGAAGACCCCCCGGGTGGTGGAAAGCGGGCCCGGTGGCGCCCGGCCGCCGGCCGCGGGCGGGGAACGGGCGTCCCGGGCCCTGATCCCGGTTCGTTGCCCCGATCCGGTCGGACCGCGGGACGGGGACTTTTCCAACACCCAATTCGCCCTGCTCGGGTTGCGCGCGTGCGCCGCCGCCGGTTTCGACATCCCCGCCGAGACGTGGAAGAAGGCCGAGCGCATCCTCGAACAGGGACAGCACTCCGACGGCGGCTGGGGATATCAGGTTCGGTCGAAGCCCGTCGGCACCGCCCCTGCCCCGCAAGGCGCGGGGGGCGCGGGAGAGCGCCGTCCCCCGGACGAAAGCTACGGAAGCATGACTTGCTCCGGGGTGTGCGGATTGATCATCGCCAAGCACCACCTCGGCGAGGACTCCCGCCGGGACCGCCGCGTGATCAAGGGACTCGAATGGATCGCGGATCACTTCACCGTGCAGGCGAATCCGCGCGCGGGAAAGTCGGCCAAGGGCGGAGCCGCGCCCGGAGACTCCCAATGGCACTACTACTACCTCTACTCCCTCGAGCGGGCGGGAATTCTCGCCGGCGTCGAGCAGTTTGGGGTGCGCCCCTGGTACGCGGAAGGGGCCCTCTGGCTGCTCGCGGCGCAGGAAGACGACGGTGCGTGGCGCGGCGATCGCGGGCCCGGGTTCGACGACACCTGCTTCGCCATCCTGTTTCTGAGGCGGGCGACGCAGCCGATCGTCCCGGTGCGTCGCACGTCGCGCTAGCCCGGAATCTTCACGAAGCCGCGGACGCGGTTTCACGGATCATCCGGGCCAGCGGGTGTTTCGTGCCGCGCCTGCGGGAGCGGTTGGGCGATCGCCCCGCGCTGCGGGGCGCGTGGGGGAGCGCGAGCCCGGCGAGTTCGCCGACGCCGGACCGTCACGCCCGGCGCGGCGGGGCGTCCGGACCCACCCAGGAATGAGCGCGGCAGGCCCCCGCGCCCGGGCCGGAAAGATTTTGAAACGCCCTGCGCGCGCGGCTAGAATGCCGGCCCGTCGTCCATCCAGGAGGGAGTCCGGCCATGCCCCGTGCGCACCCGATCGTCGTTCGCAAGGCCACGCAGCGCGACATGGACTACATCGTCGAGCGTTGGCGGCTCATCGTCGGCGACCTGGTCGCCGGCCATGTCCACTTCCGGCCCTCGCGGCATGCGCCGGAAATCGCGCGCGCCCGCCTGCTGACCCAACTCGAGCGGCCCGACGCCCGCGTCTTCGTGGCGATGGAAAGCCGCAACCGGGCAGGGTTCCTCAATGCCAGCGTCTATGAGCGCAGCCCGCTCTTCAACCCCGAGGAGATCGGGCTGATCGAGAATCTCTTCGTGGAACCGGGCATGCGCCGGCATCACGTCGGCAGCGCGCTCCTCCGGGAGGCGGTCTCCTGGTTCCGCTCGCGCAAGATCCGCGCGATCGAGGCGGTCACCCCCGGCAACAACCCCGGGGCGACCGCCTTCTTCGGCAGCCACGGGTTCGACCTGATGTCGGTCACCCTGCTGCTCGACCTGGAGACCGCGGGGAAGCGACTCGACCAGGCCACCCGCCGGACCCGGAAGATCATCGGCGGCCGCAGGAACGGCTGACCGCCGCGGCGCCTATTGGTCGACCGGCTCGACGTCGCGCAGGAGTACCCGGCTCGACCCCATGGGGGTGCGGACGACGAGTTCGAGCGGCATGCCGCGGCCCAGGTCCCATGTAGCCCACTCGATCGCATGGGGATCGCGCACCGGTCGTCCCGCCACCGAGGTGATGCAGGTCCCCTCGAGGCCGGCGCGGTCCGCCGGCGAACCGGGAATCGTGCGTTGGACGAACAAGGCGCCGCGGTCCCCCGGCACGCCGAGGGCGCGGGCCACGCGTTCGGCGGGCATGAACCCCGCCCGGATCCCGGGGTCCCAGGTGGCCGGCCACCGGTTGTTCCGGCGCGCGCAGTCGAGCAGGAAGCAGTCGGGATCGACGCGGACGCACCGGGGCCGAAACTCCACCGGCAGCTCCAGGGTCTTCCCCTCCCCCGGCAGCCGGACGGTCCACTCCCGAGGCGACCCGTCCGCGCCCTCCGCCAGCACGCGGAAGGCGGGCGAGGAACCGGACGGAAAGTCGCCCGACTGCGTCACGAGGACGCTCCAGCGTCCTTCCGCGTCTTCCCGCGCATCGGCGGCCAGATCGAGGCGACCGGTCCGGACCAGCCAGTGGGTGAAGAACGGCTCCAGGTCCACGGGCGATTCCTCCGCGGCGATTTTCTGGAACTGCTTCCAGTTCGCCATCCGGGCCGAGGCGGCCTCCAGGTAGCGCGCCAGCGTCCGGGCGAAGGGATCCGCCCCCATCAAGCGCTCCAGCATCGCGTACAGCCAGGCCCCCTTCTCGTAGCTGGTGTCGATCGGCATCGCGTAGGTGATGTCGAGCAGGCTGGGCTCCTTGTCGCCGAGAAGCCGGATGGAGTCCTGGTAGTCGCGAAGCATCTTCCGGTGGCTGTAGTGGGGCGGAAGGCGTTCGCCGTACCGGGCGGTCAGCGCCTGCCAGGAGCTGTATTCGGCCAGACCCTCCCGCAGCCAGTTCCCCCCGTTGCCGAGGAGGTCGCTGCGGGCGCGATGGCCCCACCAGACATGCGCGGCTTCGTGGGCCAGAACGCTGAACCAGACCGCCCCGCCCGCGTCCGGGGGCAGACCGTGGAAGGAGAAGAGAAAGTCCTGCACGAGCGCATAGTGTCGGGCGTTGTAGCTGGCGGCCGAATACGAAGGCGGCGCGACGACCACCGCGAACCGGCTCAGGCCGCAGGGTCCGAATTTCTTCTCGAAGTAGTCGAGGCAGAAGGCCAGATCGTCCAGGATCCGCTCCGGGTCGAGCTCGTGCGGCAAGGGCAGGCTGTAAAGCACCAAGTCCCTTCCGTCCCGCCGGATGGTGTGCACGCGGAACGGCGCCGCGACGACCGTCATGACGTTCATCCCCTCGTCCTCGCGGAAACGGAAGGTGGCCCGGCCGTCCGGTTCCGCCGTTTCCGAGACCGGGACCCCCGATGCGACGACCCGCAGCCCGGGGGGAACGGTGACGGTCATCTCCATCGTGTGCGTTTCGTACAGATTTCCCGGGTACCAGACGGAGGCCAGATTGGTATGTACCTCGTCCGGCCCGAACCAGGGGTCGGTGGAGCGTCGGACGGCGCGCCCGTCCGGGCCGCGGTGACGGGACGGCAGGAGGTAGTCGATCGTGATGGTGGTCTTTTCTCCGCGCGCCAGCGGGGTCGGCAGCGCGATTTCGATCAGGGTCACCGGGAATTCGGGCAGCACGGAGCGGAGGGTAAACGGGCACTCGACGCCGCCGACGCCGGTCGCGCGGATCCGGGCGACGTTGAGGATGAGGAACTGGACCGCCGTGACCGGCTCCTTGAGGACGCCGGCCACGCGGATGTGGGCGCGGATGTCGGCCGCCGGTTCTTCCTCCGCGGAGGATTCGGCGCCGGGGAGGGGAACGTCCACTTGCAGGTCGTAGTGCTCGATGTCGCACCGCCGCGCGCCGATCACGAGGCGGCGCAACAGCTCGTTGGCGGCCTGTTCCTTGCGCTCCTGGGCGAGGACTCCGGGGCTCCAGGTCCCGGCGAGGACGATCAGCAGGAGAAGGAGGGAGGCGCGAGCAGGGCAGGGGACGCGCGCGGCAGGGTCGCGGGGCATGGGCACGGATCCCTTTGCGTGGGTCTTCCATCCGGAGATTGTGGGTTCGGCCGCGGTGATTTTCGCGCCCGGCGAGGCACGAGGAGGAGGCGATGCCCCGGCGCATCGCCGCCGACGAGCAACGAAGCCCGGCGCGACCAGCGCCCGGCGTGCGACACACGGGGTCCCACGCCGGGCGAGGCAGTCCTGCTCCGGACGGCCTTCATGGCCGGCCGGCGCCGGATGGTTCGCGAACAGCGAATCTGTTCGTGACTCAATCGGGCTAGGCGCGCCCCGGCACCGTCGCCTCGGCAGCGCCCAGCCGGCGGAATTCGTCGGCGGCGTCGGCCGGAAGGTCGAGGGCGCGCGACACGGGAACCTCGCGCGTCACGCGCCAGAGCCGCCGTCCGTCCGCGGCCGCAAGCGCGGCCACCAGTCGCAGCCGCCCGCCCGCGATCCGCGCCAGCGCTCCCAGCGCCATGCTGCATCCGCCGCCCAGCGCCTCGAGCAGCTCGCGCTCGACCGTGGTCTCCAGCGCCGTGTCGGCGTCGTGCAGCGGACGCAGTCGCGCGAGGGTCGCCGCGTCGTCGGCACGCACCTCGAGCGCCAGCGCCCCCTGCCCCGGCGCCGGGACAAGCGTGAGCAGCGGGATGGGCTCGACTTCCCGCGCCCCGGCGAGTCCCAGCCGCAGCAGCCCCGCGTGGGCCATCACCAGGCCGTCGACTTCGCCCGCGTCGAGCTTCCGCAGCCGCGTCTCGACGTTGCCGCGCAGGTCGACGAAGCGCAGGTGCGGATACGAGACGCGGATCGAGAGCGCGCGCCGGGGGCTGCTCGTCCCCAGCACCGATCCCGGGGGCAGCAGCCGCAGGGAGGTCCCTTTCCGATGGACCAGCACGTCCATGGGGGACTCTCGACGCGGAATCGCGCCCAGCGCCAGACCCGGGGGAAGCCGGACGGGAAGATCCTTGAGGCTGTGGACGGCGATCTCGACGCGCCCCGCGCGCAGCGCTTCCTCGATCTCCAGCGTGAATACGCCCTTGCCGCCGATCTCCGGCAGGGGCTTGTCCAGCCGGCGGTCGCCGGTGGTCTGGATGGGGCACAGCTCGACGGCAAGCCCCGGATGCGCGCGCTCGAGCGCCGCCCGGACCGCGCCCGCCTGCGCCATCGCCAGCCGGCTGGCGCGCGTACCGATGCGAAGGAGGTCGGCCATGGGTGCCGCGGATGCGGCTACGTCTCCGTCGAGAGCTTCTCGCCCGTGATCATGTTCGTACCGCACGCCACGCAGATCACGGCGTCGGCCGGCCAGCCCTTCTTGCAGTTCGGACACTTCTTTCCCGAACCGGCGGCTGCCTTGGGCGGGGGCGCGCTCATCTCCATTTCGAGTTCCTCGTCCCCTCCCTTGGCCGGGATGTTGAGCACCGCGCCGCAAGCCGGACACTTGCCTTTCTTGCCCGCGAGCTTGTCGGGCACGTTCAGGCTCTTGCCGCAATCACATTCGACGTGGATCGGCATACGACACCCTTTCAGCTCACTCGAAACAGCCGCTTGAAGGCTTCCAGCATGGCGACGCCCGACTCCCCGCGGAGTTCCTCCTTGAGGACCGTGATCGGTTGCGTGAGAATCCGGTCCACGAGGCGGTGAACCATCTTGTCGAGGGCCTCCCGCTCCCGCGGGTCGAGCTCCCTCATTCCCTCCAGGGTCCGCGCCAGCTCCGCGCGGCCGAGGGTGAGCAGCGCGTCCTGGACCGCCTGCAGCGCGGGCGAGACGTCGAGGAGCCGCATCGCGTTCATGTACTCCCCGACCTCCCTCTCGATGATCGCCTCGCAGGTGGGGATTTCGCGGCGGCGAATGTCCAGGTTGCGCAGGACGACCTCCTGCAAATCGTCGATATTATACAGGTAGACGTTCTCGATGGAATTGGTTTCGGGTTCCACGTTCCTCGGCACCGCGATGTCCATGAGGAACATCGGGCGATTGTCGCGCGCGGCCATGGCCCGCCGCACCGCGACCGCCTCGAGCAGGGGCTTGGGCGCGGAGGCGCAGGTGATCACGACGTCCGCGATCTGCAGGTAATCCTCGAGCGACTCCAGCGGCACCGCCTGCCCCTCGACTTCGCGGGCCAACTCCTGCGCCGCCTCGAGCGTGCGGTTGCACACCACCACCCTCGCGATCCCCGCATCCTTGAGGCGGGAGACCGTCTCCGTCCCGGTTTCCCCCGCGCCCAGAATCATCACGGTCCGGTGGGCGAGGTCCTGGAACACCTTGAGTACGAACTCCACCGCCACCGAGGCCACGCTGACGTTGTGCTGGCTCAGGTGGGTGTGCGTGCGAATCGCCTTCCCGACCGCGAGGGCCCGTTGGAAGAGCGTGTTGCACAAGCGACCGGTCGCCCCCGCTTCCTTGGCGGTGACGTAGGCATCCCGCACCTGTCCGAGGATCTGGGTCTCGCCGATGATCATCGAGTCCAGGCTGGCGGCCACGCGAAAGAGGTGGCGCACGGCGGTGGGGCCGCAATGCTCGTACGCCGCCTCGCGCAGGTGCTCGTCCGGCACGCCCGACTCTCCGGCGAGGAAACGGCGGAGTTGCTCCCCCTGAATGGCGATCCCGTTGGAAACGGCGTAGACTTCGACGCGATTGCAGGTCGAGAGGATCACGGTTTCGGCCACGCCCGGGCAAGCCCGCAGGCGCTGCACCGCCGGCGCCAGTCGGCCGTGCGGGAACGCGAGCCGCTCCCGCACCTCGACCGGCGCTTTGCGGTGATTGACGCCGACCACGATGAGATCCATGAGCCGAACGACCTACTGCTTGGATTTGCCCGACTCGGCAAGGAAGGACTCCAGCCGCCCGCGCGTGGGGAACAGCCACACCAGCACGGCGAAGGCCGGAATCGCGAAGAGGACGAAGTCCGGGAGCGAGCGGTTGATCAGCGCCAGCAGGAGACCATATACGGCGACCGACTCCGCCAGCGCCGCGCGGATGATGACGTGAATCCGGAATCGGCGCAGGGCCGCTTCGGGGTCCTGCGCCTCGCCTCCCGGCGCGGCGACCCGCCGCCGCATCAGCAACGGCCAGGCCAGGGCGAGCACCAGGGACGGCGCGGCGACCGCCGCCAGGACGAGGCGCATCAGTTCGGGGGCAGTGCCGGCCGGCCCCGCCGGAGGGCCCTCGGCAACCGGCGGGGCGCTCGCGATCACCAGCGCCGCGACGGCTCCATAGATCGGCACACTCGCGCTCAGCGCCGCCGAGATGACTTGCGTCACCCGCAGGCTTGCGCCCGCCGCCGGTCCCAAATCCCGCGCCATTCTTCCCCCCTAGAAACGATGGAAACCCTCGCCCAGCAGGTGGGCTCCGAAATAGGTGAACAGGACGAACCCGAATCCCAGCACGCCCACCATCGCCACCCGGCGTCCGCGAAAGCGCGGCATCCACTGGATTACCACCACCCCCGTGTAGGCGATCCAGGTCAATCCCGTCCAGACCACCTTCGGATCCGTGTGCCAGCGAACGTCCGGGGGAAGGCTGGCCCGGCTGAGATAGAGCCCCGCCATCCCCAGCACGATGCCGACGGTGAGCATCGCCCAGCCCGCCACGATCGTGCGAACGCTCACCATTTCCATGACGTCGAGCGCGGGGAGCAGGTAAAGCAGGCGGCCCGGTCGGCGCGACTTGAGTTGCCGTTCCTGCAGGAGATACATGAGGCCGAGAACGAATCCCAGCGTGAACGCCGCATAGGAGATGACGGTGAGAGAGACATGCGAGGCGAGCAGGAGCGGGTGCGGACTGGACACCTCCGCCGGCGTCTGCACCAGCAGGAACGACCCGCCGGTGATCGCGGTGATCACCGGAAGCGCGAACGACACCATCACGGGCATGCGCAAGAACCGCCCGAGGAGCAGGACCGCGGCGGTGAGCGCGACCAGGAACAGGATCAGGGAATCGAGGGCGGTGAGGACCGGGAACCCCCCGGTTTCGACCCCGCGCAGGATGAGCAGGGCGACGTGGGCGAGCAGCGCCGCCACCGCGAGTCCCTGGGAGGAGCGACTGGCCACATCGCCGCGCCGCAGGAGGTGGACGACCGCGACCGTGGCCGCGGGGATGTAGAGGAAGAACCCGAGGCAGAGAAGGAAGTGCTGGTAAAAAGGATACATGACCGTTCGACCGGGAGCCCGCCCGCCCCGGGGGAACGACGCCGGTCGCGCCGCCCCCGGGATCGGGGAGCGTGGACGCCTCCGGCTACCCGCCCTTGAGCGCCTTCAACCGGGCCTCCGCCTGCTCCATGAACTGTTCCGCACGGGGATTGCCCGCCAGGGCCTTCTTCATCTCTCCGAGCGCCTGTTCGAACGTCGCCGCGTCCTTGTCCTCCTCGGCGGCCAGCATCACGAAGAAGTAGAAGTCTCCCGCCACCTCCGGGGACGTCGGCGTCCGACCGGCCTTGAGCATCGCCACGAACTGACGTCCGGCGTGGACCTGCGTCGGCTGCTCCCGCGTGACCGTGGACAGGACGTGCCGAATCTCGTTGGCCAGCAGCGCGGGATCGAGCCGGGCCTTCTGGTCGGCGGAGAGCGCGCCCAACGCCTTCACCTTGGCCTCGGCATCCGCCGGGGGCATGGTACTCATCTCCAGGTCGATCAACAGCACGTCGAACTGCGCACCCGGGTCACCCGCGGCGGCCTTGGCGCGCACGTCGAGCATCTGCTTGGCCTTCTCCGCGGTCTTGGCGAAGCCGCCGGCGTCCCGCGCGCCCTTGTGCTGCGCGACCACGTTCCCCTCGGCATCCATGAAAACGAGGTAGGGGAATCCCTTGCCGCCCTTCTCGCTCAACAGGTTGCCGTACTTGGCGCCCGCGATCCGGGACGTGATGTGGTTGAAAAGGACGACATTCTGTGCCCAGGTCTTGAACTCTTCCGACACGAGGGGCCCGCCCTCGAGAGATCCGCAAGGGGGTCAGTAGGCATAGGAGCGATTGAAGTACCCGAAGATGAGCTTGCCCGTCTTCCTGGCTTCCTCCCGCGCCTGGTCGAAGTCCGTAATCCAGGGCGCCGCCTTCATGTAGGGCTCGTTCATCTTTTTTTCGAGCTTCTGCTCCAGGGTCTCCTGTTGCGCCGACGCCAGGCCGGCCGCCCCCAGGATCAAGACGCCGGAGAGCGCCCAATGCGAAAATCGCATCACGCCGATAGCCTCCTCAAGCGAGGACCCAAACAATTCCACGGACACAGGGATCCAGCGTAGCGCGCCCGTGGGGCCTTGTCACGAACAATCCGGGGGGCGTTTGACTTGCCGGGTGGAGCGGTGCTATCCTCGCAACTGCCGCTGCGGGCGTCCGTTCGGGTCGGAAGCGGGACCTCCGCGCGACCCGTCCGGCCGACCCGGGAGGCCGCCCGGCCGGTACGGACCGGGCCGTCGGTTTCGAATCGCCCGGGGCGAACGGCCCGACTTCCCCCGCCACGGAGGACCTGTGACCGGATCGGACGGCACCCGCAACCTGGCCGGGGTCGTGGTCCTGCTGGCTGCGGGGACGGCGTCTCTCCTGCTCTTGGTTGCGACGCACGGCGGGCGGCCCGGACTCACGCGACCGGCCGACCCCCCGCCCGTCCACCGCCCGCGAGCCGATCGTTCGGCCGCGCGCCCCGCCGGCGGCGCCTTTCGGGTATCGACCGCCGTCGCCCCGACCCCGGAGCAAGCGATGGCGGTCTTCGCGGCCGCCTGCCGGGAACGGTTCCGCGACCCCGCCCGGGCGGAATCGGCCCGGTCTGCCGTTCGCTCCGCCCTCGCTGCCCTGCCCCCGACCCATCCCGGAGCCCTCCTCCTCGCGCGCTCCGAGGCCTTCCTCCAGGCCCGCCTGCGCAACCGGCCGGCCTTCTCCGGCGTGGACTGGGGCGAACTCGAGGCGCGCGCCGCCGAGCTCGCCACCTACCCCGGGACCGACCCCTGGGGAAAGGAGCTCCTCGACTGGACGAGTGCGGAACGGGAAGCCCAGTCCCTGGTCGACTCCGCGCAGCGCGCCCCGCGCGGCCTGACCATCGAGGAGTTCTACTCGGCCCTGCGCCAGGTACCCCCCGACAGCGTCTTTCGCGAAGAAGCGAGCGCAAAGCAGCGCGTGATTCGTGAAGTGCTGGTCGAGCGGACGTTCCGCGGCGCCTCGGAGCGGGTCCGGCTCGGGGACTATCGCGGCGGACTCGGCGAGATTCACGCGCTCTTCGCCCTCCTCGACGGAGACGACGGGGAGGCTCAGGCCGCCCTGGCTCCCCTCCGCTCCGAGTGCCAGAGCCGGATCCACGCGCAGGACCGACTCCGCGAAGCGGAAGATTTCCTCCGGGACGGGCGTCTCGACGAGGCCGAACGGGCGCTGGCGGGCCTTCCCGAGGATCTCCCCGCCCCGCTCGCGGCCCGCGCCCAGATCGCCCGGGAGGAACTCCCCTTGCGCCGCCGTCTCGCGGAGGCGGAAGCCCGCTACGACCGCGGCGACGGTCCCGCGGCGCTGTCGCTTCTGGAAGGGGATTCGCACCCCGAGGCCGCCGCGCTGCGAACGCGGATCGAGGCGGTGGTCGATCTCGACCGCGGCGCGCGGGCCGCGGCCGCCCGCGGGCACGCCAACGAGTCGATCCTGCTATGGGTCGATCTGCTCGAGCGGGAAGCGGACCCGGACAACGCCTATCGCCGCGCGGCGGCCGCGCAGCCGGTCGTGGAGAAGAACTGCCTCGTCCCCGCCGACCGTGCGTGCTCCGCCGGACTGCTCAGCCTCGAAGCCGCCCGCTGGGCGGAGGCGCGCGAACGCCTGGACGAGGCCCTGCGCCTGTTCCCGCATCACCCGCGAGCGGAGGACGCCGTGCGCCAATTCCTCCGCGAGGCGGAGCGGGAATTCAACAGCGACACCGCCCGCCACCACAAGGGGGAGATCTCCCTCGACCTCATCCTGGTGCGCTTCGAAGGCGTCCTCGCCTTCCTCCGCCCCGAGGACGGCGACCTGTACGAGTCGTACCAGAGCGCGTACCGGCGCCTGCGCGCGCGCCGGCCCGAACCGCCGGGAAAGTAGCCCCATCCCGCGGCGCTACTCGATGTTGGTATGACGCCGCGCCATTTGCTCGTCCGGCACGCGCAGGTGATCGCGCAACGCCAACACCACCGCATCGAGATAGATCATCAAGGCCTGTTCGAACAAGCTGCGTTGCGGCTGGCGGGAAACCACCTTGTCGCGCGCCTCCTCCTCGGATTTGGCGGCCGGCAGGGTCACGAGCAGATCGGCAAAGTCCCCCATCGCCCCGTCCGGGCACGCCGTAATCAAGACCACCCCCGCCCCCGCCTCCATCGCCGACGACATCGCGTCCTGCGTGATCCGGGTGGACGCCGATCCGGAACAGGCGATCAGGACGTCGCCGGGATTGATGCGCGGGGTCGTGATCTCGTCCGCCACGTGCACGGTGAGTCCCAGGTGCATCAACCGCTGCGCGAAGGTCTTGACGATCAGGCCGCTGCGCCCCTGGCCGGTGACGTAGACGCGCTTCGCCCCCAGGATCCGCTCGAGGAAGTCCTTTCCCTCCGCGGCGGTCAGGCGAGTCATCACCGCCTGCAGTTCGGCCAGGATCAACTCCGCATTGCGCCGGATCCGGTCCATCCGCGACACCTCCGCGCAGCGGGGAACCGGGACCGGCCGTGGCCGGCGGCGGAAACAACCGCTCCCGGGCACGACCCGCATCCGCCCCCCGGATGTCAGATGACGAGCCTCTCCAAGTCGAAGACGGGACCCTCGCGGCACACCGTTTCGTAGTGCCACTCCTCGCCGCCGGGGTCCCGGACCGGCCAGACGCACGCACGGCAGGCCCCCAGCGCGCAGCCCATCCGGTTCTCGAGCGAGAGCTGGCAGCGCACCCCGCCGGCACGGGCCAGTCCGGCGACGGCGCGCAACATCGGCGTGGGTCCGCAGGCGAGGATCTCCTTCCCGCCTCCCTCCGCGCGCACCGCCTCTTCGAGCAACCCGGTCACATAGCCGGTGCGGCCGCGCGTGCCGTCGTCGGTGGCAATCTCCACGCGCACCCCGAGCGCGCGAAAGTCCTCTTCCAGACACAGCGCCGCAGCCGTCCGGGCCCCCAGCAGCACACGCACCCGCTCCGGGGAGTGCCCGCCGGACAGCAGGCGTTTGGCCAGATACAGCAGCGGCGGGATCCCTACCCCGCCCCCGACCAGAAGCGGGACCGTCCGCGCCGGAGGCAGGCGGTATCCCCGCCCCTGCGGACCCAACAGGTTCACCCGGTCCCCCGGCCGCATCTCCGCCATCAGGCCCGTTCCCAGACCCACCACCTCGTAGAGCACGTCCAGTCGCGCGGGCCCGTCCGTCCCCGGGAAGAAGTCGCAGATGCTGAACGGCCGACGTAGAAACGGCCAGGTCCCGTCGGACAGGCGCAGGTGCACGAACTGGCCCGGCTCGATCGCTTCGGGAAAGCCGGGGACTTCCAGCCGCATGAGATGGAATCCCTCTGCGCACCGAAGGTTGCGGATGACCGTGGCGGGGGCGAGGTACTTGGAGGGCATGCGTTCCTTTCCAGATCCACCGAAGGTGCATCATACCCGACGCCGCGCTCTCGATCCATTTGAATCGGGGGTGCCACCGATGCTAGAATCGGCGCCGTACCTGGAGGGTCCTTCATGCCGATTCGCCGCGCTCTCGCCTTGGCCGCCGTCCTGCTGGCCCTTTCCTCCGCGCCGGGGCACGCCGGGGATGCCCGCATCCAATGGCGCACCGACCTGGCCGGCGCCCTCGCGGAGGCGGGAGACCGCAAGGTGCTCGTCTACTTCTTCGAACACGGCTGAACCGCCTGCGTGCGCATGGGGGCGGAGACGCTCACCCAACCGTCCGTGGCGGATTACGTGAACGGGACCTTCCTGCCGGTGAAAGTCGATTTCCTGTCGGCCGGCGATCTGCTCCAGAAGTACGACGTCAAAGGGGTCCCCTCGACCCTGGTTCTCGACGCATCCGGCGCGCGGCTCGCCCAACTGGAGGGGATTTTCAAGGTCGACCGCTATCTGAAGCTGCTCGCCGACATCCTCGCCGATGACGCGCGTCACCGGGCCGGCCGGGCCGCCCTGGAGAAGGACCCGGAGGATGCCCGCGCCAATTTCGAGGTCGGCCGGGTTCTCCGCCTGCGCAACGACCACGCGGGGGCGATCCCGCGCCTCGAGAAGGCGCTGGCGCGCGATCCGGAGAACGCCACCGGGATCGCCGCCGAGGCGCACTGGCACCTGTCGTACGCCTTCCTGGCGCAAGGGGACTGGGAGACGGCCGCGCGGCACAACGACCGGATCCCCGCACTCGACCCCGAGGATCGGCTGGGGTACCGTGATGATGCCCGGTTCATGACCGGAGAACTGGCCCTGCGCCGCAAGGACTGGAACGCCGCGGAGCCGCTGCTGTCCGCCTTCGTGGCCGAGTTCCCCGACAGCGAGTTCGCCCCCCATGCCTGGGTCTATCTGGGGATGACCTGGATGAAGCGGAAGGACAAGGCCAAGGCGCTCGCCGCATTCGAGACCTGCGTGGCGAAGTATCCCGACTCGTACTGGAGCACCTACGCCGCGCGCAACCTGATCCCCCCCCTCAAGAAGTGACCCCTTGACCCTCGAACTCCTGCTCACGCTCGCCGTCGTCCAGGGGCTGACCGAATTCCTCCCCGTCTCCAGTTCCGGCCACCTGGTCCTGCTCGAGACGTTGTTCGGGCTGAAGGACGCGGAGTCGAATCTGGCGCTCAACATCTACCTGCACTTCGCTTCGGCGCTCGCCGTCATCGTGTACTACCGGCGCGACCTGTGGCGGATCGCGGTGGAGAAACGGAGCTGGCTGCTCCCCCTGCTGTTGGCGACGATCCCGGCGGGGCTGGTGGGGATGCTGCTGGAAGACGTGGTCGAGCGCCTCTTCAGCGACCCGGTGGCGGTGGCCTTCGGGTGGATCGCCACGGGGACGGCCCTCTGGTGGGGGCAGCGCGTGGGCGCGCAGGACCGCGAGATCGATGCCCTCGGCCCGCGGCGCGCCACCGCGATCGGGCTCGCGCAGGCGGCCGCGATCCTGCCGGGTCTGTCCCGATCCGGCATGACCATCAGCGCGAGCCTGCTCGCCGGCCTGCGCCCCGACGAGGCCACTCGCTTCGCTTTCCTGATGGCGATCCCGGTCATCCTGGGCGCGTCGGCGCTCAAGCTGCCCCGGCTGTTCGAGCAGGGCGAAAACCCCGCGACGCCCCTCGCGATCGCCGGCGTGGTCTGTTTCGCCGTCAGTTACGCCGCCCTGGCGGCGCTCGTCCGCGTGGTTCGCGCCCGCCGCCTCCAGCCGTTCGCCTGGTACTGCTGGGCGCTGGCCGCCGGGGTGCTCGTCTGGCGCGTCAGCGGCGCCTGAACCTTACTTGGGATACTCCCGCGGACGGATTTCGTCGAGCAGCTTCCGGTAGCTGTCGTAGCGGGAGCGCGGGATCTCCCCCGCCTCGACCGCGGCGCGGACCGCGCAGTGCGGCTCGGTCTGGTGCAGGCAGTCGTTGAATCGGCAGGCCCCCAGCCGCTCGGCGAGTTCCGGGAACAACCGCCCCAGGTCGACCTTCTCCACGCCCTGGAGCCCGAACACCTCCATCCCGGGCGTGTCGATCACGAACCCGCCGCCGCTCAGCGGCAGCATCTCGACCCAGGTCGTGGTGTGACGACCCTCCCCGGTGTACTCGCTGACCTCCCCGACCTTGAGATGCGCATCGGGAAGGAGGGCATTGACCAGGCTCGACTTGCCGGCGCCGGAGGGCCCGAGGAAGACCGACGTGCGGCCCGCCACGCGCGCGCGCAACGCCTCCAGGCCGGCGCCGTCGCGGGCGGAGGTGAACAGGACCTCGTATCCCGCCGGACCGTAGGCGATTTTCGTGGCGTTCCGGTCGTCCTCGGTCGCGAGGTCGGCCTTGTTGATCACCACCACGCGCTCCGGGATCCCGTGGTGTTCGGCGATCGCCAGGCAGCGGTCGAGGTTCTCGAAGTGCAACTCGGGGTCGCGCGCGGACTGGACGGCGAGGATCAGGTCCACGTTGGCGACGATCACCTGTTCCTTGTGGGCGTGGCGCACGCTCGGGCGGGCGATCTTGGTGCGACGCGGCAGCACCTTCTCGATCGCCCCTTCCCCCGCGCCGGACGGACGAAACTCGACCTCGTCCCCCACGGCGATCAGGCGCACCTGGTCGGAGCGGTCCTTCTTCATGCGCCCGCGCGGGAGGCAGGCGAAGCGCTCCTCTCCGCTCTGCACCACGAACTGCTGGGCCTGCAACTTGACGACGGTCCCCCGCCGCGGGGGATCGTCTTCCGCGTGCCGGGATTTCGTCAAGACGTCTTCTTCGCTTCGGCGAACCCCCGTTCGAGGTCCTCGATCAGGTCCTCGACGTCTTCGATGCCGACCGAAAGCCGGATCAACCCGTCGGCGAGTCCGCTCTTCTGGCGCAGCTCGCGCGGGATCGACGCGTGCGTCATCGACGCCGGGTGCTCGATCAACGACTCGACGCCGCCCAGGCTTTCCGCCAGCGAGAACACCCGGGTCGACGACACGAACCGGACCGACTGTTCGAGCGAGGCCTTGAGCTCGAACGAGATCATCCCGCCGAAGCGCGCCATCTGGCGCCGGGCGATCTCGTGCCCGGGATGGCGGTCGTGGCCGGGGTAGTTCACATACGCAACCATCGGGTGCTCCGCCAGGTGCCGCGCGATCCGCTCGGCATTCTCGCAATGGCGCTCCATCCGCACGGCCAGGGTCTTCGTGCCCCGCAGGGTGAGGAAGCAGTCCATCGGTCCCGGCACCGCTCCCACCGCGTTCTGGTAGAATCCGAGCTGCTTGCGCAGTTCCTCGTCGTTGAGCAGGACCGCCCCGCCGACGACGTCGGAATGGCCGCCCAGATACTTGGTGGTGCTGTGCACGACCAGGTCGCAGCCGAGTTCGATCGGGCGCTGCAGGTAAGGGGTCGCGAAGGTGTTGTCCGCAACCGCCAGCGCGCCGCGATCGTGGGCCAGCTTCGCCACCGCCGCGAGGTCGGTGATGCGCAGGAGCGGATTGCTCGGCGTTTCGACCCAGACCATGCGGGTCTCGCGCCGGAACGCCCGCGCGGTGGCGTCCAGGTCCGACGTGTTGACGAAGGTGAAGGTCAGGCCGTACTTCTCGAAGACCTTGGTGAAGAGCCGGTACGTGCCGCCGTACAGGTCGTCGCCGGCGACGACGTGGTCGCCCGCGCGCAGCAGGTTCATCACCGTGTTCGCCGCCGCGCAGCCGCTCGCGAAGCAGACGCCGAAACGCGCCGATTCGAGCGCGGCGAGGTTCGCCTCCAGCGCCGTCCGCGTGGGGTTCCCCGTGCGCGCGTATTCGTATCCCTTGTGCTTCGCGGGGGCCTCCTGCACGTACGTGGAGGTCTGGTAGATCGGCGTCATGATCGCGCCGGTCGACGGATCCGGCGGCTGCCCCGCGTGGATGGCCCGGGTGGAGAACCTCATTGCCCTTCCTTTCTGGACGCGTCCAAACGCATCGCCCGTCGATTTACGCTTCCTGGGCGATCGCGTGGAGAAGGTCGTATCGGGACAGGATGTCGTACCGGCCCGGACCGAGTTCGACGAGCACCGCCTGCGTCTGCTTGGAGAGCAGCGGTTGCAGGAGCTCGAGGCGCGCGGACTCGGGGATCACCGGGAACGGCGGACCCATGACCTCGCGGGCGTACAGGTCCTTCAGGTTCTTGCCCAGCATGAGCAGGTCGACCAGGCGGTCCTCGCTCAGGCTGCCGATGCACTTGCCCGACTCGAAGACCGGCAGTTGGCTGATCTCCAGTTCCTGCATCCGCATCATGCAAGCATGCGCGTTCTCCGCCGGGTCGGCGGTGACCAGGCGCACGATCGAAGTGCGCTTCCGCTTCAGGATCTCGCCCGCGGACAGCTGCATCGGCGGCTCGAGGAACCGGTTCTCGCGCATCCACTCGTCGTTGAACACCTTGCCGAGGTTGCGCTGGCCGGTGTCGGGAAGCAGCACCACCACGAGTTTGTCCTGGTCCAGGTCGCGCGCGTAGCGCAAGGCGGCGGCGAGCGCCGTCCCGCCCGAACCGCCGGCGAAGATCCCCTCCTCGCGCGCGAGCTTGCGGGCCATCCGGAACGAGTCGCCGTCGTTGACCTGGATCACGTCGTCCACCACCTTGAAATCCATCGTGGTGGGAAAGATGTCTTCGCCGATCCCTTCCACCATGTACGTGTGCGCCTGCACGACCTTGCCGTGGTGGAAGAAATCGTAGTAGAGCGAGCCGACCGGGTCGGCGCCGACGATCTTGACGGACGGCTTCTTCTCCTTGAGGTACTTGCCCACCCCGGAGATCGTGCCGCCGGTCCCCATGCCGGCGACGAAGACGTCGATCTTGCCGTCGGTCGCCTCCCAGAGTTCCGGTCCGGTCGTCATGTAGTGGGTGCGCGGATTCTCCGGGTTGGCGTACTGGTTGGGGTAGAAGGAATTGGGGATCTCCGCCGCCAGCTTGCGGGCGACGGAATAGTAGCTGCGCGGATCCTCCGGCGCGACCGCCGTCGGGCAGACGATCACCTCGGCGCCGAACGCCTTGAGGAGATCGATCTTCTCGCGGCTCTGCTTGTCGGTGATCGTGAAAATCACCTTGTAGCCGCGCTGAATCGCGACCAGCGCCAGCCCCACGCCGGTGTTGCCGGACGTGCCCTCGATGATCGTCCCGCCGGGCTTCAGGCGCCCGTCCTTCTCCGCCGCCTGGATCATCGTGATCCCGATGCGGTCCTTCACGCTCCCGCCGGGATTGAAGAATTCGCACTTCGCCAGGACGGTGCAGGCGAGGCCCTTGACCACGCGGTTGAGCCGGATCAGGGGCGTGTTGCCGATGGTGTCGAGGATCGAGGGATAGACTTTCATGCGCCGATTCCGCTGCAGGTCCCGGCGGTGGAGGGGGAGAAGGGGGACATCCCCGGCCCGCGGCCGCCCCGCGATACCGCCGCTCGAGGACGCCCGGACGGGTGGAATTATAGGGGCGCCCGGAGAGGGCAGGCAATCGAAATGCGAAGGGGGGCGGGACTCGCGTCCCGCCCCCCCGTCCCAATCGGCTTCCGCCGCGCGTCACTCGAGCGGCTGCGAGAGATAGATCAATTTCGTCCCGGTCGTGTAGGTCAACGTGATGTCGTCCACGATCGGACCGACGTTGTGCGGGATCTGCGAGTTCTCGGCGAGCTCGAGTTTCACGACCAGCCGCACCGACTGCCCGCCCTGCACGGTCAGCCACTTGTTCAACGCCTCCTGCACCGGCACGCCGGCGCAGTTGTCGTACATGAACCGATACTGCGTGCCGTCGCGCTCGATCGCCATCGAGACGTGACCGAGCGCCACCCCGCCCGGGCCCGAACCGGCGCCGTACCCCGCGCCGCCGTGGCTGCCGGCGCTGTGCTCGTGCGGCGGATGGAAGTGCGTGCACGACAGCGTCATCAGCGTCGCCGTGCGCCCCCCGGCGGTCGCGTTCAGCACCTCCTCCAGGTTGCGCCGATAGACGCCGTGGTTGCCCGTCGTGTCCGTGCTGCCGTCGTTGGTGGTGTAGGTCCGGTAGGTAATGTCGTGGTAGCGGGATCGCGACGGGAAACTTCCGGTGTGCAGGACCTTGTGGTGCACGCAGAAGTTGTCGATCGTGCCGAGGGTGCCTTCATTGGACGCGATCAACGGGTCGTGCGTGGACGACGGCAGCGTGCTCGCGCCGATCAGCAGATCGCCGTCCAGGCCCCCGTACGGGGTGTCGCGGTTTTCGGAGGGGTTGAAATCGAACCCCGGCGGCAGGTCCGCGGACCCTCCCGCCTGCAGATCGCCGTCGACGAACAGACGGGCCTTGCCCTCGGTTCCGCTCCAGTTGAACTCCACGTGGTGCCAGGTGTGCGGCAGCCACGACTTCGGGCCGGTCCCCATGGTCAGGTCGTGCAGAAGCAGGACGTTGTTGGCCGGGTTGCCGTCGGCCTTGCTGATCACGACCTGGATCTGGCGCCCGCGAATGCGGCAGATGAAGTAGTCCTCGTCGATGCGCCACGCATTGCCGCAGAGGTACATGTAGCGGCTCTCCCAGCCCGAGGTCCCGACCAGGTCGACGATGGGCTTGAACCAGAACTCCACCGTCCCCTCTCCGGCGCTGGGAAGCGAACTCGACGGGTATTCGATGTACTTGTCTCCCCCCTGGGTCTGGTAGTCGAAATACACGCCCATGGGGTGCATCTGAGTCTGCCGGAAGAGGCTGTTGTAATCCGTGACGACCCCCGGCAGCAACCCGGCCGTCGGCGACAGCATGACCGACGTCGCCTGATTGGAGACCACGGTCCCCGCGGGCGTACGCCCGTCATACGTGCGGTCGTTGTATCCGGCCATGATGCTGTTAGTCGTGGCGCGATGGTCGACCCATCCGTTCAGGATCAGTTGCCCGTCGTACTTGGCCGCCGCGCCCCCCCAGGGGGCGGCGGGAGACGGATTGGCCGTGTAATCCCGGTTGTGCGGATACTCCGGCAGCGTCGTGATGGCCAGGATGCGCGTCGAAGCGAGGTACTGATTGGCCGGCGGCACCAGGGACGCGGGGGACACCTCCCGTACGGCATCGAACACCCGGAACTGCTCGAACTGCTCCTGGGTCGTGAGCCGGAGGACGTCGTAGTTCTTCACCACCGCACGAATGACGTGCTGCGCCAGAACGGCCCGGTCCTTGTTCATGATCTGCGCCATCACTTCGACGTCGTAGTACCCCATCGAGCCGAAGCACCCTTCCGCGTTGATCGCGGTCAAGTCGGACTTGTCGAAGAGCGTGAAATCGGTGCGGCCGGTCACGTCCGGATCGACCAGGATGAGATCCGGATTCCACTTCCGGACGGTCGAATTGGGATTGAGCGCCGCCTTGATCATGTCCTTCTTTTCGAGCGACAGCCCGGCGGCGGTGTCGACCGTGTCCTGGAAGACGTGCATCCAGTCCACGTGCGGGTAGCCGATCGCGGTTCCCCCGCCCCCGTAGTAGTAGCGGCAGTTGATGAAGTGGTCGGCCAGCGCCTGCGCCTCGACGAGCGTAATCGTCAGCGGGATGGTGGTGATGCCGGCGGTGGAGCGCTGGTAGTACTGCCCGGCCAGACCGTTGAACAGCGCCACCATGACTTCGCGCGGCGCCGTGTTGAGGTTGATCGGCGCGCGTCCTTCGACCGGAGTGGCCGCAGAGACGCCCGCATTCAAGAACGGTACCCGGAGGACGTTCATGTCCACCCAGGCATGGAAGGTCACGAAGTCCCGGATGCGATCCATGACCGCCTCGGCGTCCGCCTGGGTCAGCGCCGGATACGACGCGCGCAGGCGGGTCTTGAACTCGCTCTCGTCGTCGATCGGATCGTTCGGGAACCCCTGGGCATTGTTCGCGCCGCGGAGGGCGGCGAAAATCGTCCCCAGCGTGGCCGGGGCGGTCAGGTCCGGATCGAGCTCCGTCCCCAACGTGTTCAGCATGCGGGTCAGGCGCCCGGCCGAGTTCGTGTCGTTGACATAGATGCGCCCCGCCGCATCCACGATCTTGAGGATGTAGTAGTCGCCGGGATTGTCCGGCTCATTGACGTACGTGCCGCGGATCAAGTCCCGGTTGCTCGAGTATCCGAACGGCTGCCCGGCCGCGTTGGTGGCCACGTTGGGGAGTTTCGTGACGGGGTTCATCGAAGGCAGGGACGGGTGCAGCGCCGGCAGAATGGTGGAGTTCAGGATCATCCGGCCCGGCTGGGGAATCGGCTGCCCGTAGCGGCGCTCGCCCGCGCCCGGCGGAGCCGTGACCGGACGCTTGAACAACTCCCCGTAGAACCAGTCGTCATCAATCACGCCGCCCGCCGGATCGCCCAGCGGCAGCAGGCCGTCGCCGATCGCCTGGACGCCGATCGTGCCGACCGAAGTCTGCACCGCGGGCGCGGCCCCGCCGAACCAGAAGTGTCCGGACCAGGGATGCACGCGGTCCATGCGCGAAAGCGCCCCGACGGCATGCTCCAGCCCGGAAAAGGCGATCATGCGCGCCCGCACCTGATCGACGTAGGCCATCGACACCTGCTCTTCCGAGCGGGCCATCACGACGAACGTCGTGCCCAGCATCGCCAACAGGCCGAGAATTCCCATCGACACGATCAGGACATACCCGCGCCGGCTCCCCCGGCTCGTTCCCGTCCCGATCCGCACCCCCGACATGGACGATCGCATGGATCCCTCCAGTTTCGAGTCTGCCCCGCTCTGCCGAGTTCAACAAAGCCCGGAACGGCACCCGTCGACCCCGAGATCCCAGGCGCACCACGCGGAAGTCGGCGATCGGCCCCGCGGCCGGATCCCCATGCCCGACCCGCGTGCCGCTCGCCGGAAACTCCGCACACTCCAGGCAAGCGAATGATTATAAGCCCACCCCCCCCCCCATTACAATGCAAATCCGGAAATCGGTCCGCAGGGCGACCCACGGCTCAAGCGGATCCGGCCGCCGTGCCCGGACGGGATCCCAGGACATGCCCGACCTCGTCCTCGAGCCGGGCGGCCACTCCGGGCCAGCCGAATCTTTCCACCGCAAACGCCGCCCCGCGCCGGCCAAGGTCCGCACGCAATTCGGCATCGCCCAGCAGGTGACGGATCCCCGCCGCCAGCGCTGCCTCGTCGGTCCCGGCGGCCAGGCAGCGCCGGTCGAAACCGGAGAGCACCTCCGCCATGCCGCCGACGGGAGTCGCCAGCACCGGCACTCCGCAAGCCAGCGCCTCCGCCATCGACAGGCAGAAGCCCTCCAAGGTTGCGCTCGGTACCACCACCAGATCGGCGCTGCGAAGCGCATCCGGAAGCAACTCCTCCGGGAGGTGCCCGCACAGGGTGACCCGCCCGGCCAGTCCGAGCGCGGCGACCTGTCCGCGCAGCCGTTCTTCCAGAGGGCCGGTCCCGCACAGCGCGAGCCGGGCCGTGGGGAAATCGGCGGCCAGGCCGGCAAAGGCGCGGACGAGCGTCGGCAGCCCCATGCGGGGCACCAGCCTTCGGGCGGTGAGCAGCAGCAGGCCGTCGGTCGGAAGGCCGAGTCGGGCGCGCACCCCCTCCTGCGGCGCCGCAGGATGGAAGCGCCCCAGGTCGACTCCGCCGGGGATCCGTCCGATCGCCCCATACGGGATCCCGTGGGCGGCGACGGCTTCCCGGGCCATCGAGTCGCTCAACGTGAGCACGCGGGCGGCCTCCCGGACGATCTTTCCTTCCCAGCGTCTGCGGATCAAGCCGCCGATCCCGATGCGCAGGCGACCCGACAGGCCCGGCGGTGCGGCGTCGGGCACGCCGATCCCGGCATTGAGCTCGTACTCCCGATGCCAGGGGGAATGGAAGACGTAGACGATCGGGACTCCGCGGAGCTCGGGCAGGTCGGCGATCCAGCGCGCCGTGAGCGGTTGTTGGGCGATCACCGCATCCGGACGAACGCCCCCGAGGCAGGCGCGCGTCACCCGGCGGACGTCCGCCGCCAGCCGCCGGGCGCGCGTCGGCAGGAACCGCCCCCGCGGCGGGTAGGGAAACCACTCGGCGCGAAAGGTCCCTTCCGCATGTGCCGGCGGCGGCTCCGGGAGCCCGGCGGCGAGCCGCACGAGGTGCCCGCGTCCGGCGAGTCCCCGCGCCGACTCCCACGCCATCCGGGCGCTGCCGCCGGGACGCTCCGGATCGAGATAGTCGGCCGACACCAGCAGCGTTCGCGGCGTCATCTCCCCCCCGTCACGCGCGCCCGCGTCGGGAGCGCAGCGTCTCCGCCACGAATCCGAGCGTGTACGCGAGGCTGGTCGACCCCTCGATCCATCGGCCGGTCAGGAACGAACCGGCCAGGCGCAGGAGGCGGCGCCCCACCCGATACGGGAACGGCCGCGTGCGCACGAAGTCGTCCCCTTCGAAACCGCTGCCCAGTTCCAGGATCCGTTCCGGCCAGCGCGCCTGGGCGAACGCGGATCCCGCCCCGTTGCGCCAGTACATCCGCAGCACCGCCGCCAGGGTCGGCGGCAGCAGGTGATAGATCCAAGCCCCCGGCGCCATCACCACGCGATATCCGGCGCGGCGGACCTTCTCGCGGAGGATCGGGTCGAGACCGCGCACCAGCTCCTCGTCCTCCCCGCCGATGCGGTGGAAGAGTTCCTTGCGGATCGCCAGACACGGATGCTGCACCATGTCGCTGTCGGTCACGCGATCCACGGTCGGGAACAGGCGCCGGGGAATCTCGCGGTGCGCCCGGCGCACGAACCAGGAGGCGTCGGGGGGGACTTCGGTCGCGGCGCCGACCATCCCCACATCCGAATGCCGGTCGAGCACGTCGACGAGCGTTCCGAGCACGTCGTCGTTCCCCATCTGGGTGTCGTCGTCGAGCGTGACCAGGATCTCGCCGCGCGCCGCGGCGGCCCCGCGGTTGATCGCCCGGCCCTGCCGGTTCTCGCCGCGAATGAGGAGCACCTCGAAGTCGCGGAACCGCTGGCACTCCAATTGCCGTTGCAGAGCCGCCAGCATCTCGTCCCGCGTGCGGTCGAGCGCGGGGATGATGATCGAGACGCGCGGGGGCACCGACGGGTCCCGTTCCTTGCCGGGGATATCCGCCCCGTCGGTCCTCCCCGACGCCGCGACCGGCCGGGGGCCCGCCGCGGCGGCTGCGACCGCCGCGTCGAGCGGCCGGGCCGCGGGTGATTCCAGACGCGATACGATCTCCCGCGCCACTTCCCGCCAGCCGGGGATCTTCTCCCGCAGCACCCGTGCCGCCCGCTCCCCCGCCCGGGCCGCGCGATTCGGATTCGTCAGCCAATCGGTCAGCGCCTGCGCCAGCGCCGCCGGTTCCTCCGGCGGGACCAGCGCCCCCAGTCCTTCTTCTTCCACCCACCGGATCATCCCGCCTCCGCGCGTCGCCACCACCGGACGGCCGCTCGCCAGGTACTCGAGCACCTTGTAGGGCGGGAATCCCTCCGCCTGCAACCGCTCCCGCCGGTACGGCGCCACGCACACGTCCGCCGCCCCATACCACCAGGGCAGATCCTCCTTCTCGACGAATCCGGGGAACAGGAAGGCCTCCGCCAACCCCGCCTCGCGTACCCGACGTTCCACCTCCGGCCGATGGTGTCCCTCCCCCAAGAGCGCGAACCGGGTCCCGGGGCACGCCGCCCGCACCTGGGGGGCGGCGTCCACCAGGACCTCGAGCCCCCCCCAGGGGAAGAAGTATCCGACCCAGACCACCACCCGCGCGTCCGGACTCAGTCCCAGCCGCTCACGGCAGGCGGCCCGGTCCATCGGCCGGAACCGCTCGAAGTCCAGCCCCGTCGACTGCAGCGTCAGCCGGCCCGCCAGGCGCGGATAATCCGCGGCAATCCCGTCCCGCTGCGCCGTCGACAACGGCATGATCCACTCGCTGGCCTCGAAGTTGGCCCACTCCAGCGGACGAAAGGCGAGCGCGTCCCAGAAGCGGAAGTGCCGGATCCCGCGCTCGAATTCGTACATTGTCCGCAGGCCGTTGATCTCCGTCACCACCGGGATCCCGGTCAGCAGTCGCACCAGCGCAGGGACGGGATCGAGTCCGTGCCGCCGCCAGTAGAAGGCGTCCACACGCTCGCGGAAGGCCAGCCAGAGCACGCGCACCAGCGCCGCAAGCTCGAACGTGGCTTCCCGCAGCCCGCGCAAATCCACGAACGGGACGTATTCGAAGCGGCATTGCGACGCTCGCCGGTACTCCCCCTTGGCGGGGACCACCACCGTCACGCGGTGCCCGTCCTGCGCCCAGTGCTCGGCGATCTGCATCACATGCTCGGTCGAGGCGACCGGCTTGCTCAGGTCGGAGTGGCTGTAGTGAATGAAGTGCACGTCGGCGTCACCCTCGGGCGGGACGAACCACGCGGGTGACCGAGCCGGCCACCTCCCAGCCGAACCGGGCCCGCAGCAGGTCCCCGAACCGCTCCAGCCCGCCGATCAGCCGCCGCCGGTCCTGACTCGGCTCCGCGTCGCGGTCCACGATCTCGAACCCGGTTGCCCGCAGCAGGAGGTCGAGCGCGCACGGCCGGAAGTGGAAGAAGTGCAGTTCGGTGCTGCCCTCGCCCAGAAACGGTTTGCCGATCCAGAGCTTCACCTGCGCCACCAGACCGTCCATGTTCGGCACGCTCACGATCGCCACGCCGTCGGGCCGCAGGAGCGACCGCACGTGCATCAGGGTCTGCACGGGATTCAGCGTGTGTTCCAGCGTCTGCCAGAGCGTGATCGCATCGAACGTTCCCGGCTGCACGAAAGTTTCCTCTACCGTGCCCGGCCGCACGTCGATGCCGCGCGAACGGTGGAATCCCGCGATGTACGTCGAGACGTCGCACCCGGAGGGCTCGTACCCGGCCGCCCGGGCCACGTCGAGAAAGAGCCCCTGCCCCACGCCCACATCCAGAATCTGGCCCTGCATCTTGTGACGCCGCAGGATGGCGAGGCGGGTTTCATTGAAGGCGTGAATGCGCGCGTAGAGTTCCCCCTTCCGCGCGTGGAACTCGTCGATCCCCTGACCGTAGTAGCCGCGGAAGTACTTCTCGTCGTGAAAGGCCCGGTGCGTCGCGCCGTCCGGGCGCGGGCTGGAAAACATGAGCCCACAGCCGGAGCACTCCCAGAGTCCGTACGGGCGGCTGGCCTGGATTTCGCGGATCGGAGCCACGACACAGAGCGGGCACAGTACCGATTCGATCCCCATCCTCCTTCACCTCTCTGCCCCGGGGGGCGAGGCCGTATCCTAGAGGATACATGCTTCCCGTTCGGTCGGCAATCCCCGCCCGCCGCCGCTTCCCGCGCGGCGAGCACGCGCGGCCGGCGCGTTGCGCTCAGCGATGCCGATCCCCACCCGAACCGCGTCCCCCGCGCGCGCGCACCGCCTCGTCGAGGAGACGCGCGAGTTTCGCCGCCTGCTCGCGCCGGTCGCACTCCGGTTCGGTCGCCGGCAGGGGTCCGGGGGAAAGCCCACCTTCTCGCCAGCGCCGGAAGAGCCCCGCCAGCGCCTCCCCGACGGACCGGGGGTCGGTGGGATCGGCGAACACCGCCCGTCCGCCGGCCGCGAGACGGACCCGGCAGGCCGAGCCCGGCGACAGCGCGGCGAGGATCGGGCGGCCGACCGCGAGGTAGTCGTAGAGTTTGGAAGGATAGACCCGCTCCCGCACTTTTCCCTGGGCAAGGAGCAGCGCGGTGCTGCCGCGGCAAAGGCGAAGCGCCTCGCGGTAGGGCACCACGCCCGGACAACGCACCCAGGCGGGCGCCTCCCGCAGCATCCGTTCCGCCTGCCAGAGATATCCGGTCAGCCGGAACTCGAACCGAGCCGGGTCGATCTCCCCGGCCGCGATGCGCTCCTGCGCCGCGCGCAGGCAGATTCGCAACGGATCCGGGTCCGAGATCCCGCCGGCGTACGTGAGCAGGAAACGGTCGGTCGGAGGGGCGACCTCGTCCAGGCCCGCGAGGTCTCCCGGGTCGACGCCGTTTTCGATCACGTGGATGTCGCCGGCCCGCCGCGGCCAGGCGCTCCGCAACAGCTCCGCGTGCGGCGGATTGAGGGCGACCACCTGGTCCGCCCGCCGCAGCACGGCCGCCTCGAGTGCCCGTCGCAAGGCGCCGTGAAAGGGCGTCAGGGGGCGTCCCGCCTCGGGGTGGGTCGTCCACTCATTGCGAAAATCCGCGATCCAAGGCAACCCCGTCCGCAGCGACAGGATCAGCCCCGCCACGTGAGTCGACTCCGGGGGGGAGGTCGACCAGAGCGCATCGACCGGTGAGCGCCGCGCGACCGACAGTCCCCGGGCCACCACCGCGGCGATTCCCGGCGCGTGCCGGTCCGGCGCCCGCAGGAGTTCGTCGACGAAGCGTGCCAGCGACTCCAGACCGACTTTCGCCGGCCACGCCGCCGCGTGCGAGCTGGTCAGCGGGAAGGTCCGCTCGACCCGCACGTCTGCGGGAACGTCCGCGAGCAGCGACGGGTCCTCGTCGTACGACCCGATGCCGCCCGCGGTGATCACGGTCGGCCGCCAGCCGCAACCGGGCAGGTGGCGGACGAACTTGACGGCACGCTGCACGCCGACGGCCGCCATCGGCGGGAAGTGGTAGGTGAGGAAAAGCAGCGTGCGCATGCGGCGGCCTAGTGGGGCCGCTTCGCCGCCAGCCGGTCCAGCACCACCTTCTCGATCTGCTCCACGGGCACCCGGTCCTGCGCCATCGTGTCGCGGTCGCGGATCGTCACCTGTCGATCCTCGAGCGTCTGCACGTCGACGGTCAGGCAGAAGACCGTGCCGATCTCGTCCTGCCTCCGGTACAGCCGCCCGATCGCCGCGGTGTCGTCGTACTGCGACATCACGTGCCGGCGCAGCCGGTCGTTGATCGAGTGCGCGAGCTCCACGATTTCCGGACGGTTGCGCAAGAGCGGCAGCACCGCCACCTTGATGGGGGCGAGGTCGGGGTGGAACTTCAGCACCGTGCGCTTGTCGTCCTTCACCGGCTCTTCGTGGTAGGCGTCGACCAGGAACGCGAGCGTCGCGCGATCGGCCCCGGCGGCGGGCTCGATCACGTACGGCGTGTAGTGCTCCTTGGCCTCCTCGTCGAAGTAGGTCAGCTCCTTGCCGCTGAACTTCGAGTGCTGCTTCAGGTCGTAGTCGGTCCGGTTGGCGATCCCTTCGAGTTCCGACCAGCCGATCGGGAACTGGTACTCGATGTCGCAGCAGCGCTTGGCGTAGTGGGCCAACTCGTCCTTCTCGTGCTCGCGCAGGCGCAGGTTCTCTTTGCGCACCCCGAGCGAGAGGTACCAATCCATCCGCGCGTCGATCCACTTCTGGTGCCAGTCCTCGTCCGTGCCCGGCTTGCAGAAGAACTCCATCTCCATCTGCTCGAATTCGCGCGTCCGGAACGTGAAGTTGCCGGGCGTGATCTCGTTGCGGAACGACTTCCCGATCTGGCCGATCCCGAACGGGATCTTCTTGCGGCTCGTCGTCTGCACGTTGGCGAAGTTGACGAGGATCCCCTGGGCGGTTTCCGGCCGCAGGTAAACCACCGCGCCGGCGTCTTCGACCGGGCCCATGAAGGTCTTGAACATCAGGTTGAAGCGCCGGATGTCGGTGAGTTCGCCGCCGCAGCGCGGACAGGACTGCTCGATCAGCGCCCGCATCGGCGCGCTCAGGTCGCCCGCCGCGCCGGCCGCCAGCGCGCGCGCGCGCGCCACCAGCGTGTCGGGCAGCTTCTTGGCCACCTGATCGAGCGCGGTCCGGAACGAGTCCGCCCCCGTGGCCTTGGGCAACGTCTCCTCGAACTTGGCGATCCACTTCGATTCCTTGCGGAACTCCGGAAGATGGTCCGCGCGGAACCGCGACTTGCACTGCTTGCAGTCGGTCATCGGATCCGTGAAGTGGGAGACGTGGCCCGAGGCCTCCCAGACGCGGGGATTCATCAGAATGCTGGCGTCCAGGCCGACGACGTCGTCCCGCTGCTGGATCATCGCCCGCCACCAGGCGTTCTTGACGTTGCGCTTCAGTTCGACGCCGAGCGGACCGTAGTCCCAGCAACTCTCCAGACCGCCGTACACTTCGCTGGACTGGAAGATGAACCCGCGCCGCTTGCACAGGTTGACGATCGTCTCCATGGTGACCATGCTGCATTTCCTCTCGTGGCCGGATGGATGGAACGGCCTCCCCGCCGGCGCGCCTCGCGCCGGGGTGGAACGGGCCGGGACCGCCCGGGGCGGGCAGGGGACCCGCGGTCGCAAGCGTCCGGAACGACGGAACGGCCGCGGGCGGCGGCCCATCCTACCCGGGGGCGCCGCCGCGCGTCAATCTCGCCGACGCCAGACTTGCAGGGTCCGCCCGGCGCGGGAAGGGAACTCGTGGCGGAGCGCGTACCCCTCGTCGAGCAGGGCCCGGATGCCCTCGGCCCCGCCCACGTGGGCGTCCTGGATGAACACCCACTCCGGCCGCGCCGCTTCCGCCGCCCGCCGCCCCACGACCGTGTACGCCTCCCGATCGCGGACGTAGAACAGGACCGCCTTGCTGTCGTACCAGAGTCCCACGCGCTCGCCCGGCCGGCGCTCCGACTCGACCGCGCGCGCCGCGGCGGCGAAGTCGATCTTCACGCCCGCGTGGTAGGCGACCAGCGACCACCCCAGAGCCGCCGCGACCAGAAGCGCAAGCCCGCCGAAGGCGTTCCGGCGCCGCCCCCCCGCTGCGTCCGGACCCGCGATCGCACCCGCCGCCCCCGCCATTCCCGCCCCGAGGCACACGAATACCAGCGGATGAAGGAACAGGAAGAACCGCGCCAGCATCCCGTACGGAGAGCCCCACAACACGGGAATCGCCGGCACGACGCCGGCCGCCAGCGCCGCCGGAGCGGCGTATCGCCCGCGCCACGCCGCCCACGCCCCGTACGCGGCCAGACCCGCCAACCCCGCCTGCAGGGCGAACGGCGCGTGCGTCGCTCCGAGCAGGAGCCGCAGCGACCCCCACGGCTCCCCCGCCGCCCCCTGCGGACCCTCGTAGTGACCCAACAGACGCGGCAACACCAGCGCGTACAGCTCCAGGGAGAGCAATCCCACCGCGCCGAAAGCGACCGAGTGCGTCCCCCGACCCGTTCCCTCCGCCGCCGCGCCCCCGAGCGCCGGCCGCCGGACCATCGACGCGACCCAGAGCCCGAACGGCAGGAGCGCCGCGAACAGGTGCGCCCACACGGCCCCGACCGCACAGGCCACGTACGCCGCCCAGTCCCGCGCACGCCCCCCCGCCGCGGCGCGCGCGTGAAACACCAGCGCCCAGGTCGCCAGCGCCAGCCCCGGGGAATACCCGCGCGCCTCCTGGGCGAAGTGCACCGCCGGGGTCGAGAGCGCAAACAGGAGGGATACCACGCGAGCGTCGGACTGCGGCCAATACTCCCGCGCCAGCCGATCGAACCCCACGCACGCCGCCACGCCGAAGAGGAGGCTCGGCACCCGCATCCCGACTTCCGTAGCCCCGAAGACCGAAGTCGACAGCCAGACCAGGAGATTGCTGAGCGGATGATTGTAGGTGCGCGTCAGGAACACCAGCGGCCCGTGGCGAATGTACTCGTGGTAGAAGTACCACTCGTCGTGCTGCAGGCTGCCGCCCAGCCCGGGGACGCGCACCGCAAGCGCCAGCAGGGCCAGGGCGATCACGAACCCCGCGTCACTCCCGCCGGGCGCTTGACGCCCGTCCGCTCCGGCCTCCGACCTCCACCGCCACCCCGACGCCCGCGCCGCCGCCCATCCCGCGAGGGCCAGGTTCAGCGCCGTCACCCCCGCCCACAGACGCAGACCGAGCGCGTAGTCGTCGGCATAGGTGCGCACCGTGTTGAACCGGCGCGCCAGAAAGGCCACCACGGGGTCGACCGGCAGGCACGCGGCCAGGACAGCGGCGGCCAGGCATGCCGCCGGAAGCCATCGAACCATGCGTTCGCTCGCCGAAACGTCGGGGTCGCCGCCGCGCCTCCCGGCTCCGGCGACGGGCGTCCGCGCCCCCCCTACTCGCCCAGGCGACGCAGTTCCTCCTTCGCCAACCGGTGGTCCGGCTCGATCTGCAGCGTCCGCTTGTACTCCTCGATCGCCTCCCGCGTCCGTTGCATCAGGTTGTAGAGCTGCGCCAGATTGAAGTGGGCCGACGCCATGTCCGGCGCGATCGCGATCGCCGTCTTCGCACACCGCACCGCCAGCGCCGTGTCCCCCTTCATCTGGTAGAGCGCGCACAAGTTCACCCAGCAGTCCGCATGGCGCGGATCGAGCACGAGCACCTTCTCGTACGCCACGCGCGCGTCCTCGTACTTCCCCTGCTGGCGGAAGAGCGACGCCAGGTGATAGTGCGCCGCCACGCTGTCGGGCAAGAGCCGGCACAGCGTCCGGTACGCCTCCACCGCCTCGTCCATCCGGTTGCGCGAGGCGAAGATCAATCCCAGGTTCTGCCACGGCATCGGGTGTTCGGGCAACTCCTGCGCGGCCTGCCGGTACGCCCGGATCGCCCCCTCCGTGTCCCCCTCCTTGTACTGGGCCGAACCTTCCTCCATGTGCGCGCGGAAGCGATCGGCAAGGTCGCGATCTTCCGTGATCGCCGGCACGCGGCGAAACGTGGCGAAGGCACGGGCCGCCTGTTCGCGCACCCCGTCCTTCTCCTCCGGCTGACAGATCAGCGAGAGCAGGATCCGGAGTTCCCCGGCCTCGCCGACGGCCTGGTAGCCGTGGAGTTCGAGCCCCTCCGCGCGGAGACTCGCGGAGAAGGCCTCGAATTCGGTCCCGTCGGCCTGGAAACCCGCCTCCGGAGTGGTGGTGGAACCGGGGAACGTCGCTGCGAAGGCCTGGCGGCGCTCGTCCAGAAACTCCGCCCGGGTCTGCGACGACCGCTTCGCCTGCACGTCCATCTTCGGCCGGTACTTGCCGGTCATCGGCCCGTAGAAGGTGAAGACGGAGCCGCGGGAAGGCGCCTGGGCGATCCAGCCGTACGGGATGCGGATCTCGAACCCCAGGAAGGGCTCACGGAACGTCTCCCCCATCTCCGGGGCCGCCGGGGGCTCGTCTCCGCGCGGCCGCGCGGGGGGAACGTACTCCCGGGCCTCGATGCGGTCGATCTGCGCGCGCGGGATCTTCACGGTGCCGGCGGCGCCCGTCACCTCGACGACGTCGCCCTGCTCCCGGACCACGCCTTCGACCCGGCCGCCGCTCTTCAGGTGCACCACGTCGGCCGCTGCGACCGCCGCGACGCACGCCAGTGCGGCCCCCCAAAGCACGCCCTTCATCGTCCCTCTGCCTCCCACGACCTCGCCCGCATGATAGTCATCCGGCTCCGCGTTGGCAACCGCCCGGTCCCTCTGGTTTGCATTGCACCGGGATCTGCCCCTCCGTATAACGGAACGACCCCGGCTTCTCCCCCCCGACCCGCGAGGTCCGCCATGAAACGCGTCTCCGTCATCCACCGCATCGAAGACCGGACCGCGAACTCCCGTTGCGATGAGGGCTTCCTGCGCCTGCGCCGGCTCCTCCTGGAGACCGAGTTCGACGACGGCAGCCGCTCGCGTTCGTACGCCTGCGACCTGATCGAGCGCCCGGGGGTCGATGCCGTGGCCCTGGTCCTCTGGCGCCGCGCTTCCGGGGGGGCCGTCGAAGTCCTGTTGCGCGAATGCACGCGCCCGGCGGTCTATTTCCGCAAGGACCGCACGCTCCAGGTCCCCGACGGCCGCGTCTATCGCCACCTGCTGGAACTCGTGGCCGGAATCCTCGAGGAGGAGGACCACGGCGACGAGGGCGTCCGGCGGCGCGCCAGCCTCGAGGCGCACGAGGAGGTCGGCCTGCGGATCGACCCCGCGGAGGTCCGCCGGCTCGGCGGCGGCTACTTCTCCTGTCCGGGAATTCTGGCGGAGAAGGTCTACCTGTGCGCCGCGGAAGTGACGGATCACGAAATGGCCCGCCCGGAAGGGGACGGATCGGCGATGGAAGAGGGCGGCGGCACCCATTGGCTGGAGTTGCAGGACGCGATCCGCCGATGTACAGAGGGGGAAATCGAGGACTCCAAGACCGAGCTCGGTCTGCGCCGGCTCGCCGATGCCCTGCGCACCCCCGGCCGCTAGTGGATCTTCCATCTTCCGAGTGCGGGTTCGGTCGAGTCGGTTTTCGCGCCCGGCGAGGCGCGCGCCCGATTCCGCGGCCCCCGCCAAAGGATCTTCCATGTTCGACCTCGAGTCCCACAGCGAAGGCCGCTCCGTGCGGTTGGCCATCCGCGGGGACGCCGTCGCCGCGGACTGCGCGGCGATCCTCGAACGCGTGCGGACGGCGGTCCGCCGGTCGAGCCGCGTGGAACTCGACCTGTCCGGCGTCGAAGCCATGGACTCGTTGGGGGCCGCGGCCGTCGCCGCCGGCGTCTCCGCCGGCGCCGCCCCCGACGTCGAGGTCGCGCTCGGCGCCCTCTCCCCCGCCGTCGAGCCGTTCCGGCGCGAGTTCGAGACCCGCCGCGTGCGCACCCTGGCCGGATACGCCATCGGTCGCGCGGTCCCCGCTCACCCTCTCCTCGCCCTGCCGCTGCGCGCGTGGGCGTGGAGTTGCGACTTCGCCGCCTTCGTCCGGGAGGCGGTCCACTGGGTGCTCTTCGCCCCGCTCGCGGGACGCGGGTTCAAATTCGACACCTTCTTCGACCAGGTGCGGGTCATGGGGGTCGAAGGCCTGTCGATCACCGTCCCCCTGGGGTTCATCATGGGGGCGGTCATCGCCGCCATCGGCGGCATCCAGCTGGAAAAGTTCGGCGCCCTCATTTACGTCGCCGACCTGGTCGCGGTCGCCATCCCGATGGTCATCGGTCCCATGATCACCGCCATCCTGGTCGCCGGCCGCTCCGGCTCGAGCATCGCCGCCGAGATCGGCACCATGGTCGTCAACGAGGAGATCGACGCCCTCCGGGCCATGGGCTACCACCCCGGCAAATACGTCACCGCCCCCCGCCTCGTCGCCCTGCTCTTCGCCATGCCGATCCTGGTCGTGCTCGCCGATCTCGCCGGACTCCTCGGCGGCGCCGCCATCGGCCTCCTGCAGCTGGATTTCCACCCCTCGCTGTGGATCCGCCAGACCACCCATGCGCTCAAGCTCTCCGACACCTACTTCGGCCTCCTCAAGGGCCTCGTCTACGCCGCGCTCATCGGACTCGTCTCCGTCCACGCCGGGCTCCGCGTCGAACGCAGCGCCGAAGGCGTCGGTCGCGCCGCCCGCGGCGCCGTCGTCACCACCATCTCCCTCCTGATCGTCGGCGAAGGGGTGATGGACGTCGTCTACTCCGTGCTCAAGAGCCGGATCCCGTTCCTGGCCATGAATTGACCGGAGCCCCCATGCCCAACCCGGCCGACATCGTCGTGCGCACCCGCGGACTCGTGTGTCGATTCGGCACGCGCACCGTTCTCGACGGCGTCGACCTCGACGTCCGCCGCGGCGAGGTCCTGGTCATCCTCGGCGGCAGCGGCTGCGGCAAGAGCACCCTGCTGCGCCACGGCGTCGGCCTGCAACGGCCGACCGAGGGGACCGTGGAACTGTTCGGACGCGACCTGTGGGCGGGGGACGAGGACGAGCGGGATGCCCGCCTGCGCCGCGTCGGCATCCTCTTCCAGAGCAGCGGCCTCTTCAATTCGATCAGCCTCGGGGACAACGTCGCCTTCCCGCTGCGCGAGCGCGGCGGCATCCCCGAGCCGGTCATCCGGGCGGTCGTGCGGCGGACCCTGGACCTCGTCGGCCTCGCCGACGCGGCCGAGCGCATGCCCAGCCAGCTGTCGGGGGGGATGAAGAAGCGCGGCGGGCTCGCCCGCGCCATGGCCCTCGACCCCGAAATCATCTTCTGCGACGAGCCTTCGGCGGGACTCGACCCCAATTCCGCCGCCTCGCTCGACGAACTCATCCTCTCCCTCAAGAAGCGACTCGGCACCACCTTCGTCGTCGTTACCCACGAACTTCCCAGCATGCACAAGATCGCCGACCGGATCGTCATGCTGCGCGACGGCCGCGTCGCCGCGCGCGGGACCAAGGACCAGATCATCGCCGACCCCGACCCCTGGGTGCAGGACTTCCTGAACCGCGTCCCCGCCGGGGTCGCCTGACCGTCGAGGAGATCTCCCATGCGCACCCGCGAAACCCTCGTCCAGGTGGGCTGCTTCGCCCTCATCGGCGCGGCGGTCCTGGGCGCGGGAACACTCGCCCTGGTCAAGTTCTGGCAGCCCCGCACCCACTACCTCGTCCTTTACCAGGATGTCAGCGTCACGGTCGGGCCGGGATCCCTCGTCCTTTTCCACGGCGAACAGATCGGCGAGGTCGTCGCGCGCGAGTACTGGGAGGATCAGGGCAAGCCGAACGTCCTCATCACCGTCGCCGTGGAGCCGCGCTGGGAGCCCCAGATCCGCCGCAACCTGATCGGCACCATCGAGGAGAACTTCGTCACCGGGGTGCAGAACATCAACCTGCGCGTCCGCCAGGGCGGAGACGAGCGGCCCGCCGCAACCCTCGCCGCCCAGGCGGGACGCGACCCCGCCCTCCAGGCGGACGCGCTGGAATGGCTGTTCGGCCGCGCCCCCATTCAGGCGGTCGATCTTGCCCGCATCAACTTCCCGTCGGTCTCGCGCGAGGACCTCTCCTACATCCACGGCGAGCCCTCTCCGTTCGAGAAACTGCGCGCGCAGGCCAACGAACTCCAGGGGACCATGTCCAGCATCCGCGAGACCGCGCAAGGCATCCAGCAACTGGTGAACGTCACCCTCGAGGAGAAGATCGGCCGCTTCCTCGGCTCCGTCGAGCGCGTCTCCGAGAGCATCGAAAAAGGAATCGGGCGCGTCGACACCGCGGGCCAGAAGTTCGAGGACGCGTGCGACCGGATCATCGGCATGATCGACAACAGCCGCGGCGACTTCGAGGGCCTCGCCCGCAACCTGAACGAGGTCATGGCCCCCGACGGGGAACTGCGCACCCTCCTGCGCTCGGCCGACGGGACCTTTCAGAAGCTCGGCGGCCTGATCGGCGACCAGGGCGACCTGGTCAAGCTGACCCGCACGATGGACGACACCTTCCGCAAGGTCGGGGACACGCTGGCGCCCGACGGGGAGTTCTTCCGCCTCACCCGCACCGCCTCGGACACGCTCCGGTCGGTCGGCGACGTGGCCGGAGATCTGCACGTGGTGCTGTCGTCCCAGGAGGCCGATTTGAGCGAGTCGCTTTCCCAGCTCAAGTACTCGGTCGTGGGCCTGCGTCAATTCACCGACGAGCTGGAACGCGATCCGAGTTCGCTCCTGCTCGGACCGCGCCGCACCGGCACGCCGGGCCGCGCGTTCGAATTCCGTCGGAGGGAGTAGAAATGCCGCGACCGATGCTGTCGCTCGCCGCGCTGCTGGTCTTCCTGGCCGCCGGGTGCCGCGCGGCCCCGATCGAGACGCGGCAGTTCCTGCTGGCGACGCCGCGGGAGGGGACGGCCCACGCCGACCCGGTCCCCGGCGCCCCGTCGATCCGCCTCGAACGAATCCGGGTGAACCCCGTCGTGGAGCAGAACCGGATCGTCGTGCGCGGCGGTCCCGGAGGGCGCGAAGTCCAGTGGCTGGACGACGGCCGGGCGCGCTGGGTCCTGCTGCCGGGCGACATGATCCACGAGACCGTGATTCGCGACCTGCGCGAGAGCGGGCGCTACGGACAGGTGCTCCTCTCCGGCGGCGCGCCCGACTATCGGCTGCGCCTCGAACTCCTGGCGCTCGAGGTCGTGGTCGGCGCGGACGACACCGCCGACGCCGTCTGCGACCTGGACGCGCTGCTCCTGCGCCGCGCCGGCGGCGACGGACACGAAACGGAGGCGATCTGGACGGGGCGTCGCACCGGCACCGCCCGACTGACGGACAACTCCGTCGAGTCCGCCGTCACCGCCCTGGGCCGCGCGCTCGAGGACGCCTTGCGCGGCCCGTCCGGCATCCTCGCGGAGATCCACGCCCGCGCCACTCCCGTCGAGCGGCGCAGCGCCGGCGCGGCCGACCCCGCGAAAGCGGCGCCGGCCGCGCCGGCCGGCTCGCCGCTCGACCCGGACACGGAACCCCCTTCCACCGACCCGCCGGCGCGCTGACCGCGCGCGAATCGCGCGACCCGCACGCAACCTCCACGATTGACAAGGTCGAGCCGCCGGCGCGAAAATCCCCGCATGACCCTCCGAGCCGTCTTCTTCGACGCAGGCCACACCCTGCTGCAACCCTGGCCCCGCCTGGGCGAGATCTACCGGGGCGTCTGCCGGCGCCACGGCTTCGACATCGACGCCGACCGGGTGGAACAGACCCTGCGCTCGATCTGGCGCGGCGACGATCCCGAGTTCGGCGTGACCGCCTGGCAGGACATTCACACCTCGGATGAGCACGACCGGGAAATGTGGGTCCAGATCACCCGCCTCCTGATCCGCAAGCTCGACTGGAACGGATTCGCCTTCGATCCCTGGTTCGACGACCTCTACGGCGTCTTCGGCACCGCGGAGGTCTGGCGCCTCTATGACGACGTCCGCCCCGCCCTCTCGGCCCTTGCCGACCGCGGCCTCCGCGTCGGCATCATCTCGAACTGGGATTCGCGCCTGAGCGCCATCGTCGACCAGCTCGAGCTCACGGCGGGCCTTTCGTGCGTGCTCGCCTCCGGCGCCGTCGGCGTGCGCAAACCGGACCCGGCGATCTTCCGCCGGGCCCTCCAACTGACGGGCGTGGCACCGGCGGAGGCGGCGATGGTCGGCGACACCCCCCGGGACGATGTCGAAGGCGCCCGGGCCGCGGGAATGACCGGGGTGCTGCTCGATCGCGCCGGACACGCCGGGCCCGCGCCGGGAACTCCGGTCGTGCGCTCCCTGCTCGACCTGCCGCAGGTCCTCGGCCTGCCCTGATGCCGCGGCGGTCCGCCCGCGGGGCGTGCGCCGGTGTCGCCCTTCAGTCGCGACGAACCGCCGCATCCCGGGGAACGTTCCAGATGCACCCGGCGCACCCCTTCGCCCCCGCGCCGCAGGCGCTCCGGAAGTACCAGTGCGCCCCCAGAAAGCCGAGCCAGGTCGTCACCAACGGTTCCAGCCCCGGCCGGGGCTCCCCCAGGCGGTCCAGAACGAATCGCACCACGCCGTCCGGCGGCGGAGCGCTCAATCTCTCCACGCCCGCCCAGAATCCGCGCACCCCCGCATCGTCCCCGCGCGCCTGCAACCGTTCGAGCAGAAACGGGAGGACCGCGTCGGTCACCAGCCGCTCCGCCGCCGCGCTCCCGATCATGGCCGCCGGACGCGCGAACGTCACCGGCCCGGGCCGCCCGCGCACCGCCCAGTACCCCGGATCGCGCCGCAGGAACCGGGCCGCCATCCGGCGCACGTCCACGCCCGCGGCCCTCCCGGAACCTCGTCGTCGCCGTCCCCGCCCACCGCCGGTTCGCTCCGGGTCTCCCGACGCGGCGCCGGACTCATCGCCGCCGCGTCCCCACACGTCGGCCATCCGCGCCGTCTCTTCGTGGAGAAGCGTCGGTCCGCCGAAAGACGACAACAGGGCCGCCAACCCCGCCAGGCGACGCCAGGGGGAAGCCATCGGCCTCGTTCCCCCGAAGCGCCAGCCGGCGGACGCCGCCGCGCCGCCCGATTCGCGCGCCTCTGCGCCGGCCCGTTCCTCGATCGCCCGGCGGTACCGATCGCTCGCGGGATCCCCCGCATCCCGCCACGGCGCCCGGGCCAACAGGATCGCCTCCACCCGCGTCGGGTCGCGCACCCCATCCGGGTCCTGACACGCGTCGTCCAGTCGCGCCACGCCGATTTCGCCCACCCATTGCGCGAGCGTCGCGCCGTTCTCGGGCTGGCCGAGCGCGCGCGCAAACGCGCGCAGCAGCGCGGCCGCCCCCCCGACCCGCTCCGATTCGCGGTGCAGACGCTCCGCCCGCCGTTCCACCTTCGCCCGCCCGGCCGCCATCAACCCCGCGCGGACCCGCGCCCGCACCGCTTCGTCCCCGAGGGCAGACCGACATCCGCCCGCGATGGATCTGCCGATGGACAGGTCGTCGACCGCCACCACCACGTGGTGTCGCGTCCGGCCGGCGTGCCCGCACCGGGCGCTGCTCCCCCCCCCAGGGGGGGGGCCCCCCCCCCCCCCCCCCCCCCCCCCCCCCCCCCCCCCCCCCCCCC
>CAZWCX010000014.1:0-81019 GCA_964632945.1 uncultured Planctomycetia bacterium | reverse complement strand
CTCCCTGCACGTACGCACCCATCGGTTTCTCTCCTGCCGACCCGAAGGGCCCCCCGAATGTCGCCGTGGAGCCCTCCGAGGGCGAATCACGGAAGCGCCACACCCACCGGACCAGAGCGGCGATCGGCGGGGCACGAGCCGCTTCTTTCGGCGTCGGCGCTCATTGCGCGCGGAAAACCCAAGGTCGCCGCGCGGCATCGCGCGCGACGGTCTTCGAGCCGGCGCGCCGCCAAGCCGCTACCGCAACGGCGCCCAGGAGCAGGATCGCCCATCCCGGCCAACCCGAGGCGGGATCCGCGGCCGTCGCGACGAAGCAACCGCCCCGCTTGCGCTTCTTCTTCTTTCCGCCACCGCCGGAGCCGTCGCCGGTCGTCACCCCCAGGGCGAACGGGCCCATAGCGGAGGTCGTGCCTTCCACCCAGTGCTCGTCGAGGCTCCGCACCTGGTCCTGGAGGGGGGTCCAGGCCGAACCGTCATGCCGGTAGACCCGGAGGAGCCCCGCCGGCAATCCCGAGTCATCCTCGATCCCGTCGTCGTTCGCGTCGCGATAGGCGAGGCGCACGGTACCGGGCTTCGTCAGCGGAGCGCCGGAGCCGGGGCGGACGTCGTGGATCTCGAGCAGACGCTAGCCGTTTGCGGGGGGACCGACGGCTTCGTCCGCCACCGTCAGGGTGTCCGCGCCGGCGATGCCACCATACGGCAGAGCGAACTCCGAGCCCGTGGTCAGCGTGGTCGTGCAGGTCGCCGAACCGCTCACCCTCGCGGTCGCGCGCTCGGGCGAGAAGCTCGTCTGCACGAGGTCGGCGGCAGTGGGGCCTCCGGCGATCGTGACCAGACCGTACTTCATGGGCCCTTGAAGATTCCCCTGGTCGGTGCCGGGGCCGGCGTCGGTCGCCGACGGCACCCACGACACGTCCACCGTAACGGCGCGTGCGCGGAAGTCCCGCGTCGCACCGGCGACGATGCCGTTGAACCCGTCCGCGATCATCTGCTCCACGTTCACGCGCAGTCGCGCGGACTGCCCCGCGCTTCCGGCGGAGGCGACGTAGGTCCCCGGCAAGGTCACCCAGGCGACTCCCACCGGGTCCCAGACCTGGAGTTCCACGGTGGCGAAGTCGAAGTGGCTGGCGGGAACGCAGTTGACGTTGAACAGCAGGTAGTTGCCGGCGATCCTCGGGGTCACGCGGCCGCCGCCGGGCACGTGGATCGGCGAGACCGGCTGGACGATCCACACGCGCCGGTTGGCCTGGGAGGGGGCCGCCAGGTCCAGCGGCATCGAGGCCTGCACGCTGAACTGGTCCGCCCCGCCGCCGGCCAGGCGCCAGGTGCACCGGACCGTCACGGAACAAGACCCCGGGGCGCCGTAGGTGTGGACGTTCTCCGTGCGCAGCGCCGAGGGAACTCCCGCCGGGCTTTCCGACTCGAATTCGCCGTCCCCCTCGAAGTCCCACTCCCAGCGCGCGATCTCGTACGACGGCGGAATCCCGGAGGCGTCGTCCACTTCGGCGGTGAATCCCAGCGAGACGCCGGTGAAACTCGCCTGCGGACCCAGGCCCGCCGCGGCAAACGCCAGCTGCTCGATCGGCAGTCCCGGGTCGTAGGCGCCATTCTGGTTGTAGTCGCGGAAGAACCGTACGATCCGGGCGGCGATGCCGGCGACGGCGGGAGGCAGCGAAGGGGTGACGGTCGGGGCATACAGGAAGGCCACGCTGCCGTCGGCGTAGACGAGCCGCACGAACGGATCGAAGGTTCCGGCCACCGTGTAGGTATGGACGACGCTGGGGACGGTGGAGACGAGGTCGAAGTGTCCGTCGCCGTCGAAGTCCCACTGGTAGGAGGAGACGCCGGCGACGCCGCCGGCGGTGAAGGTCACGGCGAGCGGCACGCTCCCCGAGGTCGGCGCGGCCGTGAGGAAGGCCGTCGGCGGGGGCGCCGGAGAGGAGACGGTGATCCCGATCGACGTGGTGCTGGAATTGCCGGCCCCGTCGAATACCCGCAGACCGGCGAGGTAGAAGCCGGGGACCCCATACTGGAACGAGACGTTCCCTCCCACCCCCGACGTGTAGTCGTAGATTCCGTCGCCGTCGAAGTCCCACTGGTAGAGCGAGATCCCGGTGACGTCGGACGCCAGCGCGGCGAAATCGACCGTCAGGGGCGCGGTCCCCGCGGCCGGCGTCCCCGTCGCCAAGTCGATCGCGGGCGGAGTGACGTCATCGACGGTCACGCCGTCGCTGCTCACGATCGTCTGCAGCCCGTCTCCATTGGTCACGCGCAGGGTCGCGTAGTAGGTCACGCCGCCGGTCAGCGCGAGCGCGGCGTTGGCCGCGCTCCAGGCGTAGGCATCGTACTTCCGCAGCCACAGGTTGGTCCCCTGGCCGGCGACGGTTTCCGAGCCGGCGACGTACAGGGCCGCCCCCCGGATGAGCACGTCCGACCCCTGGTCATTGCCGTTCGCCGCCCCGTTGAACGTGTCGGTCCAGAGCAGATTCCCGTTCGAGTCGTACTTTGCCACCCAGACGTTGCGCCCCTGCCCGGCCACGTTGACGAACCCGGTGACCCAGACGCCGCCGGCGCGATCGACGGTCACGCCCATCGCATAGTCCAGCCCGGATGCCGGACCGTTGACCGTCCGGGTCCAGAGCACGGCCCCGGCGAGAGAGTACTTCCGCAGCCAGATGTTGCCGTCCTGGCCGGCGGTGTCGAGGACGCCGGCCGCGTAGACCTCCGCGGGACCCACAGCGATCGCGAATGCGTTGTCCGCGCTCGCCCCGGCTCCGGAATCGACGACGTCCGCCCACAGCAGGGCGCCTGCCGGGCTGTACTTCTTGACCACGATGTTCTGGTTCGACCCGCCGACCTTGTCGTTGCCGGCGCCATAAACATTGCCCGCCGCGTCCGCCTCCGCGGCAAACCACATGTCGTTGTCGGCATCTCCCCCGTCCACCACGGTCCAGGAGGCGGGTGGACCGGCGAGCGGGTATCGCCGCAGCCAACGGTCCCAGAGCGACCCCCACTGCGCCCCCGGAACGAGCAGGAAGCCACCGGGATCCAGGCCCAGGTGCCGGCCCGTGATGTCTTCGCCCCCCGTGTTGAAGACGTCCGTCCAGAGAATCGCCAGCGCGGGCGTGTGTGCGCGCACCCAGATGTCCCCCGAGCCGATGGTCGCGGCCGTGTACACGTTGTCGGCGCCGTCCACCGCCACCATGCACGTGCCGTTTCCGCCCGTGCCATTGACGTTGAGCGAAACGGTCGTCAGGAGCGCGCCGGCCGGACTCCACTTCTGGAGTATGTTGGTCAGCGGCGACGTCCCGTCTTGCCCGGCGACATAGACGACGCCGGCGGAGTCGATCGCGAGGTCGATGCCCGCGTCATTCTGGTTGGCGGCGCCGTTGTAGTTCCGCGTCCAGACCGGCACGGGCGTCACCGTCAAGCCCGCCGACGTGAACGCCTGCACGTCCTCCCCGCCGGGCGTCGTCCCGATCGCCCATTCGTGCAGCACGATCCCGCTCTCGGGATCGTCCGCCCCCATCCCGTTGGCCAGCAGCGTGGTTGACGATGCCTGCGTGTCGATGTCCGCGCCCGCTCCGTCGATCACGTTGCCCCCGACCGGCGGCGTGAGGTCGGCGGCGTGCCGCCGCTCCGGGTCCCTTTCCTCCTCGGCCACGAGCCGGATCGGAGGGGCCGACACCCGGGCGAGTCGCGACGGCTCCCGCCGCGGGGAGGGAGGCCAGGGAGCTTCACGAGCCTGCATGGCCTCGAGCCGCACGCTGACCGTGGCCATCGCGCCGATCGAGATCGATGGTTCCCGGGAGTCCCCGAGCAAAACGCTCAGGACCGCCACCACCACGGGCAGAACAACGACGCTCCGCTTGGTCACAATCACGCCCTCCCGATGACGACTCCCCCCGGATCAGGGTCGGTCAGAGAACACCGCGCGGCCGGTAAGGATCGGTTGGTAGGAGGCCGCAAGAACGGGCTCAAGAGAGAATCGTACGAGAAGAACGCCGCCCCCCCACGAATCGTTACGCCTTCCGCCTCGAGAGTACGCTACCTCTTTTCCCACAACATATTGAGGAAGCCCCCCCATCAGCCCGGGGCGCAGTCGCCGCCGCGCGAAACACGAGGACGCCGGCGCCGCGACTGCGGAGCCAGGGAATCGGACGCGCTCGCTCCGATGCACCCGCCCGGATGTAACGCCGAGGTGTCGCGGGCGTTCTACTGCATCAAGCCATCCGTGGTGCGGGGGGGGGGATCCCGAACGCAGTGCAGATCTGGTTGATTTCTCGGACGGGACGAGAAAGCGCCGGTCGGTCACGCGGCATACCTCCTCGACAACGAATGTCGGGAGCAGCGCGTGAGACGAAAGACCGCGGAAAAATCCCTCGACCCACTGGAAAATGCGCTGATCGTCCTGCGCCGTCGTCCACGGAGTCCCGACGCCTGGGTGGAAGTTCTCAACAGCACGAGGACCGCCACCGTCTCCTGGCTGATCCGCGGACTCGGACTCGGGTGGCACGACGCGGAGGACTGCTACCAGGACGCCGTCGCCCGCACATTGCTGGCCCACGTCGCCGGCCGGCCGCCTGCCTTCCCGAATGCGCGTGCCCTGATCGGCTACATCATGAGGGCGGGCCTGAATCAGGCCATCAGTCTGCAACGACGGGACGGGCGGCGCCGGCGGGCGATGGTCCGATTGCGCGAGATGCACCAAGCGGCAGCGGCGGGAACGGAGGACGGCGAGGAGCCTGCGGCGATCCCGATGTCCGACTGGGTGCGGCTCTCCATTCGGGACCTCCCGCCGCGCATGCGAAAAACGCTGGAACTCCGCCTGAGCGGACAATCCCATCGGCGCATCGCGAGGAAACTGAATATTCGCGAAGGGTACGTGCGAGTTCTGCTTCACCGCGCGATTCGTCGGCTGCGGGACCTGACGCCTCCGTGAGGACGGCGGTTCCCGATCTCAATCGTCCTCGCCTTCCATCCGGGCGCGAATCTCCTCGATTTCCTCAGCCGCGATGCCGAGCGGACCGACGGGGACCTCGGCGGGGAACTCGCGGGCATCCCGGCGCAGGGTCAGGACGACGTTTTTCCGTCCGGCCGCGCGCGCCCTTTCCATGGCGGCGCGCAGGTCCGCGACGCGTTCGATGCGCGCTCCCTCGCACGCGAGCACGAAGTCGCCGACGCGGAGTCCCGCCACCGCGCCCGCGCCATCGTCGGCCAGGCGGAGGATGCGCACGCGCGGGAGCGGGACGAACGCCACGCCCTCGATCAGCGCCTCGGCGCAGGCGACGCCGAGGTCGCCGGCCGTCTCTCGCGCCCAGGCCCGCCGAGTCTCGCCCTCGGGGTCCCCGGCACGCTCGCGCCAGAATCGCGCCAGGGTCGCCCCGTCCCCCGGTCGGTCGCGCAGGCCGGCGCCATATCTGCGCAGCAGCGCGCGCACGCGATCCGTCGAGCGCTCCCAGGCGGCCCGAAGGTCCGCCTGTGCCCCGTCCGCGTCCCCCAGATGGGCTCGCACAAGCCCCCGGTACAGTCGCGCATCGACTGCCGCCCAGCGCACGATGTCCCCGGCGACCGGCCGATCCCAGACCGAGGGCAGTCCGCAGGCGCGCGCGGCTTCTTCCTTGTCGGCCTCCAAGTCCGCGAGGACGACGGCGCGGTCGTACAGCGCCTTCGCGTCGGCCAGACGGCCGCCGAGAAACCGTCCGTTCGCCAGCATCAGGTGCTCCGCGGCGGTCTGCGGCGCGATCGCCACGGGCACGACTCCCTCCGCGGCGCTCTCGAACCGCCACTCGGGGATCGCGAACCTGCCCGACTGCCCGGTCGAGCCGACGTCGGCGTGGGCGCTGAGCCCGACCCAGACCGTGCCGCCCTCCGGGATTCTCGAGGAGATGTTCGCAGCGTACGCCGTGGGCGACGGCCCCGGCTCCCGCGCCTCACCTTCCAGAGTTCCCCGGTGCGCAACGAAGGTGAGCGAGAGCGCCAGCGGATCGCCCCAGGCGGCGCTGCCGCTCCACAGTTCGCGAGCCGCAGAGGGACTGCGCAAGCAGAGCCACCTCGTCGGCAACGAGGACTCGCCGCTGCAGTTCACTTGCAGCGAACGCGCCGGGGCCGATCCGAGGTGGACGGGGTCGGCGTCCTTGACCCAGAGGTCGATCCCGGTGCCCCAGTCCTGCCGCCGAACGGACAGGGTGGCGGCAACCCGCCAGCTGGCGCCCACATTGGCGAACGGGGCCGCCAACACGTCCCCGCGATTGGGCGAGTCCACCCGGATCGCCCACGAGCCGTCCGCCTCCCTGCGCGCAAACAGCGGCGAAGTCGCCACCCAATCCGCCGCCGGCGCGTGCGCTCCGGCCAGACCCGTCCCGACGCGCCACTCCGCCAGCGACTGCAGTTCTTCGTGGCGCGCGGACCGCGCCTTCCGCTCCCGCGGGGGCAGGGTGGCGCACTGGAGCAGACAGGCGCTCACGCGGACGGCTTCCCTCCAACGGCCCGCCTCTTCCAGGTGCATCAGGGCGGTTGCGAGCGCGGCGCGACCGACGCGTTCGTCGCGGGCCGCCTCCTCCTCCGCGGCCGCCGCCATCTCCTCCGGGCGGCCGAGACGGGCCAGCGCATCGACGACCCCCACTGCGGCGCGCGTCGCGTCCGCCACGGAGAGAACCTCTTTCGCGCGCGCCGACCGGAAGACGCCCAGGGCCTCCTCCGGCAACTCGGCCCGGAAGAGATCGTCTGCGTGTTCGAGGTGCGGGTCCTCCTCCAGTTGCGCTGACGCGGCTGCGGTCGTCGGCGCCGGCGGACCCGCCCCTGCGGCGAGCAGCGCGTCCACGGACACGGCAGCGCGCAGGGTCCACGAGTGGCTCGCGGGGTTGCCCAGCAACAGCTCGTCCGAGCCGTCGCCGTCGGCGTCGAAACCGAGCACGGGCTGCTGGCGGGGATCCATGGTGGTCCACGGCTCCTCGCACCGGGCGGTCAGAAACGGCTGTGCGGCCCCCTCTGCCGGGATCACGTGTACGTTCGGAGATCCCTCGCCGCCGCCCCGGTCGAGCGGCCGGCGCTTGCAGAGCAACAGGTCTCCGGCCGGCGCGCGGATCCTCGCGACCGCCCAGGCGGGCGCTTCGCCGCTCGCGGAATCCTCCCAGGCGTCGGCGGCCAGGGGCAGCACCTCGATCGGCCGCCCGCGCGGAATCCTCACCCGGTAGACGCCCGACGGACGGAAGTTTTTCCGGATCGCGTCCATCCCCAGGCGCGCCCGAAGCGGATCCAAGTGCGGGACGGTCCAGTCCACGCCCACGACGACGTCGGGAGGTTCGCCCGCCCGTTCGAGGCGGCAATGGGAGAACGGCTCGCCCAGCCCCACGGCCTGCGTACGTTCCAGGGCCCTTCGCTCCGGGTCCCATCGCCACAGCGAGACTCCGTACGCGCCCCACGGCCCTGCCACGACCGCGACCTCGTCGCCTCGTTCCCCGTCGAAGTCCGCCGCGACCAAGCCGCGGACGTTTCCGCCCGCGCCGCTGCGGCCGATCAGCGACAGCGTTCCGGCCGACTCGTTCCAGCGGTACGCGCGGATGGACCGCTCGTAATCGCCGGTCCCGACGAGCAGCTCGGCCCGGCCGTCTCCGTCCAGGTCGGCGGCGGCGAAGGCCTGCGCCGGAGCCTCGAGTTCCGCGGTCGCGACCTCGCGCGGCCCCTCGGCCTCGAAACGATGGAGCCAGATGCGCCCGCGCCGTTGTTCCGCGTCACCGGCGGAGTGGACGAGCATGGACCGGCGATCGCCCGCAAGCCCGACCACCGCGACGGCCGTGACTTCGCGGGCCGTCAGCGTGCCGGATTGGAGGCGAAAGCGGAGAGTCTCGACCCATTCTCCGCCGCGCAGGACCCCGGTGAACACCTCGTCGTCGAAACGGCCCAGCAGCTCCGCGCGGCCGTCGCCGTCGAGATCGACCGCCTGGAGATGGCGGGCCCGGAACGCCAGGGGGAGGGTGCGGGCGAATCGCGCGCAAAAGTCGCGATGGGCGGCGGCATCGGCGGTCAGCTCCGGGGACAAGGAGGGGTCTGCGGCGGCGTGGGCGAGGTCGGCCGCGGCGGCGGCGAACTCGAACTTGCCCTCCCGGGCGCGCCCCGTCCAGTACCGGGCGTCCGCGGTCGCCGGACCTCCCTGCGCGAGCACGCGCGAGAGCAGGGAAATCGCGAGGTCGAAGCGGGATTGGAGCGTCAGTTCGCGGCCGGCGGCGAGCAGGTAGTCTCCCGCGTCGTCGGCCCCGATCGCGGCGCGATAGGCCCGGAATCGCTCGACCAGGGCGGCCCGCGGCTCGTTCTTCAGCGCATGCACCTGCGCCAGGACTTCGTGCGCGGCGGGCAGGGGGTGACGCTCGCCGCGGGCGGCGTCCGCCTCGAACCGTTCGACCAGAGCGCGTGCGGCGGCCGCGGCCTCCCCGGGCTCCCGCCGCTCGAGCGCCGCGCGCGCCCGTGCGAGCAGCCCGGCGGACTCACCCTCCCGCGCCACGCGTTCGCGCGCGGCCGAGCGCGCCGCGAGCGCCTCGCGAATCGTCGGCAGCGCCCCCGTAAACGCGATCGCCACGGCGGCCGCGATCGAAGCGAGAACCATCCCCCGATGTCGCGAAATCGCCCGCCAGCCGCGATACGCCGCGGAGACGGGCCGCGCCAGAATCATCTCCCCGGCGAGATAGCGGTCGATGTCGTCGGCGAAGGCCAGCGCCCCCGCATAGCGCCGTTCCTTCTCCCGCTCCATCGCCTTCAGTACGATCGTCTCGACGTCGCGCGCCAGGGCGGGGAGTTTCTTGCGCGGCGGGTCGGGCTCCCGCACGAGCTTCTGGAGGATCACCTCCATCGAGGAACGCCCGCCGTACGGAGGGTGGCCGATCAGCGCCTCGTACAGCATGGAGCCGAGAGCATAGACGTCGCTCTGCGCGTCGATGCGGTCGGTTTCCCCAGCCGCCTGCTCCGGGGCCATGTACGAAGCCGTGCCCATCACCGCCTGGGTCGCCGTGAGCCGCGGGCCGTCGCCGCCTTCCTCCACCACACGGGCGAGCCCGAAGTCCGCGATCTTGGGGCGGTCGAGCCCTTCTCCTTCCAGCAGGACGTTCTCCGGCTTCATGTCCCGGTGCACGATCCCAAGCGCATGCGCCGCCGCAAGCCCGCGGGCGACCTCCCGCATCACCTCGAGCGCCTCCCGCGGCGCCAGCCGCCCGCGTTCGCGGATGCGCTGGGCGAGGCTCCCGCCGTTCACGAGCTCCATCGTAATGTAGTGGCGTCCGTCGGCGAACCCGACGTCGTACGTGGACACGATCCGCGGGTGGGAGAGCTTCGCCGCCGCCTCCGCCTCCCGGCGGAAGCGGACGATCTGATCCCGGTGGGCGGTACCGGCCGGAAGCACCTTCAACGCGACGTCCCGCTTCAGCTCGGGATCGTGTGCGAGGTAGACGATTCCCATCCCACCCCGCCCGAGTTCACGCCGGAGCGTATAGCGGCCGATCTTCGCCGCCGCGACCTGGGGTGCCTCGCCCGCGGACGGACTCACCGGCCCGAGGAGGATCGGATCCTGGGTTTCCCCCCCCGCTGCAGGGCGTGACGGGAACAGGGCATCCTCCAGCGCCCGGGCGAGATCGAGGGGGAGGACATTCCGGCTTGCGAGGACCTCGGCCAGCGGTCGTCCGCGGAGGTCGTCCAGCCGCGTCGCATCGGCTTCGAGTAGGGTACGCTCCATCGCGGAGGAACCGCCGGCCCGGATGCGCAGGCACTCCTCGATCTCCGCCGCGGGCACGCCGAATTTCGCGGCGACCGCTTCCAGCGCCGGTCCCGCCCACGGCGGCTCGGGGTGGTTCATCGCGGGCCGTCCGAACTCGATCGCCGCCTCGGCTGGGGCACGTCCGTGTCCTCCGCGTCCGACGCACCAGCCACGCCGAGCGGCCGTCGCATCAGGCGGTGGAGCCCGGCCAGGGCCTCGTCCAGGTCGAGCCGACGGTCGGGGTCCGCTTCCATCATCCCGTGCACCAATGCGACCAGCTCCGGGGAATGCTCCCCGGCCTCCGCCCCGAGACGGGGCACGTGTCCCTTCGCGACCTGCGCCATGACGTGGGTCCAGTGCGCGCCGGCGAACGGCATCCGACCCGTCACGAGGTGGTAGAGGGTGGCCCCCAGCGCGTAGACGTCGCTCTTCGCGGTAACCGCCCTCGAATCGGCGAGTTGCTCGGGCGGCAGGTACTGGATCGTGCCCAGGATTTCGCCCGTTTCGGTCAGGGCGGCGGAGATCTCCGAGCCGCTGCGGCGCACCAAGCCGAAGTCTGTCAGGCACACGGTGCCGTCGGGCCGCTGGATCAGGTTCGCGGGTTTCACGTCGCGATGGACGATTTTCTGCTCATGGATGGCCGCGAGCGCAAGTCCCGCCTCGAACGTCACCGCCAGGGCCCGGTGCGGCGTGAGGGCCCCGGTCCGTCGCACGACGCTCGCGAGGTCCTCGCCGTCCACCCACTGCATCACCAGGAAGTAGGACGGCGCCGAGTATCCGGCATGGTGAATTTGCACGACGTTCGGATGGGCCACCGCGGCGGCCGCGCGGAACTCCCGGAAGAACCGCCGCACGATGCGCGCGTCCCCGGTCAGCGGCTTGTGCAAAAGCTTGATCGCGACCATCCGACCGTGCGGCAGGAGACGTCCCTTGTATACGTCGCCCATACCGCCGGCACCCGCGTGGGCGAGGATCTCGAATCCGCGCAGACGAAGGGAGGCCTCGTGCTGTCGATACGACTCGAGACCTCCCCTGCTCGCGGAAGTCGGATCCTGCGGCCGCACGGTCGCGTGGGGATCCACGGGGGGCGAGGCGCGCGTCAGCACTTCCGCATGGTCGTCCGCGGGAACCTCCATGCGTCCCCCGCACTTGTTGCAGGCGAAGGACTGGCGCGGTTGGAGGCCGAACACGTTGGTTCGCCCCCAGCAATCCGGGCAGAGCAGGATATGCCGGCGGGTCGCCTCCTGAAGAACCCGGAACTGGTCCTCCGTGATCCACCGATGCTGATGCAGGAGCTGGGCGAACGCCACGAAGCGGCCAAAGAAGCGCTCCGCCCGCGCGTGCTCCGCGAGGAATTCCTGGACGTCGGCCCTTTTCAGATATCCGCGCTCCACGGCGGAGGCGAGGTAACGCTCCTCACCCCCGGTCGGCGCTGGGCTCGAGCGTTCCGACATGAAGGCATCTCCGATCCGACGGATGCGCCCATCCTAGGGTCCCGAGAAGGGGGAGTCAATCTCCTCGTCGAATTCGCTCTCCCCTAACTGGGGCAGGCCCGTCGCAACTCGACCGGTAAAGGCGGGAGGCGCGAAAGGAAGGCCTGGGAAACAGCCATATCGGGGCGACCACCATCGCCGATTCGAGGTGTACCCCGATGGAGAATGATGGCCACCTTCATCCGGATCTGATACGGTCCCGGACGTTGTGATCGACCAGAACACAGCCTTCCCCCCGAGAAGTACGGAGAGACTCTCGTGAGCGAAGCGAATCTTCCTCCCCCGCCAGTCCCCCCCCCCTCCACCGAAGGAGATGACCATAAGTTGGGATCCACCCTCGTCCGAGAGGGTCTGCTGACCCCGGCGCAACTCGACGAGGCCCTCGCCGCCCAGAAAACGATGCTGCGCGAGGGCGTTTCGATCCGCCTGGGCGAAGTGCTCGTAAAAAAGGGAGTCCTGCGATCCGAGCAGGTGCGCGACGGCTTAGCCTTGCTGGGAAAGGACATCCTCCAGTGCGCCACCTGCAAGGCTACGTACAACGTCCGCAACTGGGACCCCAGCCGGTCCGCCACCTGCACGCAGTGCGGACGGCCCCTGGTTTCGCCCCGCTGGGTGGGGACTCTGGACGCGAGGTCAACGCAGATCCTACCCCCGATGCGCCCGGTCACGGAGATTCACGACCAGCTCGGCAAGCCGTTCGGGCGGTACCGACTGGTCGAGGAACTGGGGCATGGGGCGATGGGAGTCGTCTGGAAGGCATGGGACCGCGACCTCAAGCGCATCGTCGCACTGAAGCAACCGCTGCATCTGGGCGAGGATCCCCGCGGAGTGGAGCGCTTCGTCAAGGAGGCCCGATCCTCCGCGCGGCTCCGCCACCCGCAGATCGTCGCCGTCTACGATGTCGGCACCCACGAGGGGCAGCACTTTTACACCACGGAGTACGTCGCCGGAATCTCGCTGGACAAGAAGGTCGCGGCCAGCCCTCTGCCCCTTCCCACGGCGCTGGAAATCGTTCGGGACGTGGCGGAGGCCCTCGACTACGCCCATCGCCAGGGCGTGATCCATCGGGACGTGAAGCCCAGCAACATCCTCGTGGACACCGAAGGCCGCCCCTTCATCATGGACTTCGGGCTCGCCAAGCAGATGTTCGACCTGCGCGGGATGCGCCAGATCGCCGAACGCAGCACACGAGAAGGCACTGTCGTGGGCACGCCGGCCTACATGAGCCCGGAGCAGGCCAGCGGAGAGACTTCGCTCCACGGTCCGGCGAGCGACCAGTTCTCCTTGGGCGTCGTCCTGTACGAGCTGATCTGCGGCGACCTGCCCTTCCAGGGGCGTACGATCGGGCAGATCCTACGCTCCATCAATGAGTGCACTCCCCTGCCGCCGACCGCAAGGAACCCGCGAATCCCGGCGGACCTCGAGACCGTCTGCATGCGGATGCTACGCAAGGATCCCACGAAGCGCTACGCGACGCTCGCGGACGTGGCCCGGAACCTCCAGCACGTCGTGGACGGCGAACCGATCGAGGGAACTCCGGTCTCCGGGATCCACCCGGCCGTGAAGCCGGCCGGAAGCCGCAAGGCGCTCGTCACCGCGATTTTTCTCGCGGTCGCGGTCTGCCTCGCGATCTTCGGCGTGACGATGTCCCGCTCCCTCCACAGGAAGGGTCTCGTCGAAGGACTCCTGGACGTGGCGCGCGAATACCGGCGCCAGGGGAAAGCCAGTGAAGCCGCGGACGCGTACGCGCGGGTCTTGAAGCACGACGAGGAGCATGCGGAGGCGCTCGGCGGAATGGAGTGGGCCCAGGGGATCCTGGGCGCCGAGAGCGGGCGGGACGAGAGGCGGTGATTGGGGGAAGGGTACAGGGGCAGGGGGAGGCGCGCGATCGCGGAATTCGACCGTGCCGTCAAGCCAGCTCGATCGACCAGGATTCGGCTTCGATGAACACACCACCCGGGATCCGGCTTCGATCGGTCGGCCCATACGCCATGCTGGGACCCGATATCAGGATGCGCCGATCGGGCACGGACATGGAATACAAGGCCCCCCCGAGAATCGACCAGCCCGGCGCACCGATTTCCGCACAATGGCGCTCGAGGTCGCTATCGACGGGCAATTCGCGGTCATGGGCGAATCGAACGACGACGTCGGCGTGGCAATGGTGTAGATGCTCGTCACCGAAGACCAGGTAGAGCATGAATGCCGGCCCCCCGACCAGAACGGCCTTGCCGCGACGGAATCCGGCGGCGACCTGCCCCTCCTCCAAGTCCGCACCGGCCGCGAACAGTGCGGAGTAGTCGATTACCGTCAATCGAAAGCCCGGATCCATGGAAACGGACTCCAGAAAAGTAGGATCTCAACGCGGCGGCGCCGTCCCCCCCACGCGGCGCACCCCCTGCCCCCTGTCGCTCGACCGGCAGGTTTCGCACGCGGTCGTCTGGCTCCCCTCGCACTTCGGGCACGCGGCCCGCGCATGTGCGTCCTTTCGCGAACAGGCGCGCATTCCCGAACCGGCGCAGGCCGGGCAGGAGGCGACACCCGTCGCGCCGCACGACTCACACCCGCGCTTCTGCGGCGACGAGGTGATCACGCCGTTTCCCCAGTCGAAGTAGACGACGTTGCGATGATAGCCGGTCCCCGCGCACGTCCGGCACGGAATCCTCCCGCCACTGCACCGGGCGCACGGGACCTCGGTTCTCCCCATGCACTCGTCGCAACGGATCGACGGCGCACCGCCCGCGACGCAGGCGAGGCACCGACGCCTGCCCTTCCCCTCGCAGTCGGGGCAATGCTCGGGCGTGACGCAGAGACGACAGGCCACGGTGGCGGCGCCTCGGCAGTCCGGGCAGGACCCTTCGACGCTTCCGGATCCGCGGCAGTCGGCGCATCCGATCTTCCCCGCGCGCCGGCACGGCGCGCACGCCAGCCAGCCGCGGCCGGAGCAGAAACGACAGGGGTCGTCGTGGGTCCAGACCTCGACGCGGTCGAGCTCGCTGACCATTCGCTGGGTGACCCGTTTCTTGCCCTCGCACGCGAGACACGCGGTCCGCCCCTTCCCCGCGCACGCGGAACAGGCCGTGCGCGCCTTCCCCTCGCACGACGGGCACGGCCGCCTGGCGACCGGCCGGCCGTCGCAGGTCGCGCACGCCAGCCGCTGCTTGCCCCCGCACTGAACGCAGGGGCCGAGCCGTGGACGCGCAGGATCGACCGCCTCGGCGTCCGTCTCGGTCCGTTCTCGCGTCGCGGGAACGCGGGGCGGTTGCACGGCCGCGACGGCGCCGGGATCGGCGGCGGCCGTGGCCAACGGCGCCGACGCAGGATCCCCGGACCGGGCGCACGCATCCACGCGGGCTACGGCGCGAGCCTCGCGTGACGCGGTCAGGTCCGCAGCCTCTTCGGCATGGCGCCGTTCCTCGGTCCGCGCAGCCTCTTTGGCGCGACCCAACGCGGGCAGCACCGCTTCGAGCGACTCGGGCAGCGGGCGTCCGCTTGCAGCCAACGGGGAGTGTGCCTCCCCACGGCGCCCCGCCGGCGTGAAGTCGTGGCGTTCCTTCGCGGTGTTCGAAGACTCCGGGAACACGATGAGGCGCACGGCGACGACGGCGCCGACGAGCAGAAGGAGGCTGCACGCCAGCGGGAACCAGGCGATCGGGCTCCCCCGGCGACGCCGGGCGCGACCCGACGAGAGGTGGGGCTTCCCGCCGGCCGCGGCGGGGCCCTGGGAGGGGCGCGGGTGCGCCGGCGTACGCGGATTCCGATTCTGAACCCGTTGGTGCGACGAGGGTTGCTGCGCGTCTCTCATGCCGTGCTCCTCCATGAGGGGTACGGTTGCCCGGTCTTGCCCTGTCATGGCGACCGGACGGACGCGGCTTTCCGAAATTCGCCCCCTCCCTTCCCGGAAAGGCACGACCGCATGCACGCCATCTCTCCTCGTGCACCGGCATTTGCCCCTGCTCGATCCAGAGGAATGCCCCATGAGCTGCCCTTCCTGTCGCTCTCCCGTCGCAAGCCTCACCTCCCCCTGCCCGACCTGCGGCGGTTCCGCGGACGACCGGTTCCTGGTGCGCGCGATCCCGGAGCGGACCGCGTATTTTGCCGGGACCGACCCACACGTCCGCTGTCTCGTGAAGGTCGCCGCGCGAAATGCCCCGGCCTCTTCTTCCATGGGGTTGCACGTCCTGCTTGCCCTCGACGTCAGCGCGTCCATGAACGCGCCGGATAAGTACCCCCTGCTGCGCCAGGCCGTACGGATGCTCGTGGACCGGCTGCCCTCCTCCGCGCGCCTGACCCTGGTCCTCTTCGCCCGGGAGATCCACGTGCCCTTGGCGGCGTTTCCGCGGGCGGAAATCTCCGGGTCGGACGCGGTCGATTCGCTGGACGCCTCCCGGGTGAAATTCGGGAATGCCACGTTGCTCGGGGCAGGACTCGCCGCGGTGAAGACGCAGGCCGCCTCCTACGCCTCCAAGGAGCCGCGCGGCATCCAACGGCTCTACGTCATGACGGACGGCCTGGTCCACGATCCGGAAGTCTGCACGGCGCAGGCGCAGGAACTCCAAAACAGCGGGATCGAAGTGCGGTCGTTCGGCTTCGGCGAAGAATTCGATCACCGCGTGCTGCAGACGTTGACGGCCGGTCCCGGCGGCGCGGGCTTTCGGCGCATCATGAGCGGCCAGGCGCTGGAGCGGGAATTCGCCCGCGCGGGGGAGCACGCAGGGCGAGTGGCGTTCGCCGGCATGGAACTCCAGCTTTCCCTGCAACCCGGCGTTCTCCCGGGAGAGGTCGTCCGCTATCGTCCTTCCCGGCAGCGGCTCGGCTGCCCGTTCGCGCAGGATCGGAGCGCGGTGCTTCCCATCGGCTCCCTGGAAGCCGACGGCACGGCGCAGTTCCTGGTCGAGGTGCGCATCCCGCCCGGACCGGCCGGCCCGTTTCCCTGGGGCGAACTCGAAGTGCGGCATCGGGAGGGAGAGGCGGTGCGGGCGCAGAAGGCGCGCCTGTTCGTCACCCGAACGACCGACCCGCGCGCCGTTCAGCACGATCCCGAAGTCGCCGCGATCGTCCGTATCCTCGAGCCGGTGAGAGACCCGCGGCCCGGCACGAACCGGGAGAGCGTGATCACGCGAGCCGTCCAACTGGCCCGGGAGGGGCGGGACAGCGATACGCTCGCCGCGCTGCTCCGCGCGGACGACGACCTGCGCCGGGGGGCGACCTTCGACGCGCTCGCCCCGACCCTGCAGGCGGCGGTGAGCGCGGACAGTTGCAGCGAGGTGCTGGACCTGGCGGCGGCCCGGCTGGATCGGCTGCGCGTCGCCGCGCGGCTCCTCGCCGACCGACCGGAGGCGGCGAGGCTGCAAGCGGCGGTCGAGACCGCGCGACGGGCGCTCGAGAACGGCGCGGCCTTCGAATCCTTGCCGGCGGATCTGCGCGAGCGGGTGTCGGCGATCCTTCGGGACCTGGGGCTCGAATGACGGTGGGAAAGGCGATGGCCGACCGGGACCGATGGCGCGAAGGAGTCGAGCCGCCGATGGAGGCCGCCGACCTCGCGGCCGCCGCGCGCCGGCTCGAAGGAAGCGTCGTCGCCGGCCGGTTCGTGCTCGAGCGGTTCGTGCGCCTGGGCGGCCAGGGGATCGTCTACCGCGCCTACGATCGGGCCACGGGCGGCGCGTGCGCCGTCAAGATCGCGCGGCTGCCGTATCACCGGCCCGCGTGCTACGGGCAGGCCGAGATCGTGCGCGCTCGCGAGCGCCTGCGCGAGGAAGCCCGCGCCCTGGCCGCCGTCTCGGGGGGGTTGTTCCCGGAGGTCGTGGCGCTGGCCGAGGACGTGCTTTCCCTCCATCACCCGGCGCGCGGGGCAATCGCGTTCGAGCCCGAGCCGTTCCTGGCGATGGAGTGGATCGCCGGAGAGCCCCTCTCCGGCGGAGCCGGCCGGCTGGGGGCAGAGGGTCTGCGGGATCTCGCCCGACGCGTGGTCGCGGAGATCGATCGCCTCCGGGGACTCCCGGGCCGCTGGGTCTACACCGACCTGTGCGCCGAGCACGTGATCGCCATTCCGGGGACGGGACGGCCCGTGCGTCTTCTCGACGCGGGAGGACTCGCTGCCGGGGAAGGCGCCGCCGCGCGGGCGTCGATCCGTCGCGCCCTGCTGCCGCCCGAAGTCGTCGAACGCCTGGGGGCGGGGACGCCGGTGGAACCCGAACCGGCCTGGACCCTCCACGCGCTGGCGGAGGTCTTCGCCGCACTCTCGGCTCGCCTCGAGGGGGAACGCCGCCGGGCCGCGGCCGAGGCGGCCGTGGCGTGCGTCCGGAGAACGCGCGAGGGCGCGCCGCTTTTCCTGTAGACCGGTCCGCCGGCCTGAAACGAAGGCGAGGGCGAAGCGTTCTTCCAGAGCAACGAAGGGGTGAGTGGTGAGGGATGGGTGACGAGCGAGGGATCGCGGCATCGAGCACCCGTCCCGGATCACTCATCACTCGACTGCCCGGAATCGTCGCGTCCCGCGAGGCTTTCGGGTGTGGGTGGCGCAGGAGGGCTCTCATGTCCCATACGACCCACCATGTCCTGTTCGTCTGCCGAGCCAACCACTCGCGCAGTCCATGGGCGGAGGAGTGGTTCAACTCCCGGTGCCGCGACGGGGGGATCGATGCCGTCGCGCGTTCGGCCGGCATCGCGACCGCCGGGGGCCCGGACGGAGAACGCCAGCCCGTCGCCCTGACGCGGGACCTGTGCGCCTGGGCGGACGTGATCGCCCCGATGACCTCTCTGATCGCCTCTTTCGTGCAGAACCGCCTCGCGCGGGACTATCGGCTGGAGCGCCGCATCTTGCGCCTGGACATCCCCGACAATTTCGTCCGGGACGCGATCGACGACGAATCCCTCGCCCGACTCTCCCCCGACGAGGCCCGGCGGCTGCTGCATCAGACCCCACCGCCGTGCTTCGGACCGGTGTTCTTCGACAGGGTGCTCTCCTACCACTTCGGGGAATTGTTGCGGAAGAGGAGGTAAGGACGGCCGTGAGCGGGGAACGAAGCTCGCAGACCGCGCAACCGCCGCGATGGACCCGACGACCGATGTCCATTCGTCCGTGCGAATCGTGTCGTGCGGAGGGGCGGAACCGCCCCGGTGAACGAAGCGGCGCGGCCACGCGTGGACGTTGGGCCAGGGTCTCATCTCGCCCCCCCCTTCCCTGCACTCGTTTGCGGCCCCGGCCGCGCTGTGGAGCGTCCCGGGTGTGAAATGCGGTAGGATGGACCGCATCCAGGATCGACCTCCTCGCACGGGGGCTCGCCATGGACATTCTCAAGTATCCGCGGACGCCGCACATCCAGGGGTCCCGCCACCAAGCCGGGGACGAGGACCTGGAGAGCGTCCCGTTCGATGTCATTGCCGGGCGCCCCGTCGTCGTCGAGGAGAAGATGGACGGGGCCAACTCCGGGATCCGCTTCGACGACGATGGCAGCCTGCTGCTTCAGAGCCGCGGCCGCTTCCTGACCGGCGGTCGTCGCGAAAGGCACTTTCACCTTTTCAAGCAGTGGGCCGGCACCCACGCCGACTGCCTGCGCTCCGTGCTGGGCTCCCGCTTCCTTGCTTATGGGGAGTGGCTCTACGCCAAGCACACGGTGTTCTACGATCTGCTTCCTCATTACTGGCTGGAGTTCGACGTCTTCGACCGGCAGGAGGGACAGTTCCTGGACACCCCGCGGCGAGCGGCTCTCCTCGAGGGCTTGCCGATCGTCCCCGTGCGCGTGCTCTTCTCCGGCACGCTCGAGTCGCAGAAGGAGCTGACCCGGCTGGTCGGCCGCTCGCACTTCATCAGCGATCGTCACTGGGACCGTCTGACGCAGATCTGCCAGGAGAGGAGGACTTCGGTCGAGCGCGTCTTCAAGGAGACCGACCCCAGCGCCGACATGGAGGGTCTGTACCTCAAGGTCGAGGAAGACGGTGTGGTCAAGGAGCGCTACAAATTCGTCCGGGCCAGCTTCCTGGCCGCGGCCGAAGAATCCGAAGGTCACTGGCTGAACCGGCCGCTCGTGCCCAACCAGCTCAGGGAAGCGATCGATCTTTTTTCCGATACCCGGTGAGGGCGCCATGCGCTGGAAACGTGGCTCCTCCTGGTCCTTTCACGCGTACCGGCAACCGACGCACTGCCCCCCCTTTTCCCGGGAGCGACGTCATGAGTCTCCTTCCCTGCAACCGTGCCGCGATCCGTGCGTTCCTCCTCCTCGTCCTGGTGGCGCCCGCAGCCTGCTTCCGCGTCTGGGGGCAGGTGGAGGCCGACGCGACACCGGCCGAGTTGGAGTTGTGGATCGACTCCGACTACGTCGTCCATCGCACGGCCGTCGTGGATCCCGCGCGGAAAGCCCTGACCTGGAACTTCGTTCGCAACGGCGTCGTCGCCCTTCAGCGCGTCGCCGACGAGGAGCTCCAATATCCCCTGGGGCGCGTCCCGGGGGTGCATGCGGTGTACCTGACCGCATTCCGGGACGGCGCCTACCGGGTCGTGAGCAACGTGATCCACTTCCGCGTGCGGGGCGAATCGGAAGGACTTGCTCCCGGATTCGACGTCCCCGACGAGACCGAGGCCCCCGAAGCAACGCCGCCGCCCGTTCGGGTGTGGATCGATTCGGAACGGGTCGTCCAGCGCCCGGGCATCCCGGACGAGTTGTCGATGGGTCTCTGCTGGGTGGTCGAGGCCGAAGGCACGATCGTTCTGCGACGGAATGCCCGTGGAGAAACCCAGCATCGGCACTGGGTAGAGGATCCGGGGTCCTACGCGATCTGGCTCGAGGCGGGCGCGCCCGGAAGTCGGAAGCGAATCAGCAACGTGGTCCGCTATCGCATCCCGGGACCCGCCTCCGAGAGGCCGAGCCCGACGGCCGCCGCGGAGACCGCCGCGGCAGCGACGATCCTGGAGCGGACACGGTCGAGCGAAGGCTCCATCCTGCTCCTCCTCCTCGACCCGGGCGAAGGCGGCCTCCTGGGCGACCTCCTGCGCGAAACCGGCTTCACCGTGACCGTGGCGGATGCCGCGAGGCTGTTCGACGAGGTGCCGGTGCCGGAGGCGGACCTCGTTCTCATCCCCCCCGCCTCCGAGGAGCGGTCCGTGCCTTGGTCACGCTCGGGGGAGCCGTTGTTCGGCCGCCTGCGCGGACGCCGGGTCCTCGCCATGGGGGAGTCGGGAGCCGAGATCTTGGGTCAGGGCGACCTGCTCGTCGGCAACCCAAACGGCTGGCATGGTCGTCGATTGCCCAAGGAGGTGGCCCTCCCGCGCAACCTCGAGAACGGACCCTTCCGCCGCTTGCTGCTCGAACCGTCCCCCATCGCGGTGAGGCGGGACGCCGCGGGCGACGCCTGGGTGACGATCGAACGCGGACCGGGGGAGCGCGATCATGTCGGCATCTATGACCATGGCGCGTTCCCCCACGGCACGATCGGCATCGGCCGGGAACGGTCCGACGGTCATCACTGGCTCGTCGCCCGGCAGGGGAACTTCACCCTGTGGGGCGCGGACACGCCGGTGGAGTCGATGACGCCGGAGGGAGTGGCGCTCCTGCTCAATCTCTGCGACGCTCTGATCCAATTGCCGCACGAGGACCTGCGCTGGCGGGAGTACGCCGTCCTCTCCGCAGGGACGGCCGAACGCGTCCTGCGCGGCGGACATCGGGACCACCTTGAGTTCGTCCCGCACCGTCCCGGCCGGCACACGATCCGGCTGGAATGGGAGGGACCGGGGACCATGACGCTGCTTGCGAGCGATCCAGCGCAGCGTCGGGACGGCCGATCGCCGCTGGCCTTCAAGTGGACGGCGGCGGAAGCCGGGGACCCGATCCGCTTCAAGGTCGGGTCGTTCGATCTGCCGGAGGGGGCGCAAAGAGCGTACACGGTCACGATCCGGTGGGAAGAAGAGTAAGGCGGAGCGGGGTCGGCCGGTATGGAGCCGGGTTCCGGAGGTCTCCGGCGCAACTCTCGCAGAGGAACTCTCGCACCGGAGAGGCGGTTGCTTCTCGTCCCCACCTGGGAATGCGCTTGTCTCGACGACCCTCGCCCGAACCGCGGGAAGCGAGATTCGATCCGGGCATTCGGTAACGCGCCGGGTGGTCCGACATTCGTATCACACTCTACGGGTCCTCTCCATTGATCCAGCGGCGACGCCGGGAGTCACCCATGCCCATCCCGTTCACCTGCCGCGCATATGGCAAGACAGGCCGGGCATTGGATGCGCTGGCGGGCATAGGCGCGCGCTGTGCCTGCGGCGCCGTGCTCCGGCTCGGCGCGCCGGACGGGACCCCTGACTCAGGGCCCGCGGGGGCCGAACGCAGGAGCGGGCTGGATCGGAAAACGCAGGCGGGGCCGACGCGCAGCCCGCAACGGCGCTGCGGTGGCGATCGACGCCTTCCCGCCGGCGGCTCGGCGCCGTCCGGCGCCCACCGCCCCGACCCGGCGAGGGCCCCGCGTCGAATGGTCGCCCATCGGGTACACGCCTGGGTCTCCCCGGGCGCCTCCCACAGAACCGTACTTGTGCTGTTCACATACGGATCTTCGAGACGCCGGGTTGCGACCCCCCGGCGCCGGCCGGTTCACGACCTCTCGGTGTCCCAGAGCAGCGTCAGCTGCACCGGGACGCAAAGATCCACCCAGATCGCCATGAACCGCTCCCGCAGCGACTCGAGCCCCCGTTCGGCGAAGTACGCGTTGCGGAGTCCCCGATCCAGCACGATCGGAGTGCCCAGGCCCCTCTGGCCGCCCCCGCTCTTGGGGATCCACACGCGCCGGATGTCTCCGGGCCGATAGGTTCCCGCCAGCAGAGCCGGTCCGAGTTCGGCCAGCCGGCGCGGCACGTGCTTGCGCACCTCGTCGATCGTCTGCCGATCCGGGCCGGGCGCTCCTCGGTTCGCCGCGGCGTGTGAAAACGCAACCTCCCATTGCTCCATCACCTGTTCCATTCGCGCGGGACCCGTCTGGCTTGGCTTGCCGGTCGCCTTCGGCACCTTCGACGCGGGGGAACCGGATCGGTCCGGAACGCCCACGCCTTCGGGCTTGCGGACAGGCCGCCTGCTTTCGGCTGTCGCGAACCGCAGCCAGAGCTGCGGGTGGCAAGCCGCGAGAACGGCCCTGTGGGCCGTTCGGAAGCGGCGCGACCGATGAGGACTTCCTCGACCGGGACCGCCTTCCCTCCCCCGAGGTTCTCGACACCCCGGGTTTCGGCCGGCTCACGCCGGTCTTGTGGTACTTGGCGATCCTCTGACTTCCGTTGGGTCATGGGCTTTCGTCTGTTGGGTCCTGCGGCCTACCATGAACACGGAAGCCAACGGATCTCGCTGGGTAATACCAACTGACTTCGTGCCCATCCTCTCGCCGATACGCCCATGGCACCGACGGATACCGGGCTTCGTCGCTGCGCGCCGACCCACCCGCCATGGACGCCTCACGGCGCTTCACTCTCGTTTGGACGGTCACGCACCAACGGCTTCTACCGAACGTCCCCTCGCGGGCCGCTTGGCGACGCTCTCGCGCTGCCGCGCAAACTCTGTCAATTCGGAGCAACTCCCTTGCCTCCTGGGTGTCGGGTTCCCTCCGTCAGGGCCCCGGGGTAGGATTCGCAAACGTCCAGGACGCACGTCAGGTCATGTTCTCACCTCCAGTCGAGTGACCATGCCAGTCACAATCGTCGTCCGCGCCGCACCGGGGCATCGCCCCCTCCTCGCGCCCCGCCGGGCGCGAGAATCGCCTCGGCCGAACCCGGAATCTCAAGATTGAAGGCCCACGAGCCTCCCCCTGTCGCACCCGCGAGTCGCCTCCGTTTCAACGCGGTGACGCGTCCCGCTCCCCGTTCCCCTCCGAACCGGCCTGGCGCGCGGGTTGCAGGCCCGCGTTCGTCCGGCACAGGATGTGCGCGATCCGTTTCTCCCCTATGGAGGATTGCGTCATGAGACACGTGATCGTGACGGCCGCGCTGGCGGCCGTGCTCTGGATGGGCGCCGGCATTGCCCGCGCGCAGGAGGAGAGCCCGCAGACCTGGGGCCTCAAGGCCGACATCATCGAGGCGTGCTCCTGCCATCTCATGTGTTGCTGCTACTTTCGGGATCAGCCCGAGGGCGGCGAAATGTGCCGTTTCAACTCTGCATTCCGGGTTTCCACGGGGCACGTCGGGGACGTCAACCTCGACGGTGCGCGCTTCTGGCTCTCCGGCGACCTCGGCGGGGACTTCTCCGCGGGAAAGATGAAGGAGATGATCCTCACCGTGGATCCGAGCGTCACCGCCGAACAGCGGAAGGCGGTCCGCTTCCTGGTGGACCGAATCTTCCCGGTTCGCTGGGACCGGTTCGAGACCGCGGAAGAACCGATCACCTGGGAGCAGACCGACACGTCCGCGACCGCCCGACTCGGCGATGTTGCGGAGATCACGCTGACCCCCGCTCGCGACAAGCGGGGAAGTCAAACGGTCATCGAGAACCTGACCTACTGGGGTGCGCAGAAGAACGACGGATTCCACCTTGCGCGCTCGGTTCACCGCTATCGCGGATTCGGCCTCGACTACGCGTTCGAGGGGCGAAACGGATTCACGATCCGCATCGAGTCCTCCGGAGTCATGGAACAGGGCAAGCAGTAAGAGGGTTCCGTCCCCGGGAGGGCAGCGCGCGATGAAGCCGCACATGCTCGAACGACTGCAGACGGTTCCGCGGCCGCGGGAGGAAGTCTTCGCATTCTTCGCGGAACCGAGGAACCTGGAGCGAATCACTCCGGCGTTTCTGGATTTCCACATCCTCACCCCCACGCCCCTCCGGATCGCGGAAGGGACGCAAATCGACTATCGTCTCCGGCTGTTCGGCGTCCCGTTTCGGTGGCGTTCCCGGATCCGGTCGTACCTCCCGCTGTTCGGTTTCGTCGACGTGCAGGAGCGGGGGCCGTACCGATCCTGGGAGCATCTCCACGAGTTCCAGGAGGTCCCCGGAGGCACGCAGATCCGGGACCTCGTGGAGTACCGGGTGGCGTTCCCTCCCGTGGGTTGGTGCGCGAATGCCCTGCTCGTGCGACGGACGCTGGATCGGATCTTCGACCATCGCGAGCGGAGCATCGCCGCCATCCTGGGTCTTTCGGCCCCAGGGCGCGCGTCCGACCGGATCGCCTAGTGGGACTTCAACCTTGATTTCCCAGGTTGGTCCGGTCGCTTTTCGCGCCGGGCTTCGTTGCTCGTCGTCGGCGATGCACGGGGCATCGCCTCCTCCGCGCGCCTCGCCGGGCGCGAAAATCGCCTCGGCCGAACCTAGGATCTCAAGATTGAAGACCCACTACGGTCGCGCCGATCGGTCGACGGCGGAAGGAGGGAGGCCGCGGCCGCCGGTGCGCGGTTCCGCCCGCGTGGGGTCCCGAAGATCCGCCGCTGCGGGGGACGAGGATCGCGCGACCGGCCGGGCGTCCACGGAATCGAAGGCGGCGGGGCCGGGATGGAACGGCGGGACGCCCCGTGGTACATTCGGCGGACCGGGACTCCCGTCCGGCGATCGGGGGCGCGTATTTCGCCCCCGCCGACTCCCCGCTGCGTCTCCGAGGAACTGATGGCCGAGTCCTCCTCGTCGCCGAAGGCCGATGCAACCGGCGGTACGCACATGGCCGTACCCGAGCCGCAGGGCGCGAAGGCGGACACGCGTTCCTACCCCTACCCCTCCGAAGTGGCCCCCGCAGGCGAGGCACGCGTGGAGGTCGGGGTCCGCTTCGGCCGCTATCACCTCCTCCGCGAACTGGGCAAGGGAGGGATGGGGATCGTCTACGAGGCCTGGGATCCCGACCTCGGCCGCAAGGTCGCGCTCAAACGCCTGCTCCGCACCGAGTCCGCGAGCGACGAGGTGCACATCGCCATGCTGCGCCGGGAGGCGCGTGCCGCGGCGCGTCTCCGGCACCCGCACGTCGTGGCGATCCACGAGGTCGGCGAGTGTGAAGGGCGCGACTACTTCACGATGGACCTGATCGAGGGGGAGACGCTCGAGGACCGGCTCGGCGCGGACGCGCGATCCCGCCTGGAGGAGAACCTGGCGATCCTGGTGACGGTTGCGGAGGCGGTCGCCGCGGCCCACGCCCAGGGGATCGTCCATCGGGACCTGAAACCGGGAAACATCTTGCTCGACGGCAAGGGGAACCCGTTCGTCACGGATTTCGGCCTCGCCAAGCACCTGACGGGAGCCGATGCGGCCAACACGCTGACCGCCTCCGGTCATGTCGTCGGCACGACGCGCTACATGGCCCCGGAGCAGGCCTACGGGAGGCCCGCCACGCCGGCCTCGGACGTGTATGCGCTGGGGGTCATTCTGTACGAGGCGATGACGGGGGTGGTGCCGCACGACGTGGAGCATCTCTCGCAGTTGATCGATGCCTTTGCGCACCGGAACCTGGTGGCGCCGCGCAAGCGCGATTCCGACCTGCCGATCGACCTGGAGACGATCTGTCTGCGGTGTCTGGAATTTCGGCCCGCCCTCCGTTACGGGGATGCGGCGGCACTGGCGGACGACCTGCGACGATTCCGCGCGGGGGAACCGATCGCCGCGCAGCGGCCGTCTTTGTGGTATCGCATGCGTCGCGCGGCGGGCCGGAATCGCGCGCTGTCTCTGGCGCTGGCGGGTGCGCTTCTCCTCTCCGTCGCCCTGGGCATCGCGACCACCCTCGCCGCCGGCGGCCGGTCGAACCTCGCGCGCACGGAGGCGGAGGCGGACGCGGAGCGACTGCTGCTGCAGGCCGAGGGGTTGTGGCGGGAGGCGAAACTCGTCCTCTACCGCACCGACATCCCCGTCGCGCGCCACCACGACAAGCTCCACGCCGCCCTCGCGATCTACGAACAGGCGATTGCGCGCGCTCCTCACTATGGGTGGATCTACGAGTCGCGCGGGCGCCTGCACATCCAGACGCGCCGATTTGCCGCCGCGGAGGCGGACCTGAGGCTCGCCGTCGACCGATTGGGTCCGGAGTCGGGCCTGGCCGCGCGACGGTCGCTGGGCCGCCTCTTTCTCGAGCGCTCGGTGGACCTCCTTTACGGGCCCGATCGGGGCGGACCGGCGCAGGCGCAGCGGGCCGCGCGCCTGCGCGAGGCCGCCCTGACCGAACTGAATTCCTCCGCAGCGGCGACGCAGTGGCGCGGCACCCAGGAAGAGGGCGAGAATGCGCGCGCCATGGCCCTCGGTTTGCAGGCGCTGACGCTGGGCCTGGAATCCCGCGCGTTGGAGATTTTCCGTCGGGGATACGAGCAGCGGGGGGACGAAGAGTGCGCCTGGGGGGCGTCCCTCGCGTGCACCGGCTCCGAACGATCGGCGTGGCGGGAGAAGGCCCTCCAGGCGCGGCCCCGGTACGCGCGCGCGCTGGTCGACCGCGGCGCCGAAGCCCTGCAGCGGGGGGACCCGGCGCGCGCCGTTTCCGACCTGACGCTCGCCCTGGAAATCGACCCGGACTCCGCGCTGGCCCACATCAATCGCGGGATCGCGCGCAACGCGACCGGCGACGCGGAAGGCGCCCGCGCGGACTTCGACGCGGCCGTCCGGCTCGACCCGCAAGGCCCCTACGGCTACGTCAATCGCGGGACGTTCCGCCTGCGCGCGGGCGACCGGTCGGGCGCGCGCACCGACCTGGACATCGCGATCCGGCTCGACGCGGACGACCCCCGCGCCTACTCCAACCGCGCCCTCTTGAACCAGACGGAAGGCCGGCTGCCGGAGGCGCTCGCGGACTACGCCGAGGCCGTCCGGCTCGATCCCAGGCATGCGCCGATCCACTTCAACCGCGGACTTGCGCGGCAGGCCGGCGGCGACCTCGAGGGCGCCATTCGCGATTGGACCGCCGCGATCGAACTCGAACCGTCGATGGCCGACGCATGGGCCAGCCGGGGTTCGGCCCGCTACCTGCGCGGCGACAAGGACGGTGCCCGCGCCGACTTCGATGCGGCCATCCGCGCCTGCCCGGACTTTGCGCTCGGCCACATGAACCGGGCGGCCTTGCGGCTGGAAGCCGGCGACCTCGAAGGCGCGCGCGCGGATCTCGACTCCGCCCTCCGCCTCGATCCCGCGCAACCCCTCGCCCTCGTCAACCGGGGCAGCGTCCGGGAAGGACTGCAGGACCCGGCCGGCGCGGCAGAGGACTATCGCGCCGCCCTCGAACTCGCCCCGCCGGACTGGTCGCTCCGCCCGACGGTGGAGCAGTTGCTGCAACGGGCGGAGCGGAACGCGCAGAAGCCGCCCAAGTAACGGGCCGCACGGCGAAGCGACCGGCATCCCGTCGCATCCCGAAGCGGCGAAGCCCGCCCCGAATCCCCGCGGCGACCGGCGCCGGTCGGGATTTCCGGGACTCCGCCCCCGCTTCCGGGTAGAAGGGCGGACTGGGTCCACGGCGCCCCGGACGGCCGGCGGCGTCTCCTCTTTCATCCGCTTCGGAGAAGTTCCCATGCGCCGCCTCCCGGTTGTTGCCGTCCTTCTGCTCGGGATCGCTTCCCTCGCCGTATTCGCCGATCCCGCCGCGGATACCTCGTGGTCGTTCGATCGCGATGCCGCCGATGCCCCCGCCGCGGGCTGGACCACCGAGATCGGCGAGTGGGCGGTCACCGCGGACGAGACCGCCCCGAGCCCCGGCCACGCGCTGGAGCAGCGGGCAAAGAGTTCCAATGCCACGTACAACGTCGCGCTCGCCGGCGAACCGGTCCTGGCCGACCTGACGCTCTCCGTGAGATTCAAGTCCGTCTCCGGCGAGGTCGATCAGGGCGGGGGCCTGGTCTGGCGGGCCCGCGACGCCCGCAATTACTACATCGCCCGGTACAATCCGCTCGAGGCGAACTTCCGGCTCTACAAGGTCGTGGATGGAAAGCGCACCCAGCTGGGATCCGCCGACGTGGACGAGGGGGAAGGCTGGCACACCCTGGAGGTGACCATGACGGGCGCCACCATTTCGTGCGTGCTCAACGGCAAGACCACGCTGACCGCGGAGGACGCCTCGCTCGCGGAGCCCGGACGGATCGGGTTGTGGACGAAGGCCGACGCGCGAACGCGGTTCGACGACGTGAAGGTGCGCGCGACCGCGGCGGCGCCCGGGAAGTAGTGCGCGGGCCTATCCGGGGTCGGGCGAGTCGGTGAACCGGGCCCGCACCTCGTCTCGGCACAGCACGATCAGGTGATTCCGGGCACGGGAGCAGCCGACGTAGAGCAGATCATCGGTGAGGCGGGCCGAGTCCTCGAGCCCGGCCAGGATCACCACCGGCCGCTCGAGGCCCTTGAAGGCGTGAATGGTGGTGGCGAAGACTTCCCCCGGGGCCGGATCGGGCGACGGGGTCAGCCGAGAGGCCCCCGCCCGGCCTTCGTGCAGGGGCGTATTGGCCAACCGACGGTAGGTGAGAACCGCAATGTCCTGCGCCGGAACGCGCCCGTCGACCTGGAGGCGGTGAAGCGTCCGGGAAAGCAGGGGCGCGAGCTCGCGGTCCGCGGAGTAGGTCGCCACCTCTACGTCCCGGCCGGGCGGGCCGAAGGCCGGCGTCATCCGCGCCCGCCGGCAGAAACGGCGCACGCACTCGTGAATGCGCTGCGTGTTGCGCAGGTTGTACTCCAGCACGAAGGTGCGATCGGTCGCCGGCAGGTCCTGCAGGGACCGATCGATCGCCTGCGCGTCGTCGAGGCAAACGTAGAGCATCCCCTCCGCCTCCCCCTCGAGCACGCCCAGCAGGGGGATCCACCATTCGGTTTGAAAGTCCTGCGCCTCGTCGACGAAGAGCGCGTGGAACCGCCGCGGCGTGCGCGGAATCGCCTCGAGCAGTTGTTGCGGCAAGGTCTCGTTGTAGAACGTCGCGGGATCGATGGCGGGATCCTGCTCCGGCCCGACGACCTTCATTCCGGCCGCTTCCGCCCATCGCCAGCAGAGGTCGTGGAAGTGGGTGGCTTCCACGCGCGGACGGTCCGAGAACCGCCGGCGGAGGTCGGCGGCGAGCAGCCGGTTGAAGCAGAGGAACAGGACATCGCAACCCTGGGCGGCGAGCCACCGCGCGTGCTCCACGGCAAGAAACGTCTTGCCGGATCCGGCGCAGCCGGACAGAACGGCGCGGCGGGTCGCGCGCAGGCCCTCGTGAACGGCGCACACGCGCGCCGTCACGTCGTCGATCGCCGCGGCTTCCTCGCGAAACTCCAGCGCCAAGGGCACGCGGATGCGGACCTCCGTGTCGCTGCGATCGATGCGGATCGCCTTGGGCGCGACGGCCTCGACGACCGCTTCCACGCCCGTCTCGCCCAGGGGCGCCGCCTGAGTCTCGGCGTGGCGGCGAAACAGGGCCAGGATCGGCGGGCGCAGGTCGGCGATCTGCCCCTTGTCGAGGAGGAGTTCGCGGGGGAGGCCGGCCGGCAACGGCTGGTCGTCCAGCCGGCAATCCGGCAGCACGGCGGCATATCCCGCGGTCAGGAACCCACCGCTCCATCGGGGGTCGCGCTTCACGACCCGGCAGAGCGAGTGGGCGTTCCGCATCGCCTGGTCGAGCGGCGATCTCCCGAGATCGTGCGTCCGTCCCTCGCGATCCACCGTCCGCCAGCAATCCGCCCGCGGGTCGTACCGGACTCCCCCGCCCTTCACTTCCAGGTCGACGATGCCCAGCGTCGGGTGAAGGACCAGATAGTCCGCCTCGAACGCTTCCGTGCGGCGGCGGTCGTCGCCGGGTTCGTACCAGCGGACTTGATGCAGGATGGTGAAGGAGTCGTCGAGCGCCGCCTCCAGGGCGCGAAACACCGTCTGTTCCGCGTCGGAAGCCCCCTCGCGCGGCCGTGCCGGGATCATGCGGGCCATGGAAGTCCCTTCCGTCGGGCCGGACCGAAAACTGGAAGCGCGCTCCGGCATCCTATCCGTTGCGACGGCGAAGCGACAGGGAATCCGCCGGGACTCCCCGGAGGATGCGGAGCCTCCTTGACACTCGGGTCCGCACGGAATAGCCTGACCCCATGACCCGCTTCGAATCCGGCCGTTCCCTCGAACTCTGGGCGCTCGTCCAGGGGCGCGAGGTCCTCGAGCGGATCGGCCGCACGCCCAGCCACGACGGCGGGGGGATCCCGGTCCCGGAGGACCGCCCGTGGGGGGTGGACCTGCGCGTTCTTCCCCACATCGAAGAGGCCGACACGCCCCGATTGATCGAAGACCTGCGCGCCGCCGGCGCGTCCGGATTGCGCCTCGAATCGGTGGACGACGGGTGGCTGTCGCGCCTGACGGGGATGGAACTCCGCACGCTGGTGGTGGAAGACGCGGCGGCGCTGACCGATGCGGGACTCGAGTCGATCGCGCGCATGACCGGGCTGCGTCGACTGGATCTCGGCAAGGCGCGCGGCATCACCGACGCAGGCCTGAGCCGACTCGGCGCCTTGCCGGCGCTCGAGACGCTGCGGCTGTCGGAAGCCCGCCAGGTGACGGCCGCGGGGGTGGCGGCGATGAACGGCTGGCCCGCCTTGCGCCGCCTCGGCTGGCGCGGCTATCGCAAGGCCGACGAAACGGTGCGCGCGATCGCAAGCCTGGAGCGACTGGAGGGTCTCGACCTCGCCCATTCGCAGGTCACCGACGCCGGACTGGAGCCGGTGGGCCGGCTCACCGGGCTGCAGGCTCTGGATCTGACGGCGACCGCGGTGACCGACGATGGAATGAAGTGGCTGGCCGCGCTGCCCCGCCTGGAGCGGCTCGACCTGCGCGAGTGCGAAGTCGGGGACGAGGGGCTGACCGCCGTGGGTCGCATCGTCTCGCTGCTGGACCTCGACCTGTGCGACACCGCCGTGCTGGACGAGGGGCTCGCGGGGCTGGCGGGGCTGACGGAGTTGCGGGCCCTGCGGCTGTCGCGCTGCGGCGTGCGCGGGGACGGGCTGGTCGCCCTCTCCGGCCTGCGCCGGCTGGCGACCCTCGAACTCACCGCGGGACGTCTGGTCGCCGATGCGGGATTGCGGGAGATCTCCCGGCTCGAAGGGCTGGTGGACCTCGGCCTTGCGCACTGCCGGGGGACCCTGCCGGAGAAGGGGGGCGTGACCGACGCAACCCTGGTGCACCTGACGGAGCTGCCGCGCCTGAGCCGGGTGGACGTGACCGGGTGCTGGGTGACGGCGCTCGGGGTGCATGCGCTGCGCGGGGCGCGCCCGGGGATCCGGGTGATCGCGGAGGAGCGTGGCGTACCCGCGGAGATTGCGCACGCCCTGAGCGAGGCGGAGGGGTTGCGGGAACGCGGCGAGCACGACGACGCGCGCACGCTGCTGCGACGTTCGGTGACCGAGGATCCCGAGAGCGTGGAGGCGTGGACCGAACTGGGGACCGTGTGCGCGGAACTCGGGGACACCGCGGGCATGGAGGAGGCATTCACGCGCGCGGTCGACCTGTCCGACGATGCGTCCGCGTACCAGGCGCGCGGATCGGCGCGGGCGCGCCTGGGGAACCGGATCGGGGCGATCGCGGATCTGAGCGCCGCGCTCGAGCGCGATCCGGAGGCGGGCGAGGTCTGGACGGCCCGCGGGGATCTCCGCTTCGACAGCGGCGACCCGCGCGGGGCGGCCGGTGACTATAGCCGGGCCCTGGCCCTGCTGTGCGCGGGCAAGGGACCGCCCAAGGTCTGGATGAGCGTGGCGCCGATGCTGTTCGTCAACCGCGCCGCCGCCCGGCTGGACATGGCGGAGGTCGACGCCGCGCTGCGCGACTGCGATCGCGCGCTGGCGATCGCGCCGGACAATGCGATCGCGCACACCAACCGCGGCGAGGCCCGGCTGCGGAAGCGGGACGCCGCGGGAGCCCTGGCCGATTATGAACGCGCGCTCGCGCTGGACCCCGACGCGGTGGAACCGTACCGGGGGCGGGGTCGGTCGCTGATGGCGCTCGGCCGCAACGAGGAGGCGGCGCGCGACCTGAAGCGGTTCCTCGAACTCGCCCCCGACCATCCCGAGCGGGCCGCGGTCGAAGGGGATCTCACCCAACTGCGCCGGAAGTAGCGCCCCGTCCTACAGCGAGTATCGCTCCCCGTCCCGCCGCAGACGCGCGCGCCTCTCCTTCACGTCCGGCACGAGGGAACCGACCAGGGCCCAGAACCGCGGCCCATGGTCGGCCCGCCGGAGGTGGCAGACCTCGTGCGCGACGACGTAGTCGAGCAGGTCCGGCGGCATCAGCACGAGCCGCCAGTTGAGGTAGACGCAGCCGCGGGGGTGACAGGATCCCCAGCGCCGTTTCTGGTCGCGGATGAAAACGGCTGGAACCGCCACGCCGAGCCGCTCCGCATAGTGGGCGACGCGTCCGGGGAGGCGCGCGGCCGCCTCGGCGCGGAAGAAGGCGACCAGGGCCGAGCGCACGGCCTCGCGCCGGGACGCCCCCGAGCGGGCCGCGTCGACGGTGACCCACAGGCGCACGTCGAACCGGAATGCGTCCGGGACGGCCCCCGGGCGAGCGACGACCTCGAGGGTGAGATCCTCCCCCAGGAACGGGATCGACTCCCCGGAGACGAATTCGCGCCGGAGCGGCGGGGACAGGGCGCGGAATCGCTTCACCTGGCGCACGATCCAGTCGGCGCGCAGGCGCAGGATCTCCTCCACCCGGCCGCCGGACAGGCGCTGGGGGACGCGCAGGACGACTTCGAGGTCGGGGGAGACGTGGAGGGCGACCGTTTTCTTGCGGGGCGTGCGCAGCACGCGCACGTCGACTCGTTCCTGACCGTGGACGACGGTGCGGACTTCGCCGATCACCGGCGCCTCCTGCGGCCCACGCGCACCGCGCGCACCGCGGCGGCGACGAGGCCATCGAGGTCGTAGGGGCGGGCCTGGGCGTGCGGGGGAAGACCGATCTCGCGGAGCGCGCGTGTGGTGATCGGACCGATGCTGGCGACCGCCGCCGTTCCCCGCAGGGTGCGCAGCACCCTCACGCCCACCGCGGCGGCGAAGAACTTCGCCGTTTGTGCGCTCAGGAAGGTCAGGAGGTCGCAGGGGCGGTCGAGCAGCAGGCGACGCACGCGCGCGGCGGGATACCGGACCGGTTCCATTCGATACGCTTCGACCACGTCGACCGCCGCCCCGTGCCGGGCGAGAAGAACCGGCAGCGCCTCGCGCGCCTCGCGGGCGCGGGGAAGGAGGATTCGCGCCCCGCGCACGCCGACTTTGGCGAGGGCGGCCGCGAGCGACTCGGCGACGTAGCGCGGCGGGACCACGTCGGCGCGAAGCCGGTATTCGGCCAGGGTTTCCGCCGTTCCCGGCCCGATCGCCGCCAGCCGCAGGTGGCCGACGGCGCGCAGGTCGCAACCGCGGCGCTCGAGGCGCTCGAAGAAGCGGCGCACGCCGTTGGCGCTGGTGAACAGCAGCCAATCGTAGAGGGCGAGGCGGTCGATGGCGCGGTCGAGGGGTCGGGAATCGGCCGGCGCGCGGAGCACGAGGGTCGGAAAGGCGACGGTCGTCGCGCCGAGGGCCTCCAGTGCGTTCCGCAACTCGCCCGCCTGGCCCGCGGCGCGGGTGACCACCGCGCGAACGCCCGCGAGCGGCCGAGGCTCGGCGGCGCGGCGGGTGCGAGAAGTGCGGGGCATGAGTCGCTCCGTGCCGGGGACGCGCCGTCGACTCGCGCGCCGACCCGGGCCGGCGACGGCAGCCGAATGTGCTGCCGGCTACGTGATCGGGGGCTCCGCGTTCGGCGCCCCTTCGACCAGGCGATCGAGCGCCGCCAACAGGTCCGCGTCCAGTTCCCGCTCGGCCGCGCGGGCGGTCATCTCGAGCTGAGCCGGTCGCGAGGCCCCCACGATCACGCTCGAAACCTCCGGCCGGCGCAGGCACCAGGCCACCGCCAGCTCGGCCGGAGGCATCCCGGCCTTCGCCGCCAGATCCGCCAATCCCTTCACGATCGGGCGCAGCGGTTCGGCCAGGTAGCGCGTGATGAACCGATTGGAACGTGGATCCGAGGCGCGCGAATCGGCCGGCACGCCGTCGAGGTACTTTGCCGTGAGCACCCCCTCCGCCAGGGCGCTGAAGGTGATCAGCCCCATCTCGTGCTGCTTGCACATGTGCAGGACGTTGTCCTCGATCCTGCGATCGAGCAGATTGTACGGCGGTTGGTCCACCACCGGGCGATGGCGCAAACCGTTGACGGACTGCACCGACTGGATTTGCTCCGCAGTCCAACAACTGACGCCCCAATAGAGCGCTTTCCCCTTCTGGACAAGGCTCTCCATGCAATAGGCGACCTCGTCCACCGGGGTCTCCGGGTCCCAGCGATGGCAGTAGTAGAGATCGACGTAGTCCGTCTTCAAACGCCGGAGAGACGCGTGGATGGACTCCAGAATGTGTTTGCGCGAAAGACCCTTGTCGTTCGGACCGGGTCCGGTGGGCCAGAAGACCTTCGTGGCCAGGACGTAGTCCTTGCGTGGCCTCCCCGCCAATGCATCGGCGAGGGCAGCCTCCCCGGCCCCTTGCGCGTAAACGTCGGCCGTGTCGAAGCTGTTGATCCCGAGGTCGAACGCCTGCGCCACGACCTCGCGGGTGCCCGCGACATCGACGCTGTTGCCGAAGGTCAGCCAGCCGCCGAGAGAAACCGCGCTGACCTTCAGGCCGGTGCGTCCGACACGGCGATACTTCATCCTCTCCTCCTCCCCGCGGGCTCCAGGCCGTTTCGGCGCTCCACGGGGACGAGACCCACGGAAGCACCCGCCATCGCCCGCGGCGATTCCCTCCCGGCGCGCCCTGCGACGTCCACGCCCCGCCCCCCCCGCGATCTCCGCATCCGGAGTCCGCGCGGATGCGGGACGGACCGGCCCGGCGCACGCGACCCGAGTCCCCCCTAGACGAATCGCCCCTTCTGCATCGCCTTCATGGCCGCGGCCTGATCCGCCTGAATCTCGATCAGCTTGTCCAGCTTGGTGATCGAGAAGATCTGCCGGATCGAGGGCTTGATGTTGCAGAGTTTCACCTGCCCCTTGGCCTCATCCACCAGCTTCTTGAGCGCGACCAGCTTGCCCAGCACGGCGCTCGAGAGGTAGTCGACGTTCTGGAAGTCGATGATCAACTTGATCTTGTAGCTGTTGTTCACGAGCGCAAACAGTTCTTCGACGACGATCTTGATGATGTTCTCGTCGAGAATGCGCGAGTCGACGAAGTCCACGACCGTGACGTCGCCGACGGTTTGCGTGATCAACCGCCCCTTTTTCGTGTTGTCCACCGTTTCATCCTCCATGCCCGGCCTTGCGGCCCATTCGCTCGGAATCGGAACTCGATCCCGGGGTCACCCCCATCTGCCGGCCTGTTCCTAGGGCGGCGAATTCACCGGCGGAGGGATTCCCAGGTTCCTCACCATCAATACGCGGCTGCCGTTGCCGTAGTACTTCACCTCGTCCATGAAGCTGGTCACGATCAGGACGCCGCGCCCTCCCTCCAGGAGGAGCGATTCCGGATCATCGGGATCGGGGACGTCTTTGGGAGTGAAACCCTTTCCCTGGTCTTCGACCCGCACGCCCACCTTCTCCGGGGACAAATACGCGGTGATCGTCACCGATTTGTCCGGGGCGTGTTCGTTGCCGTGGACGATCGCGTTGACCAGCACCTCGTCGATACAGAGGCGCATGCGCACCTCGTCCTCCGTTTCCCGGAAGACCTGGTGCTGCGCCATGACCTGAAGGAGTTCGTCCAGGGTGGTCGCCTTGATCTGCAGGTCGCTGGGAATGATCCTCTGAAAGATCACCTTCCCGAAGCCCGGCGGTTCGCCCGGATCGAACTTGAGGTCGATGGCCATGGCCTGGGGCAATCCCTCCACTCAACGTCCGTTCGACTTGACCACCAGCATCGTGATGTCGTCCCGCTGGGGCACCGGGCCGCAGAAGGCCTTCACCTCGTCATAGATGGCCTGCAGCAATTCTGTCGCGGATCGCCCGCGGTCGGCCAGGATGCGCTCCTTGAGTCGCTCCCGCCCGTACGCCTCGTTGGCGGCGTTCATCGCCTCCCAGACGCCGTCCGTGGTGAACAGGATGAGGTCCCCGGGGCACAGTGGCGGCGAGTGCGCGGCGGGAAAATCGGCGTCCTGGATCAGACCGAGCGGCAGTCCGGTGCTGTCGAGCTCGAGGAACTGCCCGGTCGCTTGTTGGTACAGCAAGGGCGGATCATGCCCGGCACTGGTGTAGACGAACGCCCCGGTGGCGGGGGTCAGGATGCCCAGGAACAGGGTCACGAAGGAACCGGACTCGACATCCTGGACGAGGAGATTGTTGAGACGGAACAGGATCTCGGCGGGATCGCGATAGGTCTGGCACAGGCTGCGCAGGAACGCGCGCGTGGTGGCCATGATCAGCGCCGGACCCACGCCATGTCCGGACACATCCCCGATCACGACGACCACCTCCCCCGTCGACAGGAGCAGGGTGTCGAAGTAATCGCCCCCCGTCTCGTCCGCCGCCTGTGTCCACCCGCGAACCTCGTATCCGGCCACGACCGGGAAATCGCGGGGCAACAGCCTCCGCTGGATCGACTGGGCGATCTGCAGGGACTGCATCAGCACCTGCTTTTCGAGGTAGTGCCGCACCAGGCGGGCATTGTCGAGCGCCACCGCCGCATGGGAACCGAGCGCCATCAGCAGGGACTCGTCGTACTTGCTGAAGATCCCGTCCCGCTTGTTGAGCACCTGCACGACGCCGATCACCTTGTCTTCGTGCGTGAGCAGCGGAGCGCAGAGGATCGTCTTGGTGCGGTAGCCGGTCTGGCGATCCACGGCCTGATTGAAGCGGGAGTCGGAATAGGCGTCCTGGATGTTCACGACCTCGCGCGTGGCGGCGACGTGCCCGGCGATCCCCTTGCCCACCGGAACGCGGATCTCGCTGACCTCGGCCTTCTGCGCGATCTTGCTGACCAGGTCCCCGTTGCTCTCGTCGACGATGAACAACGTTCCGCGGTCGGCTTCCATCACGCGGACCGTCTCCCGGATGATCAGGTCGAGAAGCTGGTCGAAATCGCGTTGGACGGTGAGGGCCTTGGAAAGGTCCAGCAGCGTCTCGAGGTCCTTCATCCGCTTGTTGACGTCGCTGACGTTGAGGAGCTTGCTCTCGTGCGCCATGGCGGGGGACCTCGGCGGAGGCTCGTGGCGGATGCGAGGCGGATTGTAGCACGCTCCTCCACCCTTGCCAAGCAAATCGCCGGAACCGCCCGGTCCGGACGGAACGGCGAAGCCTTCGGCCGCGCCGCCGCACGAAGCACCGGACTGCGTTCAAGGAAGAGGCCACCGGTGGAGGCACGAAACCGCGGACCGGCGAGGGGTGGTGACGGCGAGCGGCGGGCGCGCGTGCCGGCAGATCTCTCCCTGATTACATTCGATATGCATTTAATGATTGCACCCGCCCCGCGGGACGAGTAGCGTAACAGGGGTGTGGGACAGAGTGGCTCAAGGCCGACCCCTTCGTTGGTCGATAGATCCACCGCCACGTGCGGTGGTGTCGGGCGGTGTGGGAGGGCTTCCATGCGTGACATTCCGTCGCGCCGCCTGCCCCGGATCCTCTCGGTGGTTCTACCCGTCCTCCTGCTCCTGCTCGCGCCGCCGCTCCGGGCCGAGGACTTCCCCCGACTGGACGTTCGGGAACACGTCCTGCCCAACGGTTTTCGCGTGCTGGTGGTGGAGCGCCCGTCGACCTTTACGGTGGCGTGCCATCTGGTGGTCGCGGCGGGGTCCGCCGACGAGCGCGCGGGCACAACCGGGATCTCCCATTTCCTGCAACGACTGCTCCTGAAAGGCACGCGGCACGTCGGCACGCGGGGCTTCGACAAGGAGCAACCGCTGATGGCGCGGCTCGACTTCCTGCACGAGCAACTCGGGCAGGTGGAGACCGCAACCCGGACGACGCCGGCCGCGCCGGACGTGCTGGCGTCGCGATTGCGCCGGGAGATTCAGTCGACGCTCGACCAGTACCGTGGGCTGATGGTCCCCGACGAGATGTGGGCCATCTACGTGCGCAACGGTGCTCGGGATCTCGCGCAGACGAGCCTGCGGGACTACACCCACTTTTCCTGTTCGCTCCCGGCCGATCGGTTCGAGCTGTGGGCACTGATGGAATCGCAACGGTTGCTGGAGCCCGTCTTTCGCGACTTCTATCCCGAGCGGGAGTGGGTCGACCAGGAGCGGCGGCAACGGGTGGAACGCGACCCGGACGGGCGCCTCGACGCCCTGCTCTGGGCGCGCGCGTTCCCCGGGCATCCGTACCGCTGGCCGGTGCTGGGCCAGCCGGAGGATGTCCTGCGCATTCGGCGCCGGGATGTGGAGGAGCACTTCCGGGCCTGCTACCGACCCGATCGAATGACGGCGGTGGTCGTCGGCAACGTGCGCACGAGCGAGGTGCTCGCGCTGATCGACAAGTATTTCGGCCGCTTGCCCGCGGGCGACGGCGCACCGGTCTTTCGTCCGGGGGAATTCGCTCGCCCTGGGGCGGGGCGGCAGATCATCCACGGTGCGGGGGCGCCCCGGCTGCGCATCGGCTGGCCGGCCCCGGCCGCCCGCGACGCCGGATTCGCGGCCGTCGACGTGCTGGCCGAAATCCTGGGGGGCGGCCGAGTCAACCGGCTTTCTCAGGCGTTGGTGACGGAAGGACGCCTTTGCTCGAGCGCGCGGGTGGAGTGGGCGGGGACGCGCGATCCCGGGTTGTTCGTGATCGCGGCCATGCCGATGGCCCCGGCCGGCTCCCTCCAGGCGGAACAGGCGATCTCCGCGGTCGTGCGACGACTGCAGGAGGAACCGCCGACCTCGGCAGAAGTGGCCGCCGCCGTGCGCGGACTGGAACTGGACCTCGCGCGGCGCGCCGAAACCAATCACGGATTGGCGATGGTCCTGTCCCAGCGGGTCGCCGTCGGCGCCGGGAGTTTCACCGGGGAATGGACCGCCGGCTGGCGTGCGGTCGGTCCTCGGGAGGTACAGGAAGCCGCGCGCCGGATCTTCGATGCCGCGCACCGGCAGGTGGTCATGCTCGAGTGGGACGGAGAGCCGCAGCGATGATCGGTTGCGCGCGGCGCACCGGGGTCTCCCGCGGGCACCTGCGCCGGGCGGTCGGCGTGGCGGTCCTCGCGCTTTTGCCCTCCTGCGCGCTGCCCTTCGGGTCGCAGAAGCTCCCCCCGGCTGCGGCCGGCGCGGAGATCGCACCCGATCCCCACCCCCTGCCGCAACACCCTGCCGACCTCAAGTTTCCGGACAGTCCGCTCGCGCTCCCCATCCCCCAGCGGATCCAGGTCGGGCAAGGGCTGCTGCTCCTCCTCCTGCCCGCCGAGCGGGAAGCGCGCGTGCTCCTGCGCGCCCGCGTGGATGCCGGCGCCCGCAGGGACCCCGACGGGCGGGAAGGACTCGCCCATCTCACGGCCCATGCCCTGGTGGCCGGAGCCCTTCATACGGCCTCCGGCGCAACCCTGGCCGGCCGCGTCGAGGAACGCGGCGGAACCGTCCAGGTCGAGTGCGATCACGATGCCGCCCGCTTCACCCTCGACCTCCCGGCCGCCGACGCGGAACTCGGCGTCGAGTGGCTCGCCGACCTGCTCCAGCGCCCACACTTCGACGAGCGATCGATCGCCGCGCACCGAAACCTGATCCGCGAGGAGTCGCTGCGGGAGGTGGAGGACGATGCCCGCCTCGCGCGCACGCGCTTCGACGCCCTGGTCCACTGCAACCACCCGTACGGCCACCTGATCCGCTCGAACTCGGCCGACGGCCCCACCGCCGCGGAGTGCGCCGGCTTCCACCATGAGCACTACCGGCCGGCAACCACCCTGATCGGCATCGCCGGGGGAGTCACGGCCGCGGCGGCTCGCGCCGCCGTCGAGCGCTTCTTCGGCGCGTGGTCCCCGTCCGACGCCGGGCCCCACACTCCGGTCCCGGACCCCCCCCTCCCGCCGAGTCGGGCCGTCACCGGGATCGAACGTCCGCTCGACCTGTGCCGCCTCGTCGTCGGCCACGCAGGCCTGCCGGCGTCTCACCCGGACTGGATCCCTCTCCAGGTGCTCAACCAGATCCTCGCCGCGGACCCCGTCACCTCCCGATTGCCCCGACGCCTCGGGTCGGACGTCCGTTCCGCCCGGGAGACGCGCAGTCGCATCTCCCGCACAGCGCTCGCCGGCACCTTCGCCGTGGAGACCGCCTGTCTGCCCCAGGATGCCCCCGCCGCCCTCACCGCCATTCTGGGCGAATTGCGCCGACTCCAGCGCGAACCGGTTTCGGACCAGGAACTCGCCGCCGCCCAGGCCACGCTCCGCAACAGCTATGCGTTCCGCTTCGACAGCCAGATCGAGGTGATGGAGGAGTACCTCGCCCTCGAAGCGCTCGGCCTGCCCGCCGACTATCTCTCCGGCTATCGCGACCGCGTCCTCCGCGTCACCCCGGAGGAAGTGCGGCGGGTCGCCCTGCAACACCTGCACCCCGACTCCGCCGCCGTCCTGGCGATCGGCCCCACCGACCGCTTCCTCCGCGCTCTCGCCCCCTTCGGCCCGCCGGAGCGCCGGACCGAGTTCCTCACTCCGGTCCCCGATCCGACCCCGATCCGCTAGCCGGGACATTTACAGATGTCAATCCGGGTTACAGCCGGATTCGGGGGCTCGGTCCATCGCGCCCGCCCGCGTCCCCGCCCCATCCCCGAGCAGGCTCCACAAACAACTTCCTGGTAATGAGTTAGGTACATGCGCCCACAACACCCGGGCCGCTCGGCGCGGAGAATTGCGAGGCAGGCACGCCGATTGCGATTCCCATCTACCGACGAAGGGAATGCAATCGGGGTACGGTCCTGTTCTCTAGGACAGAACCACACAAACCAACGCTCGAAAGGAGTCTCACGATGAATCGCCAAGAATCCCTCCTCGTCGCCGTGTTCGGCGCGGTCATGCTCACGTTGGGTGTCCTCCTCTCGGGCGCCTTGCAGACCCCGGCCCACGCCGGCACCGCCGACTCCGGCGCGGGCGTCGTGGCCGTGACCGGGCTGAGCTCGAGCAACCAGGAAGTGCTGTACCTGTATGACGCCGAGAGCAAGCACCTCGCCGTCTACAAGGTGGATGCAAGCAACAAGCTGGCGCTGCTCGCCGTTCGGGAAACGGTCTACGATCTGAAGCCGCAGGAGTTCGGGAAGCAGGAACCGGCGGTGAAGGAGATGCGCGAGGTGTATCGCAAGTATCTGGAGTCCACGAAGCAGAACCCGGAAGCCGCGGCCGGCCTCAAGTAGAGCGGTGGAGTCCGCGCAGGAAGGAGGATCCATGAATCGAAGCGAAGCGTTGCTGCTGGCCGTCTTCGGCGGCGTAATGACGATGCTCGGAGTCCTGTTGAGCGGGGCGCTGACCCAACCGGCCCTGGCGGGTACGGCCGACAGCGGGGCGGGGGTGGTCGCGGTGACCGGCTTGGCCTCGAGCAACCAGGAGGTGCTGTACGTTTTCGACCGGGAAGCGCAGCGCCTGGCGGTGTACAAGATTGATGCGAGCAACCGGTTGACGCTGGTGGCGGCCCGGGAAACCACCTTCGACTTCAAGCCGCGGGAGTTCGGCAAGCAGGAGCCCTCGGTTCGCGAACTGAAGGACGCCTGGGAGAAGCACCAGGAGGCCTCCGGACTGGTGGAGCGCGGGTTGGATCGCGGACGCCGTTGAGAGCGGTTCGCGCAACGAGAGTCCGGCCCCGGCCCGAGTCGCGAGACTCGGGCCGGTTCGTTTCCGGGAAACCGTTGCCCGATCGTCGGCCGCCGGGGCAGAATGAGCGGGGCTTGCCGGGGAGGAACGCGCGATGGCGGCAGGATTGTGGGTGCAGGAGGGCGCCGGACGGGGGACTTGGTTCGTCCTCCCTGCGGCCGAGGTGGTTCTCGGGCGCGACCTGGATGCGGACGTACCGCTGGCGGATGCGCAGGCGTCCCGCCGGCACGCGGCGCTCGTGCCTGGGGCGGACGGGCTGCGGTTGCGGGACCTGGGCAGCCGCAACGGGACCCGGGTGAACGGGGTGCCGGAGACCGACGCGTTCCTGCGCGACGGGGACCGCATCCGCATCGGGCGGACCCTGTTCGTGTACCGCTCCGATCTCCCCGCGGTGGGCGCGGACGAGAGCGTCCTCGTGACGCTCGGACGGACCACGAATGCGGGCTTCCCGCCCCAGGCGGCCGATCGACCCTCCCCTCCCGCGGCGGAGGTTTCGAGCGCGGACGCCGGTCCCCCGAACGATTCGCCGCGCACCGGGCCCGCTCGCGCGGCTGCCCCCGGACCTCCGTTCGCGCCGCCTCCGCCGGACCTGTTCGGGGACAGCCCCGCCATGCGCGAAGTCTATGCCTGGATCCGCCGGGCCGCTCCGGTCGACTCGCCCGTGCTGATCCGCGGCGAAACCGGCACCGGGAAGGAACTCGTCGCGCGCGCGATCCACTCGGGGGGGAGCCGGCGGGACCTGCCGTTCGTCGCCCTCAACTGCGCCGCCGTCCCGGCCGACCTCTTCGAGTCCGAGCTCTTCGGCCATGCTCGCGGCGCGTTCACCGGCGCCTTCGCCGCGCGCAAGGGATTGGTCGAACTCGCGCACGGCGGCACCCTGTTCCTCGATGAGATCGGCGAGTGTCCCGCCTCCGCCCAAGCCAAGCTGCTGCGGGTGCTCGATACCCGCGAGGTGCATCCGGTGGGCGCCGACCGGCCGGTGGCGGTGGATTTCCGCCTGCTCGCCGCCACGCACCAGGATCTCGCGACGCGGGTCGCGGAAGACCGGTTCCGGTCCGACCTGCTCTACCGCATTCGCGTCCTGGAAATCGTGCTGCCCCCCTTGCGCGAGCGGCCGGACGACATCCCGCTCCTGGCGATGCACTTCCTGGACGAGTTTCGCGTCCACCATCCGGCCGTGAAGGCGTTCTCTCCGGCGGCCTCCTCGGTATTGCAGCGCGCCCGTTGGCCGGGCAACGTCCGCGAATTGCGCAACGCGGTGGAGCGCGCCGTCCTGGTCGCCGCGGGGCCGCTGGTCCAGCCCGACGACCTGCCCCTGGAGGTCCGCGCCGACGCCTCCGCACTGGACGCGGGGGCCGGGGACGCCACCCTTCTCAAAGAGGTCGAGCGGCGTCATGTCCTGCGCATCCTGCGCATGGCCGGCGGGAACAAGTCGCGCGCGGCGCAGATGCTCGGCATCGACCGCGGCACGCTCTACCACCGGCTGCGGGAGTATGGGGAGGAATAGCCGCCCGGGACGAGGCCCCGAGAATGTTGTGGCCCTGGTGTCCCGCTCCTGCAGAGGGCGACCGCCCGTCACGATTCCAATTCGTGACGCCGGGAGCGCGGCTTGCGTTTGCGCCGCCGCGAATTCCTCGCCTTCGCCTCGGCGAGGTCCCGGCTGCCGCCGCACGCGAAGATGGCGCACCCGCCGAAGTAGCCCCAGCAGTCCGCATGATGCGGGGTTCTACAGCGCGCGCAGGTGTTGAGCGGCGGCGCCAACGGGCAGTCACATACGGGACAGCGTCCGGACGGGACGATTTCGACGGCGGGAGTCGGGGCGGTTCGGGAGGCCACTTCCTCCGCCGACCGGACCACGGGCGGGGCAGGAGCCGGCGCCGGCTTCTCCGGAGCAGCCTCGACGGGGACGGGCGTCCGCAAGCCGCGATAGACTTCCAGGGCCAGGTCCGCGAACCGGTGCACGTCGAGGGATCCCGGCTTGCATCGACAGACGATGAGCACGCCGATTCCGCCGACCTCAACCGCGATGTCCCCGGCCGCCTTTGGCGTCCGTTGCAGAAGGGCCAGGAGGGCGGCGCGCACCCGGGGGGAGAGCGCTCGCCGAACCTCGTCTTCGGGTACTCCCTGGATGAGGAAAAGCCGATCGAACTCGGCGTGGCCGAGAACGAGATCCTGAGCCCCGAAGTAGCGACGGAGTCGCCCGACCCAGCCTTCCCGGACGAGCCGCATGCGCGCCCGGATGGGGGAAACGGCGAATCTCGCGGCCACCCCAGCGGCCGAGAGCTCGATGCGGGCCGCCCCCCCCTCGCACGACCATTCCACGGCAAACCGGCCGTCGGCGGCGCGCAGTCGTCCACGCAAGGTACGGGCGAGCGCCTTGATCTGCTCCCAGTGCCGCGCCTCGAGAGTCCGTTCGGCGTGCACCGCTCGCCTCCATGATGCGAAGTCCTGCGTTCGCGCGTGGTCGCACCGACTCGGAGCGATCGTAAGGAGGCAATGCCGGGACGTCAATCGACTCGCACCCGACCGGCGCGGCCGGGGGGGAGCGCCGGCCAAGACCGCGACTTTCCCCGCCGCGCGCGAGGCGCGAACGGCACGCGCCCCGGTCGGCATCCCGAACGGGCTTCCCGCCGGACGCCGTTTTGGAAGCAAACGACTCTCGGAAATCCAGGCGAACCGAAGTACAATACGCCCCGACCCGCCATTCCCGCCACGGGGGTCATGAGGAGCCCGACATGATCGGCCGCCGACTCGGCCGGCTTACCGTCACCGCGAAGCTCGGTCGCGGGGGAATGGGTACCGTGTATCTCGCGGTCGAAGACCTCACCGGGGCGGCCGCTGCGATCAAGGTGCTCGCCGAATCCCTTTCCGGCGATCCCGGGATCCTGAAGCGCTTCGAGCTCGAGCAGCAGATCGTGGGCGATCTGGTCCACCCGCACATCGTGCGCGGGCTCGGCGGCGTGATGAGCGAGGGCGGCGTCCATTACTTCGTCATGGAGTACGTTCCCGGCGCCAACCTCGCCCGCATCCTGCGGGCCCTCGGCCGACTGACTCCCGCGGAGTCCGTCGCGGTCGCGCTTCAGGTGTGCGATGCCCTCACCTACGCCCATGCGCGCGGCATCGTCCACCGGGACCTCAAGCCGTCGAATCTGCTGATCGACCCCGCCGGCGTCGCCCGCGTGACCGACTTCGGGCTTGCCAAGGTCGCCGAATTCACCCGCGTCACGCTTTCCGGCCAGGTGCTCGGAACGCCGGAGTACATGTCCCCCGAGCAGGCGGAGGGCAAGCCCGCCGATGCGCGCTCCGATCTGTATGCCGTGGGCGTGATGCTGTTCGAGATGCTGACCGGCCGACCGCCGTTCCTGGCGGAGAACCCGCTGGCGCTGCTGCGCAAGCACTGCGAGGAACCGGCGCCGCGTCCGTCCGGGACCGCACCCGACGTCCCGGAGTCGCTGGACCGCGTCGTGCTGCGCTGTCTCGAGAAGGACCCATTTCGCCGGTACGAGTCGGCGAACGACCTCGCGTCCGACCTGCGCGCCGCGGCGGCGCCGGCCGGCGGAGAAGAGGGCGACAACCTCCGGCGACTTGCGGGGGTCGTCCGCTCCTCCTCCGCGGACCCAACCCAGCCGTACCTGGCCTCCCCGGCGACTCCCGGCACCGCCGGGCCGCTGGCCGGCTCGACGCTCGTCGCCGGCCGGGCCGCGGGCCCCGCCCTCCCCCGCACCGGGTGGGTCGCCGCCGTCGGTGTCCTCGGAGGCCTGCTCGTATGGATCCTGCTCGATGGAATGGGGATCGCGCCACGCGGCGGGTCCGGGCGACCGTCGGCGGGTCCCGGAAACGACCGCGCGATCACGAAGTCCGCCTCGGAGGCGCGCCCTGCGGAATTGATCCTCGTGGGCGGCTCGACTGCGCGCGGCACGGTACTCCAGCTCGACTCCCGTCGAATCCGCTTCCGCGGGGAAGACGGCCGCGAGACCGAGTATGCGCTCGATCAAGTCGAGTCGATCCGCTACCGGACGGACGAAGAGTGAGCGCCGTCTCCGAGTACGGAATCCCCCTTCCGGCGGCGGGCCGGCGGCGACCCGACGGTTCCCGGGCGCTGTGGGCGCATGTGGATCCCCGCCACAGGGGTGTGGAAGGATTCAACACTCCCTCCCGTCGCCCCGCGTCGGTCCGCCCGCCTTGCCTCGACGGGCATTGGAGCTCCAAAGCCGCCCCTCCGGCGTACGAAGGATTTCCCACGGCCGCGGAACGCGGCTTGCAAAGGGAGAGTCGGACCGGTGGACATGGCGTCCGCCGGCCTTCGACCCATCCCAGGGGAGCGTCACCCATGCTGCGACGAATGGCCTGCCTCTTCCTGATGTTCGTGACCGCGATCCGTCCAGTCCCGGCCCAGTCCCAAGGACAGGAACGGCCGGTCACGATGGTGCTTCAGAACGGCGATCGCATCGAGGGTCTGCTCGTCGACTTCGGCAGCCGGACCTACCGGGTGCGGGTCGGCGACCGCATCCTGGAACTCCGCGAAGCCGAGATCGCGGAAGTCCGCTTCGCGCGCGGCAGCCGCCGACCGGAAGGCGCCGGGACGGGAACCGAAGCCGCGCTCTTGGCGCTGGAACGCGCGCTGGCCCTGAATCCCGAGGATCCCGTGGCGCTCGCCGACTACGCCCGCGCTCTCCGCGCCCGGGACCGTGCCGACGACGCCCGCATCCACCTCGAGCGGGCCGTCAACGTGTACCGCCGAAAACAGAGCGCGGGACTGTCCCGTCCACGCGATGCCCACCAGCTTGCCACCCTCCTGGCCGAACTCGGCCGGCATGACGAAGCGGTCGCCGCGCTCAAGAGCGCGATCGACGCTCACCGCGACGCCCGGGCCAAGGGTCTCGCGGGCGCGGAAACGGAAGCCCTGATCGCCGAATTGCTGCGGGCGCATGACCTGTTGCAGACCCAGGTCGTCGCGGATGCCGCCTCGGGGCTGTCGAGCCGCGTGCGCAAAGACTTTTTCGCGCCGCCGACGCTGAAGATCGTCGAGCGCTGGCAACTCGCGGACGACCGCATCCTCGGCTCCTGGACCGGCGATCTGACCGGCGACGGCCGCGCCGAAGTCGTGGTGGCGGGGCTCGATCGCGCCGCCGGCCCCGACGGCAAGGCGTTCCTCCGCGTCCTGAACGGCCGCGGGTCGGAACTCGGTCCGCTCGTCACCGGCGGTGCGGAGCCTCCGTTCCTGACCCTGGGTCGCGTCGTGCGGGAAGGAGACGGCACGCTTTGGATCGGCGGGTTGCCGAATTTCCTGCACGGACAACTGTTCGGCTTCTCTCGGGACGGGCGCAAGCGGTTCGAATTCACCGCGCCGAGCCCGCTCGGCCAGGTGGAGTTCGTCGATCTCGACGGCGACGGCACCCACGAAGTGTTGGGATCCCGCCACGGCGGGGCGCTGAGCGCGTGGAAACAGGATGGCCGGTTGCTGTGGCGAGCGAACGCGGGTTACTTCGGTTTCGCAGCCGCGCGGTTCGACGGGACGAGTGTCGTCTACGCCGCCCGCGGATGGGCGGATCCGCAGAGCCCGGGCGGGTCGGTGGACCTGATCGATTCTTCCGGCCGGCGCACCCGGGAGTACCCCGTCGAGGGGATCGGCCTGAAGGCGGTGACCCTGCTGAATCGGGCCGGCGGTCGCCAACCCCGCATCGTGGCCGCCGGATCCCTTCCGAATTCCCTGGACGGTCCGGACGTCCTGGTCGCCTTCGACGACCGGCAGGCCTGGCGATTCGACCTTCCCGGCGGCTTCATTCTGCGCCAGCCCAACGCCCTGGCCGCGGGCGACCTGGACGGCGACGGCACGCCCGAGGTGGTCGTGGCGCTCTCCCCCGGCATCCTCTCCCGGGAGGGCCAGGGCGTGCGCGAGTGCTTCCTCTGCGTCTTGTCGTATGACGGAAAGCCGCTCTGGGTTTCCGACGCGCTCCGGGATGCCGGAGGCGTAACCGTCGGGAGCTTTGCCGCCGGCCTCGACGTCGCCGACCTGGACGGTGACGGCCGCGCGGAAATCATCCTCGGCGTCCTCGAGAAGGGCGTCCGGGTCTTCGCCTTCGCCGGCCCGGACGCGGCCGCGCCGGCCGTCGTCCGCCCGGCCGAGCCCGGATTCCTCGACGTGTGGGTCGATGCCCCCGAGATGCTCGTCTCCGTCTCCACCGACGCCTCGGGGCGCGCCCGACTTCCCTACGTCGGCGAGATCTCCGTCGGCGGGTCGGCCGACGCGACGATCGCCGCGGAGATCGAACAGCGGCTGCGCAGCCTCGTTCCGGAGAGCGAGGTGCGCGGCATCCGCATCGCCCGCCGTCGATCCGATGAAACCGAGTCCGAACTGGGACGCGCCCGCCTCCCCATGGACGGAGCCGTGCGCCTCGAGGTGGCCGGACATCCGGAGTGGACCTGCGACTTCGAAGCACGCCGCGGAATCTCCCTGAACCGGACCATCGAGGACCTTGGTCGCATCGAAGTCAAGTCCGAAGACCCGACCTGGGCCGAGTTCCTCGCATCGGCCCGAAGACTCGTCCAGGTCCGGGAGCCCGGCACCGCCGTCTGGCTGCGACGGCTGCCGACCCCCAGTCTTCCGTACGTTTCCCCGTCCGCCCTGCTCGAGGAGCTGCTCGCCGCGGTCGTCGAATCCCCGGACCTGGCGGCGGGGATCCGCTCCCTGCACCTCCGCGCCGACCAGTGCACCCTGGAAGGGACGGTCGCCGCCGCCAGGGAACTGACCCGGTGGAACGAGGAGATTCGCAAGCGCGGCCGGCTGGTTTCCCAGGTTCGGGAAATGCGCCCGATGAAGGAAGACGACGTGGAACGGTTGTACTTCGTCAGCGCCTTCGGGATCGCGACCGGGGCCCTGCGCCCCTGGACCGCCGCGGAGGACCAACTCCGGATCGGAAAACCTGCGGTGACTTCCGAGACGGCCGAGTTCATCGCCCGGCTCGACGCGGCCGCCGCGGACCTGGGAGTCTCGCTCGGCCCGGTTCAGGGCCGGGAATCCCGAGCCGGCATGCTCTGGAACGTCGAACTGCGCTCCACCGACTTGCCGGGACTCACGCGCTTGCTCCGAAACCTGGAACTCGGGGCGCGCAACCTGACCGTCGTATCCCTCGACGTCCGACAGCGGCGCCGGGGGGAGTCCTCGTCGGAGTGGCTCCTGTCGTGCCAGATCGCCGGAGGGTACGGAGGGGATCCCTGGTCCCGACGTGGATCGTTCCAGGCAAGCGGTTCCGCACATCGGTCGGGCATGGAGTCAACGCAGGATCCCGACGCCCGGCAACCCGACGCCTCGACGGAGAATCTCCCCGCCCTGGAGGTGGAGCCCACCATCACGATCAGCCTCTCCGATACCCCGATCGACCGCATCATCGAGGCCGTGGCGGTCGCCGCCGGAAAGAGCATCCTCATCCTCCCGGACGCCCAGGATTTGGCCCGAACGACCCGGGTGAGCGTCCACGTGAAGGACGTGTCCTGGAACGTCGTGCTGGATCGCGTGATCGGCCAGTCCCCGGACCTTGCCATCACAAGAGGAACCGGCGGAGTCTGGGAAGTGCGGCGAAAGTCATCCCCGACGCCGCGCTGACCGAACACGTCCATCGGGCAAGCGCGCGCGAGGGCGGTGGTCGGTCGGGCGTCGCGGGGACGCCGGGACGACGATCGATTCGCCCCGCGCGCGCGCCGGACCGGTGCCGCCCCCGCGCGCCGTCCGGGATCGACGGGACCGCCCGCCGCCCCTGCTTTCCACGTTGCCGGAGCGCCCGTCGGTCCAAGAAACCGGAACCCGTCCGGATACGAAACATCCCCGCTGACGCACATGAAGCCCTTTCGGGCGGAGCAGAAACACGTAACTCTTTTCCAATTAATATCCTGCGAGATTCAATGTGATCCGGCAGCACGCGGCACGCGCCTTGCGATGGTGCCCTGATCGGTGGGGTGTCATCGATCCACGGTTCACGGGGCTCGACGCAAGGACGAAATCGTCATGGGACTGTACGGCCGCGGGATTCTCGATCTGGTCGGCGCGATCATCCTTCTCAGCCTGGTCTGGGCTGCGGCCGCGTTTGCGGACGAGAGTGTCCCGGGGGTGCCCTTCCGGGCGGGACGGCATTACACCCCCTCTTCCTATCGCACCATCCGGTACGTGGTGCTCCACACGATCGAGGGGACGGCGGAAGGGGCGGTTTCCTGGTTCCGCAATCCGCGCTCCGAGGTCAGCGCGCACTACATCGTGGCCAAGGATGGACGATTGATCCAGGTGGTTCGTGAAAAGGACATCGCCTGGCATGCGGGAAACTGGAGCTACAATCGCCATTCGATCGGGATCGAGCACGAGGGGTACGCGGATCGGAACACGTGGACGGACGCGCAGTACGCGGCCTCGGCCGCGTTGACCCGGGCGATCTGCGACCGCTACGGCATCCCCAAGACCCGCGCGCACATCATTGGGCATGACGAGGTCCCCGGCGCGACGCATCACGATCCCGGGCGGTTCTTCGACTGGGACCGTTACATGGCGCTGGTGAACGCCGATGTCCGGCCCGAGGCGCGGTTGCTCGTCGAACACCTCGGACGAGCGGCGCGCTTTACGCTCGAGGTGCGCAACCCGACGCAGACGCGGATCCGCTTCGAATTCGCCAAGCTGCCCCTCAACGACTTCGCGGTGCGCGCGCCGGATGGGCGGGTGATCTACCGGTGGTCCGCCGGGCGCTCCTTTCCCGCGATGGTGCCGCCGGCCAAGTGGCTCGACCCGGGCCAAGTCGCGCGCATGTGGGTGGTGTGGGAGTATCCGCCCGATCTGCGACCCGGGACCTACGATGTGTTCGCGGCGTTGTTCAGCCGCCCCTTCGTGGAGGCCCGGGGGACGTTGACCTTGCAGGGCGGGGGCGGCCGGGAGGGCGGTGAGGGGAATGAAGGCGGAACCGGAGAAGACTTGGTCGACCTCCTCAACCGGATCGGCACCCGCTGACCCGGCGGCCGGCCCCGATCCCGCCCGAGCTCACGGCGATGCGGGAGGCGATTCAGGCGCACCCGCGATGCTCGGCTCGCGAGCCTCCGTCGCGCGCGGCCGCCGGCGCAGGAATCCCCCGATGCCGCGGTAGATCACACGAGCGATCCCGCGCGGGAGCAGGCGGCCGGCCGCAATCAGGACTCCGGCCCAGAAGCCGGGGACGATGATCGCCTTCCCGCGCCGAAACTCCCGTACGGCAACGCGCGCGCACTGCTCCGCCGAGATTTCCAGGAATCCCGGGACCGACATCCCCGTGGGATTGCCGGCCCTCTGCTCGAATTCGGTCGCGACCGGTCCGGGGCAGAGTTGGCTGACCACCACTCCGGTGCCCCGCAGTTCTGCACGCAGGGATTCCGTGAACGCGGACACGTACTGTTTGCTCCCTCCGTAGACGGCGGCCCCCGGCAGCCAGGTCAACCCGATCCCGCTGCTCACGTTCAGAATCCCCCCCCGGCGCCGTTCGAGCATGCCCGGCAGGAGCCGGTGGGTCAGGTAGGTGAGCGAGGCGACGTTCACGGCGAGGAGCTGGGCGACTTTTCGCCACTCCGTCCGCTCGAAGAGCCCGATGTCTCCCAGCCCTGCATTGTTGACGAGGACGTCGACCGGTCCCGCCTCGGCCTGGGCCCGTTCGAGCATCCGGTCGACCGCGCCGAAGTCGCTGACATCGCAGGCCAGGGCGATCACGCGGACTCCCGCGTTTCGGGCGGAGAGTTCGGACCGAAGCTCCTCCAGGCGCTCGGCACGGCGGGCGACGAGCACGAGGGCGCGCGCGGAGGGGGCCAGCAACCGTGCCAGCGCGAGCCCGATGCCGCTCGAGGCGCCGGTAATGAGGATCCCCCCTCCGTCGATCGGTGGCACCGCCATGTCCCCGCCTCGCTCCGGCATGTTTCCCGAAACCCGGGCCACCCGCGGCCGCCGGGGATTCGGGCGGCCTAATCCTTCCGCTTCCCCTGGAAGAACTGCTCGTACAGCTCCACCTCGTCCCGGCTGCCGATGACCAGCGGCACCTTCTGGTGCAACTGCTTGGGCTGGATGTCGAGAATCCGCTCCGCGCCGGTGCCGGCGCGTCCGCCCGCCTGCTCGACGATGAAGGCGAGCGGGGCCGCCTCGTAGAGGAGCCGCAGTTTTCCCTTCGGGTTCTTCGGGTCCCGCATGTCCGCCGGATACAGGAAAATACCCCCGTAGAGGATGTTCCGGTGGAAGTCGGCCACCAGCGAGCCGACATACCGGCACGAGTAGGGGCGGCTGGTCTTGGGGTCCAACTGCTTGATCCAGCGGATGTAGTTCAGCGTCCCCTCGTCCCAGAAACAGGCGTTCCCCTCGTTGATGCTGTAGATCTTGCCGCGCGTGGGTGTCTGGATGTTCTCGTGCGAGAGCAGGAACTCGCCGACGCTCGGGTCGAGGGTGAAGCCGTGGACGCCCTGACCGGTCGTGTAAACGAGCATCGTGCTCGAGCCGTAGATGACGTACCCCGCGGCGACCTGCTGCGAACCCTTCTGCAGACAGTCCTCCACGCCGCCGTCGGGCCCGGGGGTGACCTTGCGGTGAATGGAGAAGATCGTCCCCACGCTCACGTTCGCCTCGATGTTCGAGGAGCCGTCGAGCGGATCGAACATGAGCACGTACTTGCCGCGCGGGAAGTTCTTGGGGATGGGGATGACATCCTCCACTTCCTCGCTGGCCATGCAGCAAAGATGGCCGCCGTGGTCCATCGCCTGGTAGATGCGCTGCTGCGCGTAGACGTCCAGCTTCATGACCTTGTCGCCGCTGATGTTCTGGTCGTCGGTCGCGCCGAGGATGTCCTTCACGAGCCCGGCGCGATTGACCTCCCAGGCGATCATCTTGATGGCGAGGGTCAGGTCCCAGAGCAGCCGGGTGAATTCACCGGTCGCCTGCGGGTGCAGGCTCTGGGCCTCCATGATGTGGCGCTGGAGCGTGACGATTTTCTTGGGTTTGGTGCTGGCCATGCAGATCCTCCGCGGAACGGGCATCCGGGGCGGCACGTGGATGGGGAGGCCATTATACGGACCGGTCGCCGACCCGCGGAAGGATTTCAGGGAACCGTCGACGCGCTCGTCGACGCAGTTTGCGCGCGTGTTTGCGGGGTCCGCGCCTTGTCGCCGGAAGCGGTCGTGGTAGAATGCGGGGGATGAACTCGCCATTCAGGGGGGAATTCCGGCGCTCGCCGGCTACTTGAGGAGAAGAGCATGTCTTGCCCCATCGGATCCTGGCTGCCTGCGCTCGTCGTGACTCTGGCCCTCGTTCTTGCCACGCCCACCCCTGCTCCCGCGGAGGAGGCCGGCGATCCGGCCGCGTCCGTGGACGTGATCGGCGATGGGGGCGCCTTGGACCTGAGCCACCCCGAGGCGGTGGACGCCGCCATCGACGACCTGATGGATGAGGCGGCCGTGGCCGCCGACGCCGGCGAGCTGGTCCCGGACTCGCCATTGGTGACACGCCTGAAAGACGGGAAGGCGACGTATGACGCGGACGGGGACGGCAAACTCAGCGCCGAGGAGAAGGGAAAACTTCTCCTCGACATCAAGCGCGATCGCGAAATGGGCATCGAACGCGCCCTTGCCAAGCAGGCCGACGCCGACGGCGACGGCGCGCTCGACGACGCCGAGAAGGCCGTGCTCGCCGAACGGATGGCGGACCATAAGGCGCGGAGCGACGAAGCGAAGACCAAGATCCTGGCCACCTGGGACACCGACGGCAACGGACAACTGGATCGGGTCGAGGCCGGGAAGCTGAAGGCCGCCAATTCCGCGCGCAAGGCCAAGAAGGGGAAGGACAAGGCGGGGGAGCACCCGGGCAAGGGAAAGGACGGGGAGCATCCCGGCAAGGGAAAGGGCAAGGGGAAGTCGGAAGCCGGGGACGGCGATGACGACGACGATCACGGAAAGGGCAAGGGGAAGGGCAAAGACAAAGACAAAGACAAGGGCAAGGGGAAGGACACGGACAAGAAGAAGGACAAGTAGACCTTGCCCGCGCGCGGAGGCGGGCCGGGTGACCCGGTCCCGCCGTCCCCGCGCGGCGTCTACGCGTGGTCCAGCTCCGCGAGACTGGCGCGCACGCCCGCGAGTTGGGCCTCGACCTCGGCCGCCCGGGCCTGTTCCTTGGCCACGACCTCGGCGGGCGCATTCGACTTGAAACCGGGGCTTTCCAACTTGGCGCGCACCTGCGCCAGTTGCTGTTCGAGTTTGCCCGCCTGCCCGCTCAACCGGCGTCGCTCGGCGTCCAGGTCGATGACGCCCTCGAGCGGCAGGTAGAGTTCCACGGGTCCGGCCACCACGGTCGCGCACTTGGGCGGACGCGGCAGGCCCACGCCGATCTCCAACCGCTCCAGGTTCGCCATGTGGGTCACCAGGTCGGCGCGCGCGCGGACGGTGTCCGCCGCCGCCTGGTCGCGCGCGTGGGCGATCGCGGGCAGCCGCGTCGGGCGCGGGATGTTCATCTTGTTGCGGACGTCCCGCACGCCGCGCACGAGACCCTCCACCAGCGTCATGTGCGCGTCCGCGTCCGGATTCCGCCGCGCCGCATCCGTCTTCGGCCAGGGGGCGATCATGATGCTCTCCGCCAATCCCCCTTCGAGGCCCGGAAGCTTGCGGAAGTGCTGCCAGATCTCCTCGGTCACGAAGGGGATGAACGGATGAAGCAGCCGCAGCGAAACCGACAGGCATTCCACCGTCGTTCGCAGCGTGGCGGCCCGTGCCTGCGGGTCCGCGCCCTCGGCCAGGCGCGGCTTCACCATTTCCACGTACCAGTCGCAGAACTCGCTCCAGAAGAACTGGTAGAGCGAACGCGCCGCTTCGCCGAAGTCGTACACCTCCAGCCGGGCGGTCGCATCGGCCGCCGCCGCATGCAGGCGGGACAGGATCCACCGGTCTTCGAAGGTGTCCCCCGCGGGCCCGTCCAGGCGATCGTCGTCCCGCACGTTCAGCAGCAGGAACCGGCAGGCGTTCCAGATCTTGGTCACGAAGTTCCGTCCGTACGTGTACACCTCGTCGGACAGGATCACGTCCTGCCCCATCGGCGTGTTGGCGATGATGCCGAAGCGGACCGCATCGGTGCCGAACTTGTCGAAGAGTTCGATCGGGTCCGGCGAGTTTCCGAGCGACTTCGAGAGTTTCCGGTTCTGGTTGTCGCGGGCGATCGAGTGGATGTAGACGTGCCGGAACGGCACCGTCCCGGTGAACTCCAGCCCGGCCATGATCATCCGGGCCACCCAGAAGAAGATGATGTCCTTGCCGGAATTCAGCCAGTCGGTCGGATAGAAGTAACCCAGGTCCGGGGTCTTCTCCGGCCAGCCGAGGGTGGAGAACGGCCACAGCCACGACGAGAACCAGGTGTCGAGCACGTCCTCGTCCTGGCGGATCCTGGACGAACGGCACCCGCCGCACGCCGTCGGCGGGGTACGACACACGGTCAGGTGGTCGCACTCCTCGCAGTACCACACCGGAATGCGGTGGCCCCACCACAACTGACGGCTGATGCACCAGTCGCGGATGTTCTCCATCCACTCCAGGTAGGTCTTCGACCAGCGCTCGGGGAAGAAGGTGAGCGTGCCGTCCTTGACCACGCGGATGCCGGGCGCCGCGAGCGGTTGCATCTTCACGAACCACTGCTTGCTCAGGTACGGCTCGATGATCGTCTCGCAGCGGTAGCAGTGCCCCACGGCATGGCGATGGGGCTTGCGCTCGCCCGCCAGGCCTTTTGCCTGGAGGTCTTCCCACACCTTCTTCCGACATTCCTCGCGCGTCAGTCCCTGATAGGGTCCGGCGTTCTCGTTCATCCGCGCGTCGGGGGCCATCACGTTGAGGAACGGCAGATCGTGCTTCTTGCCGATCCAGTAGTCGTTCGGGTCGTGGGCGGGCGTGATCTTGAGCGCCCCCGTGCCGAACTCCCGGTCCACGTACTCGTCGGCGATGATCGGCACTTCCCGTTCGACCAGCGGCACGATCACGGTCTTGCCGATCAGGTGGGTATAGCGGGGATCCGCCGGATGCACGGCCACGGCGGTGTCGCCGAGCATGGTCTCCGGCCGCGTGGTGGCGATCGTCAGCTTCTCCGCGCTTCCCTTCACGGGGTAGGAGATCGGATAAAGACCGCCGTCGATCTCCTCCTTGGCGGCCTCCTCGTCGGACAAGGCGGTGTGGCAGCGCGGGCACCAGTTCACGATGTAGTCGCCCCGGTAGATCAGCCCCTTTTCATACAGCCGACAAAACACCTCGAGCACGGCGGCGGAAAGGCCGTCGTCCATGGTGAAGCGCGTTCGGCTCCAATCGCAGGAACAACCGAGACGCTTGAGTTGCGTGATGATGGTGTGGCCGTACTTCTCCCGCCACTCCCAGACGCGTTCGAGGAACTTCTCGCGGCCGAGGTCCTGGCGGCGGATTTTCTGCTTGCGCAGTTCCTTCTCGACCACGTTCTGCGTGGCGATCCCGGCATGGTCGGTCCCGGGGATCCAGGAGACCTCGAAGCCCAGCATCCGCTTCCAGCGCGCCATGATGTCCTGCGGCGTGTTGTCGAGGACGTGCCCCATGTGGAGAATGCCGGTGATGTTGGGCGGGGGGATCACCTCGCAAAAGCGGGGCGCGCCGGGACGGACGCGTCCCTGGAACCAGCCCTTTCCCTCCCAGAAGGAATAGACCCGCGGCTCCACGGTCGCGGAGTCGAATCGCGTCGGAATCTCCCTGGGCATGGATCTCCCCCATCATCCGGATCGGAACGGTCGGCCGGCGAAGCCCCCGGGGGGCGCCGCGGGTGGGGCATTATAGGAGGGCGGGACCGGCGGGGTCAACGGGCCGGGTCATTTCTTGCCGGCCCGCAGCCGCCAGACGGCGTTTTCCCCCTGGCGGGCGAAGTCGATCGCCTCGGCCAGGATCCGCGCCGACTCCTGCGGCGCGTGGAACCCCATCGAGTTCTCCGCGGCCACGAAGTCGAGCCGCCATTCGGCCCGGCGGTGCAGTCCGCGCGCCGGCTCGAGGTCCGCCTCCGGGATCCCCGCCCCGGCCGCGTCCTCCACGGCGCGAATCAGCGCCACCACCGCCTCCTCCGCCCGCGTCATCAGGTCCCGCGTACGGTCCTGGATCGCGGCGGCGCGGGCGAGGAGCTCCTGCTCGGAGTAGCGATGGCAGGTCTCGCACGAGCGTGAGACGTGAAGCAGCGGACTCCGCACGTGATGGTCGCTGACCTTGATCGCCCCCTCGCGCACGTACGGCATGTGGCAATCGGCGCACGAGACGCCGCTGCGCGCATGGATCCCCTGGCTCCAAAGCTCGAATTCGGGATGTTGGGCCTTGAGCAGCGCGGCGCCCGTGCGCGGGTGTTTCCAATCCTTCCACCCCGCCTCATCGTAGGCCGCCTCGATTTCCTCGACCCGGAGGCCTTTGGACCAGGGATAGGTCAGCCGCTTTCCTTCGCCCTTAAAGTAGTACTCGACGTGGCACTGGGCGCAGACGAGGGAACGCAACTCCTGCCGCGACGCCATTGCGTTGGGTTCATACTCGCCGCTGCCGGGGTTCTTTCGCCAGCGCTCCACGCTGGGCAGGTGAGGCACGGCCGCCCCGCTCTTCGCCAGCGCGCGGATCCCGTCCAGGAAGGCCGGTCGCGTGATGCGCAGTTGCAGCGATTCGGGCTCGTGGCAATCGACGCAGGAGACCGGATGGGTGACCAGCGGTCGGGCCTCCGGGTAGGGCATGGCGCAAACCACCTCGAACCCCTTGCGGATCTGCTCCGCCGGCCGGTCGTCCGGGATGCCGGCCTCGCGCCCCTTCGCGCGGTAGGCGGGCAGAACCGAGGAGTGGCAGTGCAGGCATGCGCCCGGCTGGGGAAAGCGCTTGACCCGCTCGGTCTCCTCCTGGTCCGACAGCATGTACGCGTGGCCGCGTTCTTCGCGGTAATCCACGGAGAAGGCATACCCCTCGAAAAGGACGCGCCAGCGCGGGTCGTCGTCCAGCTTCTGAAAGGCGTCGCTGCCGCCGTGGCGCGTACGCTCGGTGTCGACGGTGCGGCGGAAGGAGTCGTACTGACGCGGGAAGTTCTTGCCCCACTCGGCGGGATCGATCGTGTCCTCGGTCAGGTTCACGACCTTGAACACCACCTGGCGGGCCTCCGCCTTCCGTTCGGCAATGTTCTCGCGCAGGAGCATGACGCCGACGGTGGCGACGGCGGTGCCCCCCAGGGCCACGGCGTAGAGCAGGCGGCGCTTCCAGGGGGAGGGGGTCGAACCGGAGGTCGGAACGGCGGACTCGGTCATCGGCAACTCGCTCAACGGATGGGGCCGTGCCCGACGCGGGCATGGCACCGGACGCAATCCAGGACGTCCCCGGCACGGTCGTGGACCACGAGTTCCCCGACCAGATTCGCGTGGCAGCGCAGGCAGTTCTCGCGCAAGGCCTTCCGGTTGGCCGGAGTGATCCGGAGCGGCTCATGGAAATCCTGGAGGGTGAATCCCTTGGAGTGGTTGTACCCATTGACTGCCTTGGACACGTACTTGCCGAGGAAGTCCTGGGGCACGTGACAGTCGTTGCAGGTCGCATGGGCGTGATGGCTGGCCTTGAGCCATCCTTCGTGAGCCTCGCGCATGATGTGGCAATTCACGCAGGCGCGCGGGTCGTTGCTGAAGTACGAGATCCCCTGCGCATAGAAGAACGTATAGCCGCCGAGGCCGGCCAGCAGGCCGAGGAGCGCGGCAAGCGCGATTCGGGGAATCACCGCGCCCTCGCTTCGCCCCGCTGCAGCAGGGGCTCGAGTCGTTTCCAGAGGGCGGCGACCGCGGGCGGGACGCCGGCGCCCTTGTTCCGGTAGGCGCCCGCGGCGGGGGCGAGCACCACGGTCTTGACGGCGTCGGCGCCGAAGAGGACGGTGATTTCGGCGAGGGCGGAGCCCGGCTTGACCGCACCGTACCCGCGTGGCTGGCGCGCCAGGTCGGCGCCCCGCAGGGCCGCCATCAGGTCCGCGCGTTCAGCGTCGGTGAGGGGCAGGTCGGCACGGCGGACCGCCCCGCCGGCGGTCTGGGCTTCGTAGTGGGCGCCCATGACGTCGATGGAGAGGGAGCGGCGGGGCGCCTTCGGTCCCGCCGTGAGGGTCGCCTCGAGCAGGACCGAGTCCTGGCCCTCGCCCCGCTCGACCAGCGCCGCGTAGTACCGCCCGAAGGGGCGCCGGGCGGCCACCTCGGCGACCACCGCCTCCACCGCGGCGTCGAACGCCGGCGTCCCGGGGGCGCCCTCGAAGGCGATCCTGCCTTCGGGGTCCAGGACGAAGCCGAGGGGGTAGTCCTTCACTCCATACTCGCCGTGCGCCTTGTATCCCGGGTCCAAACCGACTTCGTAGTTGATGCCGGCGCCGGCGACGAATTCCCGGATCTGTTCGGCGGACTCCTCCGTGACGGCCAGGATCGCCAGGTCTTCGGGGGCGTGGCGCGCGCGCAGGTCGGCCAGGTGCGGAATCACGGCCCGACAGCGGCCGCACTGGGTGCTCCAGAATTCCAGGATCGCAGGGGTTCCGTGCAACGCATCGAGCGTGACGGGCCGCCCATCGGGGTAGGCGCTGACCTGGAATCCGGGGGCGGCGCCGCCGACTTGGGCCTTGTTGCCCGCCCAACCGGCGGCGGCGCAGGCGGCGAGGCCCGCGATCACCAGGAAGAGGGCTGGACGGGGCAGCGCGGACATGGCGGCGGGCTCCCTGATGCGTCGGGAAAGAGGCACAGGATATCACGCACCCGGCGTCTGGACAAGTCCGTTCGGGTCTTTCGCGCACCACCGATCGCTTGCGGGGGGGAGGCCCGGCAGGGTATCCTGCGCGCGTTCGGAAGGAAACTCCGCGCGCGCGGCAGGTCCAGAACCTCGGCAAAAGGGGAGGAAACATGGCGGCCTTTGATCACGTCCTCGTGGGTCTCGACGGCAGCCGGGAATCGGAAGCCGTGATCGACTGGGTTCGCGAACTGTTTCCCAAGTCCCGGATGCTGCTGGTGCGGGTGCTGGAGCCCGTGGTCCCGCCGAGCCCGGACGGGAGCGCGGTGGCGTTGCAGGTGTTCACCGACGCGGCCGAGTCCTATCTGCGGGAGATCGCGGGCCGGTACGAGCCCCGCCCGAAGACCCTGCTCCGGTTCGGCTCGGTGGCCCGGCGCCTGATCGAGGCCGCGCGACGCGAGGGCTGCGACCTGATCGCGCTGGCGACGCGGGGCGGGCACAAGCTGGAACGCCGGATGCTGGGCGGCACGACCGAGGCGGTCCTGCACGGCACGCACGTCCCGGTCCTGGTCGTCCCGGCGGGGTGCGCCGCTCCCGGCAAGAAAGGGATCTCCCGCATCGGCGTCCCCCTCGACGGCAGCGACGAGTCGGAGCGCATCCTCCCGTTGGCGTCGGAACTGGCGCGCGAGCACGGCGCGGGCCTGCGCCTGATCCATGCGTTCGCGGTGCTCGACGACGCCGAGCGATTGCACGCCGACCTGTGGGGGCACACGCGCAAGACCCGCGCGATCCGCGAACTCGAGGAGACGATGACGCGGCACGAGAAGTCGGTGAAGCAGCGGTTTCGCGACCTCGCGGGGAAACTGCGGCGAAGCGGCGTCCCCACCCGCGAGGTGCTCGTGCGTGGGCGCCCGCCCGCCCCGATCCTGAAGGCGGCCCGCGCGGAGAAGGTGGACCTGCTCGCCCTGCGGGTCCACGGCCACGGCGCCTTCGAGCATCTGCTGCACGGCGCGCTGGCGAGCCGGATCGTGCAGGAGTCCGACCGGCCGCTGCTGGTCGTGCGTCACGACGTGCTGGAGAAGAAGGGAAAGGGCGCGCGCAAGAAGTAGCCCCGCGCATCGCGCCCTCCGGCCGCGCACCCCCGCGCGGCCGGGACGACGCCGGGGCTCCGCCCGGACTACACTTCCTTCCGTTCCCCCCCCTGGGACCACGCCACCCGGTAAAGGTCCGTCCGCCGGTCATTCCAGTTCTGCACCGTCCCCGCGCGACGATGATGCCGGAGCAGGTCCAGGTCCACGTCGTGGATGATCAGCGTTTCGATGTTGGGCGTGCACTCCGCGGCCACGGCCTCCCAGCTGAACGGGATGTCCGACGGTTCGAAGATCCCCGACTGGGCGTAGTGAATGTCCGCGTTTTCGACGAAGGGAAGATTCCCGACGCACCCGGAGATCACCGCATAGACGTGATTCTCGATGCAGCGCGCGTGGGCGCAGTACCGGATGCGCAGATAGCCGTAGCGCTCGTCCGTATTGAACGGGACGAAGAGGATGTTCGCCCCCTGGGAGGCGGCCAGCCGTCCGAGTTCGGGGAATTCCACGTCGTAGCAAATCAGGATGCACACGCGGCCGCAGTCGGTGTCGAGCGTGCCGAAGCTTCGGCCCGGCATCACGCCCCACCAGCGGCGCTCGTTGGGGGTGACGTGGAGCTTTTCCTGCCGGCCGAGGGTCCCGTCGCGCCGGAACAGGTAGGCGACATTGTAGAGCTCGTGGCCCTCGAGCGTGAATTGGGACCCGCCGATGATGTTCACGTTGTACTTCACGGCCAGACGCGTGAAAAACTCCAGGTAGCGGGGTGTGAATTCGGCCAGCGCCCGCGCCGCCAGGCCCGGACGCTCGGCCTTGACGATCGAGAGCAGCTGATTGGTGAAGAGTTCCGGGAAGACGACGAAGTCCGCCTTGTAGTCCGACGCGACGTCCACGAAGTACTCGCACTGGCGACCGAATTCCTCGAAGCTCTCCACCCGCCGCATCTGGTACTGCACGGCGGCGATGCGCACCTGGGAGGCGGCGCGGCGGATGCCGGTTCCGGGCGGAACGTGCGCGAGGTTGCTCCACTCCAGGAAGGTCGCGTATCCCCGCGACTCCGAGTCGGTCGGAAAATAGTCGGGGATGAGCCGCTTGAGGACGAACCCGTTGGAGAGCTGCGGCGTGAGCACGGGATCGACGAGCGTCTTGTCGATCACCCGCTCGACATAGTCGTAGGCCGACATCTTGTCCGCGTGCTTGCCGTAGCCGGGGATCCGCCCCCCGATGACGATCCGCTGGAGATTCCGGTCCCGGGCGATCCGCTTGCGTTCGTCGTAGAGGCGCCGGGAGAGTTTCATGCCGCGGAACTTCGGATCGACCATAATCTCGATCCCGTACATCGTATCGCCGCGCGGCGCGTGGTTGCGGATCATGCCCGAGTCCGCGATCTCCTTCCAGTTGTGCCAGTCGGTGTACCGGGCGAACTCGACGATGAGCGAATTGGACGAGGCGATCAACTTGCCCTTGTGCTCGATGCAGATCTGCCCCTCGGGGAAGAGCTTGAGCTGGCTGTCGATCTGCTCGCGCGTCCACGGTTTCATGCCTGGGAAGCATCGGGTCTGCAGCGCGATCAGTTGATCGAAGTCGTCCATCCGAAGCGAGCGCAGGACGACCTTCTTCTCGAACTCCGCCAGGTTGATTTTGGCCATGGACGCCTCCTGGAGCCGCGGTCGATCCCTGGAAACGCTCGCCCCCCGTGCCGGCGGGGATCGGAGCCGGGCTGCGACCGCGACCTCCCGGCGAGTCGCGGGGTGCGACCCGAGGTCGGGCGGAACCGCGTCGGGAATCCACGCCTGCGACTCGTCCTCGGGACACCGCCTCCCTGCCATCCCCGTCCCGGAGCGCATGAGAGCCCGACGCCGCGTGGAGGACGGGGCGCGGCGAGTATCCTGCGGGCCGGCCGCGCGACCTGTCAATGGAAATGGCGGAGGCGCATCGGCGCGGGGCCGCCGCGCGGCCCGTTGCGACTTCCCCTGCGCGCCGCGATCCGGTACACTCCAGGGAGCGGCGTGATTCCCCCGCCGCCCCATTCGCCCGGGAGCGCGAAGTGAACCTGTTGCTGGCCGATGATGACCCGGACACCCGCTTGCTCCTCGTCCGGGCCTTGGCGCAATGGGGCTATGAGGTCGAGACCGTCCGGGACGGGATCGAAGCCTGGGAGGCGCTGCGCCGCCCCGGCGCGCCCGACCTCGCGATCATCGACTGGCGCATGCCCCGCCTGGACGGCCTCCAGCTCTGCCGTCGGGTCCGCGCCGACGCGGCCCTGGAGGGCAAGGTCCTGATCCTCCTGACCGGGCTGCCCGTCCATGAATGTTTCGATGCCGCCCGATCGGCCGGCGCCGACGACTGTCTGCCCAAGCAATTCGACCTCTCCCCCCTGCGCGACCGGCTCGCCGCCGGCCGGCGGAGGCTCGAGCACCGTGGCGATGCTCCGGTGCCGTCGGATGGCGACCCGACCGCCGCGACCTGGCGACGGCGCGAGCGGGGCGAGGGGTAGCCGGGGCCCCGGGGTCGAAGACTCGTCCCGGCAATCCCCTTGATCCCCGTGCCGACGCCGCTCCGGGGACTCAGTCCCCCCGATTCGACCGTCTGCGACCGCCGCCCCTCCGCGTCCGCTCCGGACTCCGGACGGGCGTGATGCGATAGGCGCACCGCCGCGGGGAATCGAAGGCGGGGGGTCGCTCGGCGCACGTCGGCGCCGACCGCTTCTACGTCGCCCTCACGGAAGACCCGGACCTCGCGCCCGCAGACCCCGCCGGCCGGGCGGCCATCCACCACTTCGGGTTCGTCACCCGCGACCTCGCGGGCTTCCGGCGGCGGCTGCAGCGCGAAGGCGTGGCGTGGAGCGAGTCATCCCCGCGGAGGGAAGGCCCCGCCGTCTACGTCCTCGACCCGGACGGCCACGATTTCGAAGTGGTCGAGTATCTCCCGGAGTGCCCGTATGCCTGATCCTCGCCCCGGAGAGGGTCGCATGATAAGATCGGTCCCGGTCGTTTGAGGAGGCCCCGATGGAAATCCAGCTCGTCTACTGCGCGGCGTGACACTACGAACCCCAGGCCGTGAGCCTGGCCAAGACCCTGATGGAAACGTACGGACAGAAAATGAAGAAGCTCGTGCTCGTCCCCTCGGACGGCGGGCGCTTCGAACTGTCCGTCGACGGCAAGCTGGTCTATTCGAAGCTCGAGGAAGGAAGGTTCCCGGAGGAACCCGAGGCGCTCGACCTCATCAATCGCAAGGGCCGGAAATGACCCGCCGCCGCGGGCGGGTCCGGGACCGGGCCCGCCACGGCGAGCGCTAGCCGGGACGACTCACCCAGATCCGCCCCGTGGCGGGCCCCCCGAGCGGCACCGGTCGACCGTCGACCGTCAAGGTGATGACGTCGCCGTACCCCTTCTCCGCGACTTCCACCTGAGCCCCCGGAAGGATCCGCTTCTCGTCCAGAAAGCGGAGGAACGGCCGGTCCCGTTCGAAGATGATCTCGATCGTCACCCGCTCGCCCGCCTCGCACTCCCGGAGGAGCCGCAAGCCCCGCTTGCGCCGATCCGCCTCCGACTCCTCCCGCAACGGCGCCCCGTGCGGGCAGCGGGCGTCCTCCCCGAAACGCTCCAGGAGCTTCCGCTCCACCTTCTCGGAGATCACATGCTCGATACGCTCGGCCTCCTCGTGCGCATCGAACCAGTCGATCCCGATCACATCGACGAGCAATTTCTCGACGAGGTTGTGACGCAACACCACCGTCTCGGCAATGTGGCGCCCCCGTTCGGTCAGGCACACCCGCCCGTTTTCGTCCGTTGCTGCAAACCCCTCCTTCTCCAAACGGTGCAACGCCGCCGTCACCGACGGGGCGGAAACCCCCAGGTGCTCCGCGATCCGAACCCGCTGCACCCCGTTTTCGTCACGGGTCAGTTCCCAGATCGCCTTGATGTAATCTTCCTTGGACTGGGACGTTTCCACCGCGCCTCTCCGCAATGTCGCCCGCACCCTTTACCCCGAGCGGAGCAATTTCTCTTGACCCAACAAATCCGATGCATTAGTCTACGCTAAGTCGATACGTTAATGCAAGCGAAACGGGGGAGGCATTGGCTCCCCGGCCACGCCCGCCGCTTCGCCCTCAGAGTACCGACGAGGCTGTCGAGCCGACAATCAAAACCCGCGTCCCCCTGTTGGAGGATCCTCCGATTCGCATCGTGTTGATCGCCCTGGTGCTGACCCTGGTCGTCCACCCCGCGGGCGCCGAACCGTCTGAGCCGATCCGCAAGCCGATTCTCGTCAGTTCCACCACCCAGATCGCCGACTTCGCTCGTCAGGTCGGGGGCGATCGCTGCGTGGTGAAGTGCATCCTGGCCCCGGGGGCGGACCCGCACACGTATCAACCCACGCCGCGGGACGCGCAGATGACGGCGGAGGCGGATCTCTGCCTGCAGAACGGTCTGCATCTGGAGGGGAAGAACTGGATGGCGGTGCTGGCCCAGGACGCCGGCAAGCCGATCGTCACCTGCACGGACGGCATCCAGCCGCTCCAGTTGGAAATCGGCGGCGAGTCCGTGAGCGACCCGCACGCGTGGTTTTCCCCGCGCAACGCCGCGACCTACGTGAACAACGTGGTGAAGGCGCTGTCGCAACTCGACCCCGCCGGCAGGGAGGAATTCGAGGCGCGGGCGACGCTCTACCTGCAGCAGTTGCGGGTGCTGGACGCGTGGATCCGGGAGCAGTTCAACCGGATCCCGCCGGCGCAGCGGATCCTGGTGACCAGCCATGACGCGTTCAACTACTTTGCCGGCGAGTACGGATTCAAGGCGCAGGCGCCGGTGGGCTGGTCGACCGGGAGCGAAGTCGGGGCCGGGATGACCCCGGAGCGTCGGCGCGAGGTGGTGGAATCGATCCGCAGTTTCGGGGTCAAGTCCGTGTTCGTCGAGACCAGCGTGAATCCCAAGCTGGTCCGCGAGATTGCCGCTGAAGCGGGGGTGAGCGTGGGCGGGATGCTCTATTCGGATTCCATGGGAGAAGCGGGGACCGCCGGGGAGACCTACATCGGGATGATGCGGGAGAACGTGCTGACGATCCTGCGCGGCTTCCGGTAACGGAGGATCGGATGCGACCGCTTCTCGCGGCGGCGATCGTGGCCGCGCTCATCGGCGGGGTTTCGCTCTACATGAACGCGCGGGAGACCGCGGGCCCGGCGCGGGAGTTCGTGCTCGCGTCCGCCGGCGGGGGCTTCGAGCTGGAGGTGACCCCGTCGTTCGCGGTCGAGCCCGATCCGTTCGCCCTCACCTCCGGAGCGGGCGGCGCAGTGCCGTCCGCGCTGCGCGTGCAGGTCAACGGTCGCGAGGTGCTGAACCGCACCGGGCGCATGGAGGCCGGACAGGCGGTTCGCGTCGCCCCGGTGGCCGGGCTGGTGGTCGGGGAGAACGAATTCTTCCTCGAGGCGAATCCCCCGCTCGACCAGGCCGGGCGCGCGCACGCGGTCCGGGTGCGGGTCCTTCGGGACGGGGCCGAGGTGGCGGATCGCTCGTTCTGGTCGGGAGCAGGCGGCCGGATCGCCGTCACCTTCCGGCTCTCCGTCGACGCGACCCCGGCCCGCAAGACGAAGGAGCCCCATGACCACTGAGGCGCGCGGGATTCCCGCGATCGACATCGCCAACCTGACGGTGAGTTACGGTCCCCGTCCGGCCCTGCTCGACGTCTCCCTGCGCATCGACGCCGGCCTGCTGGTCGGGGTGATCGGCCCCAACGGCTCGGGGAAATCGACGCTCATCAAGGCGATCCTCGGGTTCGTGAAGCGTGACGTCGGCGAAGTGAGCATCCTCGGCACGCCGGCCGAGGAGGCGCGCGGCCGGGTTGCCTACGTTCCTCAGCGCGGCTCGGTCGACTGGGACTACCCCATCACGGTCGAGGAGGTCGCGATGATGGGCCGCTACGGGCGGATCCCCTGGTGGCGCGATCCCGGACCGGAGGACCGGCACGCCGTGGAGGAGGCGCTGGCCACGGTGCGGATGGCCGACTTCCGCAAACGTCAAATCGGCCAGCTTTCGGGCGGACAGCAGCAGCGCGTCTTCATGGCGCGCGCGCTCGCGCAGGGGGCGGACATCCTGCTCCTGGACGAGCCGTTCGCGGGGGTCGACGCCGCCACCGAGCGGGCGCTGCTCGACGTCCTCGGCCGCGCGAAATCGGCCGGTCGCACGCTCGTGGTGGTCCACCACGATCTGGCGACCGCCGCGGAGTACTTCGACCGCCTGGTCCTCGTGAAACAGCGCCTCTACGCCTACGGACCGCCGTCGGCGGTCCTGCGCGAAGACCTGCTCAGCGAAGTCTACGAGGGGAAGCTGCGCGCCTTTGCCGACCTCGTGCGCGACCGGTCGACCGGGCGCGTCCCCGCATCCCCGGTCGCGGCCACCGTGCGCGCGGCGTCCCCGGGCGGGTTGGACGTGGCCGCCCCGCCGGGCGAGGTGCGCCCATGAGCCGGTGGCTGGTCGACACCTTCCTCGAACCGCTCACGCAGACCTTCTTCCAGAAGGCCCTGCTTGGCGGATCGATCGTGGCCATGGTGTGCGGCGTGGTCGGCTGCCTGGTCGTCCTCCGGCGTATGGCCTTCCTCGGGGACGCGCTCTCGCACGCGATGATCGCCGGCGTGGCGGGGGGCTACCTGTTCATGAAGGTCATCTTCGGCGTCGAAGCCCATGCTCCCGCGATGCTGCTGGGCTCCTTGATCGCCGCCGTGGTCACGGTGGCGCTGATCGGGTTCGTGAGCCGAACCTCGCGGCTCAAGGAAGACACGGTGATCGGCATCATGTATTGCGGGATCTTCGCCGGCGGCGTGGTGCTGGTCTCGGTCTTCCGCAACTACATCCACATCGACCTCATGCACTTCATCATGGGCGACGTCCTGGGGATCAGCGATACCGACCTCTGGGTGGCGACGTTCGTGGCCGCGGCCGTCCTCGCGGTGATCATCCTGTTTTTCCGGGCCTTCCAGGTCTCGAGCTTCGACCCCGTGATGGCGGCCTCGGTCGGCGTGCCCGTGCTGCTGGTCGACTATGCGCTCACCACCTGCGTCTCGCTGGTGGTCGTCAGCGCGGTCAGCATGGTCGGCGTGATCCTCGTCGTCGGTCTCCTGATCACGCCGGCCGCCACCGCCTACCTGCTCTCGGACCGGCTCAGCCGGATGATGGGGCTCGCCGCGCTCTTCGGCGTGACCAGCGTCATCGGCGGCCTCTACCTGTGCATCTGGCTCGATTCGGCCGGGGGCGGGGCGATCATGCTGTTCTGCACGCTCCAGTTCCTCGTCGTCCTCCTCGTGGCGCCCCGGTACGGATTGCTCGCGCGCTGGCAACGCCGTTTGCGGGTGGTGCCGCAACAACTGTACGAGGACATTCTGTCCGCGGTCCTGAAGGGCGGCGCCGCCGTGCCCTTGGCGGACCTCGCCCGCCACGTCCAGGCGAAGCCGGGCCGGGTCGCCCGCGCCGTCAACTCGATGACCGCGGAGGGGGTACTCGCGGTCGAGGCGGACCGTCTCTCTCTCACCGACGAGGGCCGCCAGCAGGCCCAACGCATCGTCCGGGCCCACCGGTTGTGGGAGGCCTACCTCCAGCACGTCGGCACGCCGGAGCCGCTCCTGCACACGCGCGCGCATCAGCTGGAGCACTTGCACGACGAGGATGCGGTCGACTACCTGGACCACCGACTTGGCCATCCGCTCCGCGATCCGCACGGCTCCGAGATCCCCCCGGACGTGGTTCACTCGGCCCCGGGACAGGACGTCATGGTCAGTCTCCTGCGCGAAGGCCGGGAAGGGACGGTGCGCGAAATCGGTCCCGCCGCGCACCGGCTCGGGCTTTCCACCGGGGAAACGGTCCGCCTGGGTCCGCGCCAGGACGAGGGCCGCACCTGGATCCTCGTGCGGCCGGACGGGACCGAGTTCCGCCTCGACCATGACCAGGCCGATGCGGTCATCGTGACGCCCCGGGACTGAGGGGACCGGTCCCGGATCCGTCCGGGCCCCGGCCCCTCGGATCGGACGTCACCTCTTCAGGCTGATCACCACCACTTCCTCCACGATCTCGTACGACAAGCCGTTCGTGTCGCAGAGGAGCCGGAGGGTGCGTCCCAGCGTGAGATCGCGCACCTGAAGCGAGATCCCCTTCGCCGCGATCGGGCTCGACATCACCTCGGGACGGATCAGGAAATTGAGACCCGACATCTGGCGCAGGAACTCGATCACGTCCGGCAGGGGCGCGTCCAGGAAGTTCAGCGCGATCTTGAGACGATCCAACGTCTGCTGCACCGCTCCGGCGGCAGGCGGGGCCGGGCGGGCGTGTCCCGCGCGCACCTCGGACAGTCGCTGCAGTTCCGCGGCGCGCTCCGCGGACGTGATGACCAGCGCCCCCTCATGAATCACCGGCACGCGCCCGTGAAGTCCGCACATCAACTTGATGCTGCTGTAGAGGCTGAGGTCCTTCACCCGAAACGTCACGGTCGGTCCCTCTTCGGCCGCACCGGGAAGGGCCTCCAGGATGATGTTCAGGCCCGTCAAGTCACGGACGAACGCGAACACTTCGTCGATCGGAGTATCCTGGAAGTCGAGGTCGAGCTGGGTACCGTTCACACGCATCCAGACGTCCAGGTCGGCGGTCTCGACCAACCCCTGGGCGGCGGCCTCGAGGCAGAATCGGGCGCGCGCCCGCGCCTTCTCGTCCGCGATCGACGACAGGGCCTCATGGAGCGCCGGCAGGCCGGCCGTCCCTCGCGCCAGCAACTTCGGATACGCGGCATCCCGAACCGCCGCCTCCGCGCTCGCCAGCTCCGACAGCAACGGGTCGGCCGCTGCCTCCACCGCGGCCGGTCCGCCGGCACCATCCACGCCTCGAGCCGGCTGCACGGCCGGCAGGGCCCGCAGGCGCGCCTCCGCCTTGGCGACCAGGTCGCGCTGTCCGGCAAATCGCGTGATCACGGACTGGTAGGACGCGCGGGCCTCCTCGTGTCGGCCCAGCTTCTCCTGACACGTGGCGATCTGGAACTGCGCCTTGGCCGCGGTCTCTTCCGCGGCCGCGAAGCGCTCGAGCACCGTCCGATAGAGGCCGAGAGCCTTCTCCGGATTCCGCTCCCCGGTCTCCGCGTGCCACGCCTGGTAGTAGAGGTCTTCCGCCTCGCGCTCCTGTGCACCCGGCGATCCCGCCGCCGCCAGCAGGATCCCCGCCGCAAGCGCCAGCGAACGCATCCAGTCCTGATTCATTCGTGTTCCTCCTCGTCACCGTCCCCCGGGTCTCGCCACTGGGCACCGGACTGCGGGAGAGGGGTCCGTCCCGCGCCGGTGTCGTGCAACCGTTGCACGCGGGGGATTCTCTCCGATTCCGCCCCTCCAGTTGTCACCCGCAAATCGGGGAATGTAGGGAATTGTGAAGATCCGGCGCCCGACCCGGGGGATGGGCGGCCGCAGCCGGCAGGGTCAGGGCACGAGCTTGTACCCCGCCCCGTGCACCGTCAGGATGTGGCGCGGGTTCTTCGCGTCCTTTTCGACCAGCCGGCGCAGCTTCACGATGTAGTTGTCCACGGTGCGATCGCTCGGGTATGCGTCGATCCCCCACACCTCGTTCAGGATCTCGTTGCGGGTCACCACCTGGTTGGCCCGACGGGCCAGCAGCGCCAGGATGTCGGCCTCGTAGCGCCCGAGCGGACGCGTGGTCTTCCCCTTTCGGGCCGCGAAGGCGTTGCAGTCGATCTCCCAGTCCCCCACGCGGACGACGACCGGCAGATCCACCCTCCGGGAGGCCCGCCGCAACAGCGCCTTGACGCGCGCCAGCAGCTCGCGCAGACCGAACGGCTTGGTCAGGTAGTCGTCCGCGCCCATCTCCAGACCGACGACCTTGTCCACTTCCTGGCTCTTGGCCGTCAACATGAGGATCGGGGTGGTCTGCCCCCTGGCTCGCAGCTGACGGCAGACCTCCAGGCCGTCCATGCGCGGGATCATGATGTCGAGGATCACGAGGTCGGGTTTCTCCTTCACGGCGGTCTCGAGGCCGCGCGCGCCGTCGCCGGCGTGCAGCACCCGATACCCTTCGACCTCGAGGTTCTGCCGCAGCCCAACCAGGAGGTCGGGCTCGTCCTCCACGACGAGGATGGTGTGCGCCATCTCGATCCTCCCGGGAAACGGGGCCGGGCCGGCGACCCGGCGGGGCGATGCACCCGGTGGCTACGATGCCGCGGGACGTCCGCTTTGGCAAGGAAGCCGGACGGAAAAGATGCTGCCCTGCCCGCCGTTCGGGGCGACGGTGACGCGCCCGCCGTGGGCATGGACCGCGTGGCGGACGAGCGCCAGGCCCAGGCCGGTTCCCTTGGTCCGGCGCGCCCGCTCGTCGCTCCCGCGCGCGAACGGCTCGAAGATCCGCTCCCGTTCCGCGGGGTCGACGCCGATGCCCCGGTCCGCGACGTCCACGGTGATCCCCCCGCCGTCGGAGCGGGCGGCGACGGAGATGGTCTTCACCTCGGACGAGTAGCGGGCGGCGTTGTCGAGGAGGTTGCCGAAGACCGAGGCGAGGGCCTCGTCGTCCCCCGCCAGGATCGGCAACGGCGGCAGGTCGAGCGCGAGGGCAAACCCCTCCTGCTCGAGTCGGGCGCGACGCACGGCCACGGCCTCCTCCAGGATCGCGCGCAGATCGACGGCTTCGAACCGATAGGCGCGGCGCCCCTGTTCGATGCGCGAGAAGTCGAGGACGTTGTCGATCATCCCGGTCAGGCGCTCGCTCTCGCGCGCGATGGTCTCGAGGAACTCGCGGCGCTGCGCTTCGTCGCGGGTTCGTCCGAGCGCGAGGGTTTCGGCGAACATGCGGATGACGGAAAGCGGGGTCTTGAGTTCATGGGAGACGTGGGAGACGAATTCCCCTTTGAGGGCCGCCAGTTCCATTTCGCGCCGGGCCGTGCGCACGAGCACCGCGAGACCGGCGAGAGTGACGCAAAGGAAGAGGGCGGCCGCGCCGGCGACCGCGGCGCGGGACCGGGCCAGGGTCCGCTCGAGCGCGCCGGGATCGCGCAGGTCGGCGCGCACGGCCCACCCGGGGATCTCGCCCAGGGGAGCGAGGGCGGCCGGAGTCGATCCGGCGCCCGGGCCCGGAGCGATCCCGTCGTTCTCGCGTGCGGCTGCGGGCGCGCCGAGGGCCCGGCCGGCGCCGTCGCACAGGCGGAGACGCACGTCCGTCCCGACGTCCTGCGCCAGCGCGGCTTCGACGGCCGGTCGCCAGCCGTGGTCGGCCCACTCCACGGCCGCGGCGTAGGTTCGATCCCGCGTCGCGAGTCGCCGTACGGCCAGAAGGACGTCTCCCCGCCCGATGCGCGCCACGGACCACCGGACGTCGGTTCCCGCGCCGGCCGCGAGGGCCGCCGCCGCCGCGGCGGCGAGCCGATCCTCCACTCCGGGCTCGACGCGGACTGCGGGCTCGTCCCTGCGACGGACCCAGCGCTCGCGCATGCCGGCGAGCGCGGCCCGTTCCGGCGACGCCTCGGCCAGGGCGGCGGCGGCCATCTCCGCCGCGGCGAGCGCGCCGACCGAGAAGTGGCGCACGGCGGCCGTGGGGAGCCCTGCCCCGGCCTCCAGTTCCTCTTCCAGCGTCGCGAGCACGGCGACCGCTTCTCCCGCGCGGCCGGACCCGGCGAGGGTCTCCGCCAAACCGAGCCGGGCCTGCACGCGCCGCTCCGCGCCCACGAACGGGTCGGGGAACTCGGCCGGATCAAGGAGGGCCGCGAAGGCGACGCTCGCGGCGGCCGCCTCGCCGCGGCGGGCGCGCAGGGCCCCCAGATTGGCGAGGGCTTCGATCCGGACCGAGCGGCCGAAGCGGGGATCCGCGGCCGCCTCGTACAGCGAGACCGCCGCGGCCGCGTCCCGGCGCTCGAACTCCGCCGCCCATGCCTCGCGCAGGATCCGCCGGGCTTCCGTATCTTCCGGCCGGTCCTCCACCCAGGTCGGCGCCGGCGCGGACGGCGGGCGCGGGTAGAGCCGTCGGCCGCGGTCGTCGACGAGGATCAGGGCGACCACGCCATCGGGGAAGTCCCGGCGGGCGGACCAGAGGCTCGAAAGGGCATCCGGCGAGGCGGTCACGAGCGCCGCGAAGGTCTTCCCCGCCGCCGCGTCGAGCGCGCCCAGGACGCGGCGGGCCCCGGCCTGCGACTCGGCGCGCGCCCGCTCGAGCATCGCCGCGCGCGCCGCCTGGGCGCTCCCCTCGGCCCCCGACCAGGCCGTCCAGCTCAAGGCCAGCGTCGAGAGCACCGCGGCCGCGCCCGCCAGCGCCATTCCCCTCATCCGCCGGCCGTCCGGGATCGCCCCCCCGCGCTCGCCGCTCATAGCGCGTACAGGCGCCGGGCGTTCTCGTGGAGGATCTTCCGCTTCGCCGCGTCCGAGATCGGCAGCGCGAGGAACCGGTCGGCATTCTCCCGCATGCCCGGCACGCCGGGAGCCGGCCAGTCCGTTCCCCACAAGGTCTTGTCGGCGAGGTCCTCCAGTCGCGGGAAGTACTTCAGCAGCGATTGCGGCGGGATCGACGACACGTCCATCCAGTAGTTCGGGAATCGACGCACGAGGAAGATCGCCGACTCCATCCACAACGGCCGCCCCCCGTGCGCCAGAATCACGCGCAACTTCGGAAAGTCCACGCCGATGTCGTCGCAGTGGATCGGATCCGCGTAGACATTGCGCGCGCCCGGGAAGATCGACGTGCCGGTGTGAATCATGAGCACGAGACCCGCCTCCTCGGCCTTCCGGTACATGACTTCGAGGGCGCGGTTGCCGCGGCGATAGTCGTTGGGGTAGCACGGCTGGTGGGACGGGTGCAGCTTGATGCCGCGCAGACCGAGGGCGATCAACTCGTCCATTTCCCGCTCCGGGTCGCGGGAGGTCGTGGGATGAATCGAGCCGAACGGGATCACGCGACCCTCGCTCCGGCGGGCGAAGTCCGCGGCATATGCGTTCACCTCGTGAGTGAACCCCATGATGTCCGGGCTCACATAGTTGATCGTCACCACCCGCTCGATCCGCTCGCGATCGAGATACCGGAGGAATTCGGCGGGGTCGTACATCATGCGATGGATGTCGTCGAGGTCGGGGCGCTTTCCCTCCATGAGGCGGCGCGCCTCGGGCTTGATCATTTTCCAGGGCTGGACGTGGATGTGGGAGTCGATGACGGGAATGTCGGACATGGAAGGCGAGGCTCCCACGGCGGGTCGAAGGGGCCGCATCGGAGGGCCGGCCGGCGGCGCGGCCCCGTGGCGGCCCCCCCGGGCGGCGCGGCGGGTCCGCAGGCCCGGCGCGAGTCCGCCGGGCCCGGGAGTGCCGTTCCCGCGTTATTTGGTCGCGAGCTTGTCGAGACGCTCCTGCGCCTGCGGTGCGTACGGGCTGTTCGGGAAGTCCGCCACGATCTTCTCGAGGATCCCGCGGGCCTCCTCCACGGTCTTGGCGTCCTTCTTCTTCAAGAGGCGATCCACCTTGCGCAACGCCGGTTCGCAATACCACTGCGCGCGCATCTCGTCCATCTTGGTCTTCAGGGAGGGATCGTTCTCCCACTTCGCGATGTTGTCGCGCGCCTGCCCGGCCAACTCGGTCTCCGGGAACAACTCGACGAGACGGCCCCAATACTCGAACGCCTCGATCGACTTCCCGTTGTTCGCCAGTTCCACGCCGGGATTCCACAGATCGCTGGCGAACGACTGGAGCAGATCAGGCGGCTTGCCGTCCGCGCGCGACCACACCTTGCCGTCGGGGTCCATCAGCAGGAGCAGCGGAACGCCCTTCCCCTTGTGGGCCTTGAAACTTTTCTGGTCCTTCCCGGCGTTGATCTTGGCGACCACCATGCGGGAGAAGACCTTCTGCACATCGGCGCGTGGAAACGTATCCGTTTCCAACTCGACGCAGAACTTTCACGAGTCGGTGTAGAAGTCGACGAAGAGCCACTTCCCCTCGTCCTTCGCCTGCGCCACGGCCTTCTGGTAGTCCTTCACCCAGGCGATCCCGCCGGCTTCTCCCTTGCCTTCCTTGGGGCCGGCCCATGCCAATGCGCCCGTGACCAGCAGAGCGCCGGCGAACCCGACCCTCCGGGCCATCCCGTTGCGAGCCATCGTGGGTCCTCCTGTGGGCGTTTCCCGCCGTCGTCCCCTCTCCCGCTCGGTGCGGTGGAGGTCGCCGGGACGGGTCCCGGGTTCGAGTCGCGATCGCCGTCGCGGGCGAGTCCGCCGCCTCGAACGCCGCCTCCTTCGGGTGCGGGGAAAACACTGCCTCCCCGCAACCAGTGGAATTCCAGCATTCTACGGCGGCCGCGGAGAAGTGCAAGGGGATTGCGCGCGGGGGATCGATCGGCGGCGCCGGGACGCCTGGGGGGACCTGCGTCCCCCCGGCCGCTCCGTCGGGACGAGCGATGCGCGAATATCCGCCCGGTTTCCGACCCCGAGGGACCTCCCCTGTCCCGGTCCCCGGCGATCCTGTCGGGTGCGCCGATCCGGGGTCCGACGCGGCGGCAGGCGGAAGTCCATTCCCGCCGCCCCCCGGAGTACGGTACCCTCGACGACGGCCGGGACGCCCGACGGCAATCCCCGGCGAAGGGAGAGCGGAATGACGGCAACCTTTGTGGCCATCGATTTCGAAACGGCCGACCCCCGGCCGGACAGCGCGTGTGCCGTCGCGCTCGTGCGCGTGGAAAATGGGCGCACGAAGACGCGATCCTCCGCGCTCATCCGGCCGCCCCGACGGGAGTTCACGTTCACCGACGTACACGGGCTGACCTGGGACAATGTGTGTCGCGAGCCGGTGTTCGCGGAGGTGTGGTCCCGGCTGACCCCCTTGCTCGAGGGAGTGGAGTTCCTGGCCGCCCACAACGCGGCCTTCGATCGCGGCGTCCTCGCCGCCTGCTGCGCGGCCGCGCGGCTGCCGGCGCCCCGGCTTCCGTGGGAGTGCACCGTGGCCCTGGCGCGGCGCACGTGGGGCATCTACCCGACCCGACTGCCGGACGTGTGCGCGGCCCTTCGGATCCCGCTGCAGCACCACGATGCCGCATCCGACGCGGAGGCATGCGCCGAAATCGTGCTGCGGGCGCGAGCCGAGTCCAAAGACCGCGACCGTGGCCCACGGCGGAATCCGGACCGGTTCGAAAGGCGGTGAGCGAGCGCTGGGGATCGGAGAGCCGTCAGTCTTGCCCGACGACGACGAGGTCCTCGGCAAACAGCACGGTCCGGAGCGGGTCGAGGACGCCCGGGACCTCGACACCCTCGCGCCAGACGAGGACCGGAACCCCGGTCGCGCCGCGATCCCGCAGCCGAGCCTGATGCCAGCGGAATGCCCCGACGTTGGGGAAGGAGCGGCCGTCGTACGAGACCAGGAGGTCGCCGGCCCGCACCGGACCGGGCGGCCCCTCCTCCTGCACCTTCTGGACCCGCAAGAAGCGCAGCACGCGCGCGGGCAGGTGGGCGGTGAGTGCTTCGGCCGCCTCCCCGCCGAAGTCGCGCAGCAGGGCGCCGGCCAAGCGCACCGGGTCGGCGGCGACCTCCGGCGGTTGAATCTCCCGCAGGATGTCGCACAAGAGCACGCGAGCGCGCGGCAGGCGGGCCAGCGAGCGGGCCGCCGCCGCGAGGCGCGCGCGAACCCGCGGCAGACCGTGCCGCACCGCCCAGTCGAGATCCTCTCGGGCCCCCTCGGCCTCGCCGCTTTCGGCGCGGATCAAGCCGCGCCAGAGACGCGCGTCGACCGGGGCCCAACGCAGATGACGCGCCGCCCAGGCCGCATCCTCGGGCGAGGGCAGACCCCGGGCCTTCCGCGCCTCCTCATGCTCGCGCTCGAGGCTGCACAGCTCCACCGCCTTGTCGTAAAGCCCCCGCGCTTCCTCCCTCCGTCCCTGACACCAGCGTCCGTTGGCGAGATAGAGATGCTCGATGCCGCGTACGGGCTGGACGCGCATCGGCTTCATTCCCGAACTGCCGCATTCCAGGGCTAGGTCCACCAGGCGAAACACCCCCCAATGGTCGGTCACGCCCGCGTTTCCCCGACCCAGGACGGTCCACCAGACCCGCTGATCGATGAGCGGGGGAGCCTTCACCCACTGCGTCACGCGCCCATCCCCGTCGTCGTGATCGAACCGAAACCCGATCTGCTCGGCGCGCCGGGAGTACTGCAGTTCGAACGGTGACCCGAGCCACCGACCGACCGATCCGGAATCCACGTCGAGGGACCCCCGGGTTCCCGTGCCCTGCGTAGACACCAGCCAACGCCGCAGCGGAGAGTGGGAGTCCCCCGTCGCCAGGAGATGGAAGAGGTGGAATTGCGGGACCCGCGGGAAGTCCTCCCCTTCCGTTCCGTACGTTCCCCGCGCGAACGGCGCCGCCCACGGCTCCCCGGAGAACAGCCCGGTCTCCAGCGACGTCTCCCAGTCGTGTTGGACGATCTCGATCCGCCCGCGCAACCGGTAGCTCGCCCCGGTCTGCGCCATGGGGATGAAGAGCCCCTCCTCGGAGCTGGAATCCACGGCGACCTGGATGCCCCCGGGGAAGGCTTCCTGAACGAAGAACGGGCTGGTGGCCAGCAGATCGCCGTTCGTCAGGTCGCTACCGCCCAGGAAGAGCACGGGCCGGACCTCGACCAGCTCCCGGAGGGCGCGAATCCGATCGACCAGCCCCGGCAGGTCCGCGGGGGCAACGGTTGGACTGCCCTGGAGCTCCAGCGCGGCATCCAGCGCGCGCGTCCAGTCGCCCGCGGCCTCCAGGGCGTCGAGGGCGACGCGCGCCAGGGCGGCTTGCACCTCGGGATATCGGCGGCCCAGCTCGCGAGCGGTCCGCGCCGCCTCTTCGTGCGCTCCGGTCGACACCAGCATGCGCGTCAAGCCGAACGCCGCCTCCTCGAAGTCCTCCCGCGCCAGCGCCGCCTCGGTCGCACGCGCATAGGCCTGCCGGGCCTCCGCCGACAGGCCGAGCCACTCCGCCATCCGCGCGGCGGTCAGCGCCGCCGGCAGGGCCCGGCGCGGCAGGGACCGGCCGGCCCGCGACGCGTCATGGGGAAAAGACGGGGTCGCCGCCGCGCGGGTCGGACCACGATCCAACCCGAGCACGCGAATCCGGCCGATCCGCCCGGAGTTGCGGGTTTGCGCCCCCTCCGGCAAGACCAACTCCGTGTCTCCGTCGCCGTCCAGGTCGAAGGCGCGCGGCCCTGTCGGCAGCCGGGTCGGAACGAATCCTTCCAGCAACCGGGTCCATCCCGATCCCTCCCGGACAAAAACGCGGCCGGGGGACATCTCGAACCCGTCCAGATCCGAACCGATGGGAATCTGGTGAATGCCCGCCCAGGTGAACCGTTCCACCCCGTCCGTCAGCGTCGCCCCCCAGGTGTAGACCCGTCCGGCGAGATTCCAGGTGTGCTCCCAGACCGGATCCAGCACCGGGTGGAGATCCGAGCCGAGCGTGACCTGATAGACGCCGGGTCGTCGATAGGTCCGCTCCACCTCCTCCTTTCCCCGCAACGCGACGAGCGGTTCGTAGGACTCCCGGCTCCACGTCAACGCCAGCAGGAAGTCCCGGGCCCTCGAGTCGGACCCGGAGGCTTCCACTCGATACTCACGCCCCAACTTCGTCCGCGAACGCAGAACCGGGGTCGCGACCGTGGGGTCGTGCTCGAAGCAGATCAGCTCATAACCCTGCCAAGGTCCGAGCAGCACCCAGAGTTCGGGCACGCCGTCCCCATCCGCGTCCCGGGGAAACAGCCCGAGGACGTCGCCCGGCATCCGCCAGACGTCCTCCAGGACCAGGCGACCGCCGACCGAATCGAGCCGGAAGACGCGGATGCTTCGGTCGTAGTAGGAGAGGCCGACGAAAAACTCGCGCCGCCCGTCGCCGTCGAAGTCGAGCGCCGCAAAGGACGGCCCCTCCGTGTGGCAGGGAAGCTCTCCGCGGGCGAGCACGGACAGGCCGCTCGCGCGAACGTCGAGGATCGCGACCATCCCCCGGCCGGCATTCGGCCCGGCTCCGGGGATTCCTCCGGAGACCACGATTTCGGGACGCCCATCGCCGGTCACGTCGAGGACGAGGAGGTTCGACAGGGGGTACGGTTCGTCGGTGAGCACCGCCAGCGAGGCGATCGGTCGGGAATTCTCGCGCAGCGGCCGGAGCAGGACCGCTCGGCCGTCCGCGCTGAGGGCGACAAGTTCGCAGCGCCGGTCTCCGTCCGCGTCGACGAAAGCGAACTCCATCATGGTCTCTTCCACGTCGAGCGCGGGGGTGAGCAGGGACAGGAAGCGACCGAGCCGATCGACTTCTAGACGCTCCTCGGAGTTCGCCGCGGGGGACTCCGCGAGGGAGGGGATCCACGCCGCGGCTTCGGCGTACCGGCCGAGGCTGGCGAGAGACCGAATGAGCCCGCGGCGCGCAACGAACTGGGATCGGGGCTCGTCGGACGACTCGAGGGCGCGGTGGAAGCACCCCTGGGCGCGCTCATACTCCCCCATGTCCAACAACTGGGTTCCGAGATCGAGCAAGCGCTCCGCCGCAAGTTCGGTTCCTACGGCGGCTTCGAAGGCGCGGTAGCATTCGGCCAGGGCGCCGCGCGCATCCCCGGAGTCGCGGGCGATCCGCGCCAGCAACAGGTGCGCCTCCCCGACCGGCAGATCCTCCCCCGGGGCCCGGTGCAGGCGGCAGGTCAGGATCAGGGTCCGCGCCATCTCGCGCGCCAGGTCCCGGTTTCCCGCTTCGAGGGCCGCGCGCGCCTGCCGGAGGCGCTCGGCCGCTTCGCGGGCGCGCGCCTCGCGTTCGGCCGCGACCTGCCGGGCCTCCCGGGCGCGCTGGAAGCGCGGGACCACGGCGAAGTGCAGAAGGAGTGCGGAGGCCGCGAACAGCGCGGCCACGAACCCCCCGGTCAACGCCGCAATGCGCGGATGGCGGCGCGCGCGCCGCCAAAGTCGGCCGACCGGCCCGACCGGCCGGGCCGACAACGGTTCCCCGGCGAGGAACCGTCGCGCCTCTTCGCCGAGTTCGAACGCGGTGGGATAGCGCTGCTGCGGCTCCTTGGCCAGGCACTTCATCACCAGCGTCTCGAGGTCGGGGTCCAGGTCCGGGCGCAGGCGGCGAGGAGGCGTCGGATCGTGGTACTGGACCGCCTCCAGCAGATCGGCGAGGGCGGCCGCCTGAAACGGCGGATGTCCGGTCAGGCCGTGATAGAGCGTCGCCCCGAGCCCGTACACGTCCGCCCGGCCATCGACTTCCCGGCTTCCGCGCGCCTGCTCGGGAGACATGTAGACCGGGGTGCCGAGCAACTGACCGCTGCGGGTCAACTCGCGCGAGGATCGCTCGCCCGGGGTGTCGCGGTCGAAGTCGCTCTCGATCAGCTTCGCCAAGCCGAAGTCGAGCAGGAGGGCGTGTACACCGATCGCCTCCGCGGGCGGCGCATCCGCTCCCGACCGGTCCCCGGCGACCACGGTCGCGACATTCGGAGCGGAGGCAATCGGGTCCGCCGCGTCTCGCGATCGATCGAGACGATCCGCCGGTTCCGGGGGCGGGGCGAGTTCCGGAGAGCGCCGCAGAAAGACGTTGTTCGGCTTGACGTCGCGATGCAGCACGCCGCGTTGATGGGCGTAGGCCAGCGCCTGCGCGATCTGACGGCCGACCTCGACGAGGTCGCGCACCACGAGACGCTTTGCCTGAATCGCGGACGCGAGATCCTCTCCCTCGAGCAATTCCATGGTGTAGAAGGGATGACCGGGCCCGGACCCGGTGGTCGACGGCAGGATGCCGACGTCGAGCACCCGAATGATGTGGGGGTGGTCGAGCGCGGCCGCGGTCCGGGCCTCGCGCTGGAACCGGTCGAGGAGCGCCCCGTCGGCTCGATCCGCAAGCAGCAGGACCTTGAGCGCAACATCCCGTCCGAGCGTGCTGTCGTGGGCCCGGTAGACCACGCCCATGCCGCCGCGTCCGAGTTCTTCCCGCACGACGTACCGGCCGCCCACCCCGTCGGCCGCCGTCCCCGGTCGCCCCGTCCGGTCTCCACCCAGCGGCGATGAAGCGTCCGCCGGTGTACCAGAGGCGCGAACGAGGTCCTCGAGGATCTCCCGCGCAAGCCGGCGTTCGACCTCCCGCGGAATCCGGGTGGCGGAAGGGACCGCGGGATCGGACGGACTCCGCGGGACCTCGGTACGATCATCGCCTTCGATCGGCATCGATGCGCCTTCCTGCGACCCGGTCGGTCCCGTCCCCACGCGGCGCCGCTCGCTGCGGAAACGTCGGGGGCGGAAACGCGTCCTCGCGTTCCCCGTGGCCGGCAGCGGCGGGCCCGACCGGAACACCGCCCCCGGGGCGCCGGGCCCGAACGGCGACGCCCCGATCCTAGCCCGGATTATTCATGAAGCCGCGCCAGCGGCTTCGTGAATAATCCGCCCG
>CAZWCX010000013.1:0-87498 GCA_964632945.1 uncultured Planctomycetia bacterium | reverse complement strand
GGCGGATTTTTCACGAAGCCGCTGGCGCGGCTTCATGAATAATCCGGGCTAGCGCCGCCGGTCGCGGGGGCGATCCCGTCCGGGCGGAGGGACGAGGGCCTCGAGGGCGCGGGGCAGGGGGCGGGTGAGCATGATGCGGTCGCCGGACACCGGATGGTCGAAGGAGAGGGCGCAGGCGTGGAGCGCGATGCGTCCGGCCGGGTCGGCCGGATGTCCGTACTTGCGATCGCCGACGATCGGATGCCCCAGGTCCTGCAGGTGGACGCGGATCTGGTTCTTTCGCCCGGTGACCAGGTGGATCTCGAGCAGCGAATATCGTCCCGCGGCGCGGACGGTGCGGTATCGGGTGACGGCGGCCTTGGAATCGGGGCGGCGTCGGGTGCTGAAGACGCGCAGGCTGCGCTCGTCCTCGGCCAACCGGCTGCGGATCTCCCCCTCGGGCGGGTCGAGGCGTCCGGAGACGATCGCGAAGTAGCGTTTTTCGACTTCTTCCCAGCCGTCCTGCAGCGCGCGCTTGGCGGATTCGGTGCGCGCGAACAGGCAGAGACCGGACACTTCGCGGTCCAGGCGGTGGACGATGAAGATGCGGGCCTCGGGGTCGCGCGTCGCGGCGCGGACGTAATCCGTGAGCGCGTGGTAGGCCGTGCGTTCCTTCTCCTCGTCCGTGGCCATGGTGAGGAGTCCGGCGGGCTTGTCGATGACCAGGAGGGTGTCGTCCTCGTGCACGATGGGGAAGGGGGTGTGCGCGGCGGTCTTGCGCACGGACGCGGGCGGGGCGCCGGCCACCTCGATGCGGTCGCCCGGGGCGACGGGATGGTCGTGCCGGGTCGCGGGGGCGCCGTTGACGGAGACCAGGGCGTGCCGGAGGGCCTGCTTCAGGCGGCCGCGCGGGCTCTCGGGAAAGGCCTCGTACAGGGTCTCGAGCAGTCGTCCGGGACGGGTGACGAGGTGGCGGCGCACGGGCGACCTCCGGTGGCGGACAGGGGATCCCGGCCCGCCGGCGGGGGGCGGGTACGGCCGCGATCACAGCGGGATGTTGCCGTGCTTCTTCGGCGGATTGGTCTGGCGCTTCGATTTCAGCAGATCGAGGCCGCGGACGACGCGGGCGCGGGTCTCCATCGGCTGGATGATGGCATCGAGGTATCCCTTTTCGGCCGCAATGTACGGGTTGGCGAACTTCTCCCGGTATTCGGCGATGCGTTCGGCGCGGCGCGCCTCCGGATCGGAGGCGGCGTCGATCTCCTTCTTGAAGATGATGTTGACCGCCCCCTCGGGCCCCATCACCGCGATCTCCGCGGTCGGCCAGGCGTAGTTGAGGTCGCCGCGGATGTGCTTGGAGGACATGACGTCGTATGCGCCGCCGTAGGCCTTGCGCGTGATGAAGGTGATCTTCGGCACGGTCGCTTCGCAATAGGCGTAGAGCAACTTGGCGCCGTTCTTGATGATGCCGCCGTGCTCCTGGGCCACGCCGGGCAGAAAGCCCGGGACGTCGACGAAGGAAACCAGGGGGATGTTGAAGGCGTCGCAAAAGCGGATGAAGCGTGCGCCCTTGATCGACGAGTTGATGTCGAGGCAGCCGGCGAGGACGGCGGGCTGCTGCGCGACGATGCCCACGCTCTGGCCGGCGAAGCGTGCGAAGCCGACGAGGAGGTTGCGCGCGAAATCGGCGTGCACTTCCATGAACTCGCCGTCGTCGACCACGCGGTGGATGATGTCGCGCATGTCGTACGGCTTCTGCGGGTTGTCGGGGACGAGGTCCTGCAGTTCGGGATCGGCGCGGAACGGATCGTCCTGGGTGGGGACCCGCGGGGCGGGATCCAGGTTGTTGGAGGGCAGGAAGGAAAGCAGGCGGCGAATCGAGCGCAGGCAGGCGGGTTCGTCGGCGGCCGCAAAGTGGGCCACCCCGGAGGTCATGCTGTGGACGCCCGCGCCGCCGAGGTCTTCGAACGAAACTTCCTCGTGGGTGACGGACTTGATCACGGCCGGGCCGGTCACGAACATGTGGCTGGTCCGCTCGACCATGAAGATGAAATCGGTGATCGCCGGCGAGTAGACGGCCCCGCCTGCGCACGGGCCGAAGATGGCGCTGATCTGCGGCACCACGCCGGATGCGAGGGTGTTGCGAAGGAAGATTTCGGCGTATCCGCCGAGCGATTCGACCCCCTCCTGGATGCGCGCCCCGCCGGAATCGTTGAGCCCGATCACCGGGAGGCCGACCTTCATGGCGGTGTCCATGAGCTTGCAGATCTTGGCGGCGTGCATCTTGCCCAGGGAGCCGCCGAAGACGGTGAAATCCTGCGAGAAGACGGCCGTGTTCCGGCCGTCGATGCGGCCAAAGCCGGTGACCACGCCGTCGCCCGGGATCTTGGACGCCCCCATGCCGAAGCGCTCGCAGTCGTGCTGGACGAACATGTCGATCTCCTCGAACGATCCCGGGTCGAGGAGGAGGTCGATGCGCTCGCGGGCCGTGAGCTTCCCCGCGGCATGTTGTTTCTCGATGCGTTCGGTCCCGCCGCCGAGGAGGGCGCGGGCGCGCAGGTCGTCGAGGCGTTGCTGGCGCGGATTCGTCATGCCATGAACATCCCACCGTCGACCGAGAGGACCTGTCCCGTAACGTAGGCGGCAGCGTCGCTCGCGAGGAAGAGCACGGCCCCCGCCACGTCCTCCGGGGCGCCGAGGCGCGCGAGGGGAATCTGCCCGAGCATGGCGGCCTTCTGCTCCTCGGTCAGCGCGGCGGTCATGTCGGTGGTGATGAAGCCGGGGGCGATCGCGTTGACGGTGATGTTGCGGGAACCGAGCTCGCGCGCCGCGCTCTTGGTGAAGGCGACTACGCCCCCCTTGGACGCGGCGTAGTTCGCCTGTCCGGCGTTGCCCATCAGTCCCACCACCGAGGTAATGTTGATGATGCGGCCGGCGCGCTGCTTCATCATGGGCCGCGTGACCGCCTTGGTGAAGTGGAAGACGCTGCCCAGGTTCACGTCCAGAACCTTCTGCCAGTCCTCCGCCTTCATGCGCATGAGCAGGTTGTCGCGCGTGATGCCGGCGTTGTTGACGAGGATGTCCAGGCGGCCGAGTTCGGCGAGGGTCCGCTCGACCGCCTTCTCGGCATCGGCGGCGACGGAGACGTCGGCGGTCTGCGCGATCGCCTTGCGTCCCTTCCCGCGCGCGGCGGCGCACACTTCCTCGAGCAGGCCGGCGTTGGTGGCCACCGCGGCCAGGTCGGCGCCGGCGTCGGCCAGGGCGAGCGCGATGGCCTTGCCGATGCCGCGCGAGGCGCCGGTGACGAGAGCGACCTTGCCGGTGAGCGTGGACATGAATCCCTCCCTTCGCGATTTCCGCACGCGGCCGGACGCCGCGCGGGTCCGGACGTTTCGCTTGCGTCGGCTAGGCGCACAGCGCCGCGCACATCTCGGCCAGCCCGTCGGGATCCTGGGCGGCGAAACCGCGCACGTTGCGATCCATCTTGCGCACGATTCCCGTGAGCGTGCGTCCCGGGCCCAGTTCGACGAAGGTGTCGAAGCCCTCCGTCAGGGCGTGGCGCATCGACGCCTCCCAGAGCACGGGTTGGGTGATCTGGCGGCCGAGCAATTCCCGGATCTGCGCTGCGGACACGGCCGGGACTGCGGTGACGTTGGGGAGAACGGGAATCTTCGGGTCCAGGATCGTGCAGCGAGCAAGCTCGTTGCGAAGTTCCTGGGCCGCCGGCTCCATCAGGGGGGAGTGGAAAGCCCCGGCGACCGGGAGGGGGACCGTGCGCGAGGCGCCGAGTTCGCGGGCCTTCAGGCAGGCGGCCTCGACGGCCGCGGTTTCCCCGGAGATCGCGATCTGCCCGGCGGCGAGGAAGTTTGCCATCACGATCACCCCCTGCGTCGAGGCGGTCGCGCACGCCTTGGCCAGCGTGTCGGCGTCGAGTCCGAGCACGGTGGCCATCGCGCTGGGCTTCCGGTCGCACGCCTGCTGCATCAGTTCGCCGCGCCGACGCACAAGGCGCAGGCCGTCTTCGAAGGAGAGGGCGCCGGCGAAATGGACCGCGGTGTACTCCCCCAGGCTCAACCCCGCGGCCGCGGCGGCGGAGAGCGGCCGGCCCTTCTCCGCGCACGCGGCGAGGACGGCGCAGGAGTGCACATAGATGGCGGGCTGGCACACCTCGGTGCGATTCAGGGTCTCCTGCGGACCCTCGAAGCAGAGCGCGGCGAGGTTCAACCCCAGCACCTCGTCGGCGCGGGCGAACACCGCGCGCGCGGCCGGGCTGGCCTCCGCGAGGGCCTTGCCCATCCCCACCACCTGCGCGCCCTGACCGGGGAAGAGAGCCAGAATCTTCGGCATGGGACGTCCTCTGCGCTTCGTCGCCGGATGGAACGGGAGGGGGCTCGAACCGCCGCCCGGCGGTCGCGCCCCCGGGCCGCCCTCGACGGGCGCGGCCCCGGAATGCTACCAGCGCACCGCGGCGCTGCCCCAGGTGAGGCCGCCGCCGAAGGCGACCATCACCACCAGGTCGCCCTTCTTGATCCGGCCGTTGCGCACGGCCTCATCGAACGCGATCGGCACGGAACCGGCGGAGGTGTTGCCGTACTGGGCGATGTTGATCACCATCTTGTCCATGGGGAAGTTGAGCTTCTCCGAGGCCGACTCCAGGATCCGGTGATTCACCTGGTGGGGCACCAGCACGTCGATGTCGGAAACCTTGTAGCCCGCCTTCTCGACCGCACGCTCCACCATCTCCGTCATCGTCGTGACCGCGAACCGGAAAATCGAATTCCCCTTCATCTTCACGAAATGCTGGCGGCCTTCGACGGTTTCGCGGCTCGCGGGGCAGCGCGCGCCGCTGGCGGGGATCGACATCGCTTCCTCGTTCCCCTCCGAACCCATGCACGCGGCGAGGATGCGGTGCTCGTCGCCCTGCGTCGGCCGCAGAACCATCGCCCCCGCGCCGTCGCCGAAGATCACGCAGGTGGAGCGGTCCGTGTAGTCCATCACGCGGGACAGAGTCTCCGCCCCGATCACCAGCACCGTCTCGCACTGCCGGGCGGCGATGAACTGCCAACCGACCGTGAGTCCGTAGACGAATCCGGTGCACGCGGCGGTCAGATCGAACGCGGCCGCGCGCTTGGCCCCCACTTTCTCCTGCACGAGACAGGCGCACGCCGGCAACACCATGTCCGGCGTGATGGTCCCGAGGATCAGCAGGTCGACTTCTTCGGGCTTCACGCCGGCCATCTCGAGCGCCTTGCGCCCGGCTTCGGCGGCCAGGTCGCTCGTGTTGACGTCGGGGGGAGCGATGCGGCGCTCGCGGATCCCCGTGCGCGACACGATCCACTCGTCGCTCGTGTCGACCATCTTCTCGAGGTCGGCGTTGGAAAGGACCTTGTCGGGCAGGCACATGCCGGTGCCGAAGATGCCGACCGGGCGAATCTTGTCCATCCGTTGCCCTCCGGGGCGAAGCGCGACTCGAAACCGGGGAACCCCCCGCCCTGCGGACCAGGACGGGGCGGCCGTCAGGAGTTCGACGACAGGGATTTCTGGATCTGCTCGTTGAGACGCGCCTGCGTCAGTTCGATGGCGACACGGACGGCGTTCTCGATCGCCACCGCCTCGGATCGGCCGTGGCTGATGATGCAGAGCCCGTTGACGCCGAGGAGCGGAGCCCCTCCGTATTGCGCATAGTCGAGCCGCGCGCGGATCTTGCCCAGAAAACTCTTCGCGGCATCCGCCCCGATGCCGCCCCCGCCCCCCGCCGAGAGCAGCGCGCCGAGCTCCGCCTTGGCGATCCGGAGCACGGTTTCCGCGCACCCCTCGCACGCCTTCAACACCGTGTTGCCGACGAACCCCTCGCACACGATGACGTCGGATTTCCCCTTGAAGATGTCGTTGCCTTCGACGTTGCCGTTGAAGTCGAAGGGCGCGGCGGAAAGCAGTTCGGTGGCCCGCTGGACCAGCTCATTCCCCTTGCCTTCCTCTTCGCCGATCGAGAGCAGGCCGACCGTCGGCGTGCGGTCGAGGCTGCGCATGATCTTCGCGTACGCCGCGCCCATGTAGGCGTACTGAAGCAGATGCTCCGGCTTGGGGTAGATGTTGGCGCCGACGTCGATCAGGGTCGTGAAGCCGGATTCGGTGGGCATCGGCACGGCGATGCCCGGACGCTTGATCCCGGGCAGGGTCCCCAGCGTGAGCGTGCTCGAGGCCACCGCGACGCCGGTATGCCCGGCCGAGATGACGCCGTCCGCCTTCCCGTCTCGGACGAGGTTGACGGCCTTCTGCATCGAGCTGTCGGGCTTTTTCCGGATCGCGTCCTTGACGTGTTCCTCCATCCCCACGACCTGGGTGGCCGGCTCCACGTCGATGTTGGCGGGACGATCCCCGATCGACGCCAATTCCGCCTCGATGCGGGCGGGATCGCCGACCAGGGTCAACCGGGCGGCGCTCCAGCGCCGCGCCGCCTGCACGGCGCCCAGGACGATCTGCTTGGGCGCATGATCGCCCCCCATGGCGTCGATGGCGAACCGCATTGCAGGCCTCTACAGCTTGACCACTTCCTCTTTCCCGTAGTGGCCGCAATTCCCGCAGACGCGATGCGGCAGGTGCAACTGGTTGCACTGCGCGCAGCGAACCAGATTGACTCCCTTCAACTTGTCGTGGGTGCGGCGCCGGCGGGTGCGGGCCTTGGAGTGCTTCCTCTTCGGATTCGGCATGGAGGTGTTCCTTTCCGTGCGGGGCGACCGGGGCGTCCGGGGGGCGCAGGTCGTGCGCCGCAGGAACACCGAGACCGCCGGGAGCGCTGGGTACGACACAAACCCCGATCAGGCCGGGGGATTCCAAAGGGCCGCTACTTTAGCACGGGGGGCGGGGCTTGTCAACGGATCGAGGCGATCGGTCGAGCCCGGGATGGAAGGGTCGGTTCCCGCCCCCGTAGCCGGGGTGCTCGGCCGCGCATCGGATCACGAGCGCGGAAAGCCGGCCTCCCGGGCCAGGCGATCGAATCGCCGCGCCACCGCGCGGTCGGAAACGCCGAAGAGCAGGGAGCGGGCCATGACTCCGTAGACGAACCGGCGCGGGACTTTCGGAAGAATTGCGGGGTCCAGTCGGTTCGGCGCAGCGCGGATCCGGCCGAGGGTGGCGACGCCCAGGGCGAGCGGCCACCAGACGGTCAGGCGCAGCCGTGTTTCGTCGGGCGGCAGGAGCGACAAGTAGCGGACGCCCGCTTCCAGGGACCGCAGCGCCCGCTCGAGCCAGTCCTCCAGCAGGGGGCGGAGGCGGGGATCGGCGGCCGGATCGAGCAGGTCGCCGGGCGCAAGTCCGATCCGCGCGAGGTCGGTGCGCGGCAGGTAGCACCGGCCGCGGCGCAGATCGCGCGGCAAGTCGCGCAGCACGTTGGTGAGCTGGAGTCCCTTTCCCAGGGCGACCCCCTCGCGCACGAGGTCCTCCAGCGGGCATGCGGCGAGGGAGGGGAGGTGGCGCGCATGCAGCCGGGTCCAGAATTCTCCGACGCATCCCGCCACGGCGTAGGTGTAGCGGTCGAGATCCTCGGTCGTCTCCAGGGCGCCCGGATCGCCGCCGGCTTCGGGGAAGCGCTCCAGGTCCCCGACCATGCCCCCGGTGAGGGTGCGCAGGACGTCGCGGGCCAGGCTGCGGTCTTCCGGTTCGAGGGAGCGGAACGCCGCGAGGGCTTCGGGGAGGCGGCGAAGGAGATCCCGTTCGCCGGGGGTTTCCTGGCCTTCGATGACCGCCTCGGGGGGGAATGCGGCGGGGAAGGGACGGCCGTCGTCGTCGAGGAGAGCGCGGAACCGGCGCAGGGGTTCGAGTCGCCGGGGCGGGGGAAGGCGGGGGGTGTCGGCGATGCCGTCGGCGGCGCGGGCGAGCAGGTAGGCGGTGGCGGCCGGCCGGCGCGTGGCAACGGGGAGGAAGCGGAGGCTCAGGTAGAACGAGCGGCTGGTGGCCTTGAGCAGGGGGGCGAGAGGGATCCCGCCGGGGGTTGCATGCATGGCGGTCAGCGGCGCTTGCGGCGCTTGTGGCGGCGCTTCTTTCGTTCAGACTCCTCGACCCCGGCAGCCGGGACCGGTGCGGGCGCGGGGGGGGAGGGGTCCGGGGCGGGCGGGGAGGCATCCACCCGCGCAGGTCGGTCGGGGATGGGCGCCACCGGGCCTGCCGTCGCGGTCTCCGCGACGGCGTTTTCCGGGCCGCGCGACCCGGCAACCGCGGGGCGGGCAGCGGCGCCGCCCGCGCCTTCCTTTTCCGCATCCTCCGCGTCCGGCGCGGGAACGGGGAACTGCATGTGGATCGTCAGCAGGAGCACGCTGAACAGCCCGACCGTCACCCCGAGGAGGGAGAGCATGAGACTTCGCCCCGGGTTGAAGGTGGCAATGTCCCGGGTGAGATCCGCAAACCAGTGCGCATCGAGGCCGTAGTCGAAGACGCACAGGGTGTGGAAGCCCATCACCGTCATCGACTCGCGGCCCTCGCGGGTGTCGACCATGGCCGGAAACAGCGTGATCACGCCCATGCCGAGCAATTGGAGCGCGACCGGCAGCAGGTGGCTCCACTTGCGCGAGCGCGGGATCCGGTCCACGCGCTGGAAAAGGTCCTTCGGCGCGGCGGGTCCCGCGCCGAGCAGGGCCGCCACCGCGTGGATCTCCACATTGGCCGCCAGGATGACGAGTCCCGCGCCGATCCAGCCGGCGAGACGGTACTGCGAGGGAATCAGGATCGGGAACGTCTGGAGTACCATGCCGATGAGACCGAACAAAACGCGCACGACCACGAGGGTGGGGAAATTGGCGCGGATGCCGTTCCAGAAGTCTCCCGGGGACGGCTCGACTCCATCCAGGGCGCGGCGGATCAACGCGATCTGTCCGGAGAGAACGGCCAGGACCGGAAGCGACTCGACGAGTCCGAGGGCGCCGACCAGGAGGGAGAATTGAAGGGCGCTGCGGCCGCTGAGGTCGGGTTCCACGTGGAGGAGTCCGAGGAATCGGCGAGTCACGTATTGCACGAGCAGCGCCAGCAAGACGGGGCTGAGCCAGGTGAGCGGACGCTCGGCGAGGACCAGGGCGGCGCGCCAACCGCGCGGAGTGGCGAGGATGGCCGCCGCGCCCGCCCCGAGGAGGGCGAGCAGGATGACGGCAGCAGGGTACTCGCTCACGGGCCGGCTCCGGCGAATCTGGGGGGGCGGCCGCGCGGTGCAGGGGGAACCGCCGGCCCGGCGCATCCTAGCGGAGGTTGCGAGGCAGCGTCAAGGACGCAGGACCCGGTTCGAGGCCCGGCGGGGCGGGGATTCGCGCGCGCGGAACACGGGAACCGTCGCGGCAGGGCGGGGACCGGCGATCGGGGCGTGCGGGAGGATCGATCCGGAGATCAGCGCGCGGGAGCCGGACGGGGGGCGCAGGTTGCGGTCGTCCGGACTTCTTCGGTCCAGGCGCGCAGCAGGTCGAATTGCCTGCGGAAGTCCTGTTCCTCCACGCCCAGGGGGCTCTTGAAGAAGCATGCCAGGTGGCGGAGGGGACCCGATTCCCCGCGACGATGGGAGAGTTCGGTCAGGCGCACGAGGTCGAGAACGAGCGGTGCGGCGAGCGCCGAATCGCAGCCCTGCCAGACGAATTGCATGATCATCCGGGTGTCGAGGAATCCCTGGAAGTGGATGAAGTCCCAGGCCGTCTTCCAGTCGCCGAGGGAGGGCACGTAGTCGATTCGGACCTGGCTGAACACCTGGGGATCGTCGACCATCTTGCGCAGGGCGTCGTCCTTGTCGCGGATCTTGGCTTCCCGATTGCGCGGGTTGTCGAGCACCTCGCCGTCGCGGTTGCCGAGGATGTTGTGCCCGACCCAGGAGAGGATCTTGAGGTTGCGGGCGAGGAACATCGGCGCGAGGGTGGTCTTGACCAGGGTCTCGCCGGTCTTGCCGTCCTTTCCTGCGTGGGGCAGGCCGCGGCGCCGCGCCAGATCCTGGAGTGCCGGGATGGTCGATCCCGGGGACGGCGTGAAATTCACGTACGGGAATCCCGCCTCGAGCGCGGCGTAGGCGTAGATCACGCTCGGACAGAGGAGGTCGCGCCGGTCGTCGGCGATCAGGGTTTCGAACGCCTCCAGGGTGGCCCAGCCGGGCGGCGGCGCCATGAACGGCTCGGTGCTGGCCAGATTGACGACGATCACGTCGGCCAGCCCTTGGGCGGCGCGAAACTCCCGCAGGTCGGCCTGGACGCGGCGGATGATCTCGGACACAGGGGTTTGCGCCTCCCGGCGTCCGTCCGACCGGTAGCGTTCGATCGCCTCTCCGCAATTGACGCTGCAGCCGTAGCTGATGCGCTTCGAAGTCTCCTCCAGCGCGCCGCGAATGCGGTCGACCAGCGGGTCCGGCAGAATCCCGGTGGCCGCGTTCACTTCGCGCGCCGCGGCGACCAGATCGGTGGAGCGGATGTCGTAGCCGCCGAAGACCAGGTCTTCGAGCCCGACGAGCGGGAGCGCCGCGATCTCGCGCAAATCGGTCACCAGCCCGGCTCGACCGACGATTCCGGCCTTGATCGCCTCCACGCCGGCCATCACGCACGTCGACACGCTGCCGCACGCGCCGATGATCCACACACCGATTTTCCGCTGCATCGTCGCTCTCGCAGAATGAGGTCGGATCCCTGCGTCGACTCCCGGCGGGCGGCGCGTGCCGGATCCCGGCGCCGCTGCCGACCCGTTCGGAAGGCGAACCGGGGTCCCCCGGCGCGCTCGCGCGCGCGCGGGGGACCTCGGTCGCACGCGAAACGTCCCGTTACTTGGGTTCCACCACGAACGTGCGCGCCTCATTGAGGGCCATCAGCACGTACGCGGTCACGAGCGGCTTGTAGTCCTCCCACCAGCGCGGGACCTCGTTCTGGAACGAGCCGTCCTGCGCCTGCAGGGAGGCGAGCTTGGTGACCAGTTCGTTCGCCCACGCATGTTCCACCCCCGCGGCGTCGACCAGGGTCTTTTCCCCGTAGGCCGCCAGCGCCTTGGCCAGGGTGTGGAAGTAATAGTACCAGCCTTGCCGTCCCAGGCTCGGATCGGCGTCGGTGCGGAGTCCGGGGTTCTCCTCCAGGGTCCAGCGGCGCTTCAGCCAGTCGTACGCAGCCTGGACGCGCGGGTCCTGCTTGTCCACGTTGGCGTAGATGAAGCTCTTCAGGCCCGCGTAGGTCATGCTGCCGTAGGAGATCAGCCCCTTCCCGCCGCCCGGCAACTCGGCGAACCCGGCCTTGCTGGCGAAGGGATCGTACACGAATCCGCCGTCGTTCTGTACCGTGATTCCCTGCTTGGTCAGCTGCTCGGCCAAGTCGTTCGACTCGCTCCGATTCTGGCAGCGATTGAGGAATCGCTCCGCCCGTTTCCAGACTTCGCTGTCCTTGTCGAGGCCCGCCTTCTTCAGAGCCTCCATGGCGAACTGGACGTTCGACAGGTCGCTGCCCGGCTTCTTGCTCTTTTCGTCGTAGTCCCAGCCGCCGTAGTTCATATCGTCCGGCTGGACGTTCATGTGACCCTCGTGAAACTGGGTGCCCGCGAGATGCGCGCGGGCCTTCTCGACCGCGCCCTTGACGCGATCCCCGCCGATCGTCGCGAGGGCGAGCAGCGCCACGGAAGTCTTGTAGTTGGACATGGTCGGGACCTTGCCGGCGTCGAAAATCCCACCGTTCTCCTGCTGGTTCTTGAGCAGGAATTCGACGGCCGCATCGAGGCTCTTGGCGTACTTGGCGCGCGTCGATTCGGGGGCGCCCGCGAGCGAGGCGAGCACCAATCCGGTAATGCCCACATCGTCCTTGCCGGCCTGGTCGGGCCACGCGCCGCTGCTCAGCTGCTGGGCGACCAGCCAGTCCGCGCCCCGGGCAAACACCGCATCGAGGCGGGCGGCCGGCGCGCCCGCGTCATCCGCATGAATCGCGACCGTCGGCGCAAACGCCAGGGTCAAGACCAGGATCGCCATCATCGTTCTCATGTCGAACTTGCCTCCATCGCCGATTCGCCGCGCCTGCGCGAGCGACACAGGACTCGCGGACGGGCGAATCAACGGTTTCGCCCGGGCCCGGGTTCATGCCGCACGGCCCATTCGCAACTCCTGGGCCGATATGGTCCGCCTCCCGGAATCGCGGGTGACGGGTCGGCCATTCTAACACAGGGAGTTTCCAATGGATAGATCGATCGATGCGCGCCGATGGCGGCCCCGAGCTACCCCGCCGCCGCCGGATGAAAGCGGTGCGCAGCCGTTGTCCAGCGGTGGGCGTTGGTTGACCAGGGGGATAGGCCGGGCTCAGCGGGCGAAGTATCGCTCGACGAGGGCGTCCATCTCCCGCGGCCAGTCGGGCCGGCTGCGCAGGGCCTGCTGCTTCGCCGAGGCGTTGAGATCGCGAAGGGAGGGCGTGGGATCCGCGGGGGCGGCCATCACCGCCTCGGGGGCGGAACCCGGCCCGCCCGCGGGCGCGGTCACTTCCGGGGAAGGACCGAGGCGATCGGCGAGTGCCCGGAGCCGCGCTTCCAGGGAGTCCTCTCCCGTGCGGGCCCCATCGTCCGCGCGGGCCTCCGGGGACAGGAGATCCCGCTCGATCCGGGCGAGGCGCGCGGCGACGAGCGCCTCCGATTCGCCGCGTGCGAGCGCTTCCCGTGCCTGCTCCAGGCGGGCGCGTAGCAGCGCGTCTTCCCCGGGCAGGGAGGCCGCGGTCGCGCCGCGATCGTCTCCGCCGGCGCCGGGGGGCTCGAGCCGGCGGCGTTCCTCCGCGGTTCCCTCGGGGAGGAGGGCGATTGCGAGGGCGAAAACCAGGGCGCCGAGGAACAGGTCGAACGAGGCGGGGGGGGGACCGAACGACAGCAGCTCCGCGCGCCGCGGCTCCGTCTGCTCCCGGGCGCACCGGACGAGCGGTTCGCGGAAGAGGCTGGGGGAGGGGGCGTGCATGACCTCCACGGCGGTGGCGGCGGTTTCCGGCAGGCCCAGGGTCCGGTCGATCCAGATTCCGGCATCGCGTTCGCTCGGTCGGACGCGGGTGGCGCGCAGGAATCCGTGGACGAGGCCGGTTGCGCCGAGGACGCAGGCGAGGGCGACTCCGACCGACCCGAGCCCCAGGCGGGCGGCCGCGAGCGCCGCAGCGGTTCCCAGCGTCCAGAACGCGAGCGCCCCCATCGCTTCCGCGAGCGCGCGGCGGAGGTGGAGCCGCCGCCGCACTCGGCGGACCAGTCCCTGAAACGATGCGGGCATGACGGCTCCGGGCGATCAGCGCTTTTCGGCTTCGCCGGGCGTTTCGCCGGAGCCGTCCTTGGGCGTCTCCTGCGCGCGCGCGGCCACGGCGGCCTCCGCCTTCTCCATCTCCGCGGCCTCCTCGGGCGACGGCGCCCGCAGGATCACCTTGCACGGAGTCCCGGGCGCGGACAGACGCTCCGGATTCGCCCAGAACAGGTCATCGTCCCCGCCGTCGATCGTCGGATTGTCGATCAGTGTGGTCGGGTCGTGATAGGTCGTCATCAGCGAGCGGTAGCGATTCGCGAGGTACAGCTTCCGGCCCGTGGGCTTCCCGGTCTCGGGATCCTTCTCATCGTCGAAGGCCGATCCGACGAACACCCACCCCGCCCGCTCCATGGGCTTCTTTTCCGCCATGTTGAGGACGAGGTCCTCCGCGCGATGACGTTGCGTCTTGCCGTCCCGCTCGAATTCGATTTCGACGAGGACCCGGTCGCCGACCGGCCGCTCCGGGTCGCCGGGAAACTTCGGTCCGCCCCCGCCCAGTTCGGTGCGGTCCCGCAATCCGAGCGCGAGCAGGGCCAGGTGCAGGTTCTGGGGGTTGCACTGGAGGACGACGATGCTCTCGTGGTCCTTCCCGCCGGGGGCGCAGGCGAACAGCTCGATGGGCCCCTGCTGCAGGCAGATCGTACCTTGCAGGATGATTTCCTGCTTCTCCAGGTCGAGCCTCTCACCCCCGTCGAAGATCATGGTGGACCCCTCGATGCGCGGCTGCGCGGGTTCCTGGGCGAGCGCAGGCACGGACAGGACGGCGGTGCAGAGCAGCGCGATTCCGACGCGGAAGGGGCGGACGGACATGATTCACCTCGACGAACGGGGCCATCCCCGGGTCAACGAAACCGACTCGGCGCGGTTCAGGGCTGGATTCAGCCTTCCATGATCGGTATAGCAAGTTTCGGACCCCGGAGCCACCGCCGCGACTCGACATCGTCCCCACGATGCCTTGTAACCCATTGCCGCGAATAGGGGATCGGGCGACGGCCCGATGGGGTGTCGCGGAGCGGTCTCCCCCGTTTCGGTTCACGCCGTGGCAGTGGGCAAGAACTGCCCACCGACCTGCCGGATTTCGGCCGGGCGAGGGCGGCGATCCTCGCAGGAAGTCCGGGGTGGGGGTATGATTCGCAATCAGCGGCCCCGGGCGGGTCGCGAGCGGGCAGGCGAGGAGAATCGCGCGGATGACGGGGGCGACCTGGAATCGCATCGAGCGCAGGCTGACGCACCCGGCCCTCGTCGCGGTCTGGTTCGCGGCATACGCGGCGCTCGCGCTCGGATGGGTCCGGCATGCCTCCGCGACCTTCGATGAGGGGCTGTTCCTCGTCGGAGGGGCGAGCTATTGGACGACCGGGGACTTCCGGTTGTACCCCGAAGGCGGCGTGCTCGCGCAGTACTGGACGGCGCTGCCGTCCGTGCTGTCCGGGCGGGTGCCGCGATGGGAAGGCGCGGCGTGGCGCCAAGCCGATGCCTGGGGCCTGGCCAGGCAGCACCTGCACCCGCCCGACGCCGATCCGGCGGCGCTGCTGTTGCCCGGTCGGTGCATGACCGTCCTGCTGGGGCTGGCGCTCGTCGCGCTGGTGTTTCGCTGGACGCGTCGCCGCATCGGCCCCGGTGCGGCCCTGGCGACGATGGCGCTGATGGTCGTCTCGCCGGAGTTGCTCGCCCACGGCGCATTGATGACCTCGGACGTCCTGCTGGCCCTGGCCCTGTTCGGCTCCGCGACGTCGCTGTGGGCGTTGTTGCACCGGGTCCGGCCGTGGTCGCTGTTCGTCAGCGCGTTATGGATGACCGCCGCATTCCTGGCCAAGATGTCGGGGGCGCTGGCCGTCCTGGTCGGGCTGGGACTGATGGGCACGCGACTGTGCACGGGACGCCCGACCCGGGTGGAATGGGGGAACCGGCGCTGGAATGTTCGCGGACTGCGGCGGTGGCCGGTCTTCGCCGGCGTGGTTGCAGTCCACGCCGCGGTCGTGATGGCGGGCATCTGGGCTGCGTACGGATTCCGCTATGCCGCCGCTCGCGGCGACGCACCGGGGGCGGTGGTGATGCGGGACGGCGGGTGGGATCAGATCCGCGCCGAGGGCGGCGCCGGGATCGGCATGTTGGACGGCATGCGGCGGGCGCACGTGCTGCCGGAGTCCTACCTGTACGGGATGGCCGTCGTCTCCCGTCATGGCGGCGGCCGGAAGTCGTTCCTGGCTGGGGAGTACTCCCTGACCGGGTGGCGCTCCTTCTTTCCGATCGCCTTCCTGGTCAAGACGCCGCTGGGGGTTCTCGCACTCCTCTTCGGCGGGGTCCTCCTCGCCCTCGAGGCGCTGCGCCGCCGCGCGACCGAGGAGGCATGGACGTGGCGATCCCGGATGGCGCGGGCGGGATTGCGGGTCGCGCCCGTCTTCTGGCTGGCCGCCGGTCAGGTCGTCGTGGCGGTTTCGTCCGGTCTGAACATCGGTTTGCGGCACCTGCTGCCCGCCTATCCGGCGCTGTGGGTTGCCGCCGGGGCCGCCGCCGTCTCGCTTGGAGCCCGTCGCCCGATCCTCGCGGTCGGTCTGGTCCTGCTCGCCGCGATCGAGTCCCTGGCGGTCTGGCCCCACCCGCTCGCCTTCTTCAACCGGCTGGCCGGCGGACCGGCGCACGGTCACCAATGGCTCGTGGACAGCTCGCTCGACTGGGGACAGGATCTGCCGGGACTCGCGCGTCATCTCGCCGCCCGGAGCGCGGAGCAGGCGGCCGAGCCGGTCTACTTGTCCTATTTCGGCACCGCCGATCCCGCGGCCTACGGCGTGCGCGCGACCCTGCTTCCCGGTCATCTCGACGGGTGGCGGGAGAAGCGGGCGTATCCATTGACGGGCGGGACCTACGCGATCAGCGCCACCATGCTGCAGTCGGTCTACAGCGATGCGATGGGTCCGTGGTGCGTTCCGTTCGAGGAGGCCTATCGCGGCGCAACGGCGGAACTCGGGAGGCTCGATCGCGCCCGTGCGGATCCGGCGGTCTTCCGCGCGGTCCTGGCCGAGCGGGGGGAGCGGGGGTGGGGGGACCTCTATCTCTGGTACGAGCAACTCCGACTCGCGCGACTGTGCGCGTGGCTGCGCGCGCGCGAACCGGACGGGGACGTCGGCGGCTCGATCCTGCTTTACCGGCTCAGCGACGCGCAGGTCCACGAGGCGCTGTCGGGGCCGCCGGTGGAGCTGGAGCCGGAGGTCCGCGTGGCGGGACTGGAACGTCTCGAACGGAGGTGAGCGCCGCTCAGCGCCCGCGCGGATCGTACGCCACGCGGATCCCGATGCGCAGCGGCAAGGCGCGGGAGTCCTCCCGACCGCCGCGCTGGCGCGGGTCGCGCGCGCCGGAGTCCCATTGCGGCGGGTGGGAGTTTCGGTACTCCAGCCGCTCCAGTTCCCCCGGACTGTCCATCCAGCAGCCGCCGCGGACGACGCGATACTGGTCGCCGTACGAGTCGGCGCACCACTCCCAGACGTTGCCGATCAGGTCCCGGACTCCCGCGGCATCGCCCGGTCCCCCCGGAGGCGGAAACCCGCCGACCGGGGCGGTCACCGCGTGCCCGTCCTTGCGCTGGTACAGTTCATCGTTCGGCCGGCGCGCCGAAATGTCGGCAAAGGCGGCATCGGCGTAGTTGCCCGCGTCCGGACCCGGCGGCCAGGAGGCGCCGCCGCCGCGCGCGGCGCGCAGCCACTCCGCCTCCGTGGGCAGTCGCAATCCCATCGTCCGGCAGAACTCCTGGGCGTCCGTCCAACTCACGTTCACCACCGGCTGATCGTCCTCGTCGAGAGAATGGCCGAGATACTCCCCGCTCCGGTGCGAGGGACGGAAGCGGCGGAACTGCGCGTTGGTCACCTCGGTGCGCCCGAGCCAGAGCGGCGGCTCCCCCGGAACCGACACGAAGGCGATGCCGCTCTGCTCGTGCAGGAACTGTTCGTGGCCGTCGATCCGTCCGAGCCGCTTCAGCCCGGGGGGCGCCGGGGAGTCCCCCGGAACTGCGATCGCGGGAGGATCCAGGTTTCGGGCCGGTTCGGGCGCGAAGTGCGCCTCGAATCGCGCCGGGCCTTCCACGAGCCAGACTCGGACCGCGGCCGCCGGGCCGTCCGACCAGCCGGTGAAGCACCACCCCGCGCGCGCCTGCGCCCGCAGTTCGACCTGGGTTCCGTGCTCGAACTCGCCCGGGGTGGGCAGGACGGATCCCCCCTCGGCCGGCAGGGACGTCCACGCCAGGGAGTGGTACCGGCGGAACCTGGCGGTGAGCCGCAGGCCTTCCTCGATCCGGATGACCCGCTGCGCACCGGCGACGTCGTCGCTCCAGCCGGTGAATCGCCATCCTTCGGCGTCGGCCGCGCGGGCAAAGAGCGTTACGCTGCGCCCGACGACCGGATGGGGATCGGCGAACTCCACGGACCCGCCTTCGGGAGGATCGGCGACGATGGACCAGGAGGAGGCGGCGGGTTCGAATCGGGCCACGAAAACCGCCGGGGCGTCCGCGCGAACGGTGCGCGCGGCCGAGCGTTCCCCGTCCATCCAACCGGTGAAGCGCCAACCCTCGCGCGCGGCGGCGAGCAGGGTGACTTCGTCTCCCGCGTCGTATCCGGACGGCTGGATCGCGACCTTTCCGCCGTCCTCCGGCAAGGCGCTCGCCGCGAGGATCGGCGCGAAGTGCGCCGTCAGGTCGAGGGGTGCCGCCATCGTGACTTCCCGGGTTCCCGCTTCCACGCCGTCCGACCAGCGGAGAAATCGCCAGTCGGGAGCGGGGGCAGCGGCCAGGGCGACGGCCCCGCCCTGGGGATAGCCGGCTTCGCCCGGTTCGGGCACGCGCGCGATGCTGCCCCCCTCCTCCGGTTCGGATCGGACGAGAAGGGGGTGGTGGATGCGCTCGAACCGGGCGATCGGTTCCTCCCCCGCCGCCGGGATCGCGAGAGCGCGCGGGTTGTCGGTGTTGCCGTCCGACCAGGCGACGAATCGCCAGCCTTCCTGCGGGCGGGCGAAGAGGCGCGCTTCGACTCCGGGCTCGTCGACTCCGGCCATCGGGACCAGGGAGGCTTCGCCCGCGCCGTCCGGATCGGTCGGCAGGGTGCGGGCGCCGACGGCCCGGTCGAACGTCGCCGTCAATTCCGCCTCCCGACCCGGCATCCGGAAGGTGCGCGTCGCGTTCGCGACGCCGTCCGACCAGGCGACCAGCCGCCACCCGGGAGCGGGCTCGGCGGTGACTTCGACTTCGTCGCCTTCGGCGTGTTCGCTGCGTTCCGCCAAGGGGCCGATGCGTCCGCTGCCGGCGGGGACGACGCGGAGCAGCAGCGGGTGGCGCAGCGACCGGAACTCGGCCGCCAGCGAGAGATCCGCGTCGAGGCGGATCCGGCGCGGATTCTCGGTCGATCCGTCCGACCAGCGCGCGAACGCGTACCCCGGCGCCGGCGTGGCGCGCAGTTCGAGCGTCGTGCCCGCCGGGAGTCGGGCGGCGTCCGGCACGGACGCGGTCGACCCGGCGAAGGTCGGTGACGCTGCGATCACGATCGCGCGCATTCGGGCCCCGCGCGCGGGTAACAGGAAGACAGATCCGAGGGCCGCGAGGGCGAGCAGACCCGCGACCCAGGCGACTCGTCCGGGCCGGCCCCCGCGTCTCCGCACCGGCAGAGCGGGGGGGGCGGGAGTCGGCGCCGCATGGGTCGAAGCGGAATCGCCCCGCACCGTCGCTGCGGCGGCCGGCGCTCGTTCCTCCGCAGGGGACCCCGGCGCGCCGCCGGCGGACGGAAGGTTCGACACCGGCGGCGAGGTCGCCGGGGCGGGCGTCGGACCGCGGTCCCGCGCCGGGATCACGGTGGGCGGACCGGCGACGAGGTTCTGGAGTTCGGCCAGCAGGGCGGCCGCGCTTTGCGGGCGATCGGCGGGGTCCTTGGCGAGGGTTCGCAGGACCAGCGCCTCCAGCCCGGGCGGGTCCTCCTCCACGCCGTGCGCGCGGAACGGCGCCGGCGGTTCCTGCTGCACTTCGCGAATCAATTTCAGCACCTGGTCGCTGCGAAAGGGGAGCAGCCCGGTGATCATCTCGTACAGGACCACGCCCACCGAGTAGACGTCCGATCGCGCGTCGATCGGGGCGTCGCCGCGGTCCGGCGAGGCGTACCCGATCTGCTCCGGGCTCATGTAGTGCCAGGTCCCGACCGGCCCTCCCGTGGCGAGGGTGCGCCAGTCGCCTTCCCCGAGCTTGCTGTCCGCGAGGACCTTGGCGACGCCGAAGTCGAGCAGGCGGACCTCCCAGCGGCCGGAGTCGTTCGGTCGGACCAGCAGGTTGGAGGGCTTGAGGTCGCGGTGCAGGACTCCCATCCCGTGGGCGTATTCGAGCGCCTTGAGGACCTCGATCGCCACCGCCGCCGCGGTCCGGCCCGGCACGCGACGACGTTCGCGAATCACGTCCGAGAGCGGGCGTCCGGGCGAGAGGTCCATGATCAGGTAGATGATTCCGCGCCACTCGCCCAGATGCCGCGTAGGCACGAGGTTCGGATGCTGCAGGTCCATGAGCACGCGGGCCTCGCGGATGAATCGCTCGCGCACGTCCGGGTGGGCGGAGAGGTGCGTGTGCAACGTCTTCATCGCGAATTCGCGGCCGAGTAGCGTGTCGCGGACGCGGAAGACCTCGCCGAATCCGCCTCCGCCCAGACGCTCGAGGACGAGGTATTTTCCGTCGACCACCGTCGACGGCGCCGGCGTTGCGCCGGCGGGCGGTTCGAGCCGGATCATGGTCGCGGGAGTGCTTTCCGCGGTCGGGGCCAGGGCGGTGGGGGGTGAAGAGGGGCCGCGCGAGCGCGGCACGGGGGTGCCGCACTGGGCGCAGTACTTCGCTCCGGTGGGGACCGGCGTGTGGCATCCGCAGCAGGACTCGCCGGGTGCGTGGGACATCAGTCGCTCCCGAGATCGAATCGCGTGACTCTACCGGGGAAAGCCGGAGGACGCAAGGACCAGGACCAGTCCTGCCGGGACCGCCGCGCGGTCGCCTTCGCGCGCATTCCGGCCCTTTGCGAGGGCAGGCGCGAATCGGTGGACGCGCGCACGAGACCCCCGCTATGGTGTCTCCGGACCGACGTCGGAATCGTCGACGGGACCGATGCGGGGCGAAGCGGGAAGGGCGCGGCATCCCGACGCCCGGGTGTGTTCCCCGCGCCGGAGCGGAGGAGGAATCATGGGCCGGAAAATTCTGGCGACGCTCGCCGGGGGTGGGACGACAATGGTCCTGATGATGGCGATCCAGGGGCTGTCGATCCTCTTTCACCCCATGCCGGAGGGGTTGGATCCGTCGAATCGGGAGGCGCTGGCGGATTGGGTGAAGACGCTTCCGCCGACGGCCTTTCTGATGGTGCTGGCTTCCTACGCGGTCGGTTGCCTCGCCGGAGGCTGGGTGGCGGCACGCGTCGCCCACGGGGCCAAGGTCCCGTCGCTGGTCGTGGGCGGCCTGTTCACGATCGCCGGATTCGCGAATCTTGCCGCCATCCCGCACCCGCTCTGGTTCGCCGTGGTCTCGTCGCTGACCTATCTTCCCAGCGCCTGGCTGGGCGCAACCCTTGCGCGCCGCGCGCCGGCGGAGGATCCCGCCGCGAAGTGAGCGTGGAATCCGGCCCTCCCGATCCTCTTGCCCAGGGGAACCCCATGACCGAACCCGCCGCCCGCGCCGTCCAGATTCTCCGGGACCCCGCGACCTTCCAGTGGTTCGTCATCCCCTTGTTCGCCTTCGTGGTCCACGTCTATGCCACGGAAATCGAACGGAAGAACTGGAACGGCGTGCTTGCCGGAGCGACGTTTTTCCTGATGGACGTCCTCTGGGAGGTGCTCAACGCGCTGATTCTGCACTTCAGCGGACACTCGAGCCTGTGGGTGGTATCCGGCGGGTCCGCCTACGTGATCCTGGTCGGCTGGAGCATCGAGATCGCCCTCATGTTCTCGATCGCCGGCGTGGTCTTCAGCAAGATGCTGCCGGCCGATCGTTCGCTGCGGATCCTGGGGTTGCCCAATCGCGTGTTCTACATCCTGGTGACGTCTCTCTTCTGCGCCGGGGTCGAGTGCCTGCTCGTCCAGACCCCGCATTTCCACTGGGGGTACCCCTGGTGGAACTTCCCGCTCGTGGCCCTGATCGGTTACGCTCCATTCGACACCGCCGCCTTCCTCGTGTACGACGCGCCCCGGCGCGCGCAGATCCGGGCGGTCATCGGATTGCTCGCGGTGGATGCGGCGATGATCGCGGTGTTCGGCGTCCTGCTGCGGTGGATCTAGCCGGAGTGATTCATGAAGCCGCGTCCGCGGCTTCGGGAAGAATCCGCCTGCGGGCTTTTGGCTGCGTCAGCCGCCAGGACCGCGGGGCGACCGGCGTGCGACACACGGTGTCGCACGCTGGACGAGGCAGTCCTGCTCCGGACGTCCTTCATCCCCGGCCGGAGCCGGATTGTTCGCGCACAGCGAAGCGGTTCGTGAAGCATCCGGGCTGGCGGGAGAGCCGACGGGGGAGGAGCCGGGAAGGAAAGGAGCCGGTCATGGGAACGCTCGCGGGAAAGACCGTCTTCGTTACGGGGGGGAGCCGGGGGATCGGCCGCGCCATCGCGTTGCGATGCGCGCGCGACGGGGCGAACGTGGTGCTGGCTTCGAAGTCCGAGAAGCCGCATCCCAAGCTCGGGGGCAGCATCCATGAGGTGGCGGCGGAAGTCGTCGCCGCCGGGGGAAAGGCGCTGCCGCTCGCTCTCGACGTCCAGGACGCCGGGCGATTCGAGGCGGTCGTCCGCCAGGCGGCGACGACCTTCGGGGGGATCGATGCGCTGGTTCACAACGCCGGCGCGATCAGCCTGACCCCCGTCGAAAAGACCCCCGTGAAGCTGTACGACCGGATGATGGACATCAATGCGCGTGCCGTGTTCGTCGGATCGCAGGCGGCGCTGCCTTTCCTCAAGGAGTCCCGGAACCCCCACATCGTCAGCCTGTCGCCGCCGCTCGACTTCCGCCTGAAATGGGTCGCGCCCCATTCCGCCTACACCCTGTCGAAGTACGGCATGACCCTGTTGTCGCTGGGAATGGCCGAGGAATTCGCACCGTACGGCATCTCCGTCAATTGCCTGTGGCCGAAGACGATCATTGCCACCGCCGCGATCGAGTTTGCGCTCGGCGGCCGCGAAATGTTCGCCTATTGCCGCAAGCCGGACATCATGGCCGACGCCGTGCGCGAGATCCTCCTGACCGAGGGGCGGGCCCTCACCGGTCAGACCCTCGTGGACGAGTCGTTCCTGCGCTCGCGCGGGACCACGGATTTCGATCGATACGCCCACGACCCTGCGCATGCTCACGAATTGGGGAAGGATCTTTTCATCGAGTGACCCACGCAGACCGAGGATTCCCCGCGCCGGTCCACATCCGGAACCGACTTGCCGGGCCCCATCGCTGCCCTGGTCGCGCGGTTCCGGAGACCCCGCGACGGGAAGGCTCCGGGATGGAGCGTGGTCTCCGCCAAGGACGCGGGCGCGGGCGGGCGCTGCCCGGCCTGCGCGCACCGCCTGGCCGGTACGGTCGAACGATGCGCGAAGCCCCAACCCGCGCATCCGGCGGAGCGCCGGGAGCGTGGGAGTCGGTGCGGCGTCCATGCCTGCGGCTCCGACCGGTATCGGCCCTTGCGGTTGTCCAAGGAGGAGAAGTCATGACCGATGGGACGCGTGTTCCGCCCTGCCGGAAGTGCGGTCAGGCGCTTTCTCCGGATCCGGCCGGAACTTCTCGAGCCGTGTGGGCATGTCCGGGTTGCGGCGCGTTGGCGCCCGGCGGCCCGGCCTCCGGGCCGGGGCGGCCGGTCCCGCGGTTATGCTCCGAACGCCGGGAGCGCGGGCGACTTCGACTCGTGATCCCCTGGTTCGAACCGTCCGGACTCCTGGCCCTGGGTGCGTGCGCCGGGGTTGCGTGGTGGGTTTGGGGCGGGATTCAGGAGTCCGGCGCGGAGACGCGTGCGGCCGCGGACCTGCTCCGGCTCGGCTTCGGCGTCCTGGTGGCGTTCTTGCTGGCCTACGTCGGGGCCGCCCTGGTCGTGAACCGGACCGTGATCGAGGTCGACGCGGGGATGCTTCGGGTCCGGCATGGTCCGATCCCCTGGCGCAAGGGCGTGGATCTGCCGGGGGCGGACGTGCAGCAGGTGTATGGCGTGCGCGCGCGGCCCAAGGGCGTGAAGAACCCCAGGACCTGGCACTACCACCTGTTTGCCGAGACCGGCGCCCCCGAGCCGGTGGCGCTGCTGGGGGATCTCCGGTCGGAGCAGCCCGTTCTCTGGTGCGAGGAGCGCATCGAGTCGTTCCTGCAGATCGCGGATCGCCGGATCCCCGGGGAGTTGCGCAAGGATCCTCCGGTCCCCGGGGCGTAGGGGCGGGCAGCGCTCGGATCTATCGCTTGTCGCGGGTGCGGAAGGACCAGACGAACTCGCGTTCTTCTTCGCCCAGGGTCGCCGAGACTTTCACGTCATAGAGGGTTCCCGCTTCGAGCGTCCGATGGAGGATCAGGACGATGCAGGAATCGTTGTCCGGCACCTGCTTGCGCGCGGCGGGGGCCGGGCGGGCGGGATCGTGGACGTCGAAGAGCAGCGGCTTGCCCCCGCGCGGGGTGACCGAGCCGGAGCGGAACTGGGCCGGCGTCCCGCGGGGGAGCAGGACGGTGATGAACGGGCCCGGGCGCTCCTCCTTGACGTAGGGCCAGGGCACTTCCGTTTCCCCGGCGAGCGGCGCATCGAGAGAGCGGTCGATCGGGGCGAAGACGAGGCTGCGCGCATTCGGGTGGGCGTGGGTGAGCACATCGCTGGTCACGACGTCCGCGGCGGCGCCTACGCCGACGCGGCGGAGGCCGAAGGCATAGTAGTGGTTCCGGTGCCAGAGCGTCTTCAGCAGGAGGCGGATGCCGGAGATGGCGTTGGGGGCGGGGGCGATGTTGGAATGCAGCCCGGCCCACGCGCCCGCCCGGCTGTATCCGCGCTGGCCGGGGCTCTCGTGGTGCGTCATCCCCCAGTTGCCGCAGTAGGCGGAGTGGGCCTCGCATCCGTGGATCAACTCTTCGGCGAGACCGACCGGCGGCAGGCCGCCGTGCCGGCGCAGGGCATTGATCTCGGCGACGTGGCGGACGTAGTCCCTGCGCACGCCCGTCGAAACGGGCCAGAGCAGAGCCTCGCGCGGGTTCGCCGCGATCAGCCAGCGACGGCCGCCCTGGGTCACCTCGCCCGGAAAGGGGAGCCACTTCAAGCGGCGCAGATCCTGCGCCGTGCCGAACGCGACCCGATCGTCGTCGAGGTCGTCGAACCAGCCGTCGCCGTCCCCGTCGATCAGGCAGAGGCGGAGGTCCTCGGCGGCGAGCTCGAGGACGGCGGGGATCCGGTAGCGCCAGCGCCCGCCGTCCTCGAAGAACTCCACCGGCACGTCCACCGGGGAGCCCGGCCCGTACGAGAACGGAAAGGCGCGCGGTTCGCCGGCCAGGATTCGGAAGGGGGCCGGGAGGCGGCCGTCGGTCGAGTAGGGGCGCAGCCAGAGCCCGGTCCCCGGGCTCACCGTGTAGCCGGGGGTGACGCCATAGAGGAACCGACCGTCGGGATCGAACGGCACGGGCCAGGAAGGGAGAGAGTCGCGGCCGGGAGCCCCTGGGGCGATCGGGATCAGGCGCGCGTCCGCCGCCACCCACCGGGGCTCCGGGTGGGAGGCGGAGTCCCCGTCGCCGTCCGCCCAGGCGAAAGCGCCGAGGAGGGCCGCCAACGTTCCCGCCGCCAGGATCCGGAGAACCGTGGCCATCGGCATCCCTTGCTTCCGTAAGCCGGCCTCGACCCGCCGGCGCAACGCACGAAGCGCCGGTCCGACCCGGCCGGACAACCCGGTGCGCAATCGGACCGCCGCGCCCTACTCCGCCGCGGGCGGCGTCACGTTGTCCTGCGAGTTCCGATCCACCAGCTTGTTGAGCGGGTCGATGCCGACCCGGGAGGGTCGGGCGGCGACGTGGAACGAGAGTTCCGAGCGGCCGGAGCGGACCTTCCGCTTCTCGACATGGAGTGCCGAACCCTCCTCGTCCAGCGCGCCGACATCCATCCAGTCGTCGAACTCGACTTCCTTCTGGATGCCTTGATCGTCGTAGCGGAACTTCCGCGCATTCACGCGAATCGTCACGTCGTATCCGCCGTTCCCGTTCTTCCGGATCGAGGCCGACTCCGTGCGGTTGTCGTACAGCGTGATGGTCTCGAACAGGTCCTCCAGCACGTAGCGGAACTCCTCGGGCGTCTCCTCGCGCAGGTGGGCAATGAGTTCCTCGGAGGTCGTATAGGGCGGACCCTGGAAGCGCACCGCCGCGACGTACTTCTTGAGCGCGCGATTGACGCGCTCTTCCCCGATGAAGTCCTGCAGGGCGTACATCGCGAGCGTCCCCTTCTGGTAGTGGATGTACATCTGGTTCTCGTTGTGCGCGAGCGGCAGTTCCTGCTTGCGTTCGGTCGCGCGCCCGACCAGGTAGCGGTCCAGTTCGAACTTGAGGTACCGTCTCATGCGCGCGTCGCCGAACTTCTTCTTCATGACCATCAGCGCCGCGTACTGAGCCATCGATTCGCTCGTCATCGTTGCGCCGCGCACGTTGGCTCCGACGACCTGGTGAGCCCACCACTGGTGGGCGATCTCGTGCGCCGTGACGTAGTACGGGTAGTCGATGTCGTCCGGATGGTCGTCCCGCACCTGCGCGATGAAGCCGACCGCCTCCGAGTACGGGATCGTGTTGGGAAAGGCCTGGGCGAAGCTCTGGTATCGGGGAAACTCCAGGATTCGCGCCTGACGGTGCTGGTAGGGGCCGAAATTCTCCGAGCAGTACGCCAGGGCGTCCTTCATGCCGGTCATCATCCGGTCGAGATTCCAGGTGTGGGTCGGGTGGTGGTAGATCTCCAATTTCACCCCGTTCCACTCGTCCCGCTTCACCGCGTAGCGGGCCGAGAGCACGGAGAAGAAGTTGAGGATCGGGTGGTCCATGGCGAATTGCCAGTGGGGACGGCCATCCTCCACCCATTCCTTTACGAGCGTCCCGGGCGCCACGGCGATCTGCCCGGGCTCGGTACTCACGGTCGCCCGATAGGTGATGAAGTCGGAGTCCTGCCGGATGTAGTTGTTCTGTCGCTGCGCGAGGTCGTCGCGGGGGGCCATGACCCGCTTGGGCTCGAAGCCGTATCGCCTGCGGTCGCTGTCCTGGGAAAGTTCGGCCGCCTCGAGATAGCCGAGCATCGGCAGATTGAGGTTGTTGAAGAACGTGCCGTTTTCCACCACGTCGATCCGATCGCCCTCGTGACGGAAGCCGCGGGGGGCGAATTCGAGTTTGAACGTCAGGTCGCACTCCCCTCCGGGGGGCAACGGCGAAGTCAGCGTGAAGAGGTGAACTCCGGGGACGCCGTCGTGACTCATCCGTTGCGGGGCGCCTTCCACTTCCAGGCGGTGGATCCTTGCGTCTTCGGGAAGATTGACGAAGACCAGCGTGACCGGGGCTGTCGTCTTGTTCTTCAGCCGGTAGGTGCCGCCGGCGACCAGGCGCCGTTGCGAGGGATGAATGTCGAACCGCACGTCGGCTCCGATGATCCGCGGTTGGGGCTCCTGCCCGTAGATCTTGTACTTCTTCTCATAGTCGGCCGCGCGGCGCTCGCCGTCCTTGGGCGTGGAAAAGGGATTCAGTACGCGCGTGTTGTAGACGCAGAACGCGCCCGCCCCCAGCCAGGTCGCGACGCCCACCAGGGCGAAGACCGTCCACGCCGGAGTGAATCGCGGCCGGGCGAGCGCGATTCGGGTCCGCCACGAGGTCTCGCGACCCCGCGGGGTGAGCAGGTAGGCGACCAGGATCAGGAGGGTCGCGAAGCCCCACCAGTAGAGCCGGTACCAAAGCAGGGGCCAGAGGAAGTGTCCATACCCGTTCATGTCCGAGTACGACGCCCCCGGATCGGACCCGTAGCGCAAGAGCCGGTCCTCGACCCCCAGGTAGCGGAGCACCGGCACGAGCACGTAGTAGCCGACCATGGCGAAATGGCCGAGGTACTTGTGATTCAGCAGGGTCTGCACGAAGAGGGCGAGCACGCAGATCAGTCCCGTCTGCAGGAAGTCGAGCACGAGGAGCTCCATCAGGTAGAGCCGCCACTCGATGTCGAAGAATCCCTGGCTCACCTGCGCGACCAGGGCGGCGAGGCCGACGATGACTTCGAACGAGAGCGCGACCAGGAAGAGCGCCCCGACGCGGGCCAGGAAGCCCACCCAGGTCGGCACGCGCGTGGCATCGACAATGTCCTGGATTCCGACGTCCCGGTCGCGGAAGACCAGTTCTCCGGCGTAGAAGGTGATGGTGATGAGCATGAACAGGCCGAACGAACCCTGCGCCATCTCCAGGGCCTGGTAGGTCACCGGCAGGGTCGGGGTGCCGAAGAGCGCCTTCGACAGGGCCACCACGAGGATCACGAACACGAGGCCGCACAGGACGAAGGCCCAGTACACGGGCGAGCGCGTGACTTCGCGGAAGAACATCCAGGCGAACGATGCGCTCGCGCGCACCCAGCCACTCGTGGTCGGCGCGGGCTCCACGGTGGGGTAGGGGCTGGAATCGTTCGACGTCTCGTGGTTCGCCGCGGCTCGACCGCGCTGTTCTTCCACCGTCGGGCGGAACCACCGGAGCGAGGCCCCGAGCAGGGCGATGCCGACCCCCGTCCAGAGCGCCCGGTTCGCGCCCAGGATTCCCCACAGCGGCGCCAGATCCCGGTTCCGCTCGTCCGGGGTCCAGTAGCGCACGACGACTTCGAACGACAGGAACCCGAACGGGTCGAGCAGCGCCGCCCGGGTCTGGTCCTGCACGTCCTGCAGCAGCGTGGTGCCGAGCAGATAGCCGAGGACCAGCACGACCACCCCCACATAGACCGGGGCCATTCGGCGGGTCAGCGCGGCAAGGGAGTAGAAGAGCGCCCCGGCGAAGAAGAGCATCGGCCAGACTTGGACCAGGTAGGGCCACGCGTACGCCCACAGGCGGGTCGGTCCGACCTGGGTCGGATGGAAGAGATAGACGATCGCGGAAGCGAAAAGTTGCCCCGCCCCGATCGCCAGGAAGAGCACGGCGGAGAAGACGAAGGCGCCGAGGAAGCGGCCGATCAGGTAGGACGACCGCTCGACGCGCGTGGTGAAGATGATCATCCAGGTGTTGTGGCCGAAGTCCTGGTACACGGACTGCCCGAACACGGCGGCGACGGTGAAGAGTCCGAGGAGGGCGATCGTGGAGGTGGTTCCGAACAGCGTGTGGGGGCTGTTGGCCAGCACCCGCTCATTGCCGGAAGTGACCGACAGGCTCTCGAACATTCCGCCGGCGGCGAGCATCAGGAAGAAGCCGGAGGCGAACAGCACGAGGGCGTAGACGTAGGTCGAAAGCAGCTTGAGCCGGCGGCGCAGCTCGAATCCGATCAGGGCGGGGATCATCGCTACGCGCCCTCCCGGAGCGAGACGGCCTGAAAGTAGACGTCCTCGAGGTCCGGTTCGGCCGCGTCGAATCCGTCCGGCTTCGCATCGGCCACGACGTGCACCAGTCTGCGCCCGGCGACGCGGCGGAGGGCGATGATCCGCACCTGCTGTCGTTGCAGCTCCGAGAGCTCCTCCAGGGTCACGAACTTGCGCCAGATCTTCCCGCCCAGGGACTCGATCAACCGGAGCGGGGGGCCGGTGAGGACGACCCTTCCCTGGGCGAGGATGGCCATGTTCTGGCACAGGTCGGCCACGTCCGACACGATGTGCGTGGAGAGGAGCACGACCACGTCCTCGCTGATTTCCGCGAGCAGGTTGTGGAAGCGAAACCGCTCCGCGGGATCGAGCCCCGCGGTCGGCTCATCGACGATGATCAACCGGGGATTCCCGATCAGCGCCTGGGCGATGCCGAAACGCTGCTTCATGCCGCCCGAGAAACCGCCCAGACGGCGGGAGCGGTGCTCCCACAGATTGGTCTTGTGGAGAAGCGCGCCCACGACCTCGTGCCGCGGCCCCCGCTGCGCCAACCCCTTGAGGCGGGCCAGGTGATCGAGCATATCCCAGGCCGTGACCTTGGGATAGACGCCGAAGTCCTGCGGCAGGTACCCCAGGACCTCCCGCAGGCGTTCCTTTCCCGAGCGAATGTCGATGTCGCCGAACGTCATCGTGCCGGCGTCGATCTCCTGCAAGGTGGCGATGCTGCGCATGAGGGTCGACTTGCCGGCGCCGTTGGGACCCAGGAGTCCGTACATCCCCCGCGGGATGGTCAAGGTGACGTTGTCGAGGGCGCGCGTGCCGTTGGGATAGGTCTTGGAGATGCCGTCGAGCCGGAGTTCCATTCTTCACCGCCTTGATCGAGGGGGGCCTGGGAGCGTCGGTTGACCCGGCCGTTCGTGGAGGTTCGGGCATCCGGGTTCGCTGGATCCGCCGGAAGGAGGGGAATCGTCCCGAAGGGGGCTGGATGCCGCAGCGCGCCGGTCGGCTGCCGCGACGCGAGCGAGTCGCCACACCCCGAGACTTTAGCCCGGAAGTCTTCCCACTTCAATCAATCCCGGGGAGCCCGGCCATCCGCCGAGGGAGCGAAGACGGGCGCGAGTGGGCCGACCCGAGGGCGCGGGCTCAATCTTCCGAAGGGGGGGCCGCGGTTCCGGCTCGACGGGCGCCCTCGAGCGCTTTCTCTCTCCACGCGCCGACGGGGTCGTGATGGCGGGGATTGCGGGCCAGGGTCTCCGCGAAGTCCTGCGCGGCGCCCTCGTAGAGTTCGCCGGCCGCCTTGCCCGCGCTTTCACGCACCTCCGCCCAGCGCAACCGGAGGGCCCCCCGGATGCGCCAGGTCCAGGGTTCGCCCGGATTCAATTCCAGGGACCGGCCGAGATCGGCGAGGCCCGCGGTGAAGGCGGACTCGGGATCCTCTCCCCGGCGTGCCCGGAAGCACCCCAGGTCGAACCAGGTCCGCCCACGGCCGCTCCAGGAGTCCGGATTGCGCGGATTGCGCTCGATCGCCCGCGAGAGATCGGCGAGGCCGGACTCGTATTCGGCGCGCGGGTCCTCGCCCCGTTGCTCCAGCCAGTTTCCCAGGATCGTGCGCGCGCTGCCGCGGCTGTTCCAGAGATCGCCCGATCGGGGGTTGATTTCGAGTCCCTTGCTGAAATCCTCCACCGCCCCGCGATAGTTGGGCACCGGGTCCTCCCCCTTGCGCTTGCGCGAGCTGGCCCAGTTCACCCGCAGGATGCCGCGCTGCCGCCAGCCTTCCGCGGAGCCCGGATTCAGCGCCAGGGCGCGGGTCAGATCCTCGTCCCCGGCGCGAAACAGCGGTTCCGGGTCCTGGCCGCGCTCGCTCGCGCTGCTTGACCACTCCATGCGGAGGCGGCCGCGGGTCTGCCAGGCGAAATGGTCGCCGGGATCCAGGCGCAGGACCTCCGTCAGGTCCTCGAGGGCGAGCCGGTACGCCTCCTCGGGATCGTTTCCTCCACGCCTCTGGTAGTTGCCCAGGTTGAGTCGGGCGAAGGCCCGGCTGCGCAGCGCCTCGCCGTAGGCCGGGCGGTGTCGGAGGGCCTCGGTGAGATCCGCGATCGAGCGTTCAAACCAGGGCAGGGGGCTTTGGCCGCGCGCCGCGGCCCGATTGCCGGCCATGGAGTGGACCAGGCCGCGCAGGCGCAGGTAATCCGGCTGATTGGGCGCGGCCTGCAGCGCGCGGCTCAAGTCCGCGCTGGTCTCGTCCAGCAGCGTCCCCACGTCCGCGCCGCGTTGCTCGGCCCAGCTCGCGCGGCTGAACCGCAACATCGCGCGCGTCCACAGGCCGCGGGGATTCTCCGGGGCGAGGGACAGGGCGGCCTCGACGTCGGGTTCGGCCGCGCGGAACCAGGGTTCGGGGTCCCGTCCGCGCGCCTGTTCCGACAGGCCACGGTTGACCCGGCAGCCGGCGCGGTTCAGCCACGACTCCACATCCTGGGGATGCAGGGCGAGCACGGCGGTCAGGTCCTCGATCGCGGCATCGCTCGAGGCCCCGGGTTCGCGGCCGCGTTCGTCCTCGCGCCGCGCCATGCGCATGTGCGTCTCCGCGCGATTGCGCCGGTGAGGGACGTAGCCCGCGTCGACCGCGAGGCCGCGGTTGCAGGCGTCCAGGGCCAGGGCTTCGTCCTGGTAGAGCATGCCGACGCACCAGAGCGCCTCGTACGCCTCCTCGAGCGTCGGTTGCCGCCCGATCGCGCGTTCCAGGAGCCCCCGGGCCGTGGCCCCGCGATCCCCCGCGTGCACGGCCAGCAGCCCGCGCACGCAGTCGAGTTCGGCCGGACCGATCGACAGAGCGCCGTCCGTTCCTGCGCGGGGACCGGCCTGCACCACTTCCGCAAACCGGTGCGCGGCATCGAGCATCTCCCGCTGGCGCTCCCCGAGCACGGGATCTTCGGCCGCGAGTTCGAGGACGGGGATCTCGGCCGTTCGCCGGGACGCCGATTCCCCGGCCCGGCGGGCCTCGACCCGTCGGGAGGCGGCCTGGATCTCGCTTCGATACCGCTGGGCGCACAGCACCGCCCGCTCGTACAGGGCAGGGGCGAACGCCGGGTCGCGCGCCAGCGCCTCCGTCTGCAACGCGAGCGCTTCGTCCGGCCGGTCGAGGGCGCGCTTCATGCGGCCCAGGTGGTAGTAGGGCTCGGCCAGGTCGTCCGCCTCCCGCCGGGCCTCCCGGAAGGCCTGTTCGAGCGCGGCGAGAAACGACGGCGGCGCCGGCACGACCCCCTTGCGCCGTAGTTCCAGCGCGGCGGATACCGCGATCGCGGCGACGTTGCGCAACTGCGCCACGAGGGCGACGCGCCGCTCGTCCGCCCGTCGCTCGGCGTCCGCCGCCGCCCGCCGCGCCTCCGCGGCCGCGCGCGCGGCCTCGGCCCGGTGCATCGATTCGATCGTCGCCAGTCCGCCGCCCGCGAGCAGCGCGAGCGCCGCCGCCGTCAGCCCCGTCGTCAGGCCCCGGTTCCGTCCCGCCCACTTCCGCGCCCGATAGATCGCGCTCGCCGGCCGCGCCAGAATCGCCTCGCCCTGCAGGCACCGGGAGAGGTCGTCCGCCATCTCTTGCGCCGACTCGTACCGTCGCGCCGGATCCCGCTCCATCGCTTTCTGGATGATCGTTTCCACGTCCGCCGCGATCCCGGGGCGCACCCTCCGCGCCGGCGGCGGATCCCGCGTGATCTTCGCCAGCAGCACCTCCATCGGGGAGTCGCTTCCGTACGGCGGCCGCCCGGCGACCAGTTCATAGAGAATCGAACCCAGGGCGTAGATGTCGCTCGCCGGTCCGACCGCTGCGTTGCTCCCCTCCGCCTGCTCCGGCGCCATGTGCGTCGGCGTCCCCAGCACCTGACCGCTGCGCGTCAACCGCGCCCCGAGCGTTTCCTGCGCAACGCGCGCCAGACCGAAGTCCGACACCTTGACACACCCCTGGGTGTCGAGCAGCAGGTTCTCCGGCTTCAGGTCGCGGTGGATGACGCCGTGGGAATGGGCATGGGCAATCCCTTCGCACGCCTCCTTCAACCATCGCATCGCCTGCGCCGGCGCGATCTTGCCTCCCGCGCGCAGACGTTCCGCGACGCTTCCGCCGCGAACCACCTCCATCGTCAGGTAGGGACGGCCGTCCATTTCCCCCACGTCGTACGTCGCCACCACATGGGGATGGGACAACTTGCCCGCGGACTCGGCCTCGCGCCGGAAGCGCGCGAAGTCGTTCGGGCCGGTGGGCGTGCCGCCGGGGGGAAGTTTCAGCGCGACCTCGCGTTTGAGGTCGCTGTCCCAGGCCAGGTAGACGAGGCCCATCCCGCCGCGTCCGAGTTCACGCAGGATTTCGTACCGCCCCATGCGGGGCGAGGATTCCGCTCCGGTTGCGGGCGGGGGCGGGGACGGTCCGCCGCGGGTGGCGGCGTGGGCGCTCGCGGAGACGGGCGCACCGGTATCGGCGCCTCCCCGCGTGCTGCGAAGAGAATCTTCGTGCGAAGATCCCGACGACCCGCTCGTGCCCGTCCGCGTGGGCGCGTGGTCGGGGGGGGGAGGGACGTCCGGCTGCGTCTCCATGACGGGACATGGTATCCCCGGCCGGGCCTCGGTGCAACCACCGCCGCGTCGACCACGGAAGGCTGAAACGATCGGCCGCGCCGCGATCGTGCCCGGCGCGACCGTTCGCCGGTCGATCGCTCCGTCGCCGGGGGGGCGTTGCCCCCCCTCGACTGCCTTGCCGGGAGTCCCTCGTCGTCGGGTTACCGCCGGTCCCACCCCGGTTCGACCACGAGCAGCGCCGAGAAGGGGGTCATCACCCCGTGCTGCCTTCCCAGTTCCTTGACCGCGGCGGCCTGTTCGGCGCTCTCTCCGGAGAGAGTCTCCGACAGGGCTTCCATCTGCTGGCCGACCCACAGCGCCTCGATCGCCGCGCGGACGCGGTCGGGGACGTCGCCTCGGGAGCCGCGACCGGAACGCTGCGCGCCCGCGGCATCCGGAGCATATCGTCCCACGTAAAGCGTCAGCGCGCCTTGAGCGCCGCCGCGCCAGGTGCGGGCGAAGACCTCCTTGCCGGCCTTCTCATCCACCGAGATGCCGCCGTCGCGGAAGGAGACGTTGCGCACGTCGGTCGCGCCGCGGGCCAGAGGCGCGGGACTCGCCAGGGCCGGCGACGATCCGGGCGCCGGACCGTAGCGGGCGATGAGGAAGTAGCCGTCCGCCTTGCCGACGGGGAGCGTGAGCGCATCGACGAACCCCTGGTCCGGCTCGGCGGACTCGAAGGCCACCTTCACGCCCTCCATCCGGGCGAACGAACGCGGCGACAGGTTCACGCTTGCGGACTTCTTTCCGGAGAGGATGGAACCCGTCGTCGCTTCCCCGAGCATCTTGCGCGGGAATCCCGTGGAGACCCGCACCGTTGCCGAGAACTTGCCCATCCGGTAGTTCAGTTCCTCGTGCAGGTCGGTGGGGAAGGCGAACCGATATCGACCGTCGGCGACCTCGAGCATCTCCACCCAGTGAACGCGGACCCGCTTGGTGATGCCGGGTTCGAGCGGGAACACGCGCAGGCGCGCCACGTCGCTGCGGTGCACTTCCAGCAGGGCGGGATCGAGCGAGCGCCGGACGATGGTCTCGTAGGTCTGGGTGGCCTGGGTGAGGTCCTCGTGGGTTCCGTCTTCCATTCGCGAGCGCATCGACAGTTCCAGCCCCGTGAACAGGGTCGTCGGCGAGATCGGGAGGTAGTAGGTCGCCTCGCGCAATCCCGAAACCGTGTTCACCCAGTCGAGTTGCAGCGTGCAAACCGCGACGTTGTTCCACACGTCGGCGGACAGGTGCGCGCGGGTCAGGACGATGTCCGGGCTGCCGACTCGCGCGAGGGGTTCCTCGGCGCGGCTGCGGATCCTCCGGATGCCGAAGGCGGGAGCCGTCGCGCCGCTTCCGTCGTCTTCCCCGCCGCTGTCGAGCGACTCGGCGCGGGTCCCGCCGGACGTCGTCGGCGCAGCCGGGGTCAACACGGTGAGCAGGCGCTGGATCCGGTCCTCCATCGAGGCGGCACTCAAGTGGCGGATCGACCCCGCCGCGGTTCCGCCGTCCGTGAGGACCTGGGACTGACGAGAGACGGGTTCCCCCGCGGGGGCGGTTCCGACCGCGGGGACCCCCGGCAGGGTCGGGAGTCGGCCCGGTTGAATCGAATCCCCTCCGCCCGGCGGTCGGCCGGGTGCGGCCGAATCCGGTCGCGGCAATGGAGGAAGGCCTTGAGCCGTCGCTTCGGTGGCCAGGGCAAGGATGGCAAAGAAGAGGACTACACCCGTGATGCGTCGAGCCGGTGGGGGGCAATGCGGGGTGTGGAACATGGCCGATCCTCGATGGAGGGACAGGGGAGACCAGCAGGCGGAAGTGCAGATTGCGTGCCATAGCCCCGGGCTTCGCGGCGTCCTCACCCGTAGGTGTTTTCGCGTCACGGGTTGCGCGCGGGATGCCGGGACAGGGGAATGCCACTGCGGAATCGACCGTGGCCGGTGTGTATACACGATTTACCGGTCATACCGGGAGGCTGTAAACGGGGAATACAGCGTTCGCGAGGCGCGGGTCCACCCTGTGCGGGAACCACGGTCGTCAATCGGACTCCGGCTTCGGCGCGACCTTGGAGCGGGCGGTTTCCAGGGCCGCGGAGAAGGTGGGCGCGAGGGCGGGTTGAATCCGGGCGGCGTGCTCGAATTCGGATATCGCCTCTTCCCAGTGCCCCAGACCAAAGTGGGCCCATCCACGACGGGCGTGCGTGTCCGCCGGGGGGACCTCGCCCGCCCGCGCGGCCCGGTCGAGGTCGGCGAGGGTGCCCTCGAAGAGGGCTTGCCCGTCCCGGCCTTTTTCCTGTTCATGAAAGCCCCAGCGCAACCGAACGGTTCCGCGATTGAATCCCGCCGGTCCCGACCCCCCGGTGAGTTCGAGCGCCCGGGTATGGTCGCTCTCCGCAGCGCGGAATCGGTCCGCAGGATCTTCCCCCTTGGTCGCGCGCCAGACCGCCTCCTGGAGGCGCGTCTCGCCGCGCTGGGTCAAGGCGTCGACCGCGGCGGGATTTCGTTCGAGCGCCTGGGTCAGGTCGGATTCGGCTTCGGTGAAGAGCGGCCCGGGATCTTCCCCGCGTGCGACCCGCAGGATCGCCCAGTTCGACCGGAGGGTGCCGCGCCGGGTCCAGGTGAGGAAGGAGCCGGGATTCCGTTCCAGGGCCTGGCCGTAATCGGCGGCGGCGGCGGAATAGCGCTCGTCGGGGGCCCTGCCCCCCTGATGCAGCCAGACTCCCCAGTTCAAGTGGATGTCGCCGCGCTGGCTCCAGATCTCCCAGGCGTTCGGATTGTGCTGCAGGGCCGTCTCCAGGTCGGCGGTCGCCGCGCGGAATCGCTCCTCCGGATCCCGATTCCGGGCGGAGAGGAACGCGCCCCAATTCATCCGCAGCGCGCCGCGACGTTTCCAGAGGTCGGCGGAGCGCGGATTGATCTCCAGGGCCCGGCCGTAGTCCTCTTCGGCCTGGGCGTAGAGGGGCGTCGGGTCTTCGCCCCGGATTTCGCGGTAGAGGCCCAGGTTGGCGCGGACCAGGCCCCGATGCACCCAACCTTCGGTCGATTGCGGATTGCGCGCGATCGTTTGCTCGAAGTCCGCTTCGGCGCGGCGATAGAGCTCGGTCGGATCCCCGCCGCGCGCCCGCTGGATCGCGCCCCAGTTCAGGAGGAGCATCCCGCGTCGGACCCACGCCTCCACGGCGGTGGGGTTGAGGTCGACCGCCCGGGTGAGGTCCCGGAGTCCGGCGGCGAAGGTATCACGGGCGTCGCGGCCGCGGTCCTCGCGGTGCAGGGCCAGGTTGGCGGCGAGCATGCCGCGACGAAGCCAGGCCAGCCACGAGGAAGGGGCGAGTTGGAGGGCGCGATCCAGGTCGGCCTGGGCGGAGGCGTACCGTGCTTCCGGATCGACGCCGCGCTGGCGATCCGCCACGCCCCAATTGATGCGGAGGAGACCGCGGTGGATCCAGGTATCGGCGGCGGCGGGCGACAGCTCCAGGGCACGGGCGAAATCGGCGTCGGCGGCCTGGTAGAACTCCCGTGGATCGAGGCCGCGTGCGCCGGCGTGATTTCCCCAGTTGAGGCGCACGCCGGCCCGGCCGAGAAATGTCTCGACCACGTCCGGGGCGAGTTCGGCCGCCCGGTCGTAATCCTCCAGCGCCTTGGCGTAGAGCGGTTCCGGGACTCCGCCGCGGCGTTGCTGCGAACCGGCGGCGTTGGCGCGGGCGAGCGCGCGGCGAATGTACGGCCCGGCGGCCCCGGATTCGAGCTCGACGGCGCGGCAAAGGTCTTCCTCCGCGCGCACGTGGCATTCCGAAGGATCCTCGCCGCGTTCCTCGACGGCGACGGCGAGGTTGATCCAGGCGCTGGCCCGGCCGATCCAGGCCTCCGCCAGTCCGGCGTCGAACTCGAGGGCGCGCCCGTAGTCGGCGATGGACAGGCGGCAGGCATCGCGGGGATCCTCGCCGGCGCCGGAGCGTCGTTCACTGCGCGTCAGGTGCGCGCCCGCCCGGCCGAGCCAGTGGGGGAGGTATCCCCGATCCGATTCGAGGCCGCGGGTGAAGGCGGCGATGGCGCCCTCCGGGTTGCCGAGGGCGAGTTCGAGCTGGGCCAGGCCCTCGATGGCCTCCTCCAGACGGGGTTCGGCGGCCAGGGCGCGCTCCAGGTGGCCCCGGGCGGCCGCGAGGTCGTCGGCGGAGGGGGCGGCGTAGAGGATGGTCAGGCCGCGGATCGCGTCCAGTCGACCGGCCGGGAGGGCGTCCCCGGTCCCCGACGAACGCTCCAACTCGGCCACATCCGCGTCGATCGACTGCCGGAGGGCGCGGGCCTCGGCATCCTCGCCGATGAACTCGGATGCGGGCGGCGGAGTCCGCACCTCCCCCGCGGCGAGTCCGCCCGTCTGCAGGTGTCCTCCGGCGACCAGGCGCGCACCTTCCCGGCGCATCCATGCCTCGCGCAGGGCGGCGATGCGGATCGTCAGACGGCGCGCCGACAGGAGGGCGTGCTCATAGCGCGCGAGGACATGGTCGGGTTCCCGCGCCAGCGCCTCCCGGGCGAAGCCCAGGGCGGCGTCCCACTCCAGCATCGCGCGCTTCAGCCGCGCCATGTGGAAATGGGGCTCCGCGAGCTCGGGCGCCTCCCGCGACGCGCGTTCGAAGGCGGCGGTCAAGTGGGCGGCGAACGTGTCTCGTCCGCGCAGGATCCCTTCCCGGCGCAATTCGAGCACCGCGGCCAGCGAGACGGCCGAGACTGTCCGCAACTGCTCGATCACCGACCGGCGCGACTCCTCGGCGCGTTTCCGCAGTTCGGCCGCGCGCCGTTCCGATTCCTCGCGCTCCTGCTGCGCCGCGGCCCGACGGCCCGACTCGACCGACATCCACACGGACGAAATCATCAGCGCCAGCCCCGCGGCGGCGAGGGCCGCGGTGGCCAGGCGATTGCGGGAGGTCCACTTCCACGCCCGGTAAAGCCCGCTCGCGGGGCGCGCCAGGATCACCTTCCCTTCCAGGCATCGGCCCAGGTCGTCGGCCAGCGCTCGCGCCGATGCGTATCGCGCCGCGGGCTCGCGCTCCATCGCTTTTCGAATGATCGTCTCCACGTCGGGCGCGAGGTCCGGGTCGAGCCGCCGGGGGGGGATCGGGTCGCGCGCCACCTTGTGAAAGAGGATCTCCATCGGACTGGTCCCCGAGTACGGGGTTCGGCCGGTGGTCAGTTCGTACAGGATCGACCCGAGGCTGTAGACGTCGGTCCGGGCGTCGATGGCGCCGACGTCTCCTTCCGCCTGCTCCGGCGCCATGTGGGTGGGCGTGCCCATGACCGCGCCCGTGCGCGTCAGCCGCTCGAGCCCCGGCTCGGACAGGATCCGCGCCAGACCGAAGTCCGATACTTTCACCTTCCCCGACCCGTCGAGGAGCAGGTTCTCCGGTTTGAGGTCGCGGTGGACGATCCCCAGGCCGTGCGCATGATGGACCCCGTCCGCCGCCTCGAGGACGAAGCGCATCGCCTCATGCGGGCGCAGGCGCTTTTCCGTGCGCAGGCGGTCGCTCACGCTGCCGCCGGTGATCACCTCCATCGTGAAGAAGTGATGGCCGTCCGCGACCCCGACATCGTAGGTTGCGACGATGTGGGGATGGGACAACCGGGCCGCGGCCTCGGCCTCGCGGTGGAACCGCTTCACCTGTTCGAGCAGGAGACCGCCCCCGCTCGCCAGGAGCTTGAGGGCCACCTCCCGTTTCAGCTGGGTGTCCCAGGCCAGATAGACGATCCCCATTCCGCCGCGGCCGAGTTCCTCGCGGATCTCGTATCGGCCGAGGCGGCTGCCGGCCGCCATGGATTCGACCGCCGCGGCGGGGGATTCTCCGGCCACCATCGTCCGAATCTCGGCGCTCGGCCGCTGCGGAAACTCCGAGGGCGACGGCGGCGAGACCGGAGGCGTGGGATGGTCGGGCACCGTATCCATATTGCTTCTCCCGGAACCGGGAGATAGCCTACCCGACCGGAGAAGGTCCCGCCAGTACGGATTGGGGGCCTTCGCGCGGCCCGATCCGGCGGTCCGGGCGGCCCGAGCCCTCCGGTTCGACCGCTCCGCGGCGCACCCCAGGCGGAGCGCGCGTCCGCGCCGGCAGGATCTCTTGCGATCCCGCCGCCAATCGGATAGATCCACGGGCAGGAGGGGCCCATGACCGAACCGGGCGGAACCGACTACTGCGAGCGTGACGGCTGCATCTACGTGTTTCTGGGCACGATGGGGAGTCGGGGGCTCTTCCGGCTCGACTCCCGCGCCCGGGTCTGGACCTACCACCCCGCCAACGACAAGGTCTGGGATTCCTGCCACCAGGAGACCTACGCGAACTACAAGTCGAGGCGCCTTGATGCCGACGAGATCGGTCGCCTCCCACCGCTTCCCCCGGTCCCCGCAGTGACGTCGGTCCGATGGGAAGACAACTTCGCCCTGCAACGGCACGGGCTCCTGCAGGATCGCGGCCTGGTCCGTTGGGTGAGCGGGGCGCCCGGCGGGTCGGTCCCGGTCTGGTACGTCCTCTACGAGGACCCCTACGAGAGCTCCTTCGGGGACGGGACGTTTCGCTACCTGCAGGACGTGTTCGTCACCCGCGATGCGGCGCAGGCCTGGATCGACTCAAAGGAGGCCAAGGACTCCGGGATGAAACACCACCTGCGGAGCCTGAAGCTGGTGTGGCACGTCGCGGGAGCAGGAGGCGCCGTGGAACTGGCGGAATTCTCGCCGCAACTGTTCGACCAGGCGAAGGCGGACGAGATCCTGGAGGCGCTGAAAAAGAAGCTTCCGACGAGTTGACCTTCGCCGGGGCCGTTCGGGCGCCCGCCCGTGTCGTCTCCCGGCCGGCGCATTCCTCGCGGATCCTCCCCGATGCGCTCCCCGCGCGGCGCCGGATTCTGGTATCCTGGATCGTACGAGCCGATTTTCCGGCGACGCCGGGAAGTCGGCCCTTCCTCCTCGCGATCGCGAGATCCGCGTGGGCCGGCGCCGACGGCGCGCCCCGCGGTCGCGGACACACCGAGCGCGAGGATAACCGGATCATGCCCGGGCTGCCGTGCCGCGGCCGCCCGGGCCGGTGGATCGATCCCGGCGGGACGCCTACCGGGCGGAGTCCGGTGTCCGGCGACGGTCGCTTCGGCGCACAGGCGCGCGCGATCTCCTCGCGGCTCCGGAGTCCCGGCTCGGGGAGCAGGCTCGTCGGCCCCGCGACCGGGATCCTCCACTGTTGGGGAGGTGGATCCATGGCGCAGGAAAGACCCTCGGGATCGTCCGGCGGCGCGCGCCGGCGACGTCCCCTTCGACGCTGGACGACCCGCGTGCTGGTCGTGCTCGGAATCCTGGGCGTGGCGGTCTATCTCATCGCCCCGATCGTGGCGGCGCGGATCGCGGAATCGCGTCTGCGGGAAGTCGCCGCGGAACGACTGGATGGAACCTCCGAGATCGGGGCGGTGGACGTTTCGTGGTCCGGGCGGGTCGTGCTCCGGAACGTGAAGATCCGGCGCGCGGACGGTCCCCCGATCCTGGATCTCCCCGCGACCCGGATCGACCTGGCGTGGGGCGCCCTCTGGGGCGGTCCCGTGGAGGTCGCGGTCGTGATCGAGCGGCCGATCCTTCACGTCCGCCGGGAAGACGACGGTCGGACGAATCTGGAACATCTGCTCGATCGCGCGCCGGAAGCGGTCGTGGACGCCGGCGGGGGCGCCGGAGTGGACGTCGGCGGCGAATCGCGCGGAGAATCCGTACCGCAGCCGCCCGGTCCTCAGTCTCCGCTTCCCGTCCTCCGCGCCGACGTGCGTATCGAGGACGCCGCAATCATTCTCGAAGACGGAGGGAGTTCCACCCGGATCGAGGCGATCCGGGCGTCGGCTTCGCTGCCCGCACTCGACCGGGAGGCCCGGTTGGAGCTCGAGTTCACCTTGGCCGGCGGGGGAGACGGGCGGGTGGAGGCCGACGTGACCCTCGCGCGCGAGGGCCGCATCGCTCCCTCCGGTCGGATCCGGTACGCCCTGGATGCGGTCGCACTCTCCGGCTTGGAGGCCGCCGCCGCCCTCTGGACCGACCTCGCGGATCTCGGCGGCGTCCTGACTGCCGCGGGCGAATGGCGAATCGGCCGATTCCCGGAGGCGAGCGGCGCCGATCACTGGACGGTCGACGGCCTGACGGCCAGGCGGACCGGATCCGGAACGGAGCCGCTGCAATTCCCGCCGGTCGAGGTGACCACGTCGGTCACGATCGATCCCGAACGAGTCGGACGCGCGGACGTCTCGGTGACCTCGGGGGGGGCCCTGCGCCTGCAGGCCCGCGCGGACTTCGGCCGGGGGGAGTCGGTGGAGGGCAGCCTGACCGCGGAGAGCGACTTGCAGGCCTCGAGCCGGGTTCTTCGCGGCCTGCTGCGGATGAAGGCCGGGAGTCTCCTGGACGGCCGACTGCGCGCGGAGGGGACCTTTCGCGCGGTCGGCCGCCGGGGGAGCCTCAAGGCGAATCTCCTCGTCGACGATCCCGTGGCGGTGGACGCAACCGGCGCGCGCACGCCGATCGATGAGAAAATCACGATGGATGCCGACCTGGAGTTCGACGGGGAGGCGCGTTCCCTGGAGGTCACCGCACTGGCCGTCGATTCCACGCCGGTGACGGCAACGGCGCACGGCCGACTGAGCCGGGATTCGGCCTCGGCGACGTACCGCATCCACGCCGACCTCGATGCGCTCTCGCAGCGGCTCGCCCTCTTCCTCGAGGAAGCCCCCGCGCTGGCCGGCCGGATCGAGGCGTCCGGCGAGGCGGAGTCCGCGGAAGCGGGGATCCGCGTGCGCGACGCGATGAAGTTCCGGGAGGTCACCATCGGACCGGTCGGCCCGATCGAGCTGGACTCGGAGGGCGATGCCCTGCTCGAACTCGACGAAGAGATCGGACTGGAAGGCGTCCAGCGAACGGCGATCGCCGCGATCACGCTCGAGGGTCGCACGGCGCGGGGGGTCGGCGTGGACGTGGAATTCCGACGGGTCGGGGCCCGCACGGAGCGGCTCGTCCTGACTTCGCCGGGACTGTCGATCCACGGATCGGGCACGGTGGACGGGCTCACGGCCACGATCGAGATGGAGCCGGAGGCCTTCGGGCAGGCGCTGGGGGCCCTGCTGCCCGTCGCGCTCGAAGGCGCGCTGCTCCGCGGGGAGGCCACGCTCACCACCGATTTGAAGACGCGCAAGCGGAGGCTCGTGACGGACTGGGGCGGTCGGGAGATTCGCCTCGGCGAGACGCGGTTTCAGGATCCGCTCGTACAGCTCGACGTGACCCTCGGGGAAGGGATCCTCGTCCATCGCGCCCGGGTGGAAAGTTCGGTCGGTCGCCTGGTAGCCCGGGGGCGGCTCGACGACCGGCGTCGTGATTTCGAGTTATCGGGGGACGCGGACCTCGATCGGTTGGTTCATCTGCTCGCCCCCTCGTCGGAGCGACGCATCTCCGGCCGAGTCGAGCTGAGCGGTGCGATTGCCGGGAGCGGTCCGTCGTACGCGGTGAGCCTGACGGCGAAGGTTCCCGAGGCGGTCGTCTCTTCCGCGTCCCGCACCGGCGAGCCGGGGGGGGCCGAGACGAGCGTCCGGACCTTGACCCTGGCTTCCCGGGGCGAGGTGAAGCCGGGCGAAGCGCCGTCGCTCGATCTCGCTCACCGTCTCGAAGTGGCGGAGTGGGTGCAGGAAGGGCGGACCCTGCGTGACCTCGTTGTCACCGGCCGGACGAACGGATCGGCGGAGGAGGTCGCCGTCCTCTGGTTGGAAGGGCCGGGGCTGCGGATCGAAGGCGCCGGACCCTGGAAGAAACTCCGCGCGGCGGTCGAGATCGACCCGGTTCCGTTCCAGCGCGGCCTGGCGTCCCTGCTGGGCGAGTTCGAACTCGCCGGCGAGCCGCTGCGGGGGATCGTCGATCTGGCCGCCGGCGAGCGCTGGTCGGTGAGCGGGTGGATCGAGGGACCGGAACTGGTCATCCTGGATCGACGCTATCGCGAACTGCGGACGGAGTTCGACCTCCTCCTCGGCGACCCGCTCGAGATCCGGCAGGCGCGAGTGACGGTGGCCGGAGGATCCGCGACCGCGTCGGGCGTGCTCTCCGGGGAACGCCGGACGCTGGACTTCCAGGTCGAAGGGCTGGCCGCCCGACTGGCGGGCGGCGACCCGTTGCCGCGCGGATTGGAGATCCCGGGGCGCATCGCCGCGCGGGGGAACGCGATTCGGATCGGCGAGGTCACGAAGGCGTCGGTCGATCTGTCGATTCCGGCGGTCCTGATCCGCCGGGACGGCGGAGAGACGTTGCAGGGAAGAATGGGTCCGGTGCAGTGCTCGATGGTCGCGACCCTGACCGGCGGCGGGCGGCCGAACCTCATGGCGGAGGGGGAAGTCGTGGTGACGGAAGCGATCTACGAAGGCCGTACGACCCGCGACCTCCGGTTCGCGGGGACCCTGCACCGGGTCGAGGACCGCATCGAGCGATGGACGATCCTCGGTCCCGGCCTGACGTTGGACGCGACGGGTCCGCCTGCCGAAGGGTCCGCGCGGGTTGTCCTGGATCCGTCGATGATTCAGCGCCGGTACGGCCTCTTCCTCGGAGAACTCGGGCTCGGCGGGAGATTGCTGAACGGACGCGTGGAGTCGACCCGGGCGGAAGACCGGGTCCGGCTGCGCGGGGAGTTGTCCGGACCGGAGCTCCACCTCGAGGGGAAGGTACACCGGGACGTGCGCCTCGCCTTCGACGTGGACTTCGGAGACGTGGTTGCTCTCCACAAGGTGCGGGCCGCGACCCGCGGGGGATGGTTCGAACTCAAGGGGACCTACGCGGACGAGTCGGCCGATCTCGGCTTTGCGGGCGAGGGGGAACTTGCGCAGGCGGCCGGGTTCCTCGACTTGTCCCCCGAGATGCACGTCGACGGCCGGTTTTCGCTGCGCGGATCGATCGCCGGCGCGGACGTGATGCGAGGATCCGGCGACCTGGAAGTCGCGCGGCTCACGATTCGGAAAGGGGATCAGGTGTTCTCGGATCCGTCGTTCGCCCTGCAGGCCGCGCTGATCCTGGATCGTAAGGGGAAGACGATCCGGATCGGCAAAGGGGACTGGAGGACGAGCTTCGCCCGCGGCGTCGTCCGCGGGACGATCCACTCCTACGACCGAAACGCCCTGTTGCAGGACGTTGCCATCGACGTCCACTATTCGCCCGGACGTTCGGCGCCGTTGCTGGCGCTGTTCGTTCCGGGGGAATTCGTCGGCGAGGCGGAACAGCGCCTCACGCTGAACCTGGCCGGGAGGCTGACGGCAACGGAATTGACGGGCCGGCTGGGGACGCGGTTGGAGGCGTACGAACATCTGGGGATTCGCGTGCGTGGGCCGATGGATGCGACCCTCGACCGCGGCATGCTATCGCTCCGGGCGCCGTTCGAGACGGACGACCGGGGCCGCATCGACGTCACGGCGGGGCTCGACCTCCGGGACGAGGCTGCGCGGCCGACCAGCCGCGCTTCGGTCTCCGCGCAGGGTATCGTGATCAACGAGAAGACCGCCCGGTTGTTGGAGAAGCTGCATCCGCTGTTCCACCTCGTGGAGGGAGGAGGGAGGCTGACCGGCCTCGCCGGGATGAGCGTGGAGGCGCGGTGGGCGGGGGCGTTGCCCGGGGATGAGGATCCGACGCGCGCGGCGGAACGGGCGCTGACCGGGTCGGGGCGATTGCACGTGCGAGACCTGCAGCTCAGCGGATCCATGCTTCTGGGCAACATCCTGAGCTTCCTGGGCGAAGGGGACTCGGGAGCACCGGGGGAAGCGACGTGCGAGAGTTTCGTGATCGGCGATGGACGGGTTTCGTACGACCTCTTCCGGGTGTTCCTGCAGGGACTGGACATGAAGTTCTCGGGCTCGATCTACTTCGACCAGCGGCTGGACATGATGATGGAGGTGCCGATCACCCCCACGCTCGTGGCCATGAACCCCACGCTCGAGAAGTTGCTTGGGCAGGGGCTCCGGGTACCGGTGCGCGGGACGATCGAGCAGCCCGTGCTGGACTTCGGCGGGGCCATCGCGGAGGCGGCGAAGGGCGCCCTGATCGACCGGGCGGGGGACTTCCTCAAGGACCTGTTCGGAGGGGAGGATTAAGGATCACCGAAGTGTGGGCGTCGCGGGGGGAGTCGCGCCGTCACTCCCCCTTTTGGATCCGCTCCTTCTGCCACGCGCCGTCGACTTCTCCGTCATCGAACCGATCGGCGCGGTCCGGCGCCCAGGCCTGCTTTCGCGCCAGCCAATGGTCCGGATCCCGCTCCCCTGCCCGGCGTGGGGGGCGCCCGCCGACGGAGAATGCGCTGTCCTGCGTACCTGCTCCTTCCCTGAGCAACGCCGGCGGCGGCGCATTTCCCGGGGGACGGACGGGCTCTCCGAATTCGCGATCTCACAAAGTGCTGATCTTGCAAGATTTGCGGTGTTGCCGGGCGCTGGATCCCGGACCGACCGCGGCCGGGCGGGGGCCGGGGAATCGGGGTATGCGGCTTGCGTATCCGGAATGGCCCGGGCGGGGTCGAGCGGATGGGGACCTGGCCGGGAACCGGTGGAGGGAACGACCATGGCGGGACTGGGCTGGATGGGTGTGGCGCTGGCGACCGCGGCGGCCGCCGTGACGGTGGCGTGCAGCGAGGTGGGTCCGTGGGTGGCCTCGCTTCCCCTGCCGGTTTCGCGCTGGACGGCGATCGGGGTCCTGGTGGGTCTGGCCGCGGGACTCGTGGTCTTTCCATTCGCCTTGGCCGTCAGCCTGGGGGCGGACCATCGTCGCCGAACCGGAGGTCGGGTCGATTGGTTGCCGCTGGTGGGCAAGGTCATCGCCTTTTGGAACGGGTTGTTGCTGGTCGGACTGCTCTGGCTTCAGCCGCGCATTCACCCGGGGCGCATCGTGACGGCAGGCGCGGGGGTGCTGCGATTGGCCTTGAGTGGAGCCGGGCCGGGGCGGCCGGAGTCCGATCGGGTGCGCGGAACGATTCCGGAGCCTCCGCGCAGCAAGGGGTGAGGGTCTCCTCGGCCGGTCGCGGGACGACCGGATGCCGTGCTCCCCCGCTCCGCCGCCGTCGAGGGGCCGGACGACCCGATCGCGCCCCCCCCTGCGCGAGCGGCGCACGAACCGGCGCGTGCGGTTTCGCCCGGGGTTCGACGTTCGGCGCCGCCCCCGCAACTGCTGCCGGAGATCAGCGACGACGAGGTGGCGGTGCGCTACGCCCTGGAGCGCGCGCTGCGAGCCTGTTTCGACCGGATGATGGGCTGCGATGAGCACATGGCCGATGCGTCCGAGGCGCTGACGCAACGGGGTGCCGCGTGGTTCGGATGGATGATCGGGGCCGAGGAGGCGGCCGGTGCAGGGTTCGCGGGGCTCGCGGATTACCTGCATGACCAGCTCGGCGGCGCCCCGAACGCGAGGGGCAAGGCGGAGATGCAGCGGTTGCAGGAGAAACTTGCGCGGATGGAAACCACGCTCGCCGGGTACGGCTTGACCGGTCGCATCCTGCTTCACGACGGGTCGCATCTCGAGCGGATTGCGCCCGAGGGACGCCGATTCATGCTCGACATGCTGCCGTACTATTTCGAGTCGGTCGATGGGCTGAAGGCGCGGGAGGCCGCGGCGGGAAAGGACGTGGAAGACCAGTGGCGCGGTCGCGCGCTCTCCTCGGTCGGCCTGGCCGCCGGGGTCCTCGAACGCGTCCGTTTCGAGCGCGCCGGGTCAGGACGGATGCGGATCCTCTATGAGGCGGAGAACACGCAGGGTTTCCCCGAGGACGCCCGATTCGAGGACGGGCGCTGGCGGATCGAGGCGCCGCGTCCGCCGAAGCAGAATCGCTGATCGGGTCGCAACCCCGGTTCGGCGCGCGTCCAGGTCCGATCGCGGCTCGGATCGCACCACGATGCGCCGCGCGAACGGTCCGGGCGACCCTGCATTCCTCCGCTGACGCGCCTGCGGGGTGCCCGTTCGCCGCCGGGAACGGGCGCAGGGGTCGGGACCCGCGCGGCAATCGGATTTCGGCCGGGCGGGTCTTTCGCGGGCCGGAGAGTGGCTTGCGCCCGGCGCTCCCGGCGACTACGCTGAACCTCGCCTCGAGGAATCCGTTCGTCCGCGTCGGCGCAATCCAGGCGAGCCATGCCCGACCTGCGTCTGGCCTCGCTGGCCGCGCGCGCCGGGCAGGATCCGCGTCCTCACCACGCGGCCGCGCGCGCCGACTTCGACCAGGCCCTCGCCCTCCACCCGGGGTTCGCGGAGGCCTATTCGAACCGGGGAGCCTCCTGGGAGCGCGAGGCGCTCTGGCTCCCCAAAGGGTCGCCCGAGGCGCGCGCGGCGTTCGCGCGGGCAAACAGCGGCACGGCCCGCGCGGGTCGATCCGCCCCCCGCCGCGGGTCGCGTCGGCGTCCCGGGCGCGCGAAGCCCACGCGGGTGCGGCAGGATCCCGCCGGGCCCGAACCGCGCCGGTCCCATCGGAACCCCGTAAGGCCGGGGCGACGATTGGCTTGACCCACTCGCCCCTCCATGCGAGCATCGGGATCCGTCCGGGATCCGGACATTCGATTCGCTTCAGGAAAGGGAGAAGGCCCATGGCTCGCTTCGAAATCGTCACCCGGGAGGCGTTGAAGATGATCCGGGTCGTCATCGACAACGAGACGGTCCGCGCGGAGTCGGGGGCCCTGCACTACATGCGCGGCCGGATCGAAATGACCTCCTCCGCCCCGTCGGCCGGAGGATTCCTCAAGAGCCTCGTCACCGGGGAGAACATCTTCCGGCCCACCTACACGGGGACCGGAGAGATTTTCTTCGGCCCTCCGATCTACGGGGAGTACGAGATCCTGGAGCTGCAGGGCGACGAGTGGATTCTCGACCAGGGCGCGTACGTGTGCAGCGACGCGACGATCGAGCTCAACGCCATCCGCAACAAGGCGGTCACCGCGCTGTTCGGCGGCGAAGGCTGGTTCCAGACCTCGGTGAAAGGCACCGGCAAGGTCGTGGTCCAGGCGCATGGCAAGGTGGAACGTCTGGAGCTGAAAGGGGAGAAGCTGTCCGTGGACGGCGGCTTCGCGATCGCCCGCACCGGCGGCCTGAAGTTCGAGGTGCAGAAGGCGAGCAAGTCGCTCCTCGGCTCCATGACGTCGGGCGAGGGCCTGCTCAGCACGTTCGAGGGCACAGGCACGGTCCTGATCGCGCCGGTGCCGAACGTCTACGCGAACCTGATTTCGTCCATCTCCGGGCTGATCCCGCGTGGCAAAGGGTAGGCATCGCGTCCCCCGGGATCCCGGCGCGGGGGAGAGGGGGCCATCGCGCCTGCGGCGGCCCCGTCATCCCCCGATTCCGCCTCGCGCCACGCCGGGCGCGAAAGTCGCCCCGGTCGAACACCGGATCTCAGGCAGGATGGAGACGACCCGCTAGAAACGGAGTTTCGAGTCGATCACGAGCATCCACATGTCCTCGCCTTCGCTCACCGCGAAGCCGTCGGATTCGCCGATCCCCGGTCCCCCGGCGCTGCCGGTGCGCGCGCCCGAATCTTCGCCGTGCCAGAAGCTGTCGTCACCCGTGAACAGCCAGGCGAATTCGACTCCGAAGGTCAGGCTCTCCGTGTAGTTCCACGTCATCCGCACGTCCCATTCCAGGCCGAGCTCGTCGTCCAGTTCGAGCCCGTTCGCCCCAGGGGCGATGCCGCGGCGGGTCGGGGAGTGCGCGGTTTCCGCGTAGGCGAGCAGCGTGCGGACCTTGAAGTCCTTCTCCCGGTCGAGCGACGCGCTGATGCCCATTTCCCCCTGGATCTTCCAGTAGTTCGAGTCGACGTCCAGGCCGAAGTCGTTGCTCTCCAGGATCAGCGTGGCGTCGTTGTCCTCGTAGGAAACGAAATCGTGGTTGGTGTCGGGCCCGTTGTTCCCGTCGGTGCTGATGTCGCCGTCGTCGCCCGAGATGTACGTGAAGGAGACGTCCACCCAGGGCTTGAGGTTGTGGTCGAACGTGTACTTGAGGCCGACGATTCCGGCGTAGGCCTCGTGATCGATCTCGCGCGTGCGGTTGGCGACGGGGAAGGCGCCTTCGATCGACACGTGTCCGTAGTCGCCCCACTGTCCGTAGAACTCGAGGTAGGCTTCGAGCGTCGGCGTGATGTAGTAATCGAGACCGATCCCGAGGGTGTGGACGGCGACATGGCCGTCGTCCCCGTAGATCCCCGCGTAGAGGAAATTCAGCAGGCTCTTTTCATCCAGGTTGTAGTCGACGACGAAGCCGAGCAGGGTTTCATCGGCGCGGTCGTCGGTCTCGGCGATCCCCGGCAGCAGGGACGGGTGCGCCGCGCCGGCCGAACTTTCCAGGGTCTGGAACCAGAAGATGTCGACGAAGAGATTGTCGTCGACGTTCCAGGTCAGCTTGAGCCCGCCGGCCTCGAGGTTCTTGTCGCGGTAGACCCCGCCGTTGAAATTGCCCGGGGCGGCCGTGCCGCCGTGCGTGTTCGCGATTCCCGCCGGGACTTCGTGGCCGTAGTAGACGTTGCCGGCGAACGCCTCGGTCAGCGGTGCGGCAAAGGCGGGTTCGGAGACGCGCATGTCGAGGAAGAAGTTCTGGCCGTTTCCGCGCAAGTCGTAGCCGAAGTTCTGGATGCCCATCTTGAAGGAGAGCTGCTGCCAGAGGAATTCCTTCACCTGAAGGTAGGCCTCGCCCAGAAAAACGGCAAACTCGTTCTGCCGGCCCACGAGTCCGGTGTTCTGGGTCGAACCGTTTCCGCCGGCCAGCCCCTCGTTCGCCGTCCCGTGCTGCGGGCCGGTCGAGGCCAGCGCGCCGCCCATGTTCCGGTTCTGAATCGAGAGGACGGCATTGACCTTCTCCGCCAGCTCGACGTCGAAGCGCAGCAGCGCGCTCAGACGCAGGAAGTCGTCGTCTTCCACCTTGCCCAGGGTGGTCGTGCCGGCGGCGCGGGCGCGCTGGTACTCGTTGTCCAGCACCTCGTTGACCGCTTCGCTGCGGTGGACGAATTCGAGATCGAGCGAGCCGCTGATGGTGATCGCGCGGGCGCTCTCGTTCTTGCCCCCCGTCTTCACCTGCGCGTCGAGCGTCCCGACCGGCGCGCCGAGCAGAAAGGCCAACCCCCAAGCGAGCCACTTTCCACGTCCCATGACTCCTCCCTTTCCACAGACTTCGCCGTTTGCCGATCCGGAACGGGCGCGGGGACATTTCGGGGACGCCCCGCCGGTGTCTCTGCGCGGACGGTTCCCACGCCCCGATCCGGGCACGGAGGTGGACGCAAACATCATGCCAGACGGATTCTACCCCAACCGACCGGGCGGCAGGGTGGGGGAAACCGGGGCTCGGCGTGGGGGGACCGAACCTTCCCGATCCGTACCCGGGGGTGCTTCGGTCGGGCTGTGGCCGGGCGATTCGCCGTGAGCGACCGAAGGACCCGCTTCGCGCCCAGGCTATCGTGCGGGGTGGGACGTCCGGCCCGCCCGGCGCGCTCGCGGATCGCGAATTCGGGCGAGAGGGCGGGGTGGACCGACCCGACCCTTCGGAGCGGGCGCCTTGGGTGCTGCGGGTCTTGCGGGATCGGGCCTGAAGGGGCCGGGAACTTCCCGCACGCCGTGGGGAATTCCGCACCGGTGATCCGGGAAGGTCGGCGGGCGGAACGGCAAGGCTTGATCCCGGGCGGAGGTACGGCTACTGTTCGATGGGGCTGCGACGGATCGGGCGCGCGAGGAGGTTTCGCTTCCGCGCGGGAGGTGCCCCGACGGGGTTTCGGAGGGATGGGCGGGCGGTCGACGGCACGTTGGAGCGAGGAGGAGGAGCGGAAATGGCGAAGCGCAGGGAACCGGAGGGGCTGACATTCGTGCCCGTTCGCCCGGTGCGGATGGACGACCTGGGGGCGGTGCTGCGCAGCACCTGGGGAAGCGGGTGCTGGTGCATGTATCCCCGCTTGAATGCGTCCCTGTCGCGGCAGTTGCCCGGGCCGGGGGGCGCGGCGGAGCGCCGGCGGCGGGCGATGACCGAACTGGCCGGGCGGCGGCGGGCGCCGGGGTTGCTGGCGTACCGGGGCGGCGAGCCCGTGGGATGGGTGGCGGTGGCTCCGCGCGCGGAGTTCGTGCGCATCGATCAATCGCGCGCGACGCCGCGCGTGGACGACGTGGAGGTCTGGGTGATCCCCTGCGTGACGGTGCGGAGAATGGCGCGGGGTGAAGGGGTTGCGCTGGCGCTCATCCGGGCCGCGGTCGCGTACGCGGCGGAGCAGGGTGCGCCGGCCGTGGAGGCGTACGTGCGCGCGGGGGAGGGGCGCGTGCATGAGGACTTCGCCTACCACGGGACGGAGCCGATGTTCCGCAAGGCCGGGTTCCGGGTCGTGCGCGCGCCGCTGGCGGGGATGCCCAAGCGTTGGGCGCCGCGGGTGACGATGCGGATTCCCTGTCGGATGTCCCCTCGCCGCGCGAAGCGGGGCGGCGGCGCGATTGCGGCGAAGACGCGGCCGCGATCGCGCCGGTGAGACCTGGGGGCTCCGGGCTGCGTCGGCAGCCGGGACCGCGGGGCGACCGGCGCGGGATACCCAGGGTCGCGCGCCGGGCGAGGCAGCCCTGATTCGGACGGCCTTCCTGGCCGGCCGGACCCAAGTGGTTCGCGAACCGCGAAGCGGCTCGTGACTCCTCCGAGCTACCGCGCGCGGTCCGACCGCCGCCGCCGGCGGCGGGCCGCCCGGAATGCCGCCAGCAGCCCGAGGGCGAGCCATCCTGCGGCCACGCCGATCCCGGTTTCCGCCGAGGCCGAGACGAAGCAAGGCTTGGCGGGCTTCGGCGGCTTCGGCTTGTCGATCGTGAACGGGACGGCGATCGAGTGCAGCGCGTTTCCGTTCACGTCCTTGAGCGGCTCCAGGAAGTAGATCACGAACGTGTACTTCCCCGCCGCAGGATACTCTTCACCGGACAGCGGGATCGCCGCGTCGTTGACGTAGGTCACGGTGGCGAAATCGGCGCCGGTGGCGAGGTTCTTTCCCCAGAGCCCGAGCGGGGAACAGGAGACCAGCGGCGGCACCGACTTGTCGGACGAGGTGCCTGCGGCGCTGAGCTTCTTCACCCCCGCCGCATAGGGGAGCGGCATCATCGACAGATCGAAGCGCAGGCGGAGCTCCAGCTTCCCCTTGTCGATCTTCTTTCCGACGGGGTCGACGGCGAGGACGATCGCTTCCGCGTCGTACGGGATCGCCCACACCGGGTTGGTGTAGCCGCGGCGCTCGTCGGGTCCGAGCGGGATCCCGTCCGGGTCGCCGCCGGTGAATACGCCGAGCGCGTAGGCGGAGACCTTGGTGGGGAGCCCTTCCTCGGCGGCGACGAGCTTCTCCACGTGATCGACATCCGCTCCGGCCGCGGCCAGGCGGCCCCGCGGCGTCAGCACCTTCTCGATCGACCCGCCGTACGAGCGGTCCTTCGTGGGGTTGGGGTCGCCGTCCGACGAACGATAGACGTGGATCGATTTCACCGCGCCCGCGTCGGAACCGTAGTCGGGGAAGCCGGCGTAGCGATAGCGGAACCAGAGGTGAGACTCGCCGCGCCGCGCCAGCAGCGTCCCGGAGCCGTCGAACGACCCGCCGCCGCCGATCCGGCCGTTTTCGTTCTCATGCGCGCTCACCGTATCGTGCCAGACCAGCGAGTCGCTGTCGAACCGCCCCTCGGCGTCCAGCGAAAACCGGATCACGGGGCCGTCGGTGGCCACGTGATTGCCGTCGGAGAGGGCCTCCAGCGCGCGTTCCCCGGGGGTGGCGCCCGGCTTCCCTGCCGAGAAGACGTAGGAGACCGTGTCGGCGAAGTGCCCGCTGTTCATCGAGAAGGTGGACGGCATCGGGATCAGCATCGCCCCCCGGCCGGTGGAGTAGTTGAAGTCGCCGTGCGCGTCGCTGCCGGCGGAAATGTAGGTCTTGCGGACGAATTTCCGGCCGACCTTGTCGACGAAAGACCAGGCCATGGTCTTGGCCAGGATCTCGTGCCACGACCGGAGGCCGATCTGCAGCGTCCGATCCCATCCGGAGCCTCCCGTCCACCCGGGGTGCAGGAACGGATTGGCGTCCGCGAAGTCGATCTCCTCGCCGGGGATCGAACCGGGCGCGCGCCCGTTCATCACCTGCAGGCCCTTGAACACGAACGTTCCGGATGCGTCCGACACGAAATCGTAGGTGCGGAACGGCGCGGTGATCCCGATCGACTGGTCGAGGTGATGGGCGTCGAAGCCGAACCCGCCGCTGAACGGGTGCGCCGCGTACGCGAACGCCCCTGCGTTGTCCGGGTGCGCGAGCTTCGCCATGTCGTGCAGAACCTTGGGGAGCGCGAGCAGCGGCGGTTCGCCGAAGAGCGTCGTCGCCAGCGCGCTGCCGCCGTGCCAGGTGCCGGGGAACTGCTGCGCGCGATAGCCGAGCATGTGCGCCCCCAGCGGGATCGCGTACCCGGCGTAGTAGGTCTCCTGGCTGATCGTGATCTCCTCGCCCGCCGCGAGCCCGAACAGTTCGCGCATGCGGTGGAATTCCGACTTCACCGTGCCGTCCGCCGCCACGCTGCTGGCCGGCGAGGTCGGGCCGAAGGGGGGGCGGTGCAGGTGCGAGTCGGGCTCCGCCCAGGTGGGATCGGCGTGGAAGTTGTTGTGGTCGGTCGTAATCACCGTGTTCACGGTGTCCGCCGGGTCCTCGATGAGCCCGACCGCGTAGGCCGCTTCCCGCACCATCTGGATCGGGCCGCCGTACGCCTTCGACGGGGCGAACGGTTCGCTCTCCGGGTCGGGGGACTGGTGCCACTCCGCGATCGTGTGCAGGTGCGTGTCGTAGTAGCGGGATTCCCCCGGCAGCGTCGGCATCGGCGTCGTGCCGAAGAGGACGCGGAGCGTCCACTTTTGCGTCCCGTCCTTGACCGGCACGGCATCGCCGAGGAAGGCGTACGCCGTCCAGTGGACGTCGACCTGAAGGTACTTGGCGACCCCGGCCGGCGGGACGGCGGGGACCGCGAAGGCGTCCCGGGGGATGCGCAGGATGGCGTGGCGTCCATTCATCACCAGCGCCTCGTCGAGGAACAGGTTCAGGTCCGGGGTTCCGCCGGGCTTGGTCACGATTTCGCCTTCCTCGTCGACGAGGACGAGTCCGGGGACCGCGATGGCAGGCTCCACGGGTCCGGCGGGGGAAGCGGTGTCGTCGTAGACCACCGTCCCGGGTGCGGCGGGCGCCGGGTCGTCCTTGACCGTGACGGTGACGTGGTCCAGCCGCAGCGTCGGTCCGGTCGCCGCCGTCCCGCGACTGGGGACGAAGACGAGCAGCGGGACGTACGGCCGGTCCGGGACCACCCGCGCCGGGGCGTCCGCGATGATGTCCACGCCGCCGGCCTGCTGCCACTGGGCCTCCACATCCCGGCCGTCATGGCGGTGACCGAGGGCGAATCGCCACGCCCACGTGCGGGACAGGGCGCCGCACTCCGCGCGGATCCGCCACTCGCGCAATCCTCCTGCCGACTCCTCGGGCAGCGGGCCCTCGAGCGTCAGGGTGCGCGTTTCCCCCGCGGCGAGCGGCCCGTCCGGAGCGGTGCGGCCGATCTCCCGACGTTCCACCGATCCGGTGAGCCGCAGGCCCTCCAGCGTCACGTTGCCGGTGTTGCGCACGGTGACGGAGACGCGGGCGCGGCCCGCCTCGGCATCCGGTTCCTCGATCTCGAACCCGACCGGCCGAAGATCGGCGGTGCGGTCGTCGGCGGCGGCCACGCGGGCTTCGAGGCGGCGCTGCGCGCGACCGAGTCGCACGGTCCAGGCGACCGGGCCGGTCTCCGCGGGAACCCAGGAGAGGGTCCAGACCCTCCGTTCCCCCTCGGCCAGGGGGCCCGGCCCGGTCGTGAGGGAGAGCGCGGGGCCGCCCTCGAAAACGGGCGTCGCCGGGGCCGGGGTCGCCGGTCCCGCATTTTCCACCTCTACCTCGACGCGCGCCGGCGAACCGACGCGGGGGTGGGCGGGGACGCAGCGCGCGTCGATGATCCGCAACCCGGGACCGCCGTCGGCGGCGGACGCGAGGAGCCGGTCGAGGTCGAGCCGGCCACCCCCGGCGAGGCCGGGCCGATCGGCGAGACCCTCGACGGGATGCGCGCCCGCCGCGACCCACCGCCGCACCTGGGCCGGCGTGAGTCCGGGTTGCGCCGCGCGCAGCCGCGCGACCGCCCCGCTCACGAGCGCCGCGGCAACCGAGGTTCCACCGGCGAGTCCGAAGGCGCCCCGCGGCAGCGCGACGATCAACCGCTCCCCGGGGGCGTAGACGTCGACCCGCGCAGAGAGGTTCGTGACCGCGCTGGCGCGGCCGTCGGCGTCGAGCGCGCCGACCGCGATCACGCCCTCGCAGGCGGCGGGCCAGTGGGCCTGGTTCGCATTGTCGTTGCCGGCCGCGGCCACCACCACGGCGCCCCGGGCGTGCGCGTAACGCACCGCTTCGTCGAGCATGCGCGAGCGCCGGCGCGAGCCCAGGCTCACGCTGATGACGTGCGCGCCCCGGTCCGCCGCCCACACGATCCCGCCGGCGACGTCGCCGACGCCCGCGCGGCCGCGACGGTCGCACACCTTCACCGGCAGGATCCGGCAGCCCGGCGCGATCCCGGCGATGCCCCAGTCCCCCTCGACGCGGCCGGCGATCAAGCCCGCCATGGCGGTGCCGTGGCCCGAGTCGTCGGTGGAATCGTCGTCCCCGTTCAGGAAGTCGCGCCCCGGCAGGACCGCGCCGGCGAGATCCGGATGCGCACCGTCCACGCCGGTGTCCAGGACGGCCACGATCATCCCCGCCCCGGTCTCCTGCGTCGGGTCGCCCCCGGCGCGGAAGCCGCAGCGGGCAAGGACGCGGGCGTTGTGCCGGGCCAGCGGGCCGTCCCCCGGGAACCCGGGGGAGTGCGCGCACGGCTCGCTCGTGGTCGCGAGGTGGTTGGGCTCCGCCCATGCCACCGCAGGCTCCGCGCGCAGCCGCGCGAGCACCGGCTCCCATCGGCCGCGCCCGTCGTGGCGCACCACGATGGCCCCGAGCGACGGCTCGCGGCGCACCACGGAGAGAAGATGCCGGGCCAGCAGCGTCTCGAGCGCGCGGCCCGTCGCGTCGGGGCGCAGGCCGACCAGCAACTCGTCCAGCACCGAGAACGACTTGATCGCCCCGCCGCCGAGCGCGATTTCGAGCCGGCGACCGGGGAGGTCCGCGAGCGCGTCCTGGCCGGTCGCATGGGTGTGCGCGGGCAGTCCGTCGTGGTCGTGCGCCGGCGCCGCGGAGGCCGGGGTCGGGGCGCCGCAGTCTGCCTGCGCCCTGGACGCCGGCGCCGTGGCGGGCGCGCCCTCCGGGAGCGGACCGGCAGGCCCGATGCCCCAGGCGACCAGTGCGAAAAGTCCGGCGACAAGTACGTACCGGCACCGTCCGTATCCCATGCGTCCCCCGTGACCTCGTGTTTCGCCGGCCGATTTCGCGGCCCGGCGTCGTTCCGTCAGGTCCTCCCGTTACCAAAAACTGAACGAACGGTCACGATATTTTTTCGCCCGGGAGCGGCGCGTGGCGCACGGGGGCCGGCGGGGGTCCGGGGGGGGACGAGGGGATCGCAGGCCGCGGACGGGGGAGAGGCGCCGGGCCGGCGCCCGGGCCGGGCAAGCTACCGTGCGACGCGGATCTCGACCTCGTCCCCGGTCTGGTCCAGGTGAATGGCCGTGCCGGGTTCGGCCTGAACGGCGGCTTCGGCGAAGACGAAGTCCCGCATCGCCCGTTCCCAGGACTTTGCTTGTTCGGCTTCGCGACGCAGAATCCGGACTCGCAGCCGATCCTTCCCCGGCAGCACGCGGAACCCCGGCTTCGATCCGACGCCTTCCCGGGGCGGATGTTGCCAGGAGTGACGTTCGCCCAGATAGACCGTGGCGGTCCGATTCGCCGGCCCCGTCCCGAGGGTGAGGTCGAGTTCCACCAACCGTCGTTCGACCTCGCGCGCGCGGACTTCGTCGCGCGCGGCCGCACCGAGCGCCGGAGCGGCGAGCAGGGGCTTGCGCATTCGGGCGATCCCAACGTCAGGCCGCGTCTTCGCCGGCGAGCTCGCATGGGGGCGCGACCCGGTCCCGCTGCGTCGCCGCCCGCAGCCGGTCGTCTACCGCATGGCGGCCACATGCCAGGCGGCCGTGTACCGGGAGGTGGTGACGCCCGTGGGTCCGATCAAGAGACCGCTCCGGAACCCCGCGGCGTGCAGCTTGGCCAGGTAGACCTTACCCGGCATGGCGCCGGCGATTCAGGAGGACCAGGCATCCATGCTGGCGAGCACCGAGTCCGGCACCGACTCCACCACCAGCAGGTCGGCGACCGTGAGCAGGCCGCCGTCGCGCAGGACACGGCGAAGCTCCGCGAACATGGCGTCCTTGTCGGGGACCAGGTTGAGCGCCCCGTTGGAAACGATCCGATCGAAAGATCCGTCCGGGAACGGCAGGGTCGCGGCATCCCCTTCGCAGAATTCGAGGGGAACCCCGGGGCGCCCCGCGAGCGCGCGGCGTGCCGGTTCGAGCATCTCCGCCGTCAGGTCCAGTCCGCGGACCCGCCCGGAAGGTCCCACCAGGGACGTCGCCACGAAGGCATCGAGACCGCAACCGCAGCCGACATCGAGTACGCGCTCGCCCGCCTGGGGACGTTGGATGCGAAAGGGGTTGCCCACGCCGACGAAGCGATCGACCACTCCGGCGGGGATTCCGTCGAGCCACTCCGGGAGGTAGCCCAGCGCCAGCGCGCCCGGTCGGCCGATCGGGTAGGAGAAGCACCCGTCGGGGTGCGCCGCGACGGCGCGGTACTTGTCGCGAACGGCGGTGCGGATCTCGTCGGCGCGCATGGGCGCGGACCTTTCGGCGTTACCGCGGCAGGGCCGAATGAAACCAAGGACACGTCGTTCCGATCCCGACCGATGTTCGACCCCACGCGGGATTGCGCACAGTGTAGCGTCCGCAGCGTCCGTTGGCGAGGAATGGCGGCGTTTCGGCCGTGAATCGTGCCGGGATTGATCCCTCGTCGCCCACCGGCTAGAATCGTCCCGGATCCGGCCGGCACGAATCAGGGGCGAAGGCGCGTCCAGGACCCGAAGGCGGCCGATTCCGACTCCTCCCCGTCGATTTCCCGCGGGAGTTTCGCTTCCGGTGGTTTCGGTCGATCGCCGATCGGCACGCAAGCGGCGGGGCCGCCGGATTCAGGCGGACTCCCCGGCGAACGGAAAGCGGTCCCTGATGCCGTTCGAAGAAGACCTGCGCCTCTGTCGCGAGGCGGTCGCTCGCGAGACCCTGCAAGCCGAGGACCTCGAGGCGGCCGTGCAGGAGGTGGAGCGCCACCGGCACCGGATCTCGCTCTTCGTCGCCCTCCTCGATCTCGGTCGGGCCGAACCCGCCGCCCTCCTGCCGATCCTGACCCGTCGCGAGGGATGGACGCCCGTGGACGGCCTCCTCCTTTCGAGCGTCCGATTCGGTGAGCTTGCGAAGGCCTGCGGCCTCATCCGCGACGGGGACGTCGAAACGGCGCTCGCGCTCCAGCGCGTCGCGCGCGAGGAGGGCCGCGACGTCCGCATCGGGGAGATTCTGGCGGCGCGAAAACTCCTGCGCGTACGCGAGGTCGAGGAGTTGCTCCGCTTCCAGGACCGGGTGTTGCTCCTCTGCCCTCGTTGCCTGGTGCAATTCAACGGCCGCGCCGGACGCCGACGGCGGGAGTGGCGCTGTCCCCGCTGCGAATTCGGGCTGCGCCCGGTCGACGGCGCGGACTCCCTGGCGGCGGCGGAGACCGTCGACGGCCTGGAGACGAGCGCGCGTCCGGCCGCGCAAGCGGGGCCGGAACGGATGGTCGGGCGCGTGATCGGCGGCTATCGTCTGCTCCGGCCGCTCGGGCACGGCGGGATGGGGCAGGTCTATCTGGGTCGCCACGAGGTGATGGAGAAGCACGCCGCCATCAAGCTCCTCCGCCGCAAGCTCGCCGGCGAAGCCCGATCGCGGGCGAGGTTCTTCCAGGAGGCCCGCGCGGCGTCGAGGCTCGAGCATCCCAATATCGTCCAGGTGCTCGACGCCAACGAGGCGGACGGGCTGGTCTTCCTGGTGCTCCAGTACGTGGAGGGAACCAATCTGGCGGCCCGGCTGCGCGATGCGGAGGCGCCGGGTCTGGAGACGATCTGCGCCTGGACGCGCGACGCCGCGCTGGCGCTCGCCTACGCGCACGGCCAGGGGATCGTCCACCGCGACGTGAAACCCGAGAACCTGATGATCACCCGGGACGGGACGGTCAAGGTGATGGACTTCGGCCTGGCCAAGGATCTGGCGGAGGAACGGAAGATCACCCAGGCGGGCCGGGTCCTCGGCACGCCGTTTTTCATGTCGCCGGAGCAATGCGGCGGCGCCGAGATCACCGGGCAGGCGGACGTCTACTCCCTCGGGGTGACCCTGTACTACTGCGTCACGTCCTCCTACCCCTTCGTCGGCGAGACGCCGATGCGGGTCGTCGTCCAGCACCTGGAGGTCAAGCCGGAACCGCCGATTCTGCGCGCGCCCAATCTCCCGGCGGAGATCAACCGCTTGATTCTGGACATGATGCGCAAGGACCCGCGCCGGCGGCCCACGCCGGTGCAGGTGGCCGACCGGTTGGGCGAGTTCCTGGCCGGGCGCGGGCGACCGGTGGCGCCGGCGCCGCCGGAGGTTCGTCGAACCGACGTGGCTTCCCGACCGGCGTCGGCCCCGGTTCCCGCCGCAGCGGACCTGCGGACCTGCCTTTTCTGCGAGGCGGACAACCCGGCCGAACGCCGGCGCTGCCAGTTGTGCGGGGAGCCGCTCTACGCCGAGCAGGAAATCGAAGTGGGGATGCTCGACGACGAGCGCCAATGCGCGGAATGCGGGAAGATCATTCAGAGGGACGTCTCCCGCTGTCGCTTCTGCGGGGCGCGTCGCTGCGACGCGTGCGGCCGGGGGATGCCCAAGGACGCCTCCTTCTGTCCCCGCTGCGGCGACGGCGACCCGGTGGCGCCCGCCGCGCGCGCCGCCCAGGGCTGGTGGCGCCGGTTGCTGGGCGAGCCGACCCGGCAGGAGTGCGCCGCGTGCCCGAAGACCCTCCTGGGGAAGCGGCGCGTCTGCCCGGCGTGCAACCGGCGCACCTGCGCCGGGTGCGGAACGGCCATCGAACGGCGCTTCTACTTCTGCCCGCGCTGCGGCAAGCCGCAAAAGCCCCTGCCTGCACCCGGCTCGCCTTCGACGGGCGGGACGACCGCAGGGGATTGATCGGCCGTCGCCGCGGGCGGTCGCGCCCCTTCCGAAGGTCCCCCGGCTGCTTGCGCGCGGCGGCGATCTCCGCTACAGTCGACGGATCGACCCGACCCACCCCTGTTCGGAGACTCGGCCATGCGCAAGACGCTCTCCTGGGTCGCGATCGGGCTCCTCGTCGCGGGCGCCCTGGTCGCGCAGTCCAAGAAGAAGATCTACTAGAATTCGTATGAAGGGTCGGCCCCGCCGGAGATCGCGATCCCGGTCGCGCATTGGGTGAACGCAGACCCGGCGCCGAGCCTGGCCGCGCTGGTCGGACGGGTCGTCTGGGTGGAATTCAGCTTCCTCGGGTGAGGGGCCTGCAAGCAGATGCTGCCCCACCTGGTCAGGTGGCACGACCGGTTCGCGAAGCAGGGCCTCGTCATCCTCGACGTGGACAACGGCAAGCGGGACAGTCTCGAGATCCTGCGCCGGCATGTGGAGGAGAAGAAGATCCCGTACGCCGTGGCATTCGATGAAGGGGCGAAGACCTGTGCGGCTTACGGAATCCGCGGCTATCCCGCCTCGTTCCTCATCGGCGTGGACGGGAAGGTGATCTGGGAGGGGTTCCCGCTCCCGGAGGTGGAGACCGTGGAACGCCTGATCGAGGAGGAGGTCGCCAAGGTCAAGATGCCCGAGGAGAAGCCGGCCGAAGAGGGGGGCGCCGGCGACGGTCCGGGCGCGCAGGACGGTTCGAGCGGCGGGGGGTAGGATGTCGGGACCGGAATTGCTCGAGCGCATCCGGCGGCAAGCCGACCAGGCGGTGGAACGCGCCCGCGAGCGCTTCGGCGTCGACCTCGACGGGTCCGAGGAGAGCCTCGCCTTCGTCGACCGCCTGCTGGAAAGCGTCCGCGAGGCGCTGCGCCAGGAGCCGTCGGCGGACGAAAGAAAGCGGAAGGCGGTGGCGGTCGCCGTCCCCTGGGGGGCGTACCTCGGCGAGGTGATCCGCGCCTCCTGCGGCGGACTCTGGCTGGAAGACGTGGAAGGCATCCCGAAGGGAGTCTCCGTCCTGTCGGTGGGGCGACAGGCGGCGCTGCCCGTGCCCGCGGTGGCCGCGTTCGTTCTCGGCGAACCGGTCGACCTGGGGGGCCGCACGGTGGATCGCGCGAGCGACTATTGCGCCTGGATCCGCGGCCGCCAGCGGGAGTGGCTGGAGCAGACCCTGTGCGGGACGTGCGCGGACCTGGATGCGCTCCGCGAGGAGATGAGCGGGGACGCGGCCCTGTCCGACGGGCTCGTCGAGGCGCTCGAAGTCGCGATCCGGACGGCCCAGGTGCGCTGGGGGCTGTCTCTGGACTTCTCGACCGAGAGCCTGGGCGGGCTCGACCGTCTGCTCGACGAACTCCACCGGATCGCCGCCGCCCCCGGATCCCGACCCACCGACGAGCAGCTGACGGAAAACGCCCTGCGCTGGGGAGCCTACTTCGGCGAAGTGGTGCGCCGCCGGCACGGCGGGCGTTGGACGCAGGAGGAGATCCCGGGGCAGGGGAGCGTGCTGCGACTGCAGGTCGCCGACGTCCCCGTGTTCCCGCTCTCCCGCGTCCTCAAGCGGATCCGCGACGGCCTCCCCCCGACGCTGGTCGAGCACCACCGGGAGTTGTCCGACCGGCTGGGCCCGGCGTCCGGTCCTTCTTTGCCGACCCGCTGACCTTGTGGACGGGCCGTCCGAGACCGCAGCCGTACGCCCGCGCGGCGATGGCAGCCGAGACTGCATCGCGGCGCCGGAACTGCGCAGGGGACTGGGCCGCCGGAGCCGAATCCGGTATCATCCTCCCGGATCGTCCTGCGGGCGCGCGATCCGGTCGGCGGATTGGCGCGGCCGCGTCGCGGCGGTCCCTCCGGCGCGACCGGGAGGAGCTCATTTGGAAGCCGCGCAGGGTCGTTCGAACGCGCCGAACGTCGCGGTCCCCGGCGAGGAGCCCGCGCGGATCGCGCGGCCCCTCACTCGGCGCGTCCTTCTGCTCGCCGCGGGATTGCTGCTCCTCGCCTTTGCCGACGTCATCGTCCTCGAACGGATCTACAAGCCGACGGCGGCGACCCACGGCATCGCCTGGAGGGAGTTCGAGTTGCACTTCGACGTCGCGACCTGGCCCGTGCGCATGCTGTGGTGGCATGTCGCGTTCCTGGCCCTGGGCCTGGGTTGGTTCGCACTCCTCGGCGTTGCGGCGCGCGACCTGCACTTGGCGCTGGCGGGATGCGTCCTGTTCGCGACCGGGTGGGAGGATCTCGCGTACTACGCCCTGCTGGCCTCGGCGCCGCCGGCAGCGCTTCCCTGGCTGGACGCCAACCCCTGCATCGCCTGGACGAAAGGGGTGACCCCAGGGGAGCATGTCACGGCGTTCGGACTGGGTCTCGCGGCGCTGACCGGAGGGTTGGTCGCCGGCGGGATCCTCCGATGGTCGGCCGGTCGCTCGGTCGGCGATCCGGCCAGGCACGGGCGATGACCCGTCGCCGGTCGCCCGGCGGTCGCCCGTCTCCCTGCCGCGCCATCCGTCGGCTCCGACGGCGTCGCCGACGAGCGCCGCCAACCTGAATTCCTGCTCGCGACGGCGACCACCGCACCCGCGGCGTCGCGGACCCGGGCAAGCCGGGGGGGGAGCGGCGCGCGAGCGCCGCTCGAGAGTCCCCCGGAACCGATCCCCGCCACCGTCGGTCGGATCGAGCACCCCGCGGCGTTGAGGCAGAGGTTGCGAGGATCACTTCGGCACGGGATCCGACCTCCTCCTCGCGCGGGCGGTTTGAAACCGGCACACTCCCCCATCATCCGGCTTCCGCGCGACGCCCACGCCCTCCTACTCGGCTGCCGGTGGAGTTCCGGACGGGGGGGCGGAACGTTGGGCAGCGTCCACCGCGCTCGACCCGTGTCGCTGCGTGGACCGTGCGGCACCGCCACGACGACTCGCGGGGGTCACAGGCGATCTCCAAGTCGATCGCGAACGGGGCCGCGCCAACCCGAGGCCCACGAGCCGGACTCTGCGACTGACGCTTTCCCGCACCCGCCGGCGAGGGGAGAGACGAGAACGGGCGCTTCTTCCGCCATTCCCGCCTTCGTCCCCTTGGGGTCGAGTTGCCGCAACCAATGTTGCGCCGGTCGGTTGCGGATGCGAGATCGGTCGAGGGCTGACGGCACCTCGTTTGCTTTCCTCCGCCCGCCTGGTTTTCACACTCCGAGGGGTATTGCTCGAACCGGTTTGTCTGCACGGGGAGTCTGCGATGACCACTTCGAATCGGTCCCCATCGACGCTCCGGCGTACGGGGTTCCTGTTGCTCGGCTTCGCTTTCGCAACCGGGGTCGCTGCCACCGTGCGGGGTACCTCCGCCGCCCGGGAGTGCGGGACGGGAATCGTGTCGCCCCGCCGCGGACCGCGAACTTCGCAACCGTCCGTCGGCAACGCGGTCGTTTCCGCGAGCGAGCCGACGCCGCCGGAATCGGCCGGAATCGACTCGGTCGAGGAGGCTTCCGGTACGGGGACGGCGGAACCGCGGGCCGACCTAGCGGCTTCCACGGACGAGCCGGGGATGCTCGGGGTCCGACCCGTATCGTATTGGAATTTCGAAGGAGTCATCGATTCCGACGAACCGCTGCTGGACAAGGCGGGCGGGGGGAACTCCCTCCACGGCGGACCGGGACTGGCCGGGATAGCCTCGGCGGACGATTCGGTGGGTCAATTCGCCCGGCTGCGGCCCGAAGCCGTGGACCCTGCGCCGGAGCCGCTGGGCCGTCGCCGCACGACGGGGCTTCACGGGTTTCGCCAACTGTCGGTCGAATTCCTCTTCCGGGTTCCCGATCCACGAAAACTCTGCTACGGACCCCGGACGGAGGGCGCCTCGCGACCTCGCCGTCCCTACCTCATTCTTCTGGGACGCGAGTTCGGCTGGCGTCTGTTCTTCTATTGGGAGGAGGGCGCCCTCGCGCTCACGGTTCCCGTACGCGACGACGCGAACACCGTCACCACGGAGACGCTTCGGATCGATCTGGGTGGAATCGGACGCGCCAGTCTGGACTACTACACGGACCGGCGCTGGCACCATGTGGTCGCCACGTACGATGGCATCGACGGTCGCGCGGAGATCTGGATCGACGGGCAGTGTCCGGAGGGCTTCGCGCGGGCGGCACGCCGCGGCACGGTGACGTCCGTCGGAGACGATTCCGACTTCCTCAATCTCGGCGGCATGGGCCATACCGCCTTTCACGGCGATCTCGACGAAGTGGCGATCTATGCCGCGGTGGTCCCGCCGGCGCAGGTGTACCAGCACTTTCTGGATGCGATTCGCGACCGCCGGCCCTATTCCTTCCGGCGGAGCGGCGCGCCCCGGCCGGTGGCCGAACCGGTAGTCCCGGGGTTCGATCCGCGCGACTTCGCGATCGACTACCAACCGCCGGCTTCGCAGGAAGGGATCGCCGGGTACGTCCCCGCCCGGGCGTCCGCCCTGCGCCAGTTGTCGTCGTATCCGGATCCCCGATACCCCTCGGATTGCCGGCTCCGGCGGCTGGACTACTGGGGTGGGGACGCGCACGTCATCGGCGGCGCGCTACCGACCCCCTACCCCCGGGGCGACACGCGCCCGCTGGAGGAGGCGCAGCGGATCTGGGCGGAACTCTACCGACGCTGGCACTATCATCTGCCGCTGGGCTCGCTCGAGCTGAATCACTTTGCGCTCTCCCCGGTCACCGAAACGATGATCGAGCTCGCGCGCTCTCCCGAGTGCGCGGACTGGGAACTGTCGCTGCACAGTTATTCCAGCGGCTTCTTCCGGTGGGAAAACGGCGCGAAGGTGGCCCCGTTGAGCAAGAACAACGAGGGGTTACCGGATCGCTACTACTGTCAGACGTCCGACGGGACTCCGATCGTGACGGACGCCGGGAAGGTCCTGAGCCCGGGAAGCGATGAAGCGCAGCGACTCGCTCGCGAGGGGGGGATGTTCATGCGCGCGGGGCTGGAGCGGATCCTCGCGACGCTGGGAGAGCGCGAGGCGCAGCGGATCCGGCTGGTCAGCGAGAATGGGGAGGTCGAGCCGGTCAATGTCGTCGCGCGTCCGGGATACGATCCGGCCGTGGACCCGACGACGGTCGGCGACCCCCTGTTGCGAGTACTTCTGGCGGTACACGCGAACGAACCGGACGGCGAGCGCCGGGCGCGCTGGAAGTATTTTTCCCGTCGCAAGGTCGAGGACTTCGACCTGGCATACCGGGACGAGTTCATGGCCCGCCTGCCCTGGGCGACGTTCAACCAGTACGAAGTGGCCGGCTATGCCGCCGACTGCGGCGGCGAACGATCGATGTGGTCCAAGCCCACGGGCTGGCAGTGGTTGAACCTGAAACGGGTGTCCCAGCATTCGGTGCCGGACTTTTATCCCGATCGAGGGACGCTTCGCTGGTACTGGGGCCCCGGGGTCACGGGGGTGACCGGCTGGCAGTTCCTCGCCGTGTGCCGGCGGAACGAGCTGGAGGGGGACGAGGGGCATCGGACCTACTGGCCCTCGGTCGCCGCGGGTTGGAACTTCGACGAGACGCGGAACATTCGCCCGGGACGCTGGCTCGGGCTGCTCAAGTCGCTGATGGCGACCGGGGCCGCGAGCTTCTATGCCGGGCACTTCACGGATGCGCCGCGTCGGGTGCCGAGCGGGGATCCGCAAGATCCCTGGAACAACCTGTATCCGGATCCCGGGGACTGGGTATGGCAGATGGCGATGCCGGCCTACGCGCAGGCGGTGGGCGCCCGCGCCCAGGAGTTCCTGCTGCGCGGGGATCTGTTGCCGGGCGATGTGCGCAATCCGCTCAAGGACGGGGACCGGATGTTCGCGTTCGCCGGCGGCGACCTGGGGACTCTCGTGGTGGTTCGCCGGTGGGAGGGGCGATTGCTGATCGTGGCGACGAAGCAGCACGGCGCGGTGGAAGGACCGTTCGTGCTCGAGGACGCGCCGGCCGGGGGAGGCGGCTGGCAACTGGGGGGCGCGGAGCCGATCGGCCCTTTGCACCTGACGGCGCGGCGACAGGGTTCCGTTTATGTGTACGACCCGGCGGAAGGGACGCTGGTGATGCTGGACTCGTGGCATGAGCCGACCCATCCCGAGTGGTGGTCGACTCACCGTCGCTTCGAGGCCGAAGTCACCGACGGCCGGAGCGTGGACGGTCTGCGCACTTGGCGTCTCCGCACGGATCACGCAGGCCCGGACTACACCCGCTTCGTGACCTACATGGAAGCCGTGGGCCCGGACCGTATCCTCCCGGCCCCCGGGGAGCGCCCGGGACGGCAGGCGGTCCTGGAATACCGGTTTCGCGTTCTGAGCGACCAGGCCGGCCGGGAACACGTCCTCTATCTCAGGGCGCGCACACGCCGGGGCGCCGCCGCGGTCCGCGTCGGATGTCGCGCGACGCCCGACCGATGGGTCGGGGAACCGGCGCGGGTGATGGTGCTGGGCGGGCGCGACTGGACGTGGTACGGCGGCAGCGCCGGCGACGGGGACGAGGGCAATCGCGCCGGGATCCCGTTGTCCGCGTTGCCCGAGGGAGACTACACCGTGGAAGTGGAGATGCTCGACGCGGGAGTGGAGCTGGATCAACTCCTGGTCGCCGACGAGACGCTGATTCATCCCCTGGAGCGGTAAGCGGCGATCCAGGAGTCAGCGGCGACCTTGTCCGCCGCCCGCGCCGATGGCCGGCCCGTGAACGGTCGAATCATCCGCGGGTTCGCCGGCCGATCCGGGACCCTACGGTGCGATCCCGGAGGGTCCGGAGGCGAGGCGAGGACGCGTCTGGACCCCCCGAAGCCGGAAGCGTCGCCGACCGCGGATTCCGATAGTCGTGGTTCACCCTTCTCGAGCCACGCTTCCGGAACCCGAGGAGACGCGCCCCTCGGCTGCCCGGCGGAGGTCGCGGATCCGTCGCGCGCGGCAGGCGGGATCACGCGCGGCAGGGGCCGGTCCGGAGGGCGCGCGGTTCCAGGCCGATCGGCAGGCCGTCCTTCGGCGCCTGGATGGGGACCTGCTGGTAGCGGGCGCGGTACCCTCGGGGGACTTCCCACCCGAACTCGCGGAGGACATGGAGCAGGATCAGGCGCACCTGGATTTCCGCGAAGACCTGCCCGAGGCAGGCGTGGGCGCCGGCGCCGAAGGGCAGGAACGAGCCGGGGACGCGTTTGTGCTCGGCGCGCGCGGGGGAGAAGCGTTCGGGGTCGAAGCGATCGGGTTCGGTCCAGTACTCGGTCATGCGGTGGGTGTGTCCGGGCGCCACGGCGACCTGGATGCCCGCGGGGATCTCGAACCCGCCGATGGCGAACGGCTCGATGGTGCGCCGCGGCACATACAGGATCGGCGTGTGGAGCCGCATGGCCTCCTTCATCACCCAATCGAGTTCCTCGATCGTGGCGAGGGTGCGGAACTCGGGATCGGCGGCCGGATCGATCGCGTCGCACCGCTCCCGCAGGCGGCGCTGCCAGTCCGGGTGGCGGCCGAGTTCGTAGAAGAGGCTCGTCAGCGTGCTGGTGGTGGTGTCGTGGGCCGCCATGAGCAGGAAGATCATGTGGTCGATGATTTCGACCTTTTCCAGGCGGTGTCCCTCCGCGCTCTCCGCGCTCATGAGCCGGCCCAGCAGGTCCGGGCCGGGACGGTCGCGCCGGGCGTCGATCACTTCGCCCAGGAAGAGTTTCAGTTCCTCGCGCGCGCGCAGCGCCCGGTCATACGCGAGCCAGGGGACCGGCCGGCGGACGAACGCGACCGAGCCTTTCACCAGGTCGAGGAAGCCGCGGTTGACGCGCGCGATTTCGTGTTCCAGTTCCAGCCCCAGGAAGACGCGCGAGGCGATCTCCAGGGTCAACTGCTTGACGGCGTCGTACACGCGCGGCGGGGGCTGGGCGCGCCAGTCATCGAGGTGCTTGCGCAGGATCGGTTCCATCTGGGCCATGTACCCGACCAGGGCGGCGTGGACGAACGCGGCTTGCATGATGGAGCGGTGGCGTCGATGATCGGCGCCGTCCTTGAGCATGACCCCGCCCTTGAACAGTTCGCCGATGGTCAACTCCCACCCGCCTTCGCTGGAGAAGGAGCGCGCCCGCTCGACGAGGACGGCGCGGTTGGCCTCGGCGCCCAGGAGCCCGATCATCAGTTCGCCGAAGATGCGGGTCTTGAAGACGCGGCCGTACTTCTCATACGCCTCGATCAGCCCGCCGAGGGAGTCGCGGTAGAACAGCAGGGTGTTGCCGAGGATCGGCAGGCCGAGATGGCCGGGGATGGGGTCGTACCAGTGTTTCGCGGGCATGCACGGCAGTATACTGGGGCGCGGGTCGATCCGGCAATGGACGCGACGCGCGAAGGGGGAACCGAGCATGGGCGGAGCGGAAGCGACGGGGCGCGGGAGACCCTGGGTCTGGCGGATGCTCCTCCTGCTCGGCATCGGCCTCGGCGCGGTCGGTTTCGTGTGGGCGGCGGATCAGCGCATCGACGCCGTCGCGCTGCCGTGCATCAGCCTCGCGCTCGGTTCGCTCGCGTTCGCGGTGCTGCTCGAACGGGATTGCGATCCCGCGGGTGGGGCGCGACTGGCCCGGGTCGCCCTCGTGCAATTCGCTCTCGGCGTGGCGCTCGGCGTCTGGGCCGGCTGGGCCCGACCGCGGATGGACTGGGGCGGAGTCCATGGCGAGGCGATCCTCCTGCTCTTCGGCATGTTGCCGGCGGCGCAGTTGGGGGTGTCGCTCTCCGCGCGGACCGGGCCGCAGGCGTTCTGGCCCGCCCTGGCCTTCGGTCTGGGGGTCGCCGGCAGTTTCTACCTGCGATTCGGGGCGGAGCGGGGAATTCGCTTCGACGAGCTCTTCGGCATGTCGCTGGGAATCGGCGGGATCGGCGCGGGGGTGTCGCTCGGGATCTTTGCGTTCCGCCGGCGCGCGAACCACGACCCGGCGCTTCCCCGCGCGCATGAGTGGGGGCTGGCGGCGGTCGGACTGCTGCTGGCCGTCGGCAGCCTGCTCGCCGCATAGGGCAGGCGGCGGAGGGCGATCAATCTGCGCCGCCGGCGCGCTCCAGGAAGGGGGCCCACCGCGTGTCGGTCCTGAGCGACTCGAGATCCGGATCGGACCCGGCGTGGGCGCGGTCGCGCCACCCGTGGCGCAACGCCTCCTCCAGATGACGGAAGGCGGCGTCGCGCAGGGAGGCGGCGTCCGCGTCGGCGACGGCGCGCGCCGGTTCGTCCGGGCCGTCCTTGCCCCGTGCCGCGAGGGCGAGGGTGCAGGCCAGGTTGTAGTGCGCCGCGCGCAACACCGGCGCGTCGCCCGGGTCCGGCGCGCCCCGCGAGAAGATCGCGATCGCCTCTTCGAACCACGCGCGCGCTGCGGGTCCGCGCCCCTCGTGGAGCGCTTCTTCGGCGTGCGCGAGGAGCAGGAGCGCGTGAGGTCGTCGCCGGGGCCCCCACTCCGCCGCCAGTCCCTCGCGCCAGCGGCGCACCTGGGGTTGGTCGGGGTTGGCCTCCAGCGAGCGGGAAAAGTCCGCGAGCGCCCCGTCGTACAGGTCCGCGGGCACTTCGCCGCGCTCTTCGCGGAAGCCGGCCCAGTACATTTGCGTCATCCCGCGACCGCGATACGCCTCGGCCTCGCGCGGATTGGCCTGGATCGCCCGACCAAAGTCGCTCGAGGCGACCCGCCAGGCTTCGGTCGGATCCTGACCGGTTCGCTCCCGCTGCAGGCCGAGGCCGAGACGCGCCATGCCGAGGGCGACCCAGGATTCGCTCGAAGCGGGGTTGAGTTCCAGCGCCCGGCTGAGGTCGCGGATGGCGGCTTCATGATCGGGGACCTGCCCGGGGTCGTCATCGTCGCGCAGGAGCGCGCGGTTCAGGCAGGCGGCGCCCCGACCCTGCCAAGCGCTGGCCTGTTCGGGATTGAGCTCCAGGGCGCGTCCGTAGTCCTCGATCGCCGCCGCATACAAGTCCAGCGCCGGGCGCCCGGCGGCCAGACGCGCGCTGGCCCAGTTGGTCCGGGCTGCTCCGCGCAGATACCAGGTATCGGTCGAGGCGGGATCGATGCGGAGGGCATGGCTCAGGTCGCCGATGGCGGCTTCGTAGAGCGGGTCGAGGTCGTTCGCCCCGCGGCGCTGTCTCCAGGTGGCCAGGGCCAGGCGCGCCCAGCCGCGGTGGGCCCAGCCCAAAGCGTAGGTGGGGTTCCGCTCCAGCGCCGTCCCCAGGTCGGCGATGGCCGCTTCGTAGCGGGTCGTGGGGTCCTCCCCCCGCTTGGCGAGATGGTCGGCCCAATTCACGTGCAGGGATCCGCGTCGGGCCCAGGAGTCCGGGGCGTTCGGCTCGAGCTCGATCGCCCGCGCCAGATCCTTCGTGCCCGCCTCGAACTGGCTGCGGGCGTCCTCCCCGCGTCCGGCGCGGTGCACCGCCTGGTTGGCCCGGAAGATCCCGCGCTGCTGCCAGGCATCCGCGGAGAGTGGATCGCGCGCCAGGGCCTCGCCGAGGTCCGCGATGGCCGCCGAGTAGAGCGCGTCCGCGGGCGTACCGCGCGCCTCGAGCGCGATCGCCTGATTGGCGCGGGCGCGCGCGCGTCCGATCCATGCTTCGGTGCGGCCCGGATCCAGCTCCAGGACGCGTGCGAAGTCCTCTTCCGCCCCCGCCCAGTCCGGGTGCGCGTCGACGCCGCGGTCGTCGCGCTGGTTGCCGAGCGACACCCGCGCCGTCCCGCGGTTCAGCCAGTGCGGAACATAGCCGCGATCGACCTCCAGCCCCCGGGTGCTGGCCGCCACGGCGTCCTCCCATCGCCGCGCCCGCACGGCGGCGTGGGCGAGCGCCTCGTACGCCTCCTCGAGCCCCGGGTCGAGGGCGATCGCGCGCTCGAGCTGCGCGCGGGCCGCGTCCCACCCCCGGTCCTGTCCATACGCCTCGAGCATCCCGGCGGCGCACTCCAACTGCGCCTCGCCCACGCGCAGGAGGGGAGAGGGGTGCGTCCGCCACCCCGGGGCGCGGCCCAGGCAGTCCTTCAGCCCCTCCAGCGCTTTCACCGTGGCCTGCCGGGCCGCGAGCAGGGCGGCGTCCTCGCGCTCGATCTCCTCGACCAACGGTTCGGCCACCGCCTCCGGTTGCAGGCCCGCGAGTTCCAGCTTCTTGGCCGCGGCGAGGCCGGCGCCCCGGCGGGCCAGGGCCGCCTTGCGCGCGGCGGTGAGCGCCTTCCGGTACGCGCGCGCGCGGAGGACCGCCTGTTCGTACCGGGCGGGGGCGAAGTCCGGATCGATGGCGAGGGCGGCCTCCTGCGCCGCGGCCGCGGGCTCTTCGTCGAGCATGGCGCGCAGCATGCGGCCGAGGTGGTATTCGGGCTCCGCCGCCGGCGGCGACAGCCGTTCGCGGACGCGGCGCACGTCCGCCTCCAGGCGCGGGCGGAACCGGCGCGCGGTGGCGAGGTCGCCGCGCCGGCGCGCGTACAACGCCTCCTCCAGCCACACCCCCGCCGACTCGCGCAAATGGGCCAGGACATCCTCGCGCAGAGCGCGCGCCGCCGCCTGCTCCTGCGCCGCGACCCAGCGGAAGTACCCCGCCGCCGCCGCCGCGATCAGGAGCGCGGTCGCCGCGCCCAGCCAGGCGCGATGCCGCACGGCACGCCGGCGCAGCCGCTGCGTCAGGGTCGGCGGGCGCGTCTCCACCGGGTCCCCGCGCACCCACCGCCGCAGTTCCGCGGCGAACATCCCCGCGCCGGCCAGCCGGCGCGCCGGGTCCTTCTCCAGCGCCTTCAGACAGACCGCCTCCAGTTCCGCGGGGACCCCCTTGCGCCGGCGGCCCGGCGGCACCGGGTCCTGCTTCATCGCCGCGGCCAGGATGTCCATCGCCCCCCCCGCGCGCTCGAACGGCGTCTCCCCGGTCAGAAGTTCGTACAGCATCACGCCGAGCGCCCAGACGTCCGACTGCGCGCCCACCGTCGCCCCTTCGCCGCGCGCCTGCTCCGGACTCATGTATCCCGGCGTGCCGAGAAGCTGGCCGGCGATCGTCAGCGTTCCCCGTCGCCCGCGCGCGCCGTCCTCCGTCTCGCCGCCGAACTCCTTGGCGATCCCGAAGTCCATCACGTACGGCCGTCCCCCGGCGTCCAGGAGGACGTTTCCCGGCTTGAGGTCCCGGTGCACGACCCCGTGCGCGTGCGCGTGCGCGACCGCCTCGGCGATGTCGGCCAGGCGCTCCATCTCGCGGGGGAGCGCCTCCAGGATCTCACGATTGCCGGCGAGTCGCGCGGTCCGGCCTTCCGCGAGCACCTCCTCCAGCGTGCGCCCGCGGATGTACTCCATCGTGAGGTAGTGCTTCCCCTCCGTTTCGCCCACGTCGTGCACCGCGATGATGCCGGGGTGACGGAGCCGGGCGGCAATGCGCGCCTCGCGCAGGAAGCGCTCCAGCGTCCGGCGGGACACGGATTCCTCGTCGCGGATCTGCTTGAGGGCGACCTCGCGCTTGAGCTCCGTGTCCCAGGCGCGCCAGACCCGGCCCATGCTGCCCTCGCCGAGCGGTTCGACGAGGCGGTAGCGGCCGAACGGCTCGCCGGGCGGCCCCGGGTCTCCGGCGGGCACCGCCAGCGGGGGATCCGTCACGTCGCCGAGGATCGTCTTCGCGTCCGCGGAGGCGCGGACGGTGGGAAGGCGCTCGGGAAGGGCAGGCTCGGTCATCGCGGGGTTCCGCTCGCAGGACTGCCGGATTGTACCCGGCGCGCGCCGCCGGGGGAACGGCGAAGGCGGGCTAGCGGCGCTCCGGTGCCCCGGGGGCTCGCCACTCCGGGTCGAGCGCGAACAGATACAGGATCGCCATCGCATCCACGGGGCGCTCCGTGGGGTTCTCATAGGTCGCGACCAGGTCGTAGTCCCGGTCCGCGCGCAGGACCAGCCCGCCGGGGAAGGCGCGCTCGTCGACGTGCGCCACGCCGAGCCGGTCCGGAAAGTCGCGCGCCGACAGCGAGAGGACGACCGCCCCGGAGACCCGGTCCCGCACCTCGAGCGCGGTTCCGTACGGGTGCAGATGGCCGGTGGCGTAGTGGATCGTGAGATTGCGCTCCAGGCGCAACTGCCGCGCCAGCGCCGTGCGGTACTCGTGCCGCCCGGGGGGGACGAGCCAGTGCATCGTCACATCGTCGCCGAACAGCACGGGCACCACGCCGCCCGAAGACGCGTTGTCGCCGAGTCGCGGCAGGCCGGCGCAGCCCCCGGCGGGGTCCTCCCCGCACCCCGCAACCTTCTCCTGACCCGACTCGCGCAGAGGGACGAGCCCGAACAGGTAGCGTCGCGCAAGCGGGCGGGGCCGCGCGGCGAGGTCGGCGTCGCGGACGAAGTCGATCCGGGTCTTGAAGCGCATCCGCACCGGCCGGTCCGTGACGTTCAGGTTCAGCGCCATGGTGGTGAGGTCGAGGCGGCGGGTGGAGGGGACCGGGATCGCGAACCCTTCGGGAAGCCGGATCTCCAGCCGTCCCGGGACGAGCGTGAAGAGCGGCCACTCCAGCACGGAGGGGCCGCTGCGGACCTCGGGCTGGAGTTCCAGGTTGGCGTGACAGAAGAACTCCACGGGGGCGGGGGCATCCGCCTCCGCCTGGACCGGTTCGGTCCGGACGCCGGTGACCCACAGCAGCTCCGGGTCCCCGTTCGGTATCAGGTCGATCCCCGGATGCGGCGCGACCGGGCCCCCCATCGAAGGCTGGAGGCCGAAGAAGGAGATCGTCTGGGACACCACCTCGACCGCCCGGGCGCCGCCGGCTTCGACCCGGCGCTCGAGGATGAGCGGGCTGGAAGACGGAAACGCGCGCGGCGCCGGGGCGGATACGGCGGATTCGCGCGACGGGGACGGGAGCCCGAGACCGACGGCCGCGAACAGCAGGGCCGGCAGCGCGGCGAGGGCGAGCCGGGTCGCCATGTCACTTCAGCATCCACACGACTTCGGTTCGCCACTGGGCCGGGTCTTTCACCTCGCCGGGATCGGTGAGGTAGAGCTCCCAGGCGGGATCGGTGGTGGACCGTCCCTTTCCCCGGACCCATTCGCAGGCGGCGGCGTAGGTCTCGTGAATCGTCGAATAGGGGCCGACGTGGACCGTCACGACCGCGTCCCCCGCGGGGGTGGAGCCGGCCTCGAACGGGGCTTCGGCGGCGATCGGAGACTCGAGGAAAAACCCGCCCTGGAGATCCACTTCCATTTTCTCCTGGTTCATGGAGTGGTACAGAGCGATCGGGGGGCCGGCGGGATCGATGTTTTGTTTTCTTAGATGCTGCAGCGCGGCGGGGAGCATTTCCCCCAGGGCTTTCCCGATGTCGTTCAGCTTCAGGCCGCGGCGGCGGATTCCGATGTAGGGCCGCGAGGTCACCCTCTTGATTTCGAAGGTGGAAGCCATGAAGTTTCCTCCGCATCGGTCGCCGCCCCTTGTGGGGAGGCCGATCGGGAAGGTAGCATACCTCCGGACCAGGAGGAAAGGGGAGAGTCCATGGAACCAAAACCTCGCGTTGCGGGAGGGGGGATGCCCCCGGCCGCGCTGATCCTGCTGATCCTGGGCGGGTTGGCCGGTCTCGCCGTCCTCGCGCTCGCCGCCTTTTCCCTGCTGTTCTTCGCCTGGCGGTCGGTCGGCATCGCCCCGGCGGGGACCGCGACCGTGCGGGTCGCCCCGGTCGAAGCTGCCGGAGGCGCCGGCGGCGGGGCGGCGACGTCCAACCCCCGGCCGGGGACGCTCGGCCGGATCGGTCCGGTGACGCTCGCGGGACCGGGAGGGAACCGGGTCCGGCTGCCCCTGGACGGGCCTGCGATCGTGCACGTCTGGCTCCAGGCCTGCCCCGACTGCATGCCGGCGTTCGAGGCGGTGAAGCGAATGGCCCGCGACCAAGTCGAGTTGCCCTGCCCGGTCGTGAACGTGGCGTACGGATCCGCGTCGCCCGAGTGGGCGGCGGAGTACGGCGTGAACGAATCGCTCGTCCTCGACGCCACGGGATCCGCGGTCGTCTCTCCGCTCGGCATCGGCACCTTCACGACGCTCGTGCTCGACGCGGACGGCGGCGTGCACGCCATCGAGTACCCGCACCAGGACGGGTACCTGGAGCGGATTCGCGCCGCCGCCCGGGCCGCGGGCGCGGAGGTGGCGCCGCCCGCAGAGATTCCCGCCGAGCGGGAGAAATAGCGCCGGGGCCGGCCGACTGCCCCTTGCGCGGTCCGGGCCGCCGGGGTACGCTCGTCGGGTCCCCAGATCGGAGGAGTCATGACCCCGCATCGCCGCCTTGTGTCGCTCCTGCTTCCGGCCCTGTTCGTCGCCTTGGCGAACCCCGCCGTCCGCTCCGAAGAGCCGGAGTCGTGCGAGGTCCCGGCCGACGCGACGAGCGAGCACTGCGCGCGCTGCACCGAGCCGTGTCGCACGGTGCGATTCTCCTTCGTGGCGCGCCTCGATGGGCTTCCGGCCGGCGCCCGGGAAGCGGTTCTCTTCCTTCCCCTCCCGGCCAATTCACCCAATCAGACGATCGAAGACCTGGCCTTCGAGACGGCGGGGGCGGTCGAGACGGTGAGCGACGATCGCCACGGCAACCCGATCGCTCGCATCGTGTTTTCGGGCAAGGCGCTGGAGACCCCGAGCGTGACGGTCCGCTTCCGCGCGCACCGACAGGCCGTGCGGGTCGACCTGGCGTTTCTGGAAGGGACTCCCGATCCGCGCAGCGCGAGCCGGGAGGCGGCGCCCCATCTGAGCGCCGACCCGCGCACGCCGGCGAACGACGGGATCAAGGCGCTCGTCGCGCGGCTGACGGAGGGGAAGGTCGGCGCGGTGGCGCGGGGCCGCGCCCTCTTTCAGCACGTGGTGACGGAGATTGCGCCGGTCGCCGCCGGCGAGGCGGGCGGAGGGGGACGGGCGGAATGGGCCCTGGAACACAAGCGCGGGGATGCCGCGGATGTCCACGCCCTCTTCATCGCTCTGGCGCGGGCGGCCGGCATTCCGGCGCGCTTCGAAACCGGAGTGTTGCTGCAGGCCCACACCACCCAGGGGAGCGTGGCCGGCCGGCATGTCTGGGCGTCGATGTTCGTGCCGATCCTCGGCTGGGTCCCGGTGGACGCTGCGGAAGCGAAGCGGCAGGCCGGTCGTCCGGCGAACGCCTTCGGCGGCGTCGATTGCGATCGGATCCTCTTTTCCTCCGGATCCGACCTGACCTGCGGCCAGGCCGGCGCGCCGTGGGACTTCCTCCTCGAGCCGCGCGCGGAGGCGGACGGCGTACCGCTCCCTGCGGTCGGCCACACGCTCACGTTTCAGGAAGAGGCCCGGGACGAGCAGTAGCGCGGGGCCTCTCCGGCCGGCCGGATCGGCAGCGGTCCGCCCGTGCGCCTCCCCCGCGACTACGGCTCCAGCAACACCTTGAGCGCCCCCCGCGCGCCGGCGAGGGCGAAGCCTTCCACGCCCTCCGCCAATCTCCGGCGATGCTCGACCAGACCGCGCACGTCGACGCGACCCTGCGCGAGCAGACGGAGGGCGGGCTCGAACCGGCCGCAGCGGCTCCCCGCCAGCGTGATCTCGTCGACCACCACCCGGGCGGCGTCCAGCGCGGGGAGTTCCGAGGGGGCGTACGTGCTTTTCAGCACCACCGTCCCGCGCGGGCGCACCGCGGCGAGCGCGGCCCGGAAGCCGTCGGGTGACCCGGTGGCCTCGACCACGACGGGGAACGGCTCCCCGCCGGGCTCGAACGTCTCGACGCCCCAGCTCCGCGCGAGGGAGAGCTTGCGCTCGTGCCGGCCGGCGAGTCGGGTGTCATGGCCGAAGAGCGCGCACGCCTGCGCCACGAGCAGTCCCAGCTTCCCGTCCCCGATCACGAGTACGCGCGTGCCGGGGGGGAGGGAGACGCGCTCGAAGACCGACAGGGCGGCCGCCAGCGGCTCGACGAAGACCGCCGATTCGTCGTCGACGGCGTCGGGGACGACATGAAGGTTCTGCGGCGGCAGGCACAGGGACTCGGCGAACGCGCCGGGTCGACCGAGGATGCCGAGCACGGTGCGGCGCGGCTCGTGCCGGGGGTCGAAGGCGGGCAGGGCGTAGCGTCCCAGGTCGTGAGGGACGTTGATCTCGCCGACCACGCGTCGCCCGCGGAGGCCGTCCGGTCCCGCGATCACGGTGCCGACGAATTCGTGGCCGGGGATGCCGGTGAAGCCCATGTAGCCCTTGACCAGTTCCAGGTCGGTGCGACAGATCCCCGCGCGCCGGACGGCGACGCGGCATTCCCCCTCGGGGAGGGGCGGTTCGGGGACCTCCTGCAGGTGCAGCGAGCCGGGAGGGTCGACGACGAGGGCTTTCATGGCGGGCAGCGTATCCTCCGCCGCGCGCGCCGGCCAGCAGAAACCGGCACGGCGGGACGCGCGGTCCGGCGGGGATCAGCGCATCATCTTCTCGAGGGTCGGGGCCCAGCGGGGGTCGTCGTGGAGGGGGAGCAGGTCCGCGTAGGTGGACGTAATGACGGCGTCCGCCCAGCCGAAGCGGACCGCCTTGTCGAGCTGGGCGAACGCGAGGTCCCGGAGGCCGGAGGCCTCCTCCGCGGCGGCGTCCCGCGCGGCCACGGCATAGGAGCAGGCGAGGTTGAAGTGGGCCAGGCGCAGGACCGCGCGGAGGCCCGGGTCGCGCGCGAGGGTCTTCCGCTCCTCCGCGGGGAGCGCCTTGGCGTGATCGGCGAGGAGGGTGAGGCCTTTTTCGTAGCGGACCCGGGCGCCGGCGCGGTCTCCCGCCTGCATGATCCGGTCGGCGGCCAGGAGCTCGCGGTCCCACTCGGCGCCGCCCGAGGCGCGGATGCAGCCGTCCTGGCCGGAGGCCCGGGCCTGGGCGCGTTCGACGAGGTGGTCGATGACCCGGAGCATGCCGCCGGAGAGTTCACGGGTGCGCTCGTAGGCCGCGGCGGAGGCGGCGAAGTCGCCGCGCAGGAACAGGATCTCGCCGCGCACGGCGTGCGATTGCCACAAGTTCGGCTGACGCTGGAGAACCTGGTCGAAGTCGGCGAGGGCCGCGTCGAAGGCGGCGCGCGCATCCTCCCCGCGCGCGGTGGCGACATGTCCGCAAAGGAGGTGGACGGCGCCGCGGTTGTTGTAGACCAGGCCGTTTTCGGGGTTCTGCCGCATCGATTCGTCGAAATCGGCCAGCGCGGCCGCGATCGAAGCCGAGGGATCTCCGCCGCGCGCGTGGTCGGCCAGGGCGCGTTTGGAGTGGGCGCTGCCGCGGTTGCTGAAGACGTCCGGCAAGGCCGGGTTCCGCCGCACCGCCTCGCCCAGGTCGGCGATCGCCGCGTCGATCCCGGGACGCGGATCCGCGCCGCGGCCCCCCTCCGCCTCCGCGCGGCGCAGCCGCGCCTGTCCGCGCAGGGCATAGGCTTCCGCCACGTCCGGGTTTTGCCGCAGGACCGCGTCGGCGTCCGCGGCGGCCTGGTCATACATTGTCCCCGCGTCCATCCCGACCATCGTCATCCGTTCGCCCAGGCGCAGCCACGCGGCGCCGCGATTGACCAGCGCCGGCAGGAGCGCCGGGTCGAGTTCGAGGGCCCGCGTCGCCTCGGCGGTCGCCTGCTGGAGGGCGGCCGTGGGATCCTCGCCGCGCGCGGCCTCGGCCTCCGCCTGTCGCAGGTACACGAGGGCGCGATTCATCGGCGCGGCCGCGAGCGTGGAGTCGAGGCGCAACGCCTCGCCAAAATCGGCGAGCGCGCGCTCCAGGTGTGGTCCGGGGTCGCCCCCGCGGGCGATCTCCCGTTCCGCGCGCCGGGCATGCACGCCGCCCCGGTTCAGGTGGTTCCAGGCCACGCCGGGACGGCCGCGCATCGACCGCTCGAAATCCGCCTGCGCCGCGTCGTACGCCGCGGCCGGATCCTGTCCGCGCGAGGCCGCGGCTTCGCCCAGGCGCGTCCAGAGGAGCCCGCGGTTCGCCGACGCCCAGAAGGCGTTCGGGTCCTGGCGCAGGATCTCGTCCAGGTCGCGACGCGCATCCTCGAGCAGTGGGCGAGGATCCTCGCCTTGCTGCGACCCCGCCTGCGCCTGGGCCCACTTCACGAGGCTGGAGACGCCGAGGCGCGCGATGTGGTCGGGGGCGGCCTCGCGCAGGTCCTCGACGTCCGCCCGCGCCTCCGCGAAGCGCATCCGCAGGTAACGGACGCACGCCCGCCCGAGCTGCAGCGGGGTCGTCAAGGCCCGCAGGTCGGGGGACTCCAGCGCGCGCGTGAATTCCGCCTCCGCCCGCTCATATTCGCCGTCCTGCATGGCGCGAATCGCCGCCTGGGCGACCGCGAACTCTCCCGCCCCCTCCTTTCCCCAGACCTTCGCCCGCGCCGCCTCGGCCAGCAGCGCCTCCATCCGTTCGCGCGTCGCGGTCATCGAGGCGGTCTCCGGCGGTCGCGGTCCGAACAGGATCCCCGCGGCGCTCGTGTTCGTGACCGGGAGCTGCTGCTCGTCCAGGTAGGCGGAGAAGCACCACATCGCATCCATCAAGCGGCCGTACGGGACGTCCGGATCGGCCTCGACGGCTTCCTGGAAGCGGCGACGGGCCTCGTCGCGACGACCCGCGAGCACCGCGGCCCAGCCGACGAAGGCCCGCGCGGTCGCCTGGGAGGCGCTGTCCGCGGGGGTGTCGGCGAGGAAGCGCTCGACTTCCGCCCAGTCTTCCGCAGCCGCGGCGGAATCTCCTCCGGGGCGCGCGGCCCGGCCCGAGACGCGCTCGAGCCGGCGCACGGCCGAGGCGACCCGCGCCCAGCGGGCCAGCACGCGGGAAACGGATTGCGCCTTTTCCATGGCGAGCCGCATCTCCGCGGCGCCGGCCTCGGCATGCTCCTTCGCGTGCAGGACCTCCTCCTGCCGGGACCAGAGCATCCAGGCCGTTCCCGCGGACCCCGCCGCCAACGCCGCCAACCCCATCGCCGCCGCCCACCAGCCCCGATGCTTCCAGACCCGCCTGCGCCAGCGTCCGAGGACGGAGATCGGCCGGGCCGCAATCGGTTCCCCATCGAGGTAGCGGCCGAGATCGTCGGCCATTTCGCGCGCGCTCGGATAGCGGCGTTCCGGCTCGCGCTCCATCGACTTCTCGATGATCGTCTCCAGGTCGGGCGGGATCTGCGGCACCAGCCGCCGCGGCGGAACCGGATCCCGGCTGATCTTGCGAAAGACGATCTCGGTCGGCGTGCCGCCGGCGTACGGGAGTTCGCCGGTGACCAGGTCGTAGAGGATCGAGCCCAGGCTGTAGACGTCGCTGCGGGCGTCCACCGCGGATGCGCCCTCGGCCTGCTCCGGCGACATGTACGCCGGTGTGCCCATGATCACGCCCGTGCGGGTGAGGCGCTGCGCTTCGGAGTCCGTGAGAATGCGCGCAAGGCCGAAGTCGGAGACCTTGACTACGCCCGCCTCGTCGAGGAGGAGGTTCTCGGGTTTGAGGTCGCGATGGACGATCCCGGCGGCGTGGGCGAAGGCGACTCCCTCCGCGGCCTCGCGCACCAGCCGGGCCGCCTCGTGGGGCGGGAGCCGGCGACGCGTCTTGCGGAGCGCGGCGACGCTTCCGCCGCGTACGGCCTCCATCGTGAAGTAGTGCTTTCCGCCGGCCACGCCCACGTCGTAGGTGGAGATCACGTTCCGGTGGGACAGCCGCGCCGCCGCCTGCGCCTCGCGGTGGAAACGCCGGACCTCCTCTTCGCCGGCGTCACCGCCGGCGAGCAGGAGCTTGAGGGCGACCTCGCGGCCGAGCTGCGGGTCGTGGGCCAGGAAGACCGCCCCCATGCCCCCGCGGCCGAGTTCGCGCAGGATGCGATAGCGGCCGAAGGCCGGGGTGGCGGGGTCCACCTCGCCGGGAGCGGGCGGCGGGTCCGACATCCGCAGCGTGTCCACGAGGTCGCGTGCGGGACGCGTCGGCTGCCGGTCCGGCGATGGGGTGCTCGGAATCGTGGGGGTGTCCATGGGACGTCGGCTCCTCCCGGGCCGGGGGTTTCCGGATCTTACCAATCCGGGCGGCCCGTGTCCCGTCCCGATTCCGCCATCCGCGGTTTTTCATCGCCGGCGGATGGTCGAGCGCCGTCCGCCGGGTGCGACCGCATCGCGCCGCTCCCGGGGGGAGGGGTGCCCGCATTGGGTCGGCGCACGGGTCTCCCCGGGCGCCGACCCGATCCTCCGGGCTATCGCCCCCGACCGCCGCCCCGGCCGCCGCCGCTGGGGCGGCCGCCGCCGGACGGGGGCTTGACCGTCCCGCCCGAACGGCCGCCGGAAGCCTTGCCCGGCGACTTCATCCCGGTCTTGTTGGCCTTCTGGTTGACCTTCCCCCAGTTCTGCTTGTGGGCCTGCTGGCCGGCGCGCATCTGCTGCTGCGTCACCGTGGAATAGCGCTCGCGGGAACCCTTGCCCGCGGCGGAGCGTCCGCTCGCGGACCCGGAGCCGCGCGCCGCCGCGCCGGAACCGGGCTTCACCCCGCCCGACGGCTTGCGTTCCCCGGCCGCCGCGCCGCCCGGGGCGCGATCCCCGAAGCGCTTGCCGAACCGCTCCTGCAGGCTGCCCGAACCGCCCGTGGAACCCCCGGGAGCCGGGGCGCCCGCGCCGGTCCGCGCGCCGGAATCCGCGCCGCCGCCGCTGGTCCCCCCGGTCCGGCGCGCCGCGCCTTCGGCGCCGGTGCTCGCGCCCGAACCGCCCGACTTCGCGGCCGCGTCCGGGCTCGCGGGCTGCCCGCTCTTCTGGCCGGAGGAGGACGCGGGCGGGTTCGTCACCTGCCCGTCACCGGCGGTGTAGGTCTTCGACTGACCCGTGTTGTTGTTGGTCACCGTCGAGGACGCCTGGCCCCCGCCCGCGGTGGTCTCGGTGGAGTAGCTTCCCCCCTGGCTGGTCTGAAGGTCGGTGGAACCCTGGTAGGTCCCCGTGCCGTCCGGCTGGATCGTCGTCTCCCCCTCGTGGTGGGTGGTGGCAGATCCGTTCACGCCGGAGACGGTGTGGTCGGCCTGTCGCTGGACCGTCGTCGATCCATCGGCGTTGGTCGTGGCGCTGCCCGAACCGCTGTGCGTGGCCGTGCCCGCGCGACCCGTGCTGGTCTGCCCGGCCGCAGCCGCTTCGGTGCTCCAGGTGGTCCCGTTCTCGTTCTGCGTCACCTGTCCCTTGCCCGCCGCCGCTCCGGACGCGGTATTGCCGTTGGGGCCGGTCACCGTGCCGGCGCCCGCCGCCGCCCCGTAGGTGGTGTCGCCCTGCGTGGTCTTGCCCGCCACGCCGGCGCCGGACGCGGTCGCGCTCTGCCCGTTGGGGCCCGTGATCGTCGCCGTCCCCGCGCCGGCCGCCACCGTCGTGTTCCCGTTCGAGGCGACCACCGCCGCGCCTTCCCCCTCGATCGTCGCCGAGTTGCCGGCCGGGCCCGTCACCGTGGCGCTCCCTTCCTTCGTCCCCGCGGTCGCCTGCCCGTACGGACCGGTCACGGTGGTGGAGGTCGACCCGCCCTCCACCGTTCCGCCCTCCGCGGTCTCCCCGTAGACCTCGGTCGAAGTCGCCTCCAGCGCCGCGGCGCTCTCCACGTAGACTTCGCTCAATTCCTCGACGACGACCGCGGAGGCGAGCAGCGTGTCGCACACGGCTTCGCACGCCTGCACGTAGAGCGTCGCCGGAACCACCACCGATTGACCGCCCTCGGTCACGATCACCACGGTCTCGCCTGCGGGAGCGGCGGCTTCACCCGCCGCTGCCGTCCCGGCCGTCGCCGGCGGCACCGACTGCACCACCGCCTCCTCGACCCGACCACGCACGGCCGCGACGGCCGCCCAAACGTCATCCGGCTGATTGCGCACGGCGATCCCCAGCCGGGCGGTCAGAAACAGGTGGTCGTTGAGTTCGGCCAGGACCTCGGGATAGTCCTGGAGGAACTTCACGCTCTCCGGAAGGTTGCCCCCCGCCAGCAGCCCCGGGCGCCGGCCCGGCCGCAACGGATTGTCGCGCTCGTTGGCCGCCCGCAGAATCGCCAGCGGATGCTGCGCGGCATCGAACACCTGCTCCAGCACCGGGTCCGGGTAGAGCGCGACTCCCGCCACCAGGGCCTCCAACGTGGGTTGCGACAGCGGCCGCGCCAGGTCGTCCAGCGGCGACGGCTCCACGGTGAGCGTGCAGGTGAAGAGGATCAACACGGCCAGGGTGAGCGTGCGCGTCAATTTCGAGCGGAGATGCATGGGCGTCCCTCAGGGCTGGGGAGAGTCGGAAGGGGGCTGAAACGCATCCGAAGCAAACCGTTCGGCCCACACGAGGACTTGAAACCCTCACTATACCCCCGGGGTTCCGGTCCTTGAAAGGAAAACGTATTAATATTCTCTTTGCTCGTAAACTTCTGTTCTAAAATACTTTGCGAATCACTTGCGGATCGGGACGGTAGCGTCGTGGAGCGGAATCGGGGCCCTGGGGAGGAGCCGGGACCGGCGATCCGGCCACATTTCCATTGGCCGCGTCCAGCGGATGGGGTACAAGACCGCGTCGGAATTCAGGAATCGGTGGGAGTGGTTTCGATGCACAAGGTGCTACTGCTCGGCGCGGGCAAGATCGGCAACGCGGTCGCCAAGTTCCTCGGCCAGACGGGCGAATACGACGTCCTCGTCGGGGACCTGGACGAAGGGGCCCTGGGGCGATTGAAGGGGGTCCGCGGGGTATCGACGGTCCGGATCGACAGCGCGCGCGGGGAGGATCTCGACGCCGCGATGAAGGGCCGCCAGAGCGTGCTTTCGGCGCTTTCCTTCTCGCTCAATCCGGGCGTTGCGCGCGCCGCGTTGCGGAACGGCGCGAGCTATTTCGACCTTACCGAGGACGTCGAGACGACCCGAGCGGTGAAGGAGATTGCCGCGCAGGCCCGGGCGGGGCAGATTTTCATGCCGCAGTGCGGTCTCGCGCCCGGTTTCGTCTCCATCGCCGCCCACGACCTCACGCGCGGATTCGAGCGGTTGGACGAGGTGCGGCTGCGGGTGGGGGCGCTGCCGATCTTTCCCAGCAACCAGCTGAAGTACAACCTCACCTGGTCCACCGACGGCCTCATCAACGAGTACGGCAACCCGTGCGAGGCGATCCACGACGGTCGCCTGCGGGAGGTCCTGCCGCTCGAGGGGCTCGAGCATTTCTCGCTGGACGGGGTCGACTACGAGGCCTTCAACACGTCCGGGGGCGTGGGCACCCTTTGCGACACTCTGAACGCCAAGGTCCGGACGCTCAACTACAAGACCATCCGCTACCGCGGGCACCGCGAACTGATCCACCTGCTCATGAACGAGCTGCGCCTGAATGATCGTCGTCCGCTGCTTCGGGAGATCTTCGAGAACGCCGTGCCGATCACGCCGCAGGACGTGGTGCTGATTTTCTGCACGGTGACCGGTTGGCGGGAGGGTCATCTCACGCAGGTCACCGACGCGCGCAAGATCTACCACGGCGAGTTCCTGGGCGAGCGCTGCAGCGCGATCCAGATCACGACGGCCGCGAGCCTGTGCGCGGTGCTCGACCTGCACGGGAAGGGGAAACTGCCCCGCCAGGGGTTCGTGCGGCAGGAGCAGGTTGCGCTTGCCGACTTCCTGACCAACCGGTTCGGGCGCTGCTACGAGCCGGTGCCCGGCAAGATGCCGCCGCGGACGACCTCGCACGTGGTCGAGTCGTTCGAGATCGAGGCCGGAACGAGCCGGAGCGGCGCGCCCGAGGGACAGGGGGCGGGCGGGATCTAGCCCGCACGAGTATGAAGCCGCGTCAGCGGCTTCGTGAAGAATCCGCCCGCGGGCTCCTGGCGGCGTCAGCAACCAGGACCACGGGGCGGCCGGCGTGCGATACACGGTGTCGCAGGTTGGGCGAGTCAGTCTTGCTCTGGACGGTTCGCGCCCAGCGAAGCCGTTCCGGAAGAATCCCGGGCCAGCCGGGCGCGGGCGAAAGGGGGAACGGGATCCGGCGCGGGATCGCGTGGGCCCGTTCCGTTCCGGGGATTCCGGTTGACCCGCCCCCCGGACGCGTGACACGATTCCCGCATGGAACTCCTCTGGATTGCCGGCAGCCTCGCGGGGACCGCGGCCATCGCCCTGGGGCTCTGGTGGACTCGACGCCGACGGGGCCGCCGCGGACGGCCGCGGACCGAGTCCGCACCCCGGGAGGGCGCGGGCGCGGCTCTCGCGGGCAGTTCCTCACCGGACCCCTCGACCGTGCTGCCGGACGTCGGCGCCGGAGAACTTCCCCGGCTCCAAGACCTCGCGCGCTTCCTGGCTTCGGATCCCCCCCCGCAATCCGGGGGGATGGTTCGACAGGCCCATTTCTCCTGGCGCGGATTCCGCTTCGGGTACTCCCAGCGCGAACTGGGTCCCATCCGCTGGGGGGTGGTGTCCTCGTTCTTCACCGGTCAGCACCCCCCCGTGTTCCAGGTCCGCGCGCGCATGGGACCCCAGCCCGTGCCCTCGTTGGGGATCACCTCCCCCTACGCCGTCGGCGTGCGATCGTTCGACGACCGGTTCGACCTGGTGTTTCCGCACGACGGGGAACGCGGGGTCCGCTTGCCCCTGGAGGTCTGGACGCACTTCGCCCGTCTCGACGACCTGGCCCGCCCGCCCTCCCCACTGCTCGAGGTCCGGGAACGGCGCGCGCTGCTCTACTTTCCTCTCGGCGAAACGGAGAACCGCAAGCCCGAGGACGTGTTTCGGAGCGCGTGCGCGATGCTGGAGGTTCTATTGCGCGCGGTGGCGCCCACCCGCTCGGACCCCGGCGTGCGGATCCTGGCGTCCGATTCCGGCGTGGGCGCCGCCCCGGCGCTTTGTCAGGTCTGCGGCGAGGTCGTGACGGCGGAACGGATCGCCTGCACCCGTTGCCGAACGCCGCACCATCGGGACTGTTGGGACTACCACGGTTCCTGCTCGACGTTCGGCTGCGGTTGTCCGACCTACGTCGAGGGGAACGCGGAACCCGGGGAGAAGGAGGGAGGGTAGGCCGCGGTCCTCGGGCAAATGAAACCCGCGACCGGCCCGGTCGGTATTCCGGACCGGCGGCGCCCGATCGGCCACGCGCCGCCCCAAGGAGGACCCACGCATGTCCCGCCGCAAGATTCTGGCCCTGATCACGGTGTTGCTGGTCTCGTTTCTGGGCGTCGCCGCCTGCCGGGCGCTTCTCCGCAAGCCCGGTCCCGACACCGTCCGCCGGTTCCTCACCGTGGACGGACGCGCGCGGTCGTATTTGCTGCACGTCCCTCCGGGGATGACCGCCGTCGAGCGGCCGGCGCTCGTGCTGATGTTTCACGGCGGCGGCGGCGACGCGGTCTCAGGAGAACGCGGGACTCGCTTCAGCGAGCTGGCCGACCGGGAGCGCTTTCTCGCCGTGTATCCGGAAGGCGTGGCGCGGGGCTGGAATGACGGACGAATCGCCCCCGACCAACCGGCCATTCGCGAGGGCGCCGACGACGTCGGGTTCGTGGCGGCGTTGCTCGAGGACGTGGAGCGGACGCATCCGTTCGATCGCCGCCGCGTCTTTTCGACCGGAATCTCCAACGGGGCGATCTTCTCCCACACCCTCGCGGCCCGGCGATCGGACCTGATCGCCGCCATCGCCCCGGTCGTCGGCGGCATGGCGAGTCCATTCGACGAGACGTTCCGACCGGAGCATCCCGTGTCGGTGTTCGTCATTCAGGGCGTGGAGGACCCGCTGGTCCCGTACGACGGCGGGAAGATTGCCCGCGGCGATCGCGGCGAGATCATCCCGACCGAGGAGGCGCTGCGGAAGTGGATCGAGCACAACGGATGCGCCGCCGAGCCGGCGCGGGAGACGCTGCCGGACGCCTCCCCCGGAGACGGCTGTCGGGTGCATGCGCGTCGCTGGACCGGCGGCCGGGGCGGGGTCGACGTGGTCCTCTACCGGATCGCCGGCGGGGGTCACACCTGGCCGGGCGGGTCGCAGTACCTTCCCGAGGGTAGGATCGGACGGGTCTGTCGCGACTTCGACGGAACCGAGGCGATCTGGGCGTTCTTTGCGGCGCATCCGAAGCGCTAGCCCGGATTATTCGCGAGCAGCTTCGCTGTTCGCGAACAATCCGGCTC
>CAZWCX010000012.1:0-87869 GCA_964632945.1 uncultured Planctomycetia bacterium | reverse complement strand
GGCTCGCGAGGCGGAGTCTCGCCACCGGCGTGGGGGAATCCCCGCGCACTCTCGAGGGTCGGGGATGGGATTCGGCACAAATCGTTCCTTCGCCAACCGCCCTCCGACGCGGAAGGCCGGCGAGGGAGAAGGCATGGAACCGCCATCGCAATCGGGGGCGGAGGAGCCGCCCCCTGGTGTTACGTCCGGAAAAGTGACATGTCACCTTTCGCTACGCGTTTCCGGACCGATCACGGATCCCTAAAAACTCCGCAAGCCATTGTCTTCGCCCAACATGCGGACAATCGAGATTTCGGCATCTCGCTTGCTTATCCCCTCCCCTGTACGCACCAAACGAAAACAAAACATCGAGTAAGGGTAGACGACGAAGCGCCTGAACGGACTCCTCGGCCCCGCCGTGTGGGCGGGGCCGGAGTGGATCGATCGGACCCCTCATTGACCACGGAGGCTCCCATGAACGCCACGTTTCGCAATCGGCTCGACCGCAACGTCCGCAAGTCCCGCGGCCAGGCCATGACCGAGTACATCCTCGTCGTCACGCTCGTCGCGATCGGCTGCCTGACCGCGGTCACCGTGTTCGGCCAGAAGGTGTCGCGCCTGTTCAAGGCGGCCACGCAGTCGCTCGACTCCCCCGGTCCGGTCACCGCGGAGCGGAGCGAAGTTGCGAAGATCAAGACCGACTTCAGCCTCGCGGACATGAGCGGGGAGAGCGCGAAGAAGTCGGCTCAGGGGGGGTCGGTGGTCGCCGGCCGGGCGCGGCTCGCAAGGGCCGCGTCCCGGCCGGCGCAAGGCTCCTCCGCGCGCGAGCGGACACGTCGGCTCGGCGCGACGACCGAGGCCGAGTTCGTCGCTACGGTCCACCGGCGCTCGGCGGCGCCGTCCGGGGACTCCGGTATTGCCCCCTCCGGTCGCCGTGCGGAAATCCGAAGACCCGACACCCCCACAACGGTTCGAAAGGGCGGGCCCGGGGCCGGTTCGGTCCCGCCCGGGGGGGGCGGTCGCGGATACCACGACCCCGCACCTTGGTCTACCCGCGGCCGCCCTCCCCGTAATGGTCGTTGCGACCGCTTCCTCGCCTTGCTACCATCGCGCGAAGTCGTGAGCGGCGGGATCGGCGCGCCCGACACCTGCAGGAATGACCGGATCCGACTCGAGCCCAGTCCACGGCCCCGAGCTGAACCCACTCTCCTGCAGGCCCGCGCGCGGACCCCCGCCGGGCGCACCCGCGGCGCCGCGGCGCGTCTCCTCCTCGAAAACCGGAAGAGAATCCGCGAACCCCGGCCGGGCACGACCGGTCTCCTGGAGACAACCCCCGAGAGACGCAATGCCGGAAGTCGTCCGTACCGTGCACCTGCTCACCCGACGCCTCCCTGAGGGGCTCTGGTTCGCGGAGCCCCTCCACCATCCGGAGATCGCCCGCCTCGGGACCCTGCGGCGGGTCGTCCATCGCGAGGCGATCCGGGACTTGCAGCGGGTGGCGGCCCGCTCCGATCCGGGGGAGCCGGCCCTCTGCCACGGCGGGCCCCCCGCAGAAATCCGCGCCGTCGTGGTGCCGCTCGGATGGAGCGGCGAACGGGAGTTGCTGAGCCGCCCGCTCGAGATCCTCGTGCCCGCCGTGCTGGTCCGGCATGCGGACCACGAGATCCACGCCTTCGTACCGGGAATGGACGTGGAGACCTTCGCGTCGTCGCTCCGGAGGATCGACGCCCTCTTGTCCCTGGAAATCCGCCGCGCCCTGAAACGGACCGGGGCGGACCGCGACCTCTTGCTGCTCGCGCGAAGCCTCCGCGCCGATGAGCTCGACGTGGAGCCCCGGCGCGTGCGGCTGCGCATCCCGAGCGCCGTGGAGCACCGCCGGACTCGGGAGCAGGAACTGGCCGCATTGCTCGGCGAGGGTCCCCTTCTCCCCCGCCTCGCCGCGCACCTGCGCCCGCGCCGCTGTCGCGAGGCCTTCGGCATCGACGCCCTCGTGGAACGGGTCGCGCAGGAATGGACTTCCGCCGATCCCGCCTGCGTACTCCTCGTGGGCCCGCCGGGGACGGGGAAGACGGCGACCCTCCACGAGCTGGTGCGGCGTTCCGCAACCCTCGGGCTGGAGGAACGCGAGTTTTGGGAGACGCGCGGCTCCCGGCTGGCCGGTGGTGCGGCCGGATTCGGCATGCTGCAGGAACGATGCCAGACCCTCGTCCGCGAGGCGCACGAACGCCGGGCCATCCTGCTGCTCGGCAGCCTGTTCGAGCTCGTCCAGGTCGGCCGCGCCCGCGAAGGGACCGAGGGAGCCGCGGAATTCCTGCTCCCCTTCCTCGTCCAGGGCCGACTGCTCGCCGCGGCCGAGTGCACGCCGGAGCAGGCCGACGCCCTCGAGCGCAGCCATCCCCGCCTCCTCCGCGCCTTCCGGCGCATCGACGTGGTCGAACCCGGCGAGGCCGCGGCGCGGGAGATTCTCGGCCGCGTCGCCGGGCGCGCCGAACGTCGCCGCGCCGCGGTCATCGACGACTCCGCGCTCGACGCGATCCTTCGCCTGCACCGGCGCTATGCGGGATACTCGGCGCTTCCGGGCAAAGCCCTGCGCTTCCTCGACGGGCTCCTCGCCGAGGGGGGTGCGCAATCCCTGGTCGGCGAGCAGGAGGTCGTCGCCGCCTTTGCCGAGCAGTCGGGTCTGCCCCGCTTCCTCCTCGACGACACCGTCCGGCTCGACCCCGATGAGGTCCGCGGGCGGCTTCGCGCGCAGGTTCTGGGACAGGACGAGGCGGTCGATACGCTCGCCGACCTCGTCGTGTCCGTAAAGGCAGGGCTGGGTCGCGCCGAGCGCCCCATCGCCTCCCTCCTCTTTGCCGGCCCGACCGGAGTGGGAAAGACGGAAACCGCCAAGGCCCTCGCCGCGTTCTTCTTTGCCAGTCCGGCCCGGATGACCCGGTTCGATATGAGCGAATATGCCGACCCCTCCGCCGTTCCGCGCCTGATCGGCGGCTCGGCCTCGGGAGAAGGTCTCCTGACCGCCAAGGTCCGGGAACAGCCCTTCCAGGTGCTGCTCCTCGACGAGATCGAGAAGGCGGACCCCCGCCTCTTCGACCTGCTGCTGCAGGTCCTCGGCGAGGGGCGTCTGACCGACGCGGCCGGCCGCACCGCCGATTTCCGCAACACCGTGCTGATCCTGACCTCGAATCTCGGGGCGGACTCGTACCGGGTCGGCTCCGTGGGGTTCCGGCCGGGCGACGACGACGTGAACGACGCCCGCGAGCACTTCGAACGGGCCGTGCGCGAGCACTTCCGCCCGGAATTCTTCAATCGGATCGACCGCATCATCCCCTTCCTGCCGCTTCCGCCGGCGGTGCTGCGGGAGATCGCCGATCGCGAGATCGCCCGCATCCGCTGTCGCAGCGGCGTGCTGGACCGCCGCCTTGCGCTCGACATCGACCCCGGCGCGCTCGAACGGATCCTGGCCGAGGGAACGGACCCGGCCTACGGGGCTCGTCCGCTCAGGCGGGCCCTGGAGCGCCGCCTGCTCGTACCGCTCGCCCACCGGCTCGCCAACCTTCCCTGGGACCAGCCGGTCGCGGCCGCGGCGACCCCCGACCCGAACGGCCCGGGGGTGACGGTCTCCGTGCGCGGGACCGGGAGCGCCGCCGCACCCCCGACCTCCCTCTCCCCCCTGGCCCCGCTCAGCGACGTCCGTCGCCGCCTGCAGCGGTTCCGCGACCATCCCTTGGCCATCCGGCTCGAGGACGAAATCGTCCGACTCGCCCGGGCCCGGGACGCCCTCACCCGGCCGCGTCGCGGCCAGGCCGTCCCGGAAGCCCTGCTCGAGCGCGTGCGCCTCCTCAAGCGGATGGAAGAGGCCCTGTCGCGGCTCCATCGGTTCGAAGCCGACCTCCTGCAGATCGAGGAAAATGCCCTGCTCGCCCTGATCGCGGAGCAGGCCGGTCCGGCGCTCGATCGAGCTGCGGCGGCCGTGCCCTCTTCCCGCGCGCGCCTGCGCGACGCGATCCTTCAGGTCCTGGCGCTCGACTACGCGGAGCCCGATCGCGCGCACGTGATCCTCCATGCGGAATCCGACGGCGCCCTGCCGGCGATGGCGAGCGCGATCGTCCATCTCGCCGGCGAGTGGAAAGGCGGCGTGTCGCGGGCGTGGATCTACGTCCGCGCGGGCGAACGCAAGTCATCGCTCGCGAAGATCCGACGGGTGGACGAGGATCCGGTCCGCCTCGGCAAGGGGGTCGTTCCGCCCGAGGCGATCGGCGCGGCGCTGACGGTGGAGGCGCCGCTCGCCTTCCTCCGGCTCGAATCGGAGGCCGGGATCCACCTGCTGAAGAAGAAGGGCCAGTCCCGCGCCTGCCGGATCTCCGTGCTCCCCGGCGACCAGGCCGTCCCCGAGACGGTTCCACCCCCGCCCGCCGCAGGAATGTCGCCGCGACGTCGGGAGTACGATTTCGACGCCCGGCGCGCACGCGACTTCCTGCTCGATACGGAGCTCCTCTTTCGCCGCACGGAACTGGGCGACCTGCTCGCCGACGCGATCGACCGCGCGGTCGATCGCCGCATCCTCGAGTTGACCGAACCGTAGCCGGATACGCGCGATGAATCTCCTGGTGCCCGTGTACGTCAAGGACCCGCCCCGGGGACGAGGGGGCGGTTCGGCGGAATTCACCGTGCGGCCGCTTTTCCGCGCGGAACCGGCCAACCGCGACGTCTCCCTCCGCAAGGCGCTCGGGCGGCTCCGCCGGGAGATCCGGCTCGCGATCCGCGCGGAGGGCGAAGGGGGACGGGAGGATGCCGCGGCCGACTGGGCATTCCATCCGGCCGTCCGCGAAGTCCCGTTCGAGATCGAAGACCTGCGCGATGCCGCGGGCGGGCCGTTCCGCGGCTTCGCGGTGACCTTTCCCGCCCTGGATCGTCGGGTCGGCTGGTTGCCCGACCTCGGGATCTCGTTCGCGATCGAACGCGGCGAAGATGCGACGGCGCGGGCGGTGGAGGTCGCGCGCGCCTGGTTCCGCCGTGAGACGCGCCGGGAAGGCGGTCCGACCCCGGCGGCGCTCGCCCTCCAGGGCCGCGTCGGAGTCGTCACCGTCGAGATCGAGTACGAACCGGCCGCCCCCTCCGCGCAGACCGGCGCCTCCTCCCGGCTCTCGATCGGCCCGCTCGGACCGGTGGAGGGCTGGCGCGAACTCGAGGCCACCGGCACCGACCTGGGGGAACGATTTCCCGACGAACTGGAACGGGTCGTCTTTCGGGAAGCGGAAGTCGGCACGCTCGAGCGCCTTCTCGACGAGCGCATCCGCCGGCCCGTGCTGCTGCTCGGCGCACCCGGGGTGGGGAAGACCGGAATCGTGCACGAGTATGTGTGGCGCCGCCGGGACGCCGAGCGCCGCCTGAAGGTCCGCGGCCGCCGGGGCAGCGTCTGGCACTTGCCGCCGCAACGCCTGATCTCGGGGATGTCGTACGTGGGCCAGTGGGAACAGCGGGTCCATGCCATCCTGGAGTGCGCGGAGGAACGGCGTCACGTCCTCTTCTTCGACGATCTCGTGGGACTGTTCCATGCCGGTCTCTCCGCCGGTTCCCGGCTGACGGTCGGGCACGTGCTGAAGGAGGCGATGGAACGTTCGCGGCTGCGCGTCGTCGGCGAGACGACTCCGGAAGGGTTCCGCGCCCTGCGCGAGCTGGATCGTGGCTTCGCGGACCTGTTCCGGGTGCTGCCCGTGGACCCGCTCGACGAGGGCGCGAGCGCGCGCGTCCTGATCCGGACCGCGCGGGCCCTCGAACGGGGTTCCCGCCGAATCCTCGAACCCGGCGCGATCCCGGCGGCGCTTCGGTTGCAGCAGCGCTACAACTCCCGGGAGGCGCTGCCGGGCAAGGCCGTCCGGTTCCTGCGCCGAGTGCACGCGGCGCGCCGGGAAGGGACCGTGGACGGGGCGTCGGTGCTCGACGAGTTCGCGCGCGCCAGCGGTCTGCACCGGCGCTTTCTGGACGCGCGCTCGACCCTGGATCCGGCCGAGGTGCGCGACGCCCTACGCACGCGCGTGATCGGTCAGGAGGAGGCGGTGGAAGCGATGGTGGATGTCGTGGTGTCGGCCAAGGCGCGGCTCAACGACCCCGGGCGACCGCTCGGGTCGCTTCTCTTCCTCGGCCCGACCGGGGTGGGGAAGACCGAATGCGCCCGCGCCCTCACCACCTGGCTCTTCGGCAGCGTGGACCGGATGCTGCGGTTCGACATGAACGAGTTCGTCGAGCCGGGCTCCGCGGCCCGGCTCTCCGGGGACCGGTGGCGCCCGGAGGGGTTGCTCACCGCCGCCATCCGCCAGCAGCCGTTCGCGGTCGTGCTCTTCGACGAGATCGAGAAGGCGCACCCGGAAGTCCACGACCTCCTCCTGCAGGTCCTCGGGGAAGGGCGGCTCACGAATGCGCGGGGAGAGACGGCGGACTTCAGCAACGCGGTCCTTCTCTTCACCTCCAATCTCGGTGCGGAGGAGGCCTCGTCGCGGGTCGGACTCTTGGAGCGGGCGGAGGACCTGCGCGCCGTCTATGCGGGAGCGGCGGAGCGGTTTTTCCGCCCCGAGTTCTTCAACCGGTTCGATCGGGTGGTCCCGTTCCGGGCTCTCGCGCGCGCGGAGGTCGATCGGATCGCGTCCGTTCGCCTGCGCGAGATCCTCGGGCGGGAAGGGTTCGCGCGCCGGCAGGTGATCCTGCAGGTGCATCCCTGGGCGATGGAACGGGTGGCGGATGCCGGGTATCATCCGCGCCTGGGCGCTCGCGCGCTCAAGCGGGAGCTCGAGGAACGGATCGCGAAGCCGGCGGCGGCCCGTCTTGCGACCCTCTCCCCGGATCGGCCGCTCCTCCTGCGCATGTTCGCCGGCCCGTCCGGGGTCGTGGCCGACGTGCGGGCGCTGCAAGCGGCCCCGGCTGCGCCCGCGGGCGCCGAGCCGGTCGCGCTCCCGCCGGAGGAACTCGTCCGGCGGCTCGCCCGCGTCCTGGCGCGCGTGGAGGCGGCGGCGCGCGCCTGGAAGCCCCATGGAGCGGTGGCCGTGCGGGCGCTCGGCGAACGGGAACGCTTGTACTTCGCCCTGCACGACCGGATCGAGGAATTCCGCCGCCGCCTGGCGCGGGCGAGCGACCGCATCGGCATGTCCGCGCGCCGCGGCTGGGGGGCCGCCCGGATCGCACGGGGCCATGCCGCCCCGCAGACCCGGTCCAGCGACCCCGACCGCCTCGGCCGCGTGGACCGACAGGCCTACCTCGTCCGCCTGGCCGCAACCGACCGGATCGAGGAACTCGCCGCCGAAGTGGCCGAGGCCGCCGCCCAGGGCGAGCACCGCGACCCCTACCGGCTGGCCGGCCTCCGCCGCACCGCCGCCCACCTCGACCTGGCGGCGCGCGCCATCGCCGGCGCGGAATCGGCCCATGCCCTGCTCCTCGTCCGGGAGGCCACCGGTTCGGGCGCGGACTGCGCCCTGGCCCTGCTCGAACAAATGGCCCGGGTCGCAGGCGGCCCCCTCGCGGGCGAAGCACTGCCGGCCCGGACGACCGCCGCTCCGGGAGTGTGGGCGCTCCCCCTGGCGGGCCCCGGTTTCGCCCGTCTCTTCGCCGGCGAAGAGGGGATCCACCTGGTCGAATCCTCCCCTGGACGCCTCGTCGCCCTCGAAGTTCGTGCCCTCCCGGTCCCGGACGGCGCCTCCTCCGAGGCGGTGGCCCGTGACGCCGCGGCGGAACACCAGGTCTGGCTCGAACGGCTCCGCGACGGCCTGGCGGACGTGGCGGATGATCCCTTCTCCGCCGACGGCATCGTCCGCTTCCACCGCACCGGCGCGGCCCCGTTCCTGTTCGACTTGCGCACCGGTCTCGCCCTGCCGGCGGTAGACCCCGTCGCCGGGCTGCGCGAGGCCATCACCGCCGGGCTCCCCGAACCCCCGGAACTTCAGGCCGAGGAGCGCCTCTCGTGAGCGAACCGCAAGCCCGCCTCTGGCGTTTCCCCGTTCTGCTCGTCGAGGACCGGGAAGGGATCGTCACCGGCCGATTGGCCGGATGCGCGGACCGCGGCCTCGCCGCGATCGGCGGCACCGAGAAGGAAGTGCTCGCCCAGATCCGCTCGGCGCTGATGCAGGCACGCGACGGCACGCTCGGCGAACCGTGGTATGCCGAGCCGCAATTGGAGGTCATTACCGTCTCGGTGCGACCGCGGATCATGCACGACGGCCGCGCGTATGTGGCGCACGGCTCGATCCCCGTCCGTCTCGCCTGCGTCTGGGGAAAGCTGACGGCCGACGTGGTCTCCTGCGAGATCCCGCAATTGGGCCTGGACGTCGACCTGGTCGAGGGGGAAGACCGATGGCTCGTGGTCTCCCAGGCCGTGCGCAACGCCTTGGAAACCGGCACTCCGCGCGCGGTCCTCCGCCTGCGAAACTCCGCGCGCTTCCGGCTCGGGGAGGTCCGCCTGACCCCGCCCGAGACCAACGCGGGAGCGGAATCCGCATCGGCCCGGACCGCCGAACTGGCGCGAGTCGGGGAGCCCGTCCCCTCTCGATCGCTCCGGCCGCCGTCGACGGCTGCCTTCGGCCGCGAGGATCTCCATGCCGCTCTGCTCGAACGGATCGTCGAGGCGGGCGCCAACGTCCTGCTCGTCGGACCGCCGGGGGTGGGCAAGTCTTCCCTCCTGATCGACCTCGCGGCCAAGGCCGACGCGCGCCTCCCGCGGCCGCAGGGAGAATCGCGCGCCCCGCGATTCTGGTGGACCAGCGGCTCCCGTCTGGTCGCCGGCATGGTCTACCTCGGGGAGTGGCAGGCCCGCTGCGATCGGGTGGTCGCCGAACTGGCGGACGTCGGCGGGTTTCTCTGTCTGGACAACCTCATGGGACTCGTAAGCGCCGCGGGCTGCGCGCCGGAGGCGGGACCCGGGGCATACCTCCAGTCGTACCTCGAGTCGGGGGCCCTGCGGATCCTGACCGAGTGCACCCCGGCCGAATGGGAGGCCTGCCGCCGGGTATTGCCCGGATTGGCGGCCCGCTTCGAGGTGTTCCGCCTCCCCCCCCTGGAACGCGTCGCCGTGCGCAGCGTGCTGGAACGGATCGCCCGGGACCGCGGGACCGCGGCGAGCGTCGAAGTGGATCCGCGGGCGCTCGACCGCGTCCAATCGCTCTTCGCCCGCTTCCTTCCCTACGAAGCCCCGCCGGGCCGCGTCGCGGCATTCCTGGCCGACCGCCTGGATCCCCGTCGGCGGCCCGTCCGCGGGCGCTGGACGGCCGACGATGCCGTGCGCGCGTTCTCGGCGGATACCGGTCTGCCCGAGGTCTTCCTGCGTGATGAGACCCCGCTCGATCCCGCGGAGGTCGAAACCTGGTTCCGCAGGCGCGTCATGGGGCAGGAGGTCGCCTGCCGGGAAGCCGCCGGAGTGGTCACGGTCTTCAAGGCGGGCCTCAACGACCCCGCGCGTCCGATCGCGAATCTCCTGTTCGCGGGCCCTACGGGGGTGGGAAAGACCGAACTGGCCAAGGCGCTCGCCGCCCGCTTCTTCGGGGAGGGGGCGCGCCCGGACCCGCGCCTTGTGCGTCTCGACATGAGCGAATACGGCGGCCCGGACGCCGCCGCGCGTCTGCTCGGCGACCCCGACGGGGCCGCGCCGTCCTGGATCGCCCGCGTGCGGCGCCAGCCGTTCTGCGTGGTGCTGTTCGACGAGATCGAGAAGGCCTCCGGCGAAGTCTTCGACGTCCTCCTCGGCCTCCTGGACGAGGGGCGCCTCACCGACGCGTACGGACGCGCGACCGTCTTCCGGAGCGCCGTGATCGTCCTCACCTCCAACCTCGGCGGCGCCCGGCCGGATTCACTCGGCTTCGCGACCGACCGCGGACCGGACTATGAGGCCGAAGTGCGCGCCTTCTTCCGCCCCGAATTCTTCAATCGCCTCGACCGGGTCGTGCGCTTCGAACCGCTCTCGCCCCAGGCCGTTCAGGCCATCGTCCACAAGGAACTCGGGGAAATCGGACGCCGGGAGGGCGTGGTGAAGCGAAGGCTCCGCCTCACCTGGACCGACGCGCTCGTGCGCCGCCTCGCCGAGCGCGGGTTCGACCCCCGCTACGGCGCCCGGCCGCTCCAGCGCGTGCTGGAAGACGCCGTCGTCGCCCCGCTCGGGCGCTTCCTCCTCGCCCACCCCCGGCTCCTCGACTGTGGGCTCGAGGCCGCTCTGGGGGACGATGCGTCCGCCGTCTTCCGGCCCTCCTGAGTTCCCTTCCGGCCCCCGCAAGATGCGCCCTCCACGCTGGAGCCCCGGCCCCTGCCTTGGAACGAAATCCGCTTGCACGATCCCGGCGCGTGGCGTACTCTGTACCCTCGAATCCGATTCTCCTGAGCGCGACGCCCACTATGACCGATCCACACTTCGATGATCGCACGATCGAGAGCGTCAATCCCTTCCGTGCGCAGCAGCAGTCCAACGAGGTGTCCAAGCCCATCCTGCTGCAGTACGACGGCGCCAACATCGGCAAGAGCTTTGTCCTCGAGGACCCCGTCACCATCATCGGCCGGAAGAAAGACCCCGACAAGGTCAAGATCTGGCTCGATGACCCGAGCGTTTCCCGCGAGCACTGCCGGCTCGAATTCCAGGGCACGCGCGCCTTCGTCTGCGACCTGGGCAGCAAGAACGGTTCGTACGTCAACGACACGCCCGTCGGCAACACGCCATCGGAACTCTGCCACAGCGATGTTCTGCGCATCGGCGACATCCGGATGCGTTTCTTCGCCCACGGCTGCGCCGAGCAGCTCGTGCTCGACAAGGTCTACCGCATGTCGGTGCAGGATCGCATGCTGGAGATCTTCCGCAAGGACTACGTCCAGCAGAAGATCGAGGAGGAGTTCCAGCTCGCGAAGGCGAAAGACCTGTCGCTCGGCCTGATCTTCTTCGACCTGGACAAGTTCAAGAGCATCAACGACACGCACGGGCACGATGCCGGCGACCTGGTGCTCAAGGAAGTGGTCAACACGGTCAAGCCGCTGGTGCGCAAGGACCAGACGTTCGGGCGCTACGGCGGCGAGGAATTCGTCCTGCTGCTGCCGCGAATGAGCCTGGACGAATCGGCCGCCTTCGCCGAGGTGATCCGCCAGGTGATCGAGAAGGCGGTGATCCAGTACGATGGCAAGACGATCCCGGTGACGTTGAGTCTCGGCGTGGGCACCATCACCCGGGATATGAACTCTGCAGCCGAGTTGATCAAGCTCGCGGACAACATGGTCTACGAGTCGAAGCGCGGCGGCCGCAATCGCGTGTCGCGGCCCAAGTAGCGCACCCGCGCGACCCCCGCAATCCGGGAGCGCGGTCTATCGAGCCGCCTGGATCCGGCAGGATCGCGCGAAGCCATTCCCGCCGTGCCTGCGCCAGGGGGTGCGGTGCTTCGTCGGGGGCGAGCGATCCCACGCGCTCGGGCATCCCACGCTCTCCCTGAGCCGGAAACTCCCCGCGCGGGCGGCTACTTCTTGTCGTCCTTGCCGCCGAAGATGTCCCGGAACGGACCGGGGATCTGGTCCAGGATCCCGCGCTTGAGCACCCCCGCGATCGCGCCCGCGAAGTCGAGCTGCGGACTCGCCACCGTCCCCTTCACCGGCACCTTGAGCGTCTTGCCCAGGAAGCGGTCGAGGCCGGGGTTCTTGGCGGCGAGCCTCTGCGTCACCGGAACGTCCATTTCCATATCCAGCTTCTGGTCGAAGTAGACGTACCCTCGAAACCGCATGTCCAGCCCCTGCACGAAGACGCGGCAGTCGTCATAGGCGACGCGACCGCTGCGTTCCTGAATGGTCCATTTCGGCACCGAGACTTCCCCCGGTTGCCCCGGGGTTCCCTCCCCCAGGAACTGGAGGATCGTACCGAGGAAGAGCGACCCCTGCAGGGTCAGGTCCTTGACGAGGAAGCGGCCGTCGCCGCTCAAGCTGCGCTTCGCGGTCGCGACGGCATCCGGACCCGCCTCCAGCGGACCTTTCCAGAGGAGCATGGCATCCCACTCCGCCGTGCCGGTGAGCCGGCCGCCGCCCTCGATCATGTGGAAGATCGGGTGCATGCGCTCGAGCATCTTCGAAGTTTCCTCGTTGATCGCGACGTTGGCCGCGGCGAGGGTGAAGGTGCTTTCCGGATTGTCCTTGGCATCGCGCAGGTCGACGGCGGCGATCCCTTCCACCACTCCGCCGCTGGCCTGCAGCGGCGCCTTGAGGGTGAGGATGCCCGCCTCGAGCGAGCCGTCGACGGGCCCCGAAACGAGGATGCCCTGGTACTTGTAGGCGTCGAGCTTCATCCCCAGCAGGCCCTTCAGCTCGGCCGCGGTCGCCTTGCCCGAGACCTTGATCGACAGCGCCTGTTCGTCGCGCCCGACCAGATCGCCGGGGACGAACAGGCCGAGGACGGGACCGAACTTCTCGGGTACGTAGCGCAGGTCGAGGGCGAAGTCCTGGATCTCCGGCGCCGCGGCATCATAGGCGAGGATCCGTCCTCCGATCGTGCCGCGGGCGAACGTCGAGTTGAGCTCGCCCCGCGAGAGGTTCATCGTCTTGGCCTTGCGATCGATCGTGATCTCGGAGACGATCGTCACCGCAGGGTCGAGGATCGATTTTTCGGCGCGCTGGACGGAGAGCTGGGCGATTTCCATGGCCAACGAGGCCTGGAGAACGTCCTTGCCCGCAACCGATCCGACGACGACCGCCTTCCCGGCGACCTTGGAGCCCTCGGGCAGGCTCAGCATGCCGGCCAGCCGGGCGAGGTCCCCTTCCCCGTTGAGCTTGAGATCGGCCCCGTCGTCGGCGTAGGTCCCGCGCGCCTCGATCCAGCCGCTGGACGCGGAGGCGCGGGCCTGTCGCACCGCGATTGCGTCACCCATCCCGAGGTCGAAATCGATTTTCACGTTCTGATGCGGCTGCTTGCGGAATACGAATTCCGGGCCGGCCAGCGATCCCTTGATGTCCCGCGTCTTGTTCGCCAGCCGAGTTTCGATCGTCCCCGTCATCGGCTTGCCGCCGATCCGATTCTCCCCCAGCAGCAGGCCGAGCTTGTCCTGGAAGGCCGCGGGGTCGAACTGGATCTTCCCCACCACCTCGGACCGGGTCCCCGAGCCGTCCAGCCGGAGTCCGGGGGCGGTCAACAGCAGCGTTTCGTACCGGTCCACCACCTGCCGGAACCGGGCGTCGATCACGGCATTGCGGACGGTGCGGCCTTCGTAGAGGATTTCGCCCGCGGAGGCGCGCACGGCGGCTTCGGTCACCGGGGTGCGGCTGAACGTCAGCTTGGCGCCGGTCAGGACCTGAAGCGAGCCCATCCGCCCCTTGACGGCATCCGATCCCTCCTGCCGAACGACGACTTCCTTGCAGCCGATCTCCACCGAGGCGTCGTACACGTCGTTGGCGCCGGTCGCCGTTCCGCCCAGGGTGACCTTGCCGGGGACGGTCCATCCCGCCGGCAGCACGTCCGCTCCCGCCAGGTCGGCGATGACGCCTTCCCCGGAGAACTCGTACGCCTCGCGGGTCTTGCCCAGGCTCCCCTTGAAATCCAGCCATCCCCCGTCCACCGCGACGAATGTCTTGCGGATGAGGATCTCTTCGGTGAGCCCGAAGTCGTATTCGACGCGGACGTTCTTGTACGAACGCCCGGAGAAGGACAGTTCGGGGCTCTCCATGCGCCCCTGGACGTCCCAGGTCTTGTCGATGGAAACCGTCATTTCGCCTTCCAGCGGCTGTCCGGTCATGTCGAATTCGCCGAAGAGAAAGGCGCATTCCTTGTAGAACGGCCCCGGGTCGATCCGCGTCCGGGCGCGGAAGCGCGACAGCGGCCCGGAGCCCTCGACGCGCAGCCCGACTCCGGTCACGAGGAACGTCTCGATCCGGTCGGCGGTCTGCTTGAGCGTGCAATCGAGTACGAGGTTGCGCACCGACCGGCCTTCGCGTACGACCTCGACGACTTCCGCGTGGTGTTGGAAATCGACGGAGACCTCCCGGGCGATCGTGACCGTCCCGCGGGAGGTCATGGTCAACGGCTTGGCGGTGCCGGCATTGGACTCGGTGGAGTCGCTGCGCCACTTCCGGGTGACTTCGAGCTCGGGCACCGTAGTGTCGATGGCGACTGCGTAGATCCCCTTCTCCCCCGTCACGGTCCCCTTGACCGTGGCCTTGCCGGAGAGTTGCCAGTGCGGGGGAACGGCGGCCAGCACGGCCAGGCTGCCGAGGTCGCCGTCGCACACGAGCTTGAGATCGGTCTTCCCGTCGCGGATCGCGCCGCTCACGTCGGCCGTCACGTTCGAGGTGACGATGTGGACGCGCCGAAGATCGACGATGTCGCCGACGAGGGCGTCGACGTCCAGGGCAAGGTCCGTGTGGGACTTGCCGCCCAGCACGATCTCGGGGCTGCGAACGGCGAGACGGACCTCGCGGCCCCCGGCCCGGGTCACGGAGAAGTCGCCCTTGAGCGGCTTGCCGTCGACGCCGAAGTCGCCGAAAAGGATGCCGATACTGCGATGGAAGGGGCCCGGATCGAGATCGATCGTGCCCGCAAACTTCTTTGCGGAGCCGTTGCCCATGAGCTTCAGGCCCGGTGCGGTCACGGTGAACGTCTCGATCTTCTCGCCGACCTGCTTGTAGCGGGCCTCGACCAGGACGTCGCGGATGACCCGTCCCGCGTACGCGAAGTCCGCGACGGTGGTCTTTTGGGATCCGTCGACCGCGAACGCGTCGCCGAGTCGGAGGGTGGCGTCGGTGTGGGACTCGAGGTTGATGGGGCCGGCATTGCCGACCTGGAGCCCGCGGGCGATCGCGCGGCTCTTGATCCGGACGTCGTCGCCCTGGGAGGTCGCTTCGCCGTCCGCGTCGAGGCGACCGGCCAGGGCGGTGTCGCCCAGGTCCATGAAGGCGCCGAGACGGTCCGCGAGCAGGTCGAGGTCGGCGGTGGCGGTGTAGGTCCCGCGCACGGCGTCCTTGCCCACCTGGCCCTTGGCGGAGGCCTGGATCGGCGAGGAGTCGATGGTGAAGTTGCGCACGTCGGCCGATGAGGCCGTCCGGTCGAACGCGACGTCGCACTTCAACGCGACCTTCTTCTCGATCGGCGTCTTTTTACCGCCCGCGTCGACCGCGGCAAGGCCGTCGATGAGCAGGTCGGCCTGCAGCGTCCCCTTGGGCCCGACCGACTTGAGGGTCCCGTCCGCGGTCATGACCCCCGCGAGGGAGACTCCCTCCTTCATCCGGAGGATGCCGCGGACCGCCTGTCCGAGGGCGTTCAGATCGCTGGCGAGCTTGAAGACCGCGTCCACGGTGTCGCTTTCGCTGAACGTGACGGTGCCGACCGCGTCGATGGCGCTGCCGGAGACCAGGGTGAGATCGGCCTTGCCGATGCGCTGCGCGTTGATGGCCACCTTGTTGCGGAGGCGGATTTCCGGGAAGGCGAGCGGGTCCCCGCCGAAGGCCGGCCCCTCCACTCGCAGGCCCTGGAGGGTCCACTCGTCGGAGCCCGAGATTTCCGGCCAGCGGCCCAGCGTGTACGACCCCTTGGCCTGCAGGTTGCCGGCCAGTTTTTCGACGTCGGAGAAGAGCGCCACTGCGGTTTGCAGTCGCTCCAGGGCGGGGGCGTCGAGGGCGTACTCGACGCTGCCGGTCGGATCCAGCTTGCCGTCCCGCGCCAGCGTGAGCCGGGAAATCAACTTCCCGGAACCGCCGCCGGCGACCGTGAACGACGCCTCGAAGCGGCCAGCCTGGTCGAGCGCCGGGAGATCGATGGTGCAGTCCAGCCCCTCGATGCGCGAGCTTTGCGCGCCGTCCTCGAACAGGATCGTGCCGCCCTTGATCTGCAGGTCGAGCCGGACGGTCGGCAACGGCGGGTCCGCCGGCGCGGCCGGAGCTGTCTCCGTGCCGGATTTCTTTTCCCGGAGGCGGTCCACATTGGTCCGGCCGTCCGGTTCGCGCCGCACGCGCACGATCGGCTTCTCGACCACCGCCTTGGCGACGATGCGACCGTCGAGGACGTCGCGCACACTCACCTGGGCGGTCAGGGAGGGCACTTCGAGCACGGCGGAGTCTCCGGGCGGAACGATCTTCAGCCCCTGGATGGCCACGGCCCCGCCCCAGGAAATCGACAGGGAGTCGATTTCGGCGCGGCCGTTGACGTTGTCGGCGACCGCCTGTTCGATGCGGGGTCGAGCGTATCCGGCGATGATGGAGGGGCCCACGAAGTACGCCACGACCAGGAGCGCGACAAGCACGCCGGCGATCCTCTTGGGCCAGCGCCAGGCGGACGGTCTGGGCGCGGACGGTGCGGGGGCGGGATTGGGCATGGCGTCTTCTCCGGTCTGGTTGGGGCTCCCCCTGTCGGATCGGACCGACGCCGCGGGGCGGCGGCCGACGGATGGACCCGCGGGGTGCGGAAGGAGACGACGCGGGTGCGACATCCGCACCCGTATGTTCGCAGGGGGGCGGGGGGCCCGTCAAGGCCCGGATGCCGGAGCCTCCCCGCCCGGCGGCGCGACCGGCATCGACACCGGAGAACGAGCGGCGGCGGACCCCGTGGGCTGGCGGGAAACGCCTTCCCCCCGTACACTGGGAAAGCTGAATCTCGATCCCTCAACCTCGGATCCGGGGCGCTCCATGTCTGCCCTCGAATTCCGTCTGCCCGCACCCGCGACCCCCGTCGCCGACGCGAGGCTCGCCGGCCTGTTCCAGGCACTGTCCGTGCGCGTCGCCGAGTCGTGGTGGACCGTCGCCGGAGTGCGCTGCTCCCCCGGCCCGGGCGCCGATTGGCTGCCTCGCCTCGAAGGCGCCGCCGATTCATTCGCCGGCGCCGCCCTGCTCCACGCCGTCGCCCGCTCCTCCCGGGTGCTGGAGGCAACGTTCCAAGGATTTCGCGTCGGCGAGCCCCAACCCTGGTTCGTCCTGCGCGTGCGCGCGGGCGACCGGATCGTGGTGGAAACCGCGGACGAAGGAGCGCTCGCCGTCCTCCGCGCCTGGCGCGAAAACGCCGCACCCGTCTTGCCGGAGTCCGGACCTGCCGACTTGCGCGCGCCGTGCATCGAAGAGGCCGGGGCCGACCTCGAGGCCATCCGGCAACTTTTCCGGGAATACGCCGACTCGCTCGACTTCGACCTCGGCTTCCAGGACTTCGAAGTCGAACTGGCCACGCTGCCCGGCGCGTACGCCCCGCCCCTCGGCCGGCTCTGGATCGCTCGCTCCGCCGGCGAACCGGCCGGCTGCGTGGCGGTCCGACCGCTCGACGGCCGGACCTGCGAGATGAAGCGCCTGTTTGTGCGCGCTCCCCACCGCGGGACCGGGTTGGGCCGCCGCCTCGCGGAGACCTCGATCGCCGCCGCCCGGACGCTCGCATACGCCCGGATGCGCCTCGACACCGTCGAAGCGATGCACCCCACGCGGACGCTCTACGCCGCGCTCGGCTTCCGCGAGATCGCGGCTCATGGCCACAATCCCCGGCCGGATGCGCGCTACTTCGAGCTCGACCGGTCGCGGGGGGGCGCAGGCAGGACCGATGGACTCCCCGGCGGCTCATGCGACCGGATTCCGCATCGAGCACGGGCGCGGACCGTCGCCCTCGTCCCAGTGCGCCCGGCGATCGTCCTTGGAATCACCGCTTACAGACGCCCCCCCCCGTGTCCCGGACACGAGTTCTGAACCTCCGACGCTCCAATATGTTGCGCCACATCTCCAGCCCGCTTGGGCGCCGGCACCCCGCTTGCGTCCCTCCGCCCTCGGTCTCGTTGTCCGAGGGAGGAGGCGGACTTTCGCCGCATCGTGGCCGGCCTCGGGACGGCCGACGACGAAGGCGACCGGCAGTGTTTGCTCAATGCCCTGCAACCGGACCGGGCGATCACCCGCGGCCGCGAGCGGGAGGCCCGGCTCGCGCTGGCGGCCGTACTCGCGGACACCGCTCAACCGGCGACCCTGCGCGACATGGCCTACTCGTTCCCCCACGACCGCTGGAACCCCTGGGACCGGGAGACGGAGGCGTGGCTGGCGGCCTACCGCTCGGAGCAACAGCGGTAGCGGCGCCCGCGCGTCTTCGGCCGGGACCCGGTATGGCCCGGTCAGGGCGCGTGTCCGAGCGCCTGCGGCACTTCCGCCGCGCCCGGGTCGTCGTCCTGCGCTTCCTGCCGACGACCGGCCGATCCGCGCGCCCCCGTCGAGGCCCCGGCCAGCCTCCGCTCCCGGTCGCGTGCGAACACGGCGAGCCGGGTCCCGGCCAGGTCGCGCGCCAGTTCATCCAGGACGCGGCGCGCGCCGTCGCCGTCCCCCGACTGCGCCAAGAGGTCGGCGAGCCGGAACGTCACGGTGGCGCGCGGCTCCGGATCGGTCACGTGAGCGGCCACTTCGCGCAGGAGGTTCACGGCCCGGTCCCTCCGCCCGTCGTGCAGATAGACCTCGGCCAACCGCCGCCGCGCCTCGAGGTCGTCGGGGTCCGCCTGGATCGCCTCCGCGTAGAGTCCGGCCGCCCGCTTCCAGTCTTTCCGCCGCTCCGCCGCCTCCGCCTGGTCGTACGTGGCGGTCACGCGGATCTTGTGCTCCGAGAAAAGGATCCGCCGGAGACCGGAGAAAGAGTCCCCCACCAGCGCCACCACCATCGGCGTGAGCGTGAACCCCAGGAGCGCCATCGCCGGGATGCCGACGAACGGATGCACGCCCGCCTCCAGGCCGTCCGCCCCGCCGAAGGTCACGCGGATGGCGTTCCCCGTCAGGAGGGCCGAACCCGCCAGCATCCCGAACCGGAAGCGGCGCGAAGACTGCCAGCGGCTGCCGGGCGCATCGGCGCAGCGAACGGCATACCAGCCCGCCGCCGCGTTGTAGACCACGCCGAGGAACATCGCCGTGACGAAGGCCATGACTCCTCCCCCTACTCCGCGGCGACCCGGGTCACGCCCAGGCGATCCAGGACCGACGGGTTGCGCATCCGGCTGCGGACGTCCTCGTACGAGACGATCCCCTTCTGGAACAGCGCCTTCAGCGAAGAGTCCATCGTGTACATCCCTTCGCGGGCATGGGTCTCCATGATCGTGTAGATCTGGTGGGTCTTCCCGTCCCGGATGAGATGCCCGATCGCCGGGTTGTTGCGCAGCAGTTCGGTCGCGACCACCCGCCCCTCCCCGTCGACGGTGCGCAAGAGGCGCTGGGCGAGCACGCCCAGGAGCGCCATCGACAACTGGGCGCGCACCTGGTTCTGCTGGTGCGCCGGAAAGACGTCGACGAGCCGGTCGATCGCCTGGATGGAGTCGTTCGTGTGCAGCGTCGCCAGAACCAGGTGTCCCGTCTCCGCGGCGGTGAGCGCGGCGGAGATCGACTCGAGATCGCGCATCTCGCCGACCAGGATCACGTCCGGGGCTTGACGAAGGACGTGGCGGAGCGCGTTGGCGAACGACAGCGTGTCGTCCCCCACCTCGCGCTGCTCGACCACGCTCCGCTTGTTGCGGTGCATGTACTCGATCGGATCCTCGATGGTCACGATGTGCGCGCGCTTGCGCGAATTGATCAAGTCGATCATCGCCGCCTGCGTGGTCGACTTGCCGTGTCCGGTCGGACCGGTGACCAGGAATAACCCCTGGGGGGCGAGGGCGAATTCCTCCAGGACGGGCGGCAGCCCCAGCTGCTCCATCGTGGGTACATGATTGGCGATCAGGCGGAATGCGCCGCCGACGAATCCGCGCTGGAAGAACGCGTTGCCGCGAAAGCGATGCTTCCCCTCGACGAAGAACGAGAAGTCGAGCTCCCGGTGTTTCTCCAGGCGAACGACCTGCTCGGGCGTGAGGATGTCGTAGATCAGGGTCTTGGCGTCCCCCTCGGTGAGGGCCGGAACCTTGAGGGGAATCAGTTCGCTGTGGATCCGGAAGAGGGGCGGCGAGCCGACCGTGATGACCACATCGGAGGCCTGTTTTTCGACGGCGGCCTTGAACAGGGCGGGGAGATCCATGGGGGGTCCTCGCGGAGCGGACTCGGAAACCGGGATCCCGGCGACGGCGGCCGCTTCAGCGACCGACGGGATCTGGGATGCGCGGACCCGCGATTCCTCACGCGAAGAAACCGGTGGAACCGCATCTCAAGGATGGGAATTGACTTCCGCGACGCCGGGCGTCAAATCCACCTCCCGGTGGTGGAAGTCCCGGCCATCCCATTCGATGTAGGAACCGACGCCGTTCCACTCCCCGAGGACCATGAGGGTGCCGCGGCGACCCTCGACGTCGAGGGTGGCGATCTCCGCGCGGTGGACGTGGCCGCAGATGATCCGATCGAACCCCTGGCGGACGAGGCGGCGGACGGCGGAAGGGGTGACCCCGTAGGAACGCTCGCGGGGGCCGGAGGAGGGGCGGGACATGGACCGGGCCTTGCGGGCGATGGCGAGGGTGAGGGAGACGGGCAGGGCCCGGTAGAGCGCGCGCGCCCAACCGGCGCGCACGAACCGCCGCCAGACGTGGTAGCGAACGTCCCCCATGCACAGGAGATCGCCGTGGCACAGGTAGACGCGCTCGTCGCCGAAGAGGACTTCCTCCCACTCGCCGACCACCTTCACGCCGGTCGCGCGGGTGAACTCGCGGGCGATCTGGAAGTCGCGGTTGCCGTGCACGAAGTGGACGTCCATCCCCTCGCGCGTCAGCAGGCGCAGTTTCTCCAGGGTGGCCCAGTGTTCCGGGACCTGGAGGTGGGCGGGCCCCATCCAGAAGTCGAAGACGTCGCCGAGCAGGAACAGGCGGGCGGTGTTGCCGCGCAATGAATCGAGGAAGGCCAGGAACTGCCGGGTCAACGCCGGACGCCGCTCGCTCAAATGCACGTCCGACAGGAAGATGGCTCGTTCCACCCGACCTGGCCTCCCAAGCGCCTCCGGCATCAAACCCCGGTCAAGGGGTCCTCGAGGGCGGCCAGCGCGGCGTCGCGATTCGGATAGACCGGAATCGCCTCATAGACCCCGCAACGTTTCAGCACCGCGGCCACCTTCTCGCTCGGCTGGAGCATGACGACCCGCTTGCCGGCGCCCCGGAACGGCTCCGTGTCGGCCAGCAGGGTGCCGATGGCTGCGCTGACGAGCAGTTCGGTGACGCTGAAGTCGAGGACGAGGTCGCGCGGCTCGCGGCGGGCCAGTCCCTTGAGAAAGAGGGACAAGCCCTCGATGTCCCCCGTTTCCACTTTACCCTCGAGGACGAGGATGTGGGTGGACCCCTTTTCCTTGAGGATGAGTTTCATGCCGCCTCCTGGGGGTCGGACGTCGCTCAGGCCTGGGGCCCCGGGGTCGACCGAGAGAGCGCATACGGGATGCGGCGGATTATACGGGCATGTTGCGCGCGGGATCAATGGGATTGTGCGGGTCCGCCGGCCACCCCGACGCCGGGCGGGGTCGATTCCCCGGCCGGGAGGAGCCCCAATTCCGCGGCGATGCGCGCGACGGAACCGGGCCAGGGGTGAAGGCTGCGCAGGGCGCGCGGCCGTCGGCCGCCCGCAGGATCGATCCAGGGGAGGTCGGGATAGCGGACCGCGCCGATGAGGAGTTCCTCCAGAATCAGGACCCCGCCCTCGCAGGGAACGACCAGGTGCACGTAGTCCCGGACGATCGGTCGGTTGAGGCGACGGGAGCGCCGTCGGGGCAGGTCGCGGAAGAGTCCGAACCGGAAGGCCGCCGGGTCTGCGAGCGGGATCCGCAGTCCGTCGACGGTCAGTTCGGGCCGACCCTCCGCGGGTCGGCGGAAGCGAACGCGCGCCGAGTGCGCGCGCCAGGCGCCGAAGCAGGACGCCGCCGCGCCCAGGAGGATGAGCGACAACCCGGTGAGGAACTCTCCGGACCCGGTGGTCATCCAGGCGACGGCCCCGGTCGCGAGGGCGGCCGCCAGGACGATGCGAAACACCCAGGGGACGAACCCCTGGAAGTCGAAAAAGGCGAATTCGAGTCCTGCGGCCGCGTCGGCGGACATTCCCACGTCTTTCCCCCGGTGACCCGGGTATTCCGGCATCATCGCGCCACCGTCAGCGGGTTTCGGCGTCCGGCGCGGCGGGTGTTGCGCGCCGAGCCACCCGCTCCCGATTCCCCTGCACGACTACGGGCGTGCAGAGCGGCAACACATGCTGCTCGGACGTGCGGAACGAGAGGCAGAGGTAGGACGCCACGAAACCCTCGACCGGGTCCTCGACCTGCGTGGCGACCCGTCCGTCCCCGGCGTGCGCCACTTCGACCGCGATCCAGCGGGCGTCGCGGAAGTCGCGGGTCGGCGACTCCGCCCGCCACAGCTCCGCCTTCACGGGGACCTCGCCGGCGAGGATCTCGAGGCGGGTCGACCCGATCCCGCGCGTCGTGCTCCAGGTCATGCGCGGGCGCGCCCCGGCCGCCGCCACGGAATGGAAGAAGGCGGCCACCACGTCGATCGCCTGCGGTCCGAGCCCGTGTCCCGCGTTGGGGACGTAATGGATCTGCTTCTCCCCCACCAGGTCGTAGAAGTACAGGTTGACCGCGTCCACCGGCCAGTAGCGGTCGTTCGTGCCCATGACGAGGAGTTTGGGGAGGGAGAGCCGCGCGCGATAGGAGTAGGGATCGACGAGGTCGAGGAGGCGCCGGCCGGCGGGAGTCTCCGCCTGGCGCTGGAGGCCGATCCGGGTGTAGTCGTCGATCTCCTCCGAATACCCGCCGAAGGAGGCCACCTGGAGCGCCATCTGCGGCCTCATGTTGAGCGTGTCGATGACCATGGGCGCGATCGCGCACACGCGCGCATCGATCGCCCCGGTCAACCAGGTGGTCCACCCGCGCTTCGAGCCGCCGGTGACCACGAACCGCGCGACCTCCTGGGCGAAGCGTTCCTTGAGCACCGCCTGGACCGCGTCCATCGCGCGCACGGCGCTCTTGGTCATCGGCAGCAGCGCCGGCCAGGTGGCGTCCCCGGTCTGCAGGTAGCGCACGAACGTGTGCGCGATCAGGGCGTCCTCCTTGAGTCCGTCGAAGAGCGGTTGGTTCGGCACCTGGGCGAGGACCGCGATCACCGCTCCGGTGCGGCGGGCGACCTGGCCGAGAAACATGGCCTCGCCGCCGGGCTTGGGCGGATCCGGACGGACTTTCCCCCCCGACACGACCAGCAGGGCGACGTCCGGGTAAACGACCTTTTCGGGACGGAGGATGAACAGCCAGTGGGTCCAGGGGATCCCCTGCCAGGTCTGGGACACCAGCCGCACGGTCAGGACGGTGCCGACCCCGGCGACCTCCTGCTCCGCCTCGACCTTCCAGGCGAAGCTCGGATCGGGGGCCCGCACGTACGTTTCGAGATCGGCCCGCAGGTCGGCGGCGAACGCGACGAAGAGCAGGACCAGGGCGAGGCGGCGGTGGAGAGCGGCCATGCGTGGGCTCCGATGGGGGCGGCGCCCCGGCACGGGCGATTTCGCCGCGCCGGGGTTCCGGCCGGGTTCAGAATTCCGCATAGGTGACCCGCAGGACTTCCTCGAGGGTGGTGATGCCTTCGGTCGCCCGTCGCAGGGCGTCTTCGCGGAGCGTCACCATCCCCTGCTCGCGCCCCTTGGCGCGCAGGTCGGTCGTCGGTACTTTGTCCACGATGAGGCGCCGCAGCGCCTCCGTGCAGACGAGCAACTCGAAGACCCCGGTGCGTCCGCTGTAACCGTCCGGGCACCGGGCACACCCTTTGCCGCGATGGAACGTCATCCCCGCCGTGTCCCGACCCTCGAAGCACGCGCGCAGGATCTCGTCCGACGGCTGCCAGGGCTCCGTGCAGGAGGTGCAGATCTTGCGCACCAACCGCTGCGACAGCGCGCCGAGCAGCGAGGCGGTGATCAGGTACGGCTCGATGCCCATGTCGACGAGGCGGGCGATCGCCCCGGCCGCCGAGTTGGTGTGAAGCGTGGTCAGGACCAAGTGACCGGTAAGGGCCGCCTGGATGGCGATCTGCGCCGTCTCCGCGTCGCGGATCTCCCCGACCAGGATGATGTTCGGATCCTGCCGGAGGATCGCCCGCAGTCCGGACGCGAACGTGAACGAAGGATGTTCGTAGACCTGGCCCTGGTTCACGCCCTCGAGATCGAGTTCGACCGGGTCCTCCAGGGTGACGAGGTTTTTCTGCGCGGACTTCACGTGGTTGAGCGCGGCGTAGAGCGTGGTGGTCTTGCCGCTCCCGGTCGGGCCGGTCACGACCAGCAGGCCTTCCGGTTTCGCGATCATGCGCAGGAACGGCTCGCGCATGTCGGGCGGGAGGCCGATCGACTCCACGTCCGCGCGGGCCAGCGCGCGGTTGTGGATGCGCAGGACCATCTTCTCGCCGCGCACGGTCGGGAAGGAGGCGATGCGCAGGTCGACCTCGCGGCCGTCCACGCGCGCCTGGTGATGTCCGTCCTGCGGGATGCGCTTCTCCGTGATGTCCATGTTGCCCAGGATCTTGATGCGGTTGATGAGCGGCGCGTGCAACTCGCGCGGCATGACCTTCTTCTCGTGCAGGATTCCGTCGATGCGGAAGCGCACGACGAGCGAGTCGCGCCGCGGTTCCACGTGGATGTCGCTGGCGCCGGAGCGTAACGCCTCCTCGATCATCGCGTGGACCAGTTTGGAGATCCCGCGCTCGTCCTCCCCCTTGTCGAGGTTCACCGGGACGGTTTCGGTGCGCACGAGGGAGGCCCAAGCCTCGCCGGACTTTTCCTTGCCGTAGTACCGCTCCAGCGCCGCGACGATGTCGTCCTTGCGGGCCAGCATCGGCTCGATGTTGCAGTAGGTGAGGAACTCCATTTCCTCGATGGCCTTCAGATTGTCGACGTCGGCCATGGCGACGACCAACCGCCGCGTCTCCTCGAAGTGCATCACCGGAACCGCGGACCATTGCGCGGCCCGTTCCCGGGGGAAAAGCGCCACCACCCGCGGATTGAGCTCGTAGCGCTGGAGGTCGATCCAGGGCACGGCCTGCTGCTCGCTCAGGGTCTCCAGCACGGCACTCGCGTCGGCCATCCCCTGCTCGACCAGGATTTCCCCGAGCTTTTGGCCGGTCTTCTTCTGGATTTCGAGCGCCTTGCGCAGTTCCTCCTCGCGAACGATGCCCCGTTCGGAGCACATCTCGCCGAGGCGCTTCGCGGGGGGGCGCCGCCCGATGCTGGAGGCGGAGGCGGAATCGAGAAAGACGATGGCGGCATGGCCGATGCGGATCACGTCGCCGTCCTTGAGCACGCACTCCTTCGTGCGGGTGCCGTTGACGAAGGTGCCGTTCCGGCTGTTGAGGTCGCGCAGGCGCCAGCCGCCGGATTCGTTCACGATCTCGCAGTGCCGTTTGGACACTTCGTGGTGCTTGAGGAAGACCTGATTGGCCTGGTCCCGCCCGATGATGCAGCGACCGTCCCCCAGCGTGAGGCGACGTTCGTGTCCCATCTCGGAGACGTAGAGAATCGGCATGGGCGGTCGCGCGAGGAGGGGATGCCGGCGCCCCGGGAATCCACCCGGCCGCGCGGCGGCGGTCCTTGAGGCGGGGCGTCCGATTGGTCGCGAGCATAGCAGCCGACCGGGGGGCCGCCAAGTCAAATCCCCGGGGCGGATGCCGGCGCCGGGACGTGCATTTGGTTGAAGCCTCCCCCCGACCCTGTGCTATCATGCCGCCAGCCTCGCTCCCCCCTTCCTGCCCCACGGAGGCGACCGATGCACGAGACGTCCGAGGCGGATCGTTTCTTCGGCCAGCAGGCGGTCGATCGCGAATTCGTCACCCAGGACCAGATCGACGAGTGCTACACGCTGCTGGCAAAGTTCGCGGCAGAAGGCAACCCCAAGGCCCTGGCCGACATTCTCGTCGAGCAGGGGTACATGACGGACGCGCAGATCGAGGAGATCCAGCAGCGCGTGCGGTTCATGGAACTGCGCGACCAGGACCGTGCGTTCGGCAAGCAATGCGTGAAGAAGGGGTGGATCACGCTCAAGCAGATGGACTCGTGCCTCGAGATCCAGCGCAACGTGTTCCGGAAGAGCGGGGAGATCCGCAGCCTGGGCGAGATCCTCGTGCAGCAGAAGATGTTGACCCCGGAAACGCAGGAAAAGGTGGGCGCGCTGTTCGGGATGCCGGGATACACGAGCACGATGCCGCAGGCGCGCCCGGCCGGCGCGGCGGATCCCGCGGGGGATGAACCCGCCGTATCGGCGGCGAAACCGGAGCCGGCCGCGCCGCCCGCACCGGCGGCGAAAGAGCCATCCGGGTTCGGCCAGCAGCCCACCGAACTGAAGGAGATCCGGCCGGGCACGCAAAAGGTCCCGCTGGCAACGCCGGCGCGCCCCTCGGCCGGCGTCAGCACGCAAGCGATTCCGCGCAAGGCCTGCCCATTCTGCAAGATCCTCATCGCCGCCAACGCGAACAAGTGCGTGAACTGCGGCGCGCTCTTTTGCGCGCAGTGCGGCCATGTCTCGGCCGCGCGCTCGCCGTCCTGTTTGGGGTGCGGCCACCGCTTCGACGGCGCCGCCCCGATGGCGGTGCCTTCCTCCATGGCGATGTGGCTCCAACCGCCGTACGTCTACTTTCTCGGCATGGCGATCGCCGCCGCACTGGCGCTGCTGGTCGTCATCGAGGGCGACCCCGGACCGGGACGGTCCCACTTCGAGGGGGCGGGGCACACCGCGCATCGGGATCCGCCCGCGAACCTCCCGGACACGTCGGGCGGAGGTCGGAAGACCGACCCGATCGGGACGGCCGGGCCGCCCCGCAACGAGGCGGGCACGGCCAAGGTCACGCCGGAAGCGGCGGAGCGGCCCTCCGTCTACGAGGGAGCCGTCTTCACGGTGGACGGCGCGATCCACCGGGGCCGGATCAGCGAGCGCAAGGACAAGGTGGCGGTGAAGTCCCAGTACGGGGAGGTGACGATCCCTCGTTCCGCGATCCGGGAGATCCGGCGGGAGGGCCCGGGCGGCGGGGTCGCGACCGGCCCGGGCGGCGCCGGCACGCAACCGGGGACGGGAACCGGCCCCTCCGGCACTGCCACCGGCGGAGCGACCGGAAAGCCCATCACGTCCGGCGAGACGAAGGGTCCGAACCCGTCCGGCCCGGGAGGGACCACCCCGGCGGGCACGACGCGAACCACGATCCCCCCACCGACCCTGGCCTTCGAGCCCGAGCCGACGGATCCCTGCGACGAACTTCCGGCCCTGCCGGGGATCGACAACCAACAGCGCGTCCGCCTCAAGGACGGGCGCGAACTGACCGGCACGGCGACCCGCAAGGGGGACGAGGTGGAGATTCGCCTCAAGATGGGGTCGCTGACGGTCCCCGCGGACCAGGTGGAGGAGATCACGACCAGCCCCGACCAGGTGTATGCCGACCTGGCGCGGGAGACCCCCGCGGGAGACGCGGGGGCGCACCTGGCGCTGGCGAAAAAGATGCGCGAACAGGAGTGCGCAAAGTGGGCCCGGCGCGAGTACCTCCTCGCGGTCGCGGCGGAGCCGCAGCAGGTCGCGGCGCATCGCGCGCTCGGGCACTTCGAGGCGGGCGGCCGGTGGCGAAGCGCCGAAGGGCAGTTGCGCCATGCGGACGCGTGCATCCTGGTCGGTGAGGCGGCCGCGGCCCAGAAGGCGCTCGAGGCGGTCCAGTCCGCCGTCGAGGACACCGCGAGCTGGGACCAGCCGGTGGCGACCCGTGAGCAGAAGTACCGCGCGGCCGAGAGCCTGATCCGTTGTCACCTGCGCGCCGGCCGACCGGCGGACGCGCGCGCAGCGTCACAGCGGCTCTACGACCTGTCGATCCCCTCCCAGCGACCCCGCGCCAAGGTGATCCAGGACATTCTTGCGGCCCATGGGGACAAGGGCACCGTCGAGCTCGGCAGCGCCGACCTGGCGGTGAACCTGCTCGACGACTCCTCCGGCGCGCTCGGAATGGCGCCCGGCCCGCACCCGCTCTGGGATGCGCGGGTGATCGACATCCTGGTGCGCCGCGAAGCGGCCGCCATCGTCGGCATGGTCAAGGACCGCATCGACGAGGGGTCGCGCGCGCGCTCCGCCGATCCCGACCGCGCGCTCAGCCTGTTCGAAAACGCCGAGGCGCTGTGCGAGAATGCGAACGAGCTCGTTCCCGGGTTCGCGCGCAGCTACCAGCTCGAAGCGGTGCGGCAACAGATCCCCCTGCTGTTCAACAAGGCCCAGTTCTTCATCCAGAAGGCCAACGAGTGCCACCCGACGAAGCAGAAGTACGCGTACGACCCGAAGACCAAGAAGATGCTGCCCGACTCCGTGAAGGAGTTCGGGGCGAAGCAGCGCGAATGGAACACCTGGATCGACCGCTGCAAGACGGCGATCGACCGGGCGGTCCGTCTCGCCGAAAAGTACCCGGGCGAGATGCAGGACCGTCTCGACACGCTGCGGGAGTATCAGCGCTACCTGAACGAGAAGGTCCCGGGGATGCGCAAGGAGAGCGCGGCGTTTCGGAATGCGAGCGGAAAGTCCCGCCCGCGATCGGGGTGGCGGGCGCGCCCTCCCCGGCGCGCCCGACCGGTCGGGCGGCGGCATGACGTCGCGCGGCCTACGGATGGCGGCGCTCCTCGCCGCGGCCTGGCTTTGCTCCCCGGCATGGGGACAGGATGCCGCCGCGCGGGCCCAGGAGGCGCTCTCGGCCGGCCGCGCGGCGGAGGCGCGCGACCTCGCCGACGCCGAGATCCGGATCGCCCCCGAGAACGCCGAGGCGCACCGCATCAGGGCGCTCGCCCTCGAAGCCCTGCGCGAGTGGCCGGCCGCCGAGCAGGCATGGGTCCTCTACGCGCAGATCACCCGCAGCGGCATCAACCGCACCGCCGCGGCCCAGCACGTCGCCTATTGCCGCGCCATGATCTCCGGGGGCGTCGCCGCGACCCACCTCGAGCCCGAGCAGGATCCGGAACTGGCGCGGACCGAGGCCGCCTTCACCAGCGTGAAATCCGCCCACTTCACCGTGAAGGCCCGCAATCCGAAGCTCGCCCGCCTCGTCTCCGAGCGCGCGGAGGAAACGCTCAACTCGCTGTGTCGGACCTTCCTGGGTGATCGCGCCTGGGCCCACGAGATTCCCATCACGGTTTACAAGGACCATGCGGAGTACGTGGCGGCGGGAAATCCACCCTGGAGCGGCGGCGGAACCGCGTTCGCCTTCGAAGGAACCGGCGCACTGGACTGGCGCGTCAAGCGGTCGATCGATCTCTTCCAGCTCGACGCCAGGGGCCGCATGGACCGCGAACTCCTTCCCAACACCCTGCCCCACGAACTGACCCACCTGGTCTTGAGCGAGCACTTCGGCGAGAACCCGATCCCGCTCTGGCTGACCGAGGGACTCGCGCAGCAGATGGAGTCGGTCCCCGCCGAGTACTTCGACAAGGTCGTGACCGGGGCGCTCAACTCCGGCGGAAAGGGATACGTCCCGCTCGCCCTCGTCCTGTCGATCGACCGGTACCCGGAATCGCCCGCGGAGAAGTATCTGTTCTACCGGGAGAGCGCGAGCTTCACGCGCTTCCTGCTGCAGAACATGCCCCGGGAACGATTCTTCAAGCTGCTCGACGACTGCAAGCGCGGGTTTCTCGCCATCGCCGGACTCTCGGAGATTTTCGCCGCCCCACCCGACCGGGTGGCGGAACTGTTGGAAAAGAAATGGCACGCCGGCCTGCAGGCCCTCCACGGCGCAAGCGTGAAGTCGGTGGAGGACGCGGAGCGGAGCCGCTGATCCGGGGCGCGGCGCAGTCGGATGGACTCTCTGCCGCCCACGCGCCGCCGGCGGCGCCTTTGGGCGCGAGCCGGGTCGGGAGGCGACGGCGCCTCCCCGGGGACGGCGACCGGCGGCGCCTCGACCTCCTGCGGCGGTCGCAATCCCGGGCGCCCCGTCGCCGGTCTGGGGAAGTCCGCCGGCTTATCTGGGATCGGCCGCCTCCGGCACCGTGAGCATCGTGCCGCAGGTCTTGCACTTCAGCTTGCGGCCCGGCGCCATGTTCCCCACCATGTAGGCCGCGTCGCATTCCGTGCAGCGAAGCACCTCGCGCTGCTGCGCGCGCAAGACCGCCTCCACCTGATTCTTGGTCATGAAGCCCTTGATGACCAGGATCTCGCCGATGTTGCGCTTGGGTGTGAGGCGCTTCTGCTCGGCGAGGCATTCCTCGAGCTGTTCACCGGAGATGAACTCCTTCTTCACGGCGAGCTTGCCGAAGAGCACATTCTCCCGCTTGGTCCAGCGGCGTTCCGCCTCGTCCGAAAAGCCCGATTGCTGCATCGCCAGGACCTGCTTGAGCTGGTCCCAGTTGAGAAGCTTGCGGTCGACGAGGTACATGCCGAGGGGCTTGTCCGAACTCTCCATCTCGCGCTGCATGCGCGCGAGCGAGACCTTGTCCTCGTCGAGGAAGCCCAACTCGACGACGTGCCGGGCGAACGCTTCCTCCTCCGGATCGGTGGGCGGGGCCTCCCCCATGTCGAAATCGTCTTCGCCGGTGCCCGGCGGCGGCGCCGCCGGGGGCGCGGGCCTCGGCGGCGGTACCGGTTTCAGTTTCTTCTTCGGCGGAGGCGGCGCCTCGCCCCCGGCACCCGCGACCGGCTTGGGCCCGGCCGATTTCGGCTGGGCCGGCGCCTCCGACTCTTCGAGCTCGAATTCGGGCGACTCCGCGGCCGCGTCGGAGGCCTGGGGTTCCAACTCGAAGCCGCCGTTCGCCGGAAGCGACGAATCGCCGCCGCCGTCCTCCTCGAGCTCGAAGCCGTCCCCGCCGGATTCCGTGCCGGCGACGCTCCCGGCCGAGTCGGTCTCCTCGGCCGCGACCTCGGTATCCTCGCTTTGCCCGGAATCGTCGACTCCCCCGTCCCCTCCCGTATCGAGATCCAGGCCGCCGGCCTCGGCCATCCCTCCGGCCGCTCCATCCCCCGATTCGTCGGCGGCCACCTCCTCGAGGTCGACGGCCGGCTCGTCGTCGGACTCTTCGTCCCCGAAGCCGTTCGCCTCGGCCGCCTGGAGGTCCTTGACGTTGATCATCCGCGTCTCGGAAGAGGAATCCTGCGGCTCGATGATCGACGAATCGAGCACCCCCTCGCGCCACCCGACGAACCGCTTGGCGGGCGCGAGCGGGTCGAATTCCCCCTCCTCGGGGACCTCGGTCAGCAGGGCGAAGCGCTCCTGGTCGGGGACGTACGAGAAGCGCATCCGCGTCTCCCCGATCTGAATCTCGTCACCGTCGCTGAGGGAGGTCGTGTCGCCGAGACGCTGGCCGTTCAGGAGGGTCCCGTTCGAGCTGGTGAGGTCGAAGACGGTGAAGGCATCGCCTTTCTTCTCGATGATGCAGTGACTGCGCGAGCAACTGTTGTCGGGAACGCGGATGTCGACGCGTTCCCCGCGGCCGAGGATATAGACCCGGTCGTCGAGGATCGGGTGGACCCGTTCCCGCCCGTCGCGGGTGACGACACTCAGCTTAGCGAGCATGGGAAGGCTCCGGTGAAGGCGCAGCGACCGGCTGGTCCACGAGTTCCCCGAAGAGCGTGAGCGCGGTGGCGCGCGTCACGCGGACGCGGGCGAAGCGTCCGGCCAGGGAGCGCGGATCCTCGACGACGGTGATCTGGTTCCAGCGGGTGCGTCCGGCCTGTCGGTGCGGGTTGGTCTTGGACGGCCCCTCGAACAGGACCTCGACCTCGCGGCCCACCCATGCCGCGGCGTGCTCCGCCGAATGGCGTTCCTGCAGCTTGAGCAGGACCTGGTTGCGCTCCTTTTTCACGGTTCCGGGCACGTCGTCGGGAAGCTTGAAGGCGGGGGTGTGCGGACGCGGCGAGTACTTGAAGACGAACGAACCCTGGAAGCGCACGCGCTCCATCAGGTCGATGGAGGCCTGGAAGTCCTCGTCCGTCTCGCCCGGGAACCCGACGATGAAGTCGCTGGTGAAGGCGAGGTCCGGGATCGCCTCGCGTCCGCGCGCCACCATGTCCAGGTATTCCCCGCGCGTGTACCCGCGCTTCATCCGCTTCAGGATCCGATCGGAGCCCGACTGCGCCGGCACATGCAGGTAGGGGCAGATCTTGGGGACCTCGCGCAGGGTCTCGAACAGTTCGCCGTCGACGAACGACGGGTGGCCGGTGAGGAAGCGCACGCGCCGGATGGCGGGGAGCGCGGCGACCCCCCGCAGCAGTCGGGCGAGGCTGACTTCCCAGCGTTCCGGCTTGCGCTCGGGCCGCGCGTCGACCAGCGGAAACTGCGGCGCGGACGGGCTCAGGTTCTTTCCATACGAGGTGATATTCTGGCCGATGAGCGTCACTTCGACGACGCCGTCTTCCGTCAACCGGCGGACCTCCGCGACGACGTCCTCGATCGGACGACTGAGCTCGGTCCCGCGGGTGTAGGGAACGACACAGAAGGTGCAGCGGCAGTCGCACCCCTTCATCGCCAGCACGTAGGCGCTGAAGGGCGTGGAGCGGGCGTGCGGGTTCCTCTTCCAGTCGAGGTCCTCGCCGTCGGCCTCGTCGATGGAGACGATCGGCAGCCCGCCTTCCTGGATCTGGCGCACGTAGCGAGCCACTTGGGGATACTGGTGCGTGCCGCACACGAGGTCGACGTGCGGCATCCGCTTGATCAGGGTGTCCCCCTCTTTCTGCGCCATGCACCCGACGATGCCGATCACGACCGCCGGATTGCGGCGCTTGAGGGCGCGCAGTTCGCCGACGCGGGAGAAGACCTTGTCCTCCGCGTGCTCGCGGACACTGCAGGTGTTGATGAGGATGACGTCCGCGTCGTCCTCGCGAGTGGTCTCGGCATAGCCGTCCCGCATCAGGTCTCCGAGGATCATCTCGGAGTCCAGTTTGTTCATCTGGCAACCGTAGGTTTCGAAGAAGACACGCTTGTCGGTCATGTCGGGTCTCGCGGGCGAGAGGAGGCGCGGCGCGGCTCAAGTTGCGCGGCAAACTCCGCATGATACGCAGGTTGGGCGGCAAAGGCAATCGGATTGTGCTTCCCGTCCGGCGGCCCCTCAGGAGCGCAGGGTCGGAGCGGTCCGGGCGGCCCAGCGTTCGGCGGCCACCCAGGCGGTGGCCATGATCGTGTGCTGGGGGTTGACCCCGAGATTGTTGGGGAAGACGGAAGAGTCGGCGACGTAGAGCCCCGGGGTGTCGTGCACCTGGAAGTCGGGACCCACGACCCCGTCCCGCGGGTGGAGGGACATGCGCGCGGTGCCGAAGAGATGGGTGGCGATCATTTTGTAGGCCCGTGGGTCGAGAGGACCGCGACGCAGGAGTCCCGCCTGGTCGGGGGAGTCGAGGCGCTCCGGCAACCCGCCGACCCCGGGATACACGGCGCGCGCCCCCGCAGCGAACATCATGCGCGCCAGGATCGACAGCCCCCGACGCATCCGCCGCATGTCCCATTCCGAGGGCGTGAAGCGGACGCGGGGGCCCCACCAACCGGGGCGGACGGATCCCTCCGCCTCCGCGCGCACCTGGACGGCCCAGCAGGCGAACCGCCCCCAGTCTCCGAGCGTCCGGGCGAGCGCGGGTCCGAACCCCGGCAAACGAACCGCCCCGAGCTCGAACGGCAGCGCAATGGTCTCGAATTTGAACCCCTGCCGCCGAAACGCGTCCGACTCCCAACCCTGGGTCGCCCCTTCCCACATCCGGACCGGTGGATCGAACTCCCCCACCATGGCGGCGCCGGGGTGAACGCGGAAGTGCGCGCCGACATGGGCCGGATTGCCCGCCCCCCAGCGCCGCAGGAGGCAGGGGGTCTGGATCGCGCTGGCCGCGAGCACCACCCCGCGCCGGGTCCGCACGCGCAACCGTGCCTGCGGGGGCGCATCCGGACCCGCGCCGCGCGCCTCCACCCAGGCCACCCGTCCCCCCTCCCGACCGAGGCCCACCGCCTCGCACCCCGCATACACACGGGCGCCCGCGCGCGCCGCGCGAGGGAGAAACGTCACGTCGACGCTTTGCTTGCGTCCGCCCGGACACCCCTGCAGACAGAGCGCGCTCCCCGTGCAGTCGCGCTCGTTGCGATGGATCGCCCGTCCACGCCAGCCGAGGGTGGCGCAGGCCTCCCGCATCCGGCGGTCGTTGCCGTTGAGCCGGGTCTCGGGGACCGGACGCACCGCGAGTTCCGCCTCGAGCGCCGCGTACGCGGTTTCGAGCGCCTCCAGCGGAACGGCAGCGGCCAGCCCCGAATCCGCCCAGCAACGTGCCCAGGCGTCCTCGGGGAGCCGCCAGCAGATGGCGGAGTTGATGACGGTCGAGCCGCCGAGGCAGCGGCCCTGCAGGTACGGGATCACCGAACGCCCGGTCATCGCGGTCAGCCCCTGCCCCCGAAAAAGGTGCGTCATGGCCGACACCAGGCCGCGAGCCGCGCGCGCGCGATCCGGCGCGGGGCCCTCCTCGAGGACGACCACCGAGAACCCCCGCGCGGCGAGCACCCGAGCCACCGTCCCGCCGGCCGCGCCGCTGCCGATCACGGCGAAGTCGGCTGACTCGTCCGTCATCCGCCCGGCGCGCGCCCAGGCTCCGGCGTCCGTCCAAGCGCCCGTCACGTCCGCACCCTCCCCTCGCCGGCCGGGACCGGCGCGCGCGCGGAACGGTCCGCGCGAAGCTCCTGCTCGGCGTCCGGATCGGTCCCCAGGGCCAGCAGCGCCAGCGCCTTCACCAGAACGCCGAGCTCTTTCAGGAGGTAGAACCGACTGCGGAACCACCATCCCAGCAGGAGCGCAGGCCACACCCCGGCCACCGCCAGGACGACCCGGAGGGCCATCCCCGGTCCCCACGGCGCGTGTCCGAAGAAGGCGTCCAGGAACTCGTCGACGTCCCCGTCCGCCGGACCGCGCGGAACGGCCGGGTGCACCCCGCCCGGCAACGCGATTCGGAACGCCCGCCGGGCCAGCCGCCTTTCCAGTCGGGTCAGCCTCACACCCGACCCTCCGCCGGAGCCGCGGCCATGGCGTTCGCCCCCGCACGGCCGGCAACCGACGACGCCAGGAGGGACCGGCGTGCCCGCGGCACCAGCCCAAGTATCAGCGCCACCGCCAGTGCGTCCCAGAAAAACACCGCCAGGAAGCCGGGGTAGGAAAGGACGAGCGCGTACTGCCCGAGAAAGACAAGCGCGGTGCTGCCCTTGAGGAAGACCAGGGGCAGGAGCACGGGATGGTACCGGACGACGTCCCATTGCAGGAGGAGACACATCACGCCCAGGGTCGCCACATTCGTGGCCGCCAGGGTCCGCCAGACGATGCTCTCCTCTGCGACCGGATACGCGGGCGCACCCAGCCACGCGCCGATCTCCCGAAACGACTCCATGGCGAGCTCCGGGGCCGCCAGGTAGCCAACGGAAGGCAGGAGGAAGTTGAGCGTGAGAAACGTGAAGACGGCTTGGAACCAGCGCACGTCGCGTGGGGCCGCTCGCCACCGATCCGCCAGGGTCATGAGCCGGATTCTCCTTTCCGCAGGGCATCGAATCGGGCCAGGGTCTGTGCGTCCAACGACTCCAGCGTCGAGCGCACGAGGGTCCGAGCCAAATCCCCCTGCCGGGCCTCCACGAGCTGAATCACACCCGGATACTGGAGCGCGACTTGTTCCGGTTCGGCATACATCGCCGCCGCCACGTCCTCGTGGACGCCGACGAAGCGCGCCACGGTGTTGAACAGGAGTTCCATCGCGAGGTTGCCGCAGGCCTGCACCATCCGACGCGTGAACTCGAGGTCGCCGCGCACGAAGGCCGGCCGATCCCCGGTGCGCGCCGCCTGCTCCTGCGCCAGGGCGCGCAGGTCCCGCAGATCCTGCTCCCCGGCCCGCGCGGCCACCAGCGCCACCACCTCGATGGCGATGACCCTGCGCACCTCCAGGAGATCGCGCAAGACCCGGGTCGACAGGGCGCGATCGCCCCGACGGACCGTCATCAGGTCGGTCAGCAGTCCGACATCCGCCGAGCGGCGAAAGTCGAGCACCCGGGTCCCGCTGCCGTGGTGCGCCTGCACCAACCCCAGGGCCTCCAGGCGCGCGATCGCCTGGCGCACCGTCAACCGGTTCACGCCGAACGCTTCGGCCAGTCGCCGTTCCGCGGGCAAGGAAGCCCCGGGGGCGATCCCCCCGGACAGGATCTGCTCGCGCAGTTGCTCGACGATCTCCTGAGCGACCCCTTTGCGGACGACGGGTTGCAACTTCAAGGATCTTCTCCCGATCGAACAGTCATCAGGTGGTTCATCCAATTATCATCGAAGCAGACCGCTGTCAATGAAAAACTGGGGTCTAGACCTTGTGCAGGCGGCTCCAGGCCTCGTGGGCGGCGGCGATGACGGTGCGCAAGGGGACGCCCTTCTTTTCGGCCAGCGCGCGACAGTCTTCGTACTCGGGATGGACCGTCACGACCTCGCCGCCGAGGAGGCCGACCTTCACCCGCACCGGACCGAACCGGGTGCGCACCGTCTTCCGCTCGCGGGGGAGGACGGAGCGCTCGACCGCGTGACGCCGCACGCCGAAGGTTGTAGTCTCGCGGAGGAAAACGCCCTCGACGCGGAGGAGGGCGGACTCCGGGACGATGGCGGAGAGGACCACACCGGGGCGATTCTTTTTCATGTGCACCGGGACCGCGTGCACGTCGAGCGCGCCGGCCGCAAACAGTCGTTCGAAGGCGTATCCGACCGCCTCCCCGGGGGCGTCGTCCAGACTCGCCTCGACCACCCAGACGCGCTCGGAGGGTGGCCGCGTGACCGCGGTCGGGGAGGAAGCCGATCCCAGGAGGACGCGGAGGACGTTGGCGCGATCCGGCAGGTCGCGGGTCCCGGCGCCATAGCCGACCCGTTCGAGGACCATGGCGGGGAAAGACCCGAAGCTCGCGGCCTCGCACGCGAAGATCGCGGCGGCGGTCGGCGTGACGAGTTCGCCCTCGAGGGGGGTGGGAACCCAGGGCGCTCCGCGCAGGAGCCCGAGTGTCGCGGGGGCGGGGACGGGCAGGATCCCGTGGGCGCAGCGGACCGTGCCCCGCGACATGGGCAACGCCGACACATGCACCGCGCTCACGCCGAGGAGATCGAGCGCGAGCAGCGCGCCGACGATATCGACCAGGGCGTCGACGGCACCGACCTCGTGAAAGTGCACCCGCGCGAGAGGGATCCCATGAATGCCCGCCTCCTCGCGGCCCAGGGCCTCGAACACACGAACGGCGCGGCGGGAAATCCCTTCGGGGAGCCGGCTGTGCCGGAGGGTGTGCAGGATATCCGCCAAGGCCACATGGGGGACGGCGCCCGCGGCGGCGGATTTTCGCGCCCCGGCCGGCGCGGGTTTGGCGCCATGCGTGTGCGGATGCGCGTGACCCTGGGCGTGGGCCTCCGAAATCGCGTGCCCCGGATCGACGACGTGCGCCGCGCCGGCGGCCGTGGGCGCCCCCTTGCGGCGGGATCCGGTGAGGACCACGTCGACCTTCGTCGCCGCGAGCCCGTGCTTTTGCACCGATCGCGCCGACAGACGCCACCCGGTGACCGGGAGGGAGCGCAGCGCCGCCCGGAGTCGCTTCACGTCCGCGCCGGCATCCACGAGGGCCCCCAGGATCATGTCTCCGCTCGCCCCCGTGGCGCAGTCGAACCAGGCCACCCGCGGCCCGCTCGCCGATCCGTTGTTCACGCCCCCTCCTCCCACTCGATCGTCACGGGGTCCCGTCGCGCCGCCCCCAGGGCAAGCCGGGCGTCGCCGCCGTTCACCGAGATTTCCAGATGGCCCATGCTGCCGACGAGCGCGAGCACTTCGCCCGCGGGCACGTCGGCGTAGGTCCTCCGGATTCCGCGGATCCGCCGGGGTCCGACCTGAACGGACAGGCCACGCGCACCTCTGCCCCTCTCGACCCGCTCCACGTCGTCACGGCTGAGATTGGTCACGAGGTTGCCGAAGCCGTCGATGTGCAGGATCTCCCCGCGCAGCCCGCCGGAACCGGTGGAGATGGGTCGGGGCAGCTCGATGCGGACCACATCCTCCACCACCGGGCCGATCCCGGCAGGATCCCCACCCGCGGCGAGCCGGCCCGCCACCGGGGCCATGATGTCGCGGCCGTGGAACGTCGCGCTGATGGGGGCAACACCCCACTTCGCAATGTCGACGGCGCGCGCCTCCCGAAATTCCGCGCTCCCCGTCAGGAATCCGAGCAGCCCGTTGTCGGGGCCGACGAACAGATGCCGGTCGGTGCGCAGGCAAAGGATTCGGCGTGGGGAGCCCACCCCGGGATCCACGACGGTCAGAAAAATCGTCCCGGGCGGGAAGAAGGGGATGGCCGCCCGCAGGACGAGCTGACCGGCGGCCACGTCTTGCGCCGGGACCTGGTGGCACACGTCGACCAGGGTCGCGTCCGGGCAGAACTGCAGAAGGACCCCCTTCAGGATCCCCACGTAGGGATCCTGGTGCCCGAAGTCGGTCAGCAGGGCCACGAGCGGACGCAACGGCACGACGCATCCTCTTGCGATAGAAAAAGATCCGCCGTGTGGGCGGGTCGATGATTATACGATCGCGCGGGTCCGCGGGCAAGTTTGTCCCGGAACGCCGGGGCACCCTCCCTCACATGAGCTCAACCATATAATCACAAATGAGTTGTGATTCAAGAGCCACCGGGGGAGTTCGTCGGGAATAATCATTCCATCTGAAGCTTGCCAATTCCGGTTGAATGTGCTATAATGGATACGCGTGGGTCAAGATCCTGGGGGAGACTCTGTCCGTGCATCCACTCCGCCGCACCCTCGTGCATCGCCCGGATCACGGTTTCGTGCTCATGGTCACCCTGGGCATGCTCGCCCTCCTCTCCCTCCTGGCCGTCGCCTACGTCACCATCGCCCATACCGAGGCCCAGTCCGCAAGCAGCTTCGTCGACACGGTCAAGGCGCGAATGATCGCGCTCGGTGGAATGGAAGCCGCGATCGCGCGGATGCGCCTGGCCACCCTGGACAAGCCCTGGGACGACCCCCAGGATCCCTGGGTCTACAAGAACGCAGCCGGCACCGAGGTCGGCGCCGGGCTCCTGTTCGCGGATGCCACCCCCTCGTTCCACACCGGGCAGATGTCCGCCGGCTTCAAGAGCAGTGGATCGGTGGGCGGAACCCACCGACAGGATGGTGACTTCTTCGTCATCAAGGTTCTCGACGCCGCCAGCCAGATCTACCTCAACGGGAATCAGCCGACCCTGGCCGCGACCCTGGACGATCTCGGCCGCGGGATCGAGGCCGAGTGGATCAAATACGGCCGACCGAACCCGCTCGACCCGATCCGGGGGCGCGGCGCCCAGATCCTGGCCGTGCGAGACTCCATGGGCGGCTTCAGCAGCAAGCGCGGGCTCTTCGCCGTCCCCGGGTTCACCACCACCGACTTCGAGAGGCTGCGCGACTACGTCAGTGTCGAGGCCTGGGTCGATCCGACGACCGTGACGGCCACGGGCGCGGTGGGACCGGAGAACATGCCGACCGTGCAGACCACCCCCCGGGCCCCGGTCAACCTCAACACGGCCCCGCGGGCGGTCCTGCATGCCGTACTCGCCGGCATCCAGTCTTCGGTCGCCAACATCGACTTTGCCCTTGCGGGCCGGATTGCGGACGAGATCATCACCTTCCGACAGTACCGCACCGGGAATCCGCTGGACCTCGACCAGGGCCCGTTCCTGAACTGGCACCAGTACTACGACTGGGTGGAGCGACTGACCCAGCCCCCCTACAATCTGCTGACGCCGGAGCAGGCTGCCGTCCTCAAGGTGCATTCGAATCCCAACTATACGGTCAACCATCTCAATCCCGAAGCGCACGTACACCATGTCGTCGACAAGACGAACTTCCTCAGCCCGACGACCGAGTTCACGTTCCGCTCCATGGGCTACTATGAAATCACCTCGCTGGGGCGAATCCTCGACGCCCGGGGCGCCTCGATTGCCGAGGCCCAGGTGCGCACCGTGGTGCGCCTCTATGAGCAATTCATCCATACCACCCAGAAGGATTTTGCCGAAAGCCGCAAGTCCGACTATCCCGACAATACGACCCTGCTGGCAAACTCCCTCAGCGACCTTGCCGTGGACCAGGCATGCCCGTACTCGGGGCATGTGCAGCTTTTCACCCAGTCCATGAAGGTCCAGTCCCCGGCCACGCTCATGTTCCGCCAGGACTTCAATCAGGGATACAACGCGTACGCCGGAGACGGGACGAATCTGCTTCGCAGCACCGAGAAGGACTCGGGGATGACACCCCAACTGGGCAGCGATTTGATTCACGACGGGGTGTACACCGGAAACCGCTACTGGGAGCATCTGGCCTACAGCAGCGCCGCGCTCCCGGCCGACATGGGCACGCTGGAGATGTGGGTGAAGTTCGACGAGCAGGACGATACGCTGCTGCAACCATTCTTCTACGGTACGAACCCGTTCACCTCCGAGGCTGGGCTGCAGTGCATTCTCAAGGGCGCCCTCGTCAATGGGGATCTCTATCTGCAGGCGACCCGCTATTTCTACGTCACCGGCGACCCTGCGGCCTATCCCGTGCCCTATACCTGGCGCAAGGTCGAAACGCAGGTCCAGATTCCCAAGTGGGGGCAGGTCGGCGAGTGGCATCACATCGCGTTGGAGTGGTTCGACGGGACCGACCTGCGCCTGTTCGTCGACGGTTACCGGGTCGACCTGGCGAAGTCCGCGGTCACGGTGCGAGTCCCCGCCGCGAATGCGGATGGCAGCATCCCGGTGATCACGGGCGAGGCGCCCTATGATGACGCGTTCTACCTGGGCGGACAGCCGGACGGAGCCGGTGTGCTCCGGTGCAAGAACCTGACCCTGGATGATGTGCGGATCTATGCCGATCCGGCCGCCTACCCCATTCTCGGCTTTCCGCCCAACGACCGATTCGAGCACACCGACCCCATCTACGTCGGCCTCTATTCGGGCACGTTCCCGGAACTGCCCGCAGGGAGTCGCCTGGGCACATTGGCCTGGACGGAATGGCTCCCCAAGACGTATGGTGGCCTGCCCATCGCCGACCTGGAAGACGGCATCGATCTCGATCTGGACATCAAGGACAAGGACAAGGACAAGGGCGACGACGACGATGACGACGGCTTGACCGGAGGGGGCGGCGGCGGGGCCCCCAAGCCGCCCAAACCCCCGAAGGTGAACAAGAAAAATGGCGGTTCCGTTTCGGACATCGGCGTTCCGACCGTGCTCGTCGCCGGGTCGGCGATTACGTACACGATCGAGTGGATTATCCCTGTGGGCATGCTGCCGCTCAATGTCACACCGATCGTGGACGACATTTACCTCATGTACCAGGGACCGGTGCGGTTCTTCTCCTTCGAGATCTCGGAGGACTAGGGAACCGGACCGTCGAATACTCGACGTTCCCCCGATTCCTGCCTCGCCCGCAGATTGCTGCAGCGCTGGACTAGACATGGTGTTCCCGAACCTGGCCTCGGCGCGGCGGCCGGCACTTCTCGCACTCGCGCTCCTGGCGGTATCCCTGTCCGTCCTCGCCGCCCAGGAACCGACCGAAATCTCCCTTCAGACCTTCGCCTCCGTGGAGTCATCGAAGTCCGGGACCCTGTTTCTGATCCGCGGAGCCGCCGACCTGCCGGACCATACGCGACTGCTCTGCGTCCTCTGGTATGCGGGCCAGCCGATCTATCGGAGTTGGCGTCGGACTGAAGTCGTGGGCGGCCGCTTTTCGATCAAGATCGGGCCGATCCACGAGTCCGTGCTGGCGGGCACCTACGAGGCAGTCGTCCAGTTCTCGCAATCCGATCAGCCCGCGCAGTTGCGCCGCGCGTTGAAAAAGCACGCGGAGAAAGCCGTAGCGCGCACCCCCGTGTATGTCGGCACGGCCGAGTTGGAAGCCGAGGAAGAAGCGCTCTACCGCGAGTTCCTCCCGACCATGACCCGCAATCTGGAGGCGGCGCACAAGGAAGTCACTCGGATGCACGATGCGGGAATGGTGGCCGAGGCGCGCGCCAGCAGGGCCGAGCTGGTCGAGTGGGCGGAGCGCGTCGACGCGCAGATCGATGGCCTGCGAACCGCTCTCCGCGAGCATGACGAAACCCGCGTTTTCGCCAGTCGCTACCCGGAAACGATCCGCCAGGTCAGCGTTCTCGTCTCCCTGCTCGAGCTGCTGTTTCACTCCTACGCCCAGGACCTGTTCCAGCGGCACGGCGTGACCGAGGGGCTGCCCGATCTGCTCCGGGCCGAACCCGTTTTCCGCATCGTTCCTTCGGAGGTGCGCCGCGAGATCGAGCGGCGGTTCGGCGAACTCGCCGAGCCGGATCGAACGCCCGGATCGGTGACCATCTTCGATCTCTACCAGGACCTGCTCCAGCTGAACGAACTTCGCCTGCAGGTCGGGCGCTCCTATCAGGCGCATCGTTTGGAATTGAGTGCCGACCAATGGGAGGGATGGCACGCCAGTTGGTTGCTGCGGCTGCGAAACGCGCGCGCAAACGCCACGCGGTACGCGAACGGGAAGTTGAGCGCCAAGATCGCGATCGAAGAGGAGCTGGAATGTCTGGTCGATGACCTCGAGCGCCTGGGGTGGATTCAATTCAACCTTCTGTATCAGGCCCACGAGATGCCGCTTCCGGAAGGCGCGCAACGGCTGAACGAGGATCCAGTCACGCTGGACGAAAAGATCCGTACGCGCTGGCGCGCCCTCTTCGAAGTCGTCCAGGAGGAACGCAAGCGCCTGCAGGAACGGCTGCGGGACTGTTTCGGGAAGGCGACGGCCGAAGCGCCCGCGATTGCGGAGAACCGGGCCCGCCTCGAAAAGGGCAAACTCGACCTGGCCGCGTGGGCCGAGGAGGCAAAGCGCTCGAACGGCCGCCTGGAGGAACTCCGAACCGCCCTCGACCGCTTGCGGGCCGAACCGCTTCTCGAACGTTTCTTTCCCGCCACCGCCGGAGGGATCCGCACCTACCTGGATTGCCTCGCCCGCATCCTGATCGAGGTTGAGGCGGTGAGCAACGGCGGCCCGGATCGCTCCCGTCATGCGGAACGCCTCGGATACCTCGACCGCGTGCTTCGCGAGATGCACGATCGCGTCGAAAAGGATTTGAACCGCAAGGACGACCTCATACAATAGCGCTACGCGGGGCTCCGTAGCGCTGGAACATGCGATGAATGCCGTCCTCAAGGTCGTAAAGGGCAAAAACGTCGGCAAGTCCTTCTACCTGGTCAAGGGAAGGCGGCTGGTCGTCGGCAACGACGCAGGGTGCGACATCCAGCTCGGGGAAGTCGGCGTCTCCCGGCGCCACTTCGCCGTGGAGTGGGACGGCCGCAGCGCGACGGTCACGGATCTCGGCAGCAGCAACGGCACCTACGTGAACGGAGAGCGCATCCTCTCCGCCGGCCTGCTCGAAGACGACATGCTGGTCGCCGGCCAGGCGGTCCTCCAGTTCGGCTTCCAGAAGGGGACGAACGAGCAGGCGGTGGGCCGAACGATCGTCATGCCCGCCGAGCAATGGAAGCGCCGCGAGGGGGACATCCTCAAGCGCTTGCAGGCCAGCGAGCGCAACTTCATCGACACCGTGGTCGAGGCGTACGCCGGCGAAAAGATCGAGCGCATGCAACGGGCCCTCGCCACGGTCTATTCCGTCGGCAACATCCTCAATACCGCCGACCCCCTCGAGGTGACGCTGCACCGGGTCACGAATCTGCTCGGGGAACATTACAAGAGCGACGCCGCCGTCATCTTCCTCCGCGCCAGGTCCGGCACCGGGCTGGAGGCCAAGGCGTCCTGGTACCGGGAGCCTTCGCGCAAGAACGAAGCGCTGCCCGTCAGCCGCACGATCCTCGAGAAGTCGGCGATCGAGGGGATGTCGATTCTCACCAACGACCCGGTCTCCGACGAGCGGTTTTCGGCCAGCCGGAGCATCTGTCAGTACCACATCCGTTGCGCCCTTTGCGTCCCGGTGCAGGCGCAGAACAAGGTGCTCGGCGCCGTGTACATGGACTACACCTCCGGCAAGGAGAACTTCGCGGAGAGCGACCTCGACCTCCTCACCGCAATCGGAAAGCAGGTGGGCGTGGCGGTGGAGCGCATCAAGCTCGAGGACGAGCTGGGGCGGCTCTCCCTCAATGCCATGAAGGCGTTGGCGGCGGCGATCGAAGCGAAGGACGAGTACACGCGGGGACACTCCGACCGGGTCTCGCGGGTGTGCGTACTCATCGGCCGGAAGCTCGGCCTCGGGGACAGCGCCCTGCGGGTGCTCTCGATCGCCGGGACGCTGCACGACGTGGGGAAGATCGGCATCCCCGAGAAGATCCTGCAGAAGCCGAGCCGGCTGACGGACGAAGAGTACGAGTTGATGAAACGCCATCCGACGATCGGCGAGGGGATCCTGCGCGAGTTCGAAGGGCACGAGGAAGTGTGTCGCGCGATCCGACACCATCATGAACGACCGGATGGGAAAGGCTACCCGGATCGAATCGGCGGCGAGGAGATCCCGATGGGCGCCCGCATCATCGCCGTGGCCGACGCGTGGGACACGATGGTCACGGAACGCTCGTACAAGCGGGCGATGCCGGACTCCGAGGCGATCAGCGAACTGCGCAAGCACTCCGGGACGCAATTCGACCCGAAGGTGGTTCAGGCCCTGTGCGAGCTCTACGCGCAGGCGGAGATCCAGGACATCAAGCCGAAGCGGCCGGACTAGGACCCTCGCCCACGCGCGCAAAGTGCGGACCTGCCGCGGACACCTCACTCCGCTCGAGGCCGGAGCGGCCTACGGATCCCTGGCGCAGCGGAAGCCGATCTTCGCGTCGCTGAGCCGCTGCGGGGCGTTGCGGCGCACGGCCAGCGCCAGGAGGTCGACCCCCTTTCGCGTGGCTTCGGTGGCGAAGGAGGCGCCCTTGACCACGCGATCGCTGTCCGGATTGTTCGGCACCCACGCTTCGCTGGTCCATTCCATGACGTTTCCCGCCATGTGCTCGCACAGATAGGGACCGATGTCTTCCGTGGGCGCGGTCACATCGACCGTTCCGTCGGTGGCGCCCGCATTCACCTTCGTGGACCCCAGGGATTGGCCCCAGGGGTACTTCCGGCCGTCGATTCCACGGGCGGCCTTCTCCCATTCCGCCTCGGTGGGCAGCCGTTTGCCCGCCCAGGCCGCGTACCTGCCGGCATCCTCGTAGGAGACATGCACGACGGGATGGTTCTCCTGCCCCTCCGGAATCGCGCCGCCGGACCAGTGCTTCGGCGGCTTCGCGCCCGTGGCCAGGACGTAGGACATGTATTGCGCGTTGGTGACCTCGCGCCGGTCGATCAGGAACGCGGAGACCTCGACCGTCGCCTGCGGCTTGGCCCCCGCGCCCTGGCCGCCCATGAAGAACGGTCCGGCGGGAATCAACACCATCCGCTCGGGGACCCGGTCGACCGGAAGCAGCGTCGCGTCCACCTTCGCCCCCACCTTGCCGCCCTCCCCGCCCAGGGCATCGAGGGTCACCGGCACGCGCATCGGCGCATAGCCGTCGAGTTCCAGCTCCACCACGTAGGATCCGCGCGGGACCTGCTTCCGGACCGTCCCCCGTCCCAACTCCTCCGCCGCCCCGATCCGCAGATCCGGGAGCGGCGCCGCCCGCAACCGAATCCGCGCCTCGGCCGGCGCGACCTTGATCTCGAGCACCCCGGTGTCTCCGGTCGCCAATTCCAGCAACCCGAGGATTTCCGCATCCCCGGGACGGAAGACCTTGGCCTCCTTGAGCCGGGCCGCCGCCTCCGCGCGGTTCCCCTCCTCCAGCAGCCGGCGGCCGCTGCGCACAAGTTCGACGACGTGTTGGTTGAACGCGGCCTCGGCCCTCGCCCGGGCGGCCTTCGGCTCCTCCGCGTCCGGGTATCGTCCGTTCAACTGATCGTAGATCGCCAGCGCCTGGGGAAACTCCTTGTTCGACTCATGGGTCTGGCCCTGGGTGAGCCCGGCGTCGATGGCGTTCCGCCGCTCGGTCGCGGCCGCCTCCAGGCGAATCTGCGGCAACCGCCAGAGGTAGTAGCCGCCGGATCCGAGCAGGGCCACCAGGAGGACGGACGTGATCGCCACGACCTTTGCATTCTTGCGGGCTTTTCGCGCCAGTCGCTCCGCGCCGCCGATCGCCCGGGCGGAAATCGGCTCGTCATTCAGGAATCGCCTCAGGTCGGCGGCCAACTCCTCCGCCGAAGCGTACCGGTTGATGCGACCCTTCTCGAGGGCCTTGAAGCAGATCGTCTCGAGGTCCAGAGGCACCAGCGGGTTCTTCGCGCGCAGCGGTTCCGCCTCATCCGTGACCACCTTCTGCATCGTCTCGTAGAAGGTGTCGCCCAGAAACGGCGGCTTGCCGGTCAACATCTCATAGAGGATGGCGCCGAGCGAGAAGACGTCCGAGCGCGGGTCGACATTTCGCGTCTCTCCCCGCGCCGCCTCCGGCGACATGTAGCAAGGCGTCCCGAGCGCCATGCCGCTCTTGGTGAGCTTGTGGGTATCGGTCATGTCCTTGGCGAGCCCGAAGTCCATGATCATGGGACGTCCGGTCGCCTTGTCGATCAGCACATTCGAAGGCTTCAGGTCGCGGTGAATGATCTTCTCGGCATGGGCATAGGCCATCCCCTCGACGATCTGCAGGTAGAGGGCGGCCGCCTTGCGCGGGTCCTTCATGAAGGTGGCCGGGTCCTTGGTGATCAGGGTGTCGAGGGTCCCCCCCTCGACGTGCTTCATCGTGAAGTAGTGACGTCCGTCGATGGCGCCGATCTGGTACACGGGAACGATGTTGGGGTGGTTGAGCCGGGCGGCCGCCTTGGCTTCCATGATGAAGCGTTCGATCTGCTGCGGGGTGGCGTGCTCGCCCGGGACCAGCACCTTGAGCGCCACTTCCCGGTTCAGGGCCTTCTCCCGCGCGCGGTACACTACCCCCATCCCGCCTTCTCCGAGCTTCCCGAGGATCTCGAATTGGCCGAACTGATGGCGTAAGACCGCTTCCTTGACCACGCGCCCCTGTTGGGACTCGGAGAGGATCACCGTACGTTCGGACTTCTGCTCCCCGGCCGGCGCGGCCGCATCCAGTCGTTGAGTGACCTTGTTTTTCGGCACGGACTTCTCGTCCACGGAGAGACCTCCTGGGATCGGGGGGAGGGAGCAGAGGACGCGACCCGGCCCGTCAGGGCCCGGCGATCATGATAGAACCCGGAGCCGGAGGGGGTCAATGACCAGCGCAGGCCGGCCGGGTCGACCCGCAGCCGGGACTGAAGTCGCGCGGGCCGAACGGACGATAGAGGAAGAAGAGGTCTGCACTTCCGTCCCGCGCGGGTGCGCACGGATCGTATTGTCGGCCAGGGCCATGCAAGATCCTGCGGGCGACAACCGGAAGCCGGAGAAGCCCGGTACGCGGCGCGTGCGGCGCGCTCAACGGATGCCCGGGGCGTGGCGGCGCGGATCCTTCGACCCGCGACAACAGCGCTCCTACGTGCGGTCCAACGAGGTGCTCACCATCCCCATGGAGGTGACCTCGCTCCTGCTCGAGGCCGTGTGCGATCTCCGGTCCGCCCTGCATGTCGGTGACGAGGTCGGCGTCGCCCGCTCGAGTCAAAAGGTCGTGGACGGCCTGTGCGATGGGTCGGGGGTCCACCGGATCCCGGTGAAGGTCGGGGGGCGCCGCCTGGTCCGGGGGAAAGTGGAATACTACGGCTTTTGCGGCCGCAACGGGTACATGACGCTCTATTGCCGGACCGCGCGCCGCAATCTCTTCGTGGCCTTCAAGACCTACCTCAACACCCTGGTGCACGAGTACATGCATCATTACGACTGGCACGGGCTGCGGATCCACTCCATGCATACCGCAGGCTTCTACCAGCGGGTCGGCGACCTCTACCGGCGCATCCTCGGCGCGGTCGGCGACACGAAGGAACGCGGGAGCGGGACTTCGGATTGAGCGGGATTGCCCCGGCTTCGGAGTCTGCGCGGGGCGATGCCCCCCGCGGTTCCGCCGGGTCGGCCTGCCGGGAGGGGGGCTTCAGACGTTCCCGTACTCGATCTTGAGGATCTTGAATTTCAACTTGCCGACCGGCACTTCCGCCTCGACGGTGTCCCCCACCTTGTGCCCCAGCAACGCCTGGCCGATCGGCGTCATGACGGAGATCTTGTCGTTCATCGGGTCGCCCTCGCCCTCGCCGACCAGATGAAACATCTCCTTGTCCCCGGACTTGGTGTCCTTCACCGTCACCGATGCCCCGATGGCGACGGAGTCATGGGGGAGCTTGGACGGATCGAGGATGGAGGCCCGGGAGAGACGATCTTTGAGCTCGGACACCTGTTGATCGACCAGCCAGAGGCCTTCCCGCGCCGCGTCGAATTCACTGTTTTCCGACAAGTCGCCCATTTCACGGGCGTCCCCGAGCGCCTTTTCCAGCCGCGGGCGCTCGACGTCTTCGAGGTGACGGAGCCGCTCCTTGAGCTTCTCGTATCCCTCGCGGGTCATGGGCAGTTCGGACATGGCGGTACCCCGGAAAATGAAAAAACGCGCAGCAATGGATGCTCCGCGTCGAGGTTCGGCCCCGTGGGCCCCCGGCAGGCCTCATATCTACTCGGGAGTGTGCCGGAACGCAATCGTTTTTTTTGTCCGCTCGCGGAAATCGGAGCTCGGGACGAGCCGGGAACGGGCCGGTTTTTTGTTGAAAGCCCCCTACCCCCGTGCTAGAGTCCTGCTCCCTGACGGGGGATCACCCACCCCAAGAGCCCGATCCACGATTGCGAAGGGTGCGGTCGCATGCTTTCCCAGTTCGGCGTGGTGTTTTTCTTCATCATCCTCGGCTGCGCCTTCATCCTGGTTTCCCTCTTCGCGGGCTCGCTGTTCCGCCCTTCCAAGCCCAACCCGATCAAGCAGTCGCCCTACGAGTGCGGCGAGCAGGTCATCGGCGGCGCGTTCGTGCGCTTCAACATCCGCTTCTACGTCATCGCACTGATCTTCCTCATTTTCGACGTCGAAGTCATCGTCCTGTTCCCCTGGGCGACCCAATTCAAGATCCTGGGGCCGCTGGCGTTCCTCGAAGTCGCGTTCTTCGTGGGCATCCTCGTGGTCGGCCTGATCTATGTCTGGCGCAAGGGCGACCTGGAGTGGATCAAGACGGCCCGCAACCCATGATCCCGCGGCTCCGGCGGCGACTCCCGAAGCTTCCTTAAACCATTGCCAAAACCGAGGATAGTGCGTACATGACGCCGTCCGAGATCCATCAGAAACTGAAACAGGCGTTCCCCGACGGGGTGGTGGAATTCAGCGAAGATCCCGGGGAACCCTGGGTCGTGGTCAAGCCGGGCGCGTTGGTCGAGATCTCGCGCTACCTGCGCGATACCCCGGAGATCGCGCTCGACTTTTGCATGGACCTGTCGGGCGTAGACCATCCCGATCGCATGGAATCGGTCATCCACCTCTACTCGATGAAGAACCTGCATCGATTCGTGGTGAAAGTGAAAGTCCCGCGCGAGAAGCCCGAGGTTCCGACGGTCGAAGGGATCTGGCCGGCGGCGAACTGGCACGAGCGGGAGTCGTACGACCTGTTCGGGATCGAGTACGTCGGACACAGCGACCTGCGGCGGATCCTGCTGCCCGAAGACTGGGTCGGCCATCCGCTCCGCAAGGATTACAAGTTCCCGCGGGATTACCGGGGTATCCCCCTACAATAATCGAGGCGTGCGAGAGGGACTATGTTCGTCTACAGCGCCATCGGCGGCGTGGTCATCCTGCTCGTGGTCGCGGGCTTCGCCGGGATTTCGACCTGGGCCGAGCGAAAGATCGCGGCGCGCATCCAGTCGCGCCTCGGGCCGACCTATTGTGGACCGTCCGGGATCCTCCAGTTCCTGGTCGACGGCGTGAAGCTCCTCCTCAAGGAGGACATCGTGCCGACGAACGCCGACCGGTTGCTCTTCTCCCTCGCCCCCTACATCGTGTTCATGTCCGCGTTCGCGATCTTTGCGGCGATACCATTCAGCGAACACCTGGTGGCCGCCGACCTGAACATCGGGGTGGTCTACGTGATCGCGGTGGCAGGCGGGGGCGTCATCGGAATCCTGATGGCGGGCTGGGCCTCGGGCAACAAGTACGCGCTCTACGGCGCCATGCGCGCCGCGGCGCAGATCGTTTCCTATGAAGTGCCGGCCGGTATCGTCTTGTGCACGGTGGTGATGATCGTCGGCAGCATGAGCCTGCAGGATATCGTGCGCGATCAGGCCGGTGGCGTTTTCCACTGGATGGTGTTCCGGTACTTCCCCTTCAACTTGATCGGGCTGATGATCTACTTCATCTGCGCGCTGGCCGAAACCAACCGCACCCCGTTCGACATCCCCGAAGCCGAGTCCGAACTCGTGGCCGGATACCATGTCGAATACAGCGGGATGCGCTTCTCGATCTTCTTCATGGGCGAGTATGCGGCGATCTTCGCCACCTCGGCGATCGCCACGGCGCTCTTCCTGGGCGGCTGGCAGTCTCCCTTCCAGGGTTTCCTCCTCCCCGGAGCCTTCGGCGTCGTCGAAGGGCTGTGCTGGTTCATGGGCAAGGTCCTCTTCCTGGTCTTCATCGTCATGGTGATCCGCTGGACGGTGCCGCGGTTCCGGGTCGACCAGCTCATGCACCTGTGCTGGAAGGTGCTGGTGCCCGTTTCGCTCGCCATCCTGCTCGGGGTCGGCACCTGGATGGCGCTGGAGATGGGGTTGGTCGACCTGCTGCGCAACGCCGTCAGGTGGAGCTAGGCCGATGGTGTACGCGCTTTGTTTCTGGATTCTCGCCACGCTGACGGTCGGATCGGCGTGCGTCGTCGCCTTCTCGAAGAACATCGTGCGGTCGGCGTTCTCCCTGCTGCTCACGTTCTGGGGGGTGGCCGGATTGTACGCCCTCTGCGGAGCGGACTTCCTCGCCGCCGCGCAGGTGCTGATCTACGTGGGCGGCATCCTCGTCCTGATCCTCTTCGCGGTCATGCTCACCCACAAGATCTCGGAATTCAAGTTGTCGAATGACGCGTCGTACACGCCGATCTCGTTCCTGGCGTTCCTGAGCGTGCTGCTGATCCTCACCTTCGTGGTGACGTACGCGGTGGACTGGCCGGAACTCGGACAGGTGAACCCGCAGCCGACGTCCGGCCCCATCGGCCAGGCGCTGATGCGCGAGTATCTGCTGCCGTTTGAAATCGTTTCCGTGCTGCTGCTGGCCGCCTTGATCGGCGCAGCCTTCCTGGCGCGCAAGGAGGTGCGGCCGCAGCCGCCCGCCGACGCGGGGACCGCGGGCGCAAAGTAGGTCGGATCCGACGCCCCCTGGCGGGGCGTCCAACGCATACCGGGAGCAAGGGCGATCCATGGCGCTGCTCACCAACGTGGGACTCTCGCACTTCCTGTTCGTCGGCGCGGTCCTGTTCAGCCTCGGCGTCTTCACGATCCTCACCCGCAAGAACTCGGTGAGCATCCTGATGGGCGTGGAGCTGATCCTGAATGCGGCCAACATCAATTTCGTGGCGTTTGCGCCGCACTCCCCGGTGCCGGTGCAGGGACACGTGTTCGCGGTCTTCGTCATCATCCTGGCCGCCGCCGAGGCCGCCGTGGCGCTGGCGATCGTCATCGGAATCTACCAGAACTTCCACACCGTGGACGTCGACAACGCGAAGATCCTTCAGGGTTAGCGGAACATGTCTCTGACGGAAAGCCCCTTCGGCATCTGGATCATCCTGCTCGCGCCGCTCCTGGCGTACGCCTCGCGGGTGTTCTTCGGGCGCGCCCTGGGGGACCGCAGCGCGCTCGTCTCGACCGCGGGAATCGCGCTCTCGTTCCTGGTGTCGGTCATCCTCTTCTTCCAGATGCTCTACGCCCACGATCCGCTGTGGCGGCAGCACTTCACCTTCGACTGGCTGGCCGTCGGGCAATTCGAAATCCGGATGGGGTTCCTGCTCGACAACATCACCGCCATCATGCTCGTGGTGGTGACGATGGTGAGCCTGCTCGTCCACCTGTTCTCGATGGGATACATGAAGGGGGATGAACGTTACGGGCGTTTCTTCTCCTTCCTGTCCCTGTTCACCTTCTCCATGCTCTTCCTCGTGGTCACCGACAACCTGATCGGGCTCTACATCGGCTGGGAACTGGTCGGACTCTCCTCGTACCTGCTGATCGGCTTCTGGTTCCAGAAACCCTCGGCGGCAAGCGCGGCCAAGAAGGCCTTCCTGACCACGCGCGTGGGCGACGTGGGAATGTTCATCGGCATCCTGATGCTCTACCACGTGACCGGGACCTTCCAGTACGACGAGCTTTTCCACCTGATCTCGAAGGGCGTGTTCACCCACCTGAAGGTGAACGTGCTCGGGTGGTTCCATGTCGACTACCTGACGCTGGCGGGCCTGTTCTTCTTCTGCGGCGCGATCGGAAAGTCGGCGCAATTCCCGTTGCACGTGTGGCTGCCGGACGCGATGGAAGGCCCCACGCCGGTCAGCGCGCTCATCCACGCCGCCACGATGGTCGCGGCGGGCGTGTACCTGGTCACGCGCTGCTACCTGGTGTTCACCCCCACCGCGCTGCTGGGCGTGGCTTACGTCGGCGGGTTCACCGCGCTCTTCGCAGCCACGATCGCGTTGACCGCAACGGACATCAAGAAGGTCCTCGCCTACTCCACGGTCAGCCAGCTCGGCTACATGGTGCTCGGCCTGGGCGTCGGCGGGTACACGGCGGGATTCTTCCATCTCTGGACGCACGCCTTCTTCAAGGCCCTCCTCTTCCTCGGTTCCGGCAGCGTCATCCTGGGCATGCACCACGAGCAGGACATGCGCCGGATGGGCGGCTTGCGGACGCGGATGCCGTGGACCTGGAGGACGATGCTGATCGCCACCCTGGCGATTTCCGGCGTGCCGCTCTTCTCCGGCTTCTACAGCAAGGACATGATCCTGGCCTCGGCGCTGGCCAAGGCCATGCTCGATCCGAGCCAGTGGCTGTTGCCGACGTTCGGCTTCTGCGCCGCGGCGCTGACGGCCTTTTACATGTTCCGGCTGATGTACATGACCTTCTGGGGCCAGCCCCGCTGGGCGCTCGCCCACGCGGACGGCGGCACCCCCACCGGCGGCGGCCACGGCCATGACTCCGGTCACGACGCGGGCCATGGCCACGAACACCATCACGCGCCCGACCCGGCGCACATGAAGCACGTGGACGAAGATCCGGTCATGAAGTACCCGCTGATCATCCTGGCGGTCATGACCCTGATCGCGGCCGGATCGCCCCTCTCCGCGCACAAGTGGATCGAGGGATACGTGCAAAAGCCGTCGATGGAGATGTACGAAGCCGGCCCCCGGCCCGTGGCGATCAAGCCGGCCGCATCGACCGCCGCCGACCCGCGCGCGGCCCACATCGCGCACGTGGAACACGAGGCCCACGGACTGGCCATGATCTGGTCGATCCTGATCGCCGCCTGCGGCATCGGGCTCAGCACCCTCACCTACTACGCCGGCTGGATATCGCCCGAGGCCTGGGCCCGACGATTGTCCTGGCTCCACCACTGCCTCATGAACAAGTGGTTCTTCGACGAACTCTACGAGTGGACGCTCGTGCGACCACTCCTCGCCATCAATGCGTTCCTCGCCCGGTTCGACCTCGAGTGGATCGACGGGATCGTCAACGGGTCGGCGGAGTTCACCATCCGGTTCTGCGCGGTCGCCGGCTGGATCGACAACCGACTCGTCGACGGCATGGTGAATGAAACGGCCAATACGCTGCTCTCGTCCGGCCGGGCCCTCTCCCGCTTCCAGTCGGGGATGCTGCGCCATTACCTGGCGTGGGCGGTCGTGGGGATGGTGATGCTCGCCGTGGCGTTGAGCGTGTTCTTCTAATCGGGGTTGACCATGGAAAACCACCTGCTCACCCTCATGACCTTCATTCCCCTCGCGGGGATGGTCGTAATCCTCTTCACCCGCAGCGAGAGCAAGGACACGCACCGCTGGCTCTCCCTGCTGGCGACGGGGATCCCCCTCGTCATGGCGGCCTACCTCTGGTTCGCGTTCGACCGCAACACGGCGGCGATGCAGTTCGTCGAGCGGTATCCGTGGATCCCGCAATTCCAGATCTACTACTCGGTGGGAATCGACGGGATCAGCGCCCCGATGATCCTGCTCACCGCGCTCCTGTCCTTCCTGTGCGTGATCGCTTCCTGGAACATCGAGAAGGCCACGCGCGCGTACTTCGCGCTCTTCCTGCTCCTGGAAACCGGGATGATGGGCGTGTTCAGCGCGCTGGACTTCATCCTCTTCTTCGTCTTCTGGGAAGTGATGCTCCTCCCGATGTACTTCCTGATCGGGATCTGGGGCGGCCCGCGGAAAGAGTATGCAGCGATCAAGTTCTTCCTCTACACCCTGGCGGGTAGCGTGCTCCTGCTGCTTGCGATTCTGGCCTTCCATTTCGACTACATCGACCCGGCCACCGGGCAGCATACGTTCGACATGGTGAAACTGGCCGCGGCGCACGCGCGCTTCACGGGGACGTTCTGGTTCATCGCCTTCGTCGGCCTGTTCATCGGATTCGCCATCAAGGTGCCGGTGTTCCCCTTCCACACCTGGCTGCCGGATGCGCACGTGGAGGCGCCGACCGCGATCAGCGTCATTCTGGCGGGCGTACTGCTGAAGATGGGCGTGTACGGGATCCTGCGAATCAACTACAGCATGCTGCCGGAAGCGGCCGTCGACTTCTCGCCGATCATGGCGACACTGGGGGTGATCAGCATCATCTACGGCGCCTGTTGCTCGATGGCCCAGTCCGACTTGAAGAAGCTGGTGGCCTACTCCTCGGTGAGCCACATGGGTTTCTGCATGCTCGGCCTGGCGGCCAACACCTCGGCCGGCCTGAGCGGCGCCGCCATCCAGATGTTCACCCACGGCGTCATCGCGGGCATGCTGTTCCTCCTGGTGGGCGTCATCTACGACCGCGCCCACCATCGCAACATCGACGGATTCGGAGGGTTGGCCAACCGCATGCCGATCTACGCGGGGATCACGAGCCTTGCGTTCATGGGCTCGCTCGGCCTGCCCGGACTCGCCGGCTTCATCGGCGAAGCGCTCGTGTTCCTCGGCGCGTTCCCCGTCTACCGCTGGATGACGGTGATCGCGACGACCGGCATCGTGGTGACCGCGGGGTACTTCCTGTGGTCCTATCAGCGGGTCTTCATGGGCCCGCTCAACCCGAAGTACCAGGACCTGCCCGAGGTTACGACGCGGGAAATGGTCACCCTGGTGCCGCTCGGAATCCTGACCGTGGTGATCGGCGTATTCCCGACCCCGCTGCTCAAGATGATGGAAAAGTCGCTGGAGCACGTGCGGGTCGTCGTGGGCGAGATTGCCCGCTAGGCGCGATTCCGGGTCCGGCAACGCGCCATTCTCGAGGGAGTCACCGGTGGCTGAAGAGATCTTCCGGAGCGTGGGGGGATTCGTCCCCGAGCTCATGCTCGTGTTGACGATCGTGCTGCTCGTGCTCGTGGATGTGGTCCCCGGCCGCAAGAGCCCGTCGACCATCTCCGCCCTGACCGTGTGCGGACTGTTCCTGGCGTTCCTCTTCACGCTCGAGCAGTACCACGTGAAGGGCTTCCATGAAGGCCGCCTGGGCACGTACTTCTTCGGCAGCCTGATCGTCGATCCCTTCTCGGTCTTCTTCAAGCTCCTTTTCGTCCTCTCCGGCCTGATCCTGCTCATTCTGTCGCTGACCCAGAAGGAGATTCGCGAGCAGGGAGAGGCGGAGTACTGCACGTTGGCCCTGACCTGCGTGCTCGGGATGTTCCTGTTCGTCGGCTCCGGCAACCTGCTGATGCTCTACCTGTCGATCGAGATGATCTCGATCCCTTCCTACATCCTGTCGGGATTCTATCGCGGCAACCGCAAGTCGGCCGAGGCCGCGCTGAAGTATGTCGTCTACGGGGCCGGCGCCAGCGGCATGATGATCTACGGCTTCTCGCTCCTGTACGGACTCACGGGATCGATGGACCTGGCCGGGATCCGCCAGGCCCTGATGGTGGGCGCCCCCGCGGATCCGACCGCGCTGACCACGATCGTACTCCTGATTACGGCCGGATTCGGCTACAAGGTCGCAGCCGTCCCGTTCCACATGTGGTGTCCGGACATTTACGAGGGGGCGCCGACGCCGATCACCGCCTTCCTGTCCGTCGGCCCCAAGGCTGCGGGATTCGGCGCGCTCATCCGCTTCTTCTACGGCGCCTTCGGGGAGCCTGCGGCCGGCGGGGTCTACCTGAATGTAGGACCCTCCACCTGGCCCATGCTCATCGCTCTCATCTCGGTCGCGACCATGACCCTGGGCAACCTGGCCGCGATGCAGCAGACCAACATGAAGCGCCTGATGGCCTATTCGAGCATCGCCCACGCCGGATACCTGTTGATGGGCCTCGTCCTCCTGACCAAGGACGGCCTCACGGCGATCCTCTTCTACCTGGTGATCTACCTGGTGATGAACTTCGGCGCCTTCCTTGTGGTGATCCTGGTCGCCGAACGCACGGGCAGCGAAGAACTGTCCGCCTTCCGGGGCCTCGGCTGGCGATCTCCGCTGATCGGCGTCTCCATGGCCTTCTTCCTGTTCTCGCTGACCGGACTGCCGCCGACGGCCGGATTCGTGGGCAAGTTGTACCTCTTCGCTGCGCTGATCAAGGAACAGTGGTACTGGCTGGCGTTGGCAGGCCTCCTCAACAGCGTCGTGTCCCTCTTCTACTATGCGAGGATCCTCCGGGCGATGTTCCTGGAGGGGATCCCGGAGGAGGGTCGGCCGGCCGAAGTGTTCGCCCTGCGCAACGACTACGCCCTCCTGCTCATCCTCCTGGCCGCACCGGTCCTGGTGCTCGGGCTCTACTGGACACCCCTGATCGACTTCGCGCAGAGTTCGGTCTTCTTCATGTCCCGCTGACCCGCGGCCCCACCCGATTTCCTGTGCGGACCGGGTGGGAACCCTGCGACGACGGACGCCAAGGCCCCACAGGAGACCCGACCCGACGCGGGATCGCCCGACCGCCGGAAGGAAGAGGACGCGCCGTGTGGAGCGACCCGGCAAGCCCACCGCAGCGCACCCGACCCGGTCCGCCGCCCGCGATTCGTCCCGCTGAGCAGAAAGGCGGAAAGCGGCCGCTCCCTGCGGGAGATCGGCCGTGACCGAGTGGGTCTCCCTCGTCCCCTACGCCCTCCACGCCTTCCGATGCCTCCTGGTTCCCGCCCTGGCCGCCGTGCCGCGGAATCACCCATGGCGTGAGCTTCTGCTCATCGAGATCGTCCTGCTCGCGATCGCGAGCGATCTCGTCGACGGCGCCGTTGCGCGCGCCCTGGCGATCACCCACCTCGAGTCCCTGTACTGGACCGACCATGGCGCCGATCTCGTGTTCATCTTCGGGGCCATCCTGGTCATCGGGGGGAAACTCTCGTTCGCCCGGGATCGATCCGATGCCCCTCCCTCCCGGGAGGAACGCCGTACCCGGCGCAACGCCGAGCGGTGGTCGCTGGCCCTCCACATCACCCTCACGCTCCTGCTCGTCCTGGCCGTCACGGGCATGATGTTCCTCCGCGCCTTCCGCCAATACTGACCCCCGCCGACGAGCGACCGGCGCATCGCCGTACGCCCGCGCACCCCTGCGCACCCTCACCCACGCGCCTTCCCTACGATCCGTCGGTCCCCCGATCCCCCGGCTCTTCCGCCCCCCCCGCCCTCCCCCCTGCCAACCCCATCCGGGGGCTCTTGACACGCGGGTCAATCACACCCTATAATTTTCACCGGTTGCCGCGCGGGCGTAATTCAGTGGTAGAATGCGACCTTCCCAAGGTCGACGTCGTGGGTTCGAGTCCCATCGCCCGCTTTTCCTCCCCGAGACGCAGTGCCCGGGGAGTTTTTTTTTGGAGTTTCCGATGGAATTCCTCTGGGCGCCGTGGCGAATGGAGTACATCCAGACGGCCGAGGAACCGATCGGAGGGTGCGTCTTCTGCCGCCTCCGGGACGCCGGCGATGACGAGAAGTGCCTCGTTCTGGCTCGCGGAAAGACCTGCTTCGTGGTTCTGAACAAGTTCCCCTACAACCCCGGGCACCTGCTCGTGCTTCCCCTGGCCCACAAGGCTGATCTGGCGGCCTTCACGCCGGAGGAGTCCCTCGAGTTCCTCTCGATGACCAACCAGATGCGCGCGCTGCTTCAGAAGGTCATGAGCCCCCACGGCTACAACCTCGGAATCAATCTGGGCCGAACCGCGGGAGCCGGGGTTCCGGATCACGTTCACATCCATATCGTTCCGCGCTGGAACGGGGATTGCAACTTCATGCCGGTCCTGGGGCAGACGAAGGTCCTTCCCCAGGCCTTGGAGGATACGTACCGCATCCTCCGCCGCTCCCTGCCCGGTTCGAAGTAGTCGCTCCCAACGCCCTTCGCCGCCCATGTGCACCCGGTGGATCTCCGCCAGGCTTCTCCGCGGTGCGTTCGCCCACCCTTCCCCTCGACCGGCACCCACCGGCACCCATCGTCGGGGATCGATCTCCTTCGCGATGGCCGACCGAAATCTGAACTACGCTGCGAGTGCAACGGCTCGGGAGCGGGCCGCAATCCCGCGTGGATCCACGATTCGCTTCGCGTCGGAACCGAACACGGTGGTGGTGCTTTCACAACGACGGCGCCGACCCGAGCCAGATGCAACCGACCCTATGGGCGGCGTCTCGGATCGGCGGGATGCCCCGCAACGCCCGCATGAGGGACCGCGGGGGCGCCGGGGAGGGGCCGGGAGGAGGGATGAATGTTGATCGCGGAGCGAAGGGAGCCCATTTTTCGCTACGGAGGGAACCAGCCCGGGTAGCGCGTGGCCGCGCGAGATCGCGGTATAGGGAGCCACTCACCGCGAGCCCGGCGGCTTCCGTGCGCGCCTACGCCCTGCTTGCCTCATCCGCGCCGGGGACTGCGGTCTAGGCCGGGACCGTGGGTCTTCCCCGACGACGGCACGGTGCGGCGCTCTCCCCTGAGGCCGCCGTTGCGCCTCACGGGCCGGTCCCGATTACGGTTCTGCGGCGGGCTGACTCGTCGGGGCGGGGATCGTCGGGGCGGGGATCGTCGTGGAAGTGGCCTGTTTCCGGTCCTTCGCCGCGGCCTCATCCACGGCTGCCGCAGCCGCCTTTTCCTTTTTGGACTTCCGCCAGTAGTAGAGGACCAAGCCCGCAATGACCAGCACCAGAACCGTCAGAAACACCTGCTTCCCGCGGTGCAGGTACTTGATGCCGTCTTCGATGTTCTCTCCGAAGTAGAAGCCGGCATAGACCGAAATCGGGACGCTCACCAGCGCCCCCAGCAGATCCATGACCAGGAAGGTGACGACGGGAACACGCGCCGTACCCGCGACAAAATAGGCGCAGAATCGAATGCCTGCGAAGAACCGGCAGAAAAATACGGTCTTTGCGCCGTAGCGCGAGAAGTAGCGGTTGACCCTCTGCAGGTGCTCTTCGCTGAGCAGCTTGCGGAAGAAGCGGGAGCGGAGCACGCCCATCCCGTAGTACCGGCCGATGGCGTAGGTCACGAGATCCCCGGCCAGGATGGCGGCAATACAGACCACCGTGGCGAGGGGCCATTTCGCCAATCCGAGGTAGGAGATGTAGCCGGAGGCGACGATCGTCAACTCTTCGGGAATGGGCAGCCCCAAGCCGCAAAGGAAGAGGATGACGAAGACGCCGAGATAGGTGAATTCTTCGAGATACCCGGAGATGGTGTCAAAGATGTTCGCGAGCAATCCTTCGCTCCACGCAGAGACGGACTGGCCTGGCTGCCGCGCCCGATTCGTTCGGATCCCCTCGAATGGGCGGAATTATACCGAACGCTTCTGGACTCATGGACACAAATCGGCCGGATTCGGGCGGTCCTGGTTGGCCCCTCAGCGAATGCCGGATCTGGTGCACCCTCGCGCCTGGGGGTTGTCGCTCCTCAAGCGATCCGGGGACCGCACACCGCCCGCCGCGGTGACTGGATGGCCGTGGATCCGGGGATGCGATGCGTGGGGCCAGGAGGGGTGAACCGCCCGGTCGATGGGCGCCCCGAAGATTGCCCGACCGGTCGCAATTCGGGGAGCTTCCTGCACGTCCCGACGGTGCGCGGCCGATCCCGGCCGTGGAATGCCGTAGACGACCCCGCCGCCCCCCCGTTTCCGCGAACGGATGGCTGCGTTCGGAGCACCTCCACGACCGACGCCGGGGATTGCCCACGGGTGGATCGAGTTTGATGACCCGGGGGAGGCGGCGAGAAAAACACATCGGGCCACCGAAGGGTTTCCCCCACGATGGCCCAATGTCGAATGTGTTTTCCGTTAGAACTCGGCTCTTAGAAGCGGAGCTTCGTGTCGACGGTGAGCAGCCAGAGCTCCTCGCCCTCGGTCACAGCAAATCCGTCCTTGTCGCCGATCGCCGGGCCACCCGCGCTGGCGGTGCGGCCGCTGTCCTGGTTGTGCCAGTAATCGTCTTCGTCGGTGAAGAGCCACGCGAAGCCGATGCTGAAGTCCAGGCTCTCGGTGTAGTTCCAGGTCATCTTGACGTTCCACTCCAGACCCAGCTCGTCTTCCTCATCGTCGTCGAGCTCGAGGCCGTTCGCGCCGTGGTTGATGCCGCGGCGAGTCGGACCATGGGCGACCTCGGCCCAAGCGAGCAGCGTGGAGATGTGGAAGTCGTCCTGGCGGTCCAGGCTGACGGTGATTCCCATCTCGCCCTGGATCTTCCAGTAGTTGCTGTCCACGTCGAGACCGAAGTGGTTCTCTTCGAGGATCATCGTGGCGTCGTTGTCTTCGTAGGAGATGAAGTCGTGGTTGGTGTCCGGACCGGTGTTGCCGTTGGTGCTGATGTCGCCATCGTCACCGGACACGTAGGTGAAGCTGAGGTCGAACCAGGGCTTGATCTCGTGATCGAAGGTGTACTTCAAGCCCACGATTCCGGCATAGGCTTCGTGATCGACTTCCTGGTCGTTGTGAGCGACGTTCGTGCCTTCCGAGGAGACGTGGCCCGAATCGCCCCACTGGCCGTAGAACTCGATGTAGGCCTCGAACTCCGGCGTGAGGTAGTAGTCCAAGCCGAAGCCGACCGTGTGCACGTTGACGTGGCCATCATCGCCGTAGATTCCGGCGTAGATGAAGTTGAACAGGCTCTTCTCATCGATGTTGTAGTCGATGTTCAAGCCGATCGTGTACTCGTCGTACCGGTCGTCGCCTTCCGCGATGCCCGGGACCGCAGAGCCCAGATTGCCACCGGCGGAAGACTCGAAGGTCTGGAACCAGAACAGGTCGACGAACAGGTTGTCGTCCAGATTATAGGTGAACTTCAGGCCGCCCGCCTCGCGATTCTGATCGCGGAACAGGCCGCCGTTGAAGTTGCCGTGCGTGTTCGCCGGCCCCGTGCCGGCGCCCGCCGCGGTCACGCCGCCCGGGATCTCGTGGCCGTAGTAGATGTTCCCCGCGAACGCCTCCAGGGTCGGGGTCGCGTAGGCGAGCTCGGCCTCGCGGATGTCCATGAAGAACGCGTTGCCGTTGCCGCGGAGATCGTAGCGGTGATCCTGGATACCGAGCTTGAAGGAGAGCTGCTGCCAGAGGAATTCCTTCACCTCGATGTACGCCTGGCCCAGGAACACGTTGAAATCGTTCTGGGCGCCGATGAGGCCGCGATTGGCATTCGAGCCCGCGCCGCCGCTGACGCCTTCCTGGTCGACGCCGTTCGTGGTCGTCGTGGCGACGGTCAGATCGCTCTGAAGGATGCGGTTCTCGAGCTCGAGGACCGCGCCGACCTTCTCGGCCAGCTCCACGTCGAAACGCAGCTTGAAATAGAGCTGCAGGAAGTTGTCGTCCTCGACCTTGCCCAGATTGGTGGTCGCGGTCGCGCGGGCGCGCTGATACTCGTTGTCCAGCACCTCGTTGACCGCCTCGCTGCGATGCACGAAGGTGAAGTCCAGGTTCCCGCTGATCGTGATCGCGCGGGCGCTCTCGTTCTTTCCGCCGGTCTTGACCTGAGCTTCCACACCGGTCGCCAGGGCGAAGACGAGGGCCATGCTGATTACCGCAAGGCCAAACCTCTTCATGATCCCTCCTTAATCCTAAGAACCCTTCACTGAAAACTCGCTTGAGGCCCCCCGATCGCCGCCATTCCTTCAGACCCGCTCCCTGATGATGGGAGCCATGGGCCGGGTGAGGCGCGGCATCGATTGATCGGTCATCCTGCCATGACTACCGAGGATGACCGGCTGTCCAGGAAATCCTCCATCGAGGTGTCGCGCCCCTCCTGGTCCGTGGCTCCGGCTCAACCGGGTTCCATCCACCGAGGCCCAGGTCCAGAGGAGCTTGCGTTCAGGAGGCCGGTCTCTCACCGGCACCAAGCACGAGGACGGGTGCGGTCCCCCTTTTCGCCCGCAGTCGGCATCCACTCGGACAGCCACCACGGGGACGAATCCGTTTCGTCCGCTGGGAAAGGGTCACCTGCACCTTGTCAATCATCGGCCCCGGGGGGAGGAAATCTTGAGGGGCACCAGGCGGGTCCGCATTCGCGGGCTGCACCAGTCACCCTCGGCGTATCCTCGCCGGAGCCCAGAAAGGCACTGCCTTCCTGCGACTCGAGGGGGAACGTTACCAGAATCAAAAATCGACGTCAAGGAAATTTTCCAGTTTAAGAGCAAAAACATTCGCCCGCCCGGCCCCCATTGAAACTACCGCGCCGAGGCCCCGGCGTTCGCCCGTCCCACGGCCGCGCGCCTGGGCTCGGGATCCGCGCCCGCTTCCCCGCCGTCGTCCGAATCGTCCAGAATCGGGGTTCCATCCTCGAGCACCGGACCAACCACGACCAGGATTCGCCGGTCGGGATGGAGGTGGACGCGGGCCACGCGATGCACCTCTTCGGGAGAAACCGAAGCGACCATCCCCGGGTATCGGGACAAGTAATCCAGCCCGAGCCCGTGCCGCGTGACCTCCACCAGGTACGCGGCGATCTGATCCGTCGTCTCGACCTGGAAGACGAAGCTCCCGACCAGGTATTGTTGTGCGTTGCGCACTTCCTCCGCCGTCGGGGGATTCGCCAGGAACTTCCGGATTTCCGCTTCCAGACCTTCGACCGCCGCAATCAGGTTCTGCGGACGGGTGGCCAGGTAGGCACGGAACACGCCCGGTTCGCGGCCCGCGCTCCCGGTGATTTCGGCGAACACCTGATAGGCGAGGCCCTGGTCGTCTCGCAGCGATCGGGAGATTCGATCCGTAAACCCGGTCCCTTTTCCGAGGATGTGGTCCATCACCTCGAGGGCCACGTAGTCCCGGTCGGTCCGACGAACGCCCAGGTGACCCAGGATCACCGTCACCTGCTCGAGCGGCATGGGCAGGTACCGGTCGACCGGGGAAGACGCCAGGGCCGGCTCGACCAACGCGGGGAAACGAACCGGCAGCGCGGCCCAGGTCCCGAACCGGGCCCGGACGCGGGTCAAGACGTCGGCCGGTTCGACGTCCCCGACCACCGCGAGGATGGTGTTGTTGGGACGGTAGTACCGCCCATGATGGGAAACCACGTCCTGGCGGGAAAGCCGCTTCATCGCCTCCACCGTTCCGGAGGCGGGTTGACCGAGCGGGTGTTCGCCGTACACCGCCTCGAGGAAGCGTTTGCGCGCCACCGTGTCGGGTTCGTCCTCCTCGGTCGCCAGTCTCGCGAGCGCCAATTGACGCTGACGTTCGAGGCGCTCATCCGGGAACGCCGGGTTGCGCAGCAGGTCGGCCACCAGGCCCAATCCGAAATCCAGGTCGCGGGAGAGCAGCTTCAGGGCCACCCCTTCCTCTCCGGAGGTGAGGATGCCGCCGAGGTTTTCCACCTCCTCGGCGATCCGACGCGAATCCCGGGTCGTGGTCCCCTCGAGCAGCATCAAGCCGGTCATCTCCGCCAGCCCCGCTTTCCCCGGCGGAATGGTGAGGGAGCCCGCCTCCACGTGCGCCTGAAGCGAAACCACGGGCAAATCGGCCATCCGATAGATCAGCACCTGCAGCCCGTTCTCCAGTCGGACCTGCCAGGTTTCACGCAAATCAAACCGAGGCGCGGAGTGCGGCTCCATCGGCGCGGGCGCAGCGGGCGACGCCCCGGTGGCCGGCACGGGAGGAGGAGGCGGTGGCGGGGAGGATTCGGGGGTCTCGCGGTCCGCCAGGGACCATCCGACCGTGCAACGGGCCGGAATGAGGAATTCCTCCGCCACCCGTTGGAGATCCGCCGCGCTCGCGGCTTCGATGCGGCCGGGGTAGGTGTCCAGATCCCGATACGACCGGAGAGCCTCGGAGTACGCAAGTTCCTCGCCGAACCCGAGCGCGGTCGCCCGGCCGAAGGTGAAGGCCGCCGTGATCTTGTTCTTCGCCCGCCGGAGTTCCCCGGCCGGGACCTTCTCCCGCGCCAAGGCCGCCACCTCTTCCGCCACGACCGCCTCGACCCGCGCCCGATCCGCCCACGGCACGCACTCCACGCTCACCGTGAACGCCCCGGCCTCGTGATTGGCGTTGTGGGAGCACTCCACCGAGGACGCCAGGCGAAGATCCTCCACCAGCCGGTGGTGGAGACGCGACGAACGCCCCTCTCCGAGGAGCGACGCGATCACATCCAGGACCGGATCCTCGGGCGCACCGAGTTTGACGGTCTTAAATCCAATCTGGAGCCGATCCACGGTCGTCCCGTGCGTCACCTCCACGCGCCGCCCGGCCGCCGAACCCGCCTGCGCGGAAGTCGCGGCGCGGGACGGGTCCGCTCCGGCGGGAATGCCCGCGAACCGTTCGCCGACCTTGCGAATCACCTCTTCGCTCTGGAAATCCCCGACCAGGACCAGAACCGCATTGTTCGGGACGTAGTAGCGGTCGTAGAAGGCGCGCAGATCTTTCGCGGTGACGGCCTGGATTTCCGATTCCAGGCCGATGACCGGCCGCGCGTACGGATGGCCGCGGAAGATTTCCTTCCCCACTTCGATGGACAGGTACTGCCACGGGGAGTCGAGGGTGGATTTGAGCTCTTCGATGACCACCTGCTTCTCGGCATCGATTTCCCGTTCCTCGAACAGGCAATTCCGCATGCGATCCGCCTCGATCTCCAGAGCGATCTCCCAGCGATCGGAGGCGAAGGTGAAGTGGTAGACGGTGAGATCCTCGTTGGTCCATGCGTTGTTGGATCCCCCGTTTTTCATCGTGGTGAGGTCGATTTCGCCCTTGCCAAACCGATGGGTGCCCTTGAACATCACGTGTTCGAGGAAGTGGGCCATGCCACTCTTCCCCGGGGGTTCGTCCAGGGAGCCGACCCGGTATGCCATCACGCAACTGACGATGGGAACCGAGTGGCGCTCCAGGGTCAGGACGCGCAGTCCATTGGGAAGGACCGTCTTGCGAACGCCTTCCGTGACGGCAACGGTCGTGGCTCCCGGGGCCCCGGCCGTACCCTCGTCGGGACGCCCGGACCGGGTCCCGGTTCCCGCACGCGTGCTGCGGCACGAGACGAGCAGCAGAGCGAGCAGGAGGAGGCTGCAGAGGACGGCCCAACGGCGGCCCGTGGCGGCCGGCGGGGAATAGACGGTTGCGGCGCGGATCTCGCACCTCGAATCGTTCATGCCAAGTCGTCCAGTGCGGCCTCGGGGATCCCAATCATCCGGAGCAACTGCTCGCGGGTCACCACCTTCGACTGACCGGGCTTGAGCTCGGCGAGGCGCAGCTTCCCGATCGAGGTCCGGCGCAGGAATGACACCGGATGGCCGACCCGGGCCAGGATCCGCCGCACTTCCCGGTTCTTTCCCTCCTTGAGGGTGATTTCGATCGCCGTCGATTTCCGGCTTCTTTTCAGGATGCGCACTTTCGCCGGCTGGGTCTTCCCCTCCGCCAACCAAACGCCCCCCTGCACCTTTTCGAGGTCTTTGCCTTCCAGCGGCCCGCGCACCACGGCGGTGTAGGTCTTGGCGACTTCGTACCGCGGATGAGTGAGCAGATTGCACAGGGCCCCGTCGTTGGTGACGATGAGCAGTCCTTCGGAGTCGACATCGAGGCGGCCGACCGGGAAGATCCGTTGTTCGATCTTGCGCAGCAAATCCACCACGCGTGGCCGCCCTTCCGGGTCCTTGTTGGTGCAGACCACGCCCCGAGGTTTGTTGAGGACGATGTAAATCTTCCGCTGGATACGGATTGGCGCGCCGTTACAGACGATTTCGGCCCTTTCGGGATCGACCTTGATCCCGAGTTGGCGAATCACCTTGCCGTCGACCAACACGCGATGCTGGAGAATGAGTTCCTCGCAATGGCGGCGGGAACCGACCCCCGCCTCGGCAAGGACCTTGTGGAGACGTTCGAGGGGCATGGGAGACGATCCGAAGAGGGTCAAGCCTCGTGTTCTGAATGAACCGGGGTCAGAAATCCAGAGAAATCCGGGGACGATGACTGCTTCCGTGCGCAGAGACCGGGGGAGGGGCGCAACGGCACGGGGAATGGCTACATTATATAGTGGCTCGCTGGCGGGGTGGAACGGCGCTCGACGGGTGTCGTGACCGGGGCGATCGGGGCGCGAGGATTCTCCCGTCAGTTTCGGGCCGACGGGGGTGGAAAGAGGCCTTGCTCGAGGCGGACGAGGGCCTCCTGAACCGCACGGGATTCGGCGGGACTGAGGGTTCGTCTCCCGAAGAGGACAAGGTAGTACGCATCCACGACCTGCTGGGCGGCCGGACGCCCGGCGGCCTCATCCACCCGACGCGCAAACTCCGCTGGGGTTTCGGTGTTTGCGCGCACGAGCCCCCGACGTGCGGCCATCCGCAGCAGGTCGCGGTAGAAAGGAATGGCGGCGCCGTTACGGCCGGGGCCGCGGGTCGCCGTGGACGGGTTCCCGACGCGTAGCCAACCCCGTCGCCGCAGCCACTCTCCGAGCCCCAGGAGCGACAGGAAAACGGCCAGGATCCCGCCCCAGACTCCCACGGCCCGGGGGGCGCCGCCGCGCCCGAGGGCGGCCTGGACAAGTTGGGTCAGGCCGTCCCCGATCTCGCCGAGGAACCGGCTCCGATCAAAACTCTCCAGATTGACGAAGAAGTCCACCCAGACGGACCGGGCCTGCGACTTGGCGGTCTTTTCCAGCGAACCCAGCGACTCTTCCGGCGCCGCTTCGGGGAGCGGGGTGGGGTCGAACGGAACCCAGCCGAGACCCTCGAACGGGACTTCGACCCAGGCATGGGCGTGGGTCTGGCGGACGAGGAACTCCCCTCGCTCCGGATCCCATTCCTGGGAGACGTATCCGCCGGCGATCCGGCACGGGATTCCGATGGACCGCAGGAGCATGGTCATGGCCGTGGCGAAGTGGACGCAGTATCCGCTGCGTCGTTGAAAGAGGAAGTACTCGATCAAGTCGGCGTCCGGCGGCGGCGCCGCGACGGACAGCGTGTACTCGTATCGTTCCTGGAGGTGGTCCTGGATGGCGAGGATTCGGGCGGGATCGCCGGATTTTCCGAGGATCAGATCCTGCGCCAGCTCGCGGAACCGATCCTCGGGTCCGGCGACCTGCAGGTAGACGGAATCCTCCGGGAAGCGCCGGACGCGCGCCTCCGGAGTCTTGTGGTTTTTGAGGACGAGGGCTTCGATGCGGTAGGTGAGCGGCTGTCGAACGACATTGGGGAAGAAGTACCCCTCCTCTCCGTCGGTGACGAGGACTCGTTGCTGGATGGCGCGCATGCCCGGCGGCACGAAGCAGGCGCGTTTGCCCAGGGGCACGAGCTGGAGGCGGGCGGTCCAGGTGTCGTGCGCCGTTCCGGTGGTGCCCAGCGGCGGGAGCGACGGGTCGTCGCCGAAGGCCTTGTCTTCGATGCGCACCCAATCGTCCTGTGCGCCGTCCATGCGGTCCATGACCAGGTCGATCGCGCGGTCGCGAGTCCACCGGCGGCCCGTCCAGGTGTGGAACCAGATGCCGCGCAGGCGGAGTTCCGGCAGGACGACGGCCATGCTCATCTGCGGCGGCACTTCGATCTGATTGACGCGAAGCGCGACGCGCTTGTCGCTGAGGAGCGGGACCAGATCGTCGTCGAGCGCCATGTCCTCGTCGAACCCGATGACGCGTTCGCCCCGCGCCGGGTTTTTTGGGACCTCGTAGTCGTCGGGGCGCTCGCCGGTCCGTGACGCGGCGGGATCGGATCCACCCGCCGCGCTGGGACGCGGCAGAACCAGGAAGAGCGTCATCGCCAGAACGGTCACGGCGGCGAAGGTGCCGGTGTCGATGGCGAGGAAGCGGGGGTACTCCGGGACCTCCCCGACGCGCCGGTCGGCCACGCCGAGGGTGCGGACGACGAGGAACAGGTAGACCAGGAGGAGCGGCGCGGTCGCCGCGGGACGAACCTCGAAAGCGGCGAGGACGACGTGGAACAGCGACAGGTAGGTGAGGGCGCGCAGGACACCGGGACCGCGCCAGCGGGACAGGAGGATGATCGCCTCGATCCAGACCACGACCGCGGCCAGGAAGAACACGGTTCCGGTGGTGAAGCCGGCCGCGGAGCCGAATCCGAGGCAGAGGAAGGAAACCGAGCCGACCACGCGATGGGAGTTTCGCGACCAGTCGATCAGGCGCCCGCCGCCGAACCGGACCCGCACCATCCGCCACAGGCAGGCCAGGAGCAGAACGCCGAGGAAGATGAGGTTCCATTTTTCCGCCAGGACGAGGAGCAGATACCCCTCGAGCATGAGGGCCGCGCAGCTTCCGAATCCCTGCAATTCGGCATGGCGGGCCAGGCGGGCATCCTCGTCGTCGCGGATCATGCATCCCCTCCCCGCCAGCGGTCGCCGCCGCGGATCTCGAGGCCGGATCGACGATCCTGTTGCAGCAGGAGATGGGAGGGGCGCTCCGCGGAGATGAGGACCATTCCCGGATACTCCGCGAGCAGCTCCGGCTCGGTGCGCAGGGTCACGGCGATGACGGCGGCTCCTTCCAGCTTGGCCGCGGGCAGGAGCGCGAGGAGGTCGCGGATGGCGAGGTTCTGCGAAGGTTCGAGGAGGGCCAGGGATTCGAGCAGTTCCCAGAGCGATCGGCTGTCCGGCGAGAGCTCCAGGATACGGGGTTCGGGAGAGGCGGTGAGAAACGTGAGGGAGGGGGTGTTGCGCACGAGGGTGCCGGCGAGGGATGCGGCGATGGTGACCGAGTTTTCGAGCCGGCGGAGCAGCTTGCGCCGCTCGAGGGTGCCGACGCAGGACTCCACGGCGAGCACCACGCGGCGAATGCGCGGGCTGTCGAATTCGCGGACGAGGAGCTGGCTGGGCAGGCGTGCCGAGGCTTTCCAGTGGATCCAACGCGGGTTGTCCCCGCCGCGAAATTCCCGCAGGCCGACGAATTCCTCGCTGCCGCGCTGGCCGACGGTGACGTCGATCTCGGTGGGGGCGAAGAGGGCCTCGATGCGCATCTGGGCGATGACGGGCAGGACGCGCGGGTAAACGAGCTCCCGGCCCGGGCACGGGAGGGACACTTCGCTGCGGAAGAGGCCGAAGGGGGCGTCGGTGGCTACGGTGACGTGCGTCCACTCCGCCCATCCGCGTCCGAACAGGCGGGAGCGGTAGGTCACGGTGGACTCCCCCTGCGGCGGCACCACCGGCACGAAAACCTCCGGCTGGGCGTCGTGGCGCACGTGATCGTTCGACCGGGGACCGTCGTTCACGCGCAGACAGGCGACGGGAAGCCATTTGTCGTTCAGGAAGCGCAGCGACACCTGGAAAGGCTGGTGCGAGAAGACCGGGTGCTGGACGGTGCGTTGGACGCGGACGCCGCGCAGCATGAGTCGGGCGTGAAGGGTGGCGACGAGGAACATGGAGAACAGGGTGCCGAAGAGGAGGAAGATGTAGTGGGAACCGAGCACGACGGCGAGGATGCCGGCGGTGGCGGTGAGGAGGATGAAGGCGACGCCGTGCCGCGTCAGCCGGGGCGGGCGCAGGCTGGCGTGGAGCTGGGCGGCGGCCTCGAGGGCGGCGAGGTCGGGCAGCGGGACCGCCTCGGTGGCGTCCCGAACGCGCTTGCGCGCCTCGAGGGCGGGATCGGGCTTCACGGCATGCGGCCATCCATGCGGGTTCCGGACCGTGCCGATTATACGTCCGCGGCGGGGGTGCGGGAAGGGGGCAAATCGCGGCCGCGCGTCCGGGCCCGATCCCGGTTATCCCGGGCTGCGGACCTTCTTGAGGATGCCCTCGAGCGCCACCGTGGCGGTGGCGCGCCCGTCCCCGATGACCCGCCGGGTCTTCGGAATGACGCGGTGGGCCAGGACCGGGATGACGAGCATTTTGACGTCGTCGGGAACGACGAAGTCGCGGCCGCGCAGAAGGGCCATTGCCTGGGCGGCGCGGTAGAGGGCGGAGGAGCCGCGCGGGCTCACCCCGGCCATCAACGAGGTCTCGCTGCGCGAAGCCTCGACCACGGACAACATGTACTCGCAGATGGACTCGTCGACGCGGACCTGCTCCACGGTTTTCCACAGCGCAACCACGTCGCGGCCGTGCAGGGTCGGCCGGACGGATTCGATCTGCGGGGTCCCGCGCGGCGAGGCGAGGATCGCCCGCTCCTGGGAGCGCGCCGGGTAGCCCATGTGGAGCCGCATCAGGAAGCGATCGAGCTGGCTCTCCGGCAGCGGGTAGGTGCCTGCGTACTCGAGCGGATTCTGCGTCGCGATGACCATGAACGGCATCTCCAGCGGATGGGAAGTGCCGTCCACGGTCACCTGGCAGTCGTTCATCGCCTCGAGCAGGGCGCTCTGGGTCCGCGGCGTGCTTCGATTGATTTCGTCGGCGAGCAGGATGTGGGTGAAGATCGGTCCGGGCTTGAACAGGAACTCGCGCTTTTCGGAGTCGAACACGGAAAGGCCCGTGATGTCGGACGGCAGCAGATCCGGGGTGAACTGGATGCGCTTGAACTGGCAGTCGATGGAGCGCGCCAGGGTCCGGGCCAGGGTGGTCTTGCCCACGCCGGGGACGTCCTCGATCAGGACGTGGCCGCGCGCCAGCAGGGCGGCGAGCAGACATTCCACGACTTCGGACTTGCCGAGGATGACGGCTTCGATGTTGCGCTTGAGGTCCGCGAGTTGGGACTGGACCTGGCTGTCCACGCTGATCCTTTGGTGCAGGAGCGGGGAGAGGGGCGAGGTTGTGCGGTGCATGATACCCGGCCCCTTCGGGGGGCGTCAAGTTCGCCGCCCGGCGATCCAGAGCAGTTGGTCCGGATCCTCGCCGTCCGCGGGGAAGACGGCGGTGCCGGCCACGAGGCCGGGCTCGGCGGCGAGGCGAGTCGCCAGGGCCCGGACTTCTTCGGGTCCGGCCCCCGGCAGGACCACGGCGATGGCGTCTCCCGATTCCCGTCCGGTCCATGCGTCCGGCCAGCGGACGCGGGCCTGCGCGGTGACCTCCGCGCCCCAGGCGCGCAAACGCGCGTCCGCCGCGGCGAGCCCATGCTCCGCGCGCAAGGTTTCCAATCCGGGGGCCCGCACGACCAGGACGCCGAGCGGCCAGATGCCGCGGGCGGCCCGCTCGAGGGCGGTGGCCAGCCCCAGGCGGAGGGCGGGTGGAGTGGGGAGGCCGGTGGCCGGGTCGGTGGCCAGGCGATCGGTCTGAAGTGCCGCCTCGAGCGCCGCGGCCGCATGGGCCGCGAAGAACGGGAGGAGTTCCGCGTTGCGCGGGTCTTCCGCGGTCGCTCCGGCCCCTTCCAGGAAGAGAGCGCCGAGGAGCCGGCCCGAGGGCGAGAGGAACGGGGCGATGACCCCCTCGGCTCGACCGCGCGAGGGCGGGTCGCTCAGACGCCTGCGCTCGGCGGAGAGGTACACGAGTTCCCCGGCGCTCAGCTTACGTTCCGCCCCCTGGGCCTGCACCAGGCGACCGAGGAATTCCATCCAGGCGCGCAGATCGGCCTCCGCCACGCCGCGGGATTCGGCGAGCACGAGCCGCGCGCCCGCGCAGCGGAGCGGATCTGCGCCGCGTTCCGGGGACGCCGATCCGGCCAGCGGCGCGTCCAACAGGAGCAATCCGCGGGCGGCGCCGAACGTCTCGAGCGACTTTTCCAACAGCCGCCGCCGCAGTTCGATCGGGGAGCGCTCCCGCAGGAGGAGGATCACCGCGCGCAGCAGGTCCTTTTCCGCGTCGAGCGTGATCGCATCCGGCTCGGTCCGCTCGTGCTCGAGGTCGAGGACGACGGTCTTCTCCTCGCGGGACGGGGTGTCGAGCGGAAGCGGGGCGCGTTCCGTCGGGGCCCGGGGGGCGCGTGCCCGCAGGCGCACGCGGGCGTGATCGGCGCGATTCTCGAAGGATTCCCGCGCCCCTTCGGGGACGCGGCGGGACTCCTCCTCCCACAGGGCGGCGGCCCGATCGATACATCCGCGCGCGACCGTCGCGTCTCCCAATCCCTGGGCATGATCGGCCGCCTCGGCCAGGGCGGCGGCGCAGCGCAACCGGGCACGCCGGCGCTCCCAGAAGTGCGCGGCGTCCTGCCACATGGCCATCGCCGCGTAGGCGCGCTGCGCCTTCGCCAGCATCCGGGCGTTGAGCTCGAGCACCTCGCCCCGGAGCCCCAGATCGAGCTCGCCGGCGGAGGCCCGCAGGGTGTCGAGCGCCTGACTGGCCTCTGCGTTGCGCCCGGTCTCCAGCATCACGCGAACGCCGATCGCCGCGAGGCGAAGGCGCGCCAGCATCGCGCCCGATCCGGACAGAGTGCGGCGGGCGGCTTCGTACTTCGTTTCGGCGCCGGGCCCGTCGCCCCGGTCGAGCGCCGCGATCGCCTCCTGTAGATCGGCCAGACCCGCGACCCAGGGCGTCGCCCCCTCGCGCGCCGCAGCCAACCGCCCCGAGGCCTGCTCCTCCATCCCGAGCGCCCGGCACGCCCAGGCCTGCTGAAGCCGCGCCCGCGCCGCCATGCGCGCTTCCCTGAGGTCGAGCGCGGTCTTCTCGGCGCGTTCCGCCGCATCCCAGGCCTCCGACGGGCGCCCCGACCGGTTGCGCAGGTCGGCCAACGCCAGCAACGCCTCCGCCGCGACCATCCGGCTGCCGACGCTCTCCAGCGCCTTCACCGCCGCCTCATAGTCGTCCCCGGCTTCGATCCACTCGCCCAGGGCCTCGTGCACTTCCCCGCGGTGCAGGAGGACGGAGCCCAGGGCGTGCGGATTGCCGATCGGCGCGGCGCGCCGGTAGGCGCTGCGCGCGCGCTCCAGCGCCCCTTGTGCCCGTCCCAGCGTGAGCAACAGGGCCGACATCTCCCGCAACACGCTGATTTCGGAGATGGTCTGTCCCAGCCGGTGGAAGGAGCGCAACGCCTCCTGCAACTCGTCGAGCGCCTCCGCATGAGCGCCCCGCTCCCGCAGGGTTCCGGACAGTCCGTACCGCGCCGCCGCCGCCGTCGCTTCGCGCAGCATCGGATCCGGGATCGCGTGCGTGACCTCGAGCGCCTTCCGCATCTCCTCCTCCGAGCGCTCCCCCTCTCCCAGCCGGCGCAGCCGCAAACCGCGCAGATAGTGAAACTGGGAACGCGCCTGCGGCGGAGTCTGCTCGCCGAGGTGGCGCGCGATCAAACGGTCGGCGTCTTCCGACTGGCCCGTCTCCGCGCACGCGGCAGCGGCATACGGCGCCAGCCGGTCCTGGGCGGCCCGGGCCGAGGCGTCTCCGGCGCCGGCCAGCCCCTCCCAGAGTCCATACGCCTCCAGGAACAGCGGCCGAGCCGCGGCGATGTCGCCACGCCGGGCCCGACACGAGGCGCGCAATTCCAACCCGGTCGCCCGCAGGCGCGCCCCCCCGAGCCCGGCCTGCTCCGCCTCGGCCAAAGCCTGGCCGGCAACCGCTTCCGCTTCGTCCAGCCGGCCGAGTTGGATCAGCAGGGTCGCCAGCGGTCGATAGGCATCCTCACGCCCCGGCGTCCCCACGCCGGCCAGCACATGCCGGAGGATGGTCTCCGCGGCGACGGGGTTTCCGGTGCGCCGCGCATCCGCCGCGGCCTCCAGCCACCAACTCGGCTCCGGATCCCGCACGCCGCCGCACGCCAGGTGCCACGCCTGTTCCGCCCGTGAGAGCGCCCCCGCTCCGTCCCCGGAAACCCGACCCCATCGCCGGTGCAACTCCTCCCGGCGCGCCGCCGGGAGCGAGCCGCAGAGCCACGGCCCCATCGCGCCGCGCGTAAACGCGAGGACCGCTTCTCCCGCCTCCGCCTCCATGCGCGCCAGGCCGCGCCGCTGCAGGCCCTCCAACCCCACCCGCAGCGCGGCGGCATCCAGATCGGTCGCCGCGCGGAGAAACGCCAGGGGCGCGGGTCGCCCCAGTACGGCTACGGCCTCCGCCAGCCCGCGCTCCTCCGGACTCAGCCGCCCGGAGATCCCCTCCAGGAATGCGGTCAGCCGGTCCATCCCCTCCGCCGGCAGCGGGGTCTGGGCGGGCGGCACCCAGGTATCGAACGGCTCCCCCACCTGCACACGCTTCTCCGCCACCAGACCGCGCAGAGTCTCCTCGATCCAGAAGGGAACGCCGCCGCTCACGCGATGCAGCCAGGCGGAGAACCCCTCGGGGACGATCGACACGCCGAGCACGCCGGCGCTCAATTCGGCGGTCTCGGCCACCGTGAGCGGGGGCAGCGGGGCCGGTCGCGTTTCCGGGGCGCCGCGCAGCGATTGTGCCATGCGGGCCGCCGGGCTGCCCGGCGTCAAGGCCGCCGCGCCGGCGCCGCCCGAGGTCACGCAAAGGAGGAGCCGCAGCCCGCCTTCCATGGAGCGCGCCGCACCCATCAGCGCCGTCAGGTCGCGCCACACCGCTTCCGGCGCCAGGTCCACATCGTCGAGCAGCATCACGATCGGCAGTTCGGCCGACGCCGCCGCCACCAGCCGAGCCAGGCACTGCCGCGCCCGCTCCGGTTCCGCCCCCTCCCCGCCCTCCCCATCGGCGGCATCCAGGGTGCGCAAGAAGGGCTCGTACTCCCGCACCCAGGCCGAGCGCCGCTCCCGCTCTTCCGGCAGGTGTTGCGAAAGCAGTCGACAGACCTGGCGCAGGGGCGTCACCGCGGCGTGTCCGGCGCCGTGAAATCCGATCCGCGCCGCCAGCACCCCCTCCAGCTGCGCCCGGTACGCGAGCTCGCGCAGACAGCGGCTCTTGCCCATGCCGGCTTCGCCCTCCAGCCAGACGCATTGGATCGGGCCGGAGTCCTGGGCGCGCAGGGGTTCCAGGGCACGCACCAAGCCGGCGAGAATGTCGCGCCGACCCACCCAATGCACGGAGAAGATGCGCCCCGCGAGCGTGGCGTCGGTTTCGGCCGGTTCGCGGGTCCCCAGCCCGCGGTTGATCGCCTCGAGAACGTCGTTGGCGCGCAGGAAGCGGGCCCGCGGGTCCTTCTCCAGCAACCGGAAGACGATGTGCTCCAGAAAGGGGGGAACGGCCGTCCCCTTGGGAAACGGCGGCGGCGGTACCTGGCAGTGGTTCTTCATCCACTCCCGCGGGGTTTGCCCGTGGAACGGGTGCCGTCCGGCGACCAACTCGTACAGGCTGACGCCCAGCGCGTACAAGTCCGTGCGGCCGTCGATCGGGTCCCCCCGGAAGAGCTCCGGCGCCAGATACGCCGGCGTCCCGCGCAACTCGGCGCTGCCGCCCCGCGCGCGCGTCTCGGATGCGAGCCCGAGGTCGACGAGTTTCACCCGGCCGTCGGACAGAACCAGGACGTTGTTGGGCTTGATGTCGCCGTGCACGTAGCCGCGGGAGTGGAGAAACTCGAGGGCGCGACAGACCTGGAGCAGCCAGGGGAGCCACTCCGCAATCGGCCTCCCCTCCACGGCCGCATGGAGTTCCCGGCCATCCAGGTATTCCTCCGTGAAGTAGACCGCGGGGGGACCGCCTTCGCCGGCGGCGACGCCGAAGTCGTACACTTCGACGAGATTGGGATGGCGCAGGCCGGCGAGAAAACGGAACTCGTTACGCAGCGCCTCCACCAGCCAGGGACCGAGATCCTCCGTCTCCACGGTTTTCAGCGCCACCTCTCGACCGGCCTCGCGGTCGCGGGCGTGAAACACCGCTCCCATCCCCCCCTGGCCGAGGGGGCGCAGGATTTCGTACCGCGGGGCGAGCACGGACGCGAGTCGGGACATGCGCGAGGCTCCCTCCCGGGCCGGCCGGGGCGGTGCGCCGCCGGCGGCCTCGATCGTGGAATCATTGTAGGGGGAAAAGCGGGAATTGCCCAGCGTCGATTCTCGTCGCCGGCATCGGCCACGACTCCCGCGAACGGTGCGACGGCAGGGGGACTTGCCCCCACCCCCCGATCGCGGGTATGGAAGAAGCGGCCCGATTCCTCGCCGTGGAGCGCCTTCCCGTTGCCGAACCCGCCCGCCGTCCTGGTCACGGACGGATTCCAGCGCAAGACCTACGCCGCCGTGCGCGCCCTCGCGGCCGCGGGGAGGCGTGTCGTGGTCGGCGAGAGCACCCGCTGGGCGCCGGCCCTGCACTCGCGCTGGGCCTGGCGTCGGTTTCTCCATCCCTCTCCGCGGCGCGAACCGGAAGCGTATCTGGATTGCCTGGCGCGGGTGTTGCGGCGCCATCAGGTCCGGGTGCTGCTGCCCATGGAAGAGGACACGCTGCGTCTCGTCCTCGCGGGGAGAGACCGGTTGCCGCCGGAGGTCGCGATCCCCTTCGCCCCGCCCGCGCGGCTGGATTGGCTGCGGAACAAGCGCAATCAGCAGAGCCTCGCGGTCGCAACGGGCGTCCCCGTGCCGGCGGACCCGCGAGACTCCGGCCGGTTTCCCGCGATCGTCAAGCCGCGGTTCGGGTGGGGCGGACGCGGCATCCGACGCGCGACCGACGCGTCCACGCTGACACGCATTCTGCGGGAGATGGCGCCCATGGATCGCGATCCCGTCGTGCAGGAATGCCTCCCCGCGGGCGGCGAAAACGTCGGTGTGAACGTCCTGCTCGATGCGACCGGGGTCCTGCGCGCCTCGTTCGCCTACCGCCGCCTGCGCACGATGCCGGTCGAGGGAGGCGCCAGCACTCTCCGCGAGAGCGTTCACGCCCCGGGTCTGGTCGACCGGCTCGTCCGCCTGCTGCGGGCGGCGCACTGGACCGGAATCGCCATGGCGGAGTTCCTGCAAGACCCGCGCGACGGGGAGTACCGACTGATCGAGATCAACCCGCGCTTCTGGGGATCGCTCCACCTGGCGTGCCGGGCGGGCGTGAATTTCCCGGACCTCCTGTGCCGGCTCGCCCTGGGGGAACCCATGCCCGCCCCGCCCGACTATCCGGAGGGGGTGCGCGCGCGCTGGCTGTGGCCGGGGGATGCCCTTCACTGGCTGCGCCGTTCGGGGCCATCCTGCCGCCCCGCCGCCGGCGTTCCCGATTCGTTCGACGACTTCGATCCGCTCGACCCGATTCCCGCGGCGCTCTTTCTGTTCGGATTCGTGCCCCTGCTGCACCACCCGGACTTCCGGCGGTTCCTCCCCGGTGCCGCCCGCAGGATGGCGCCCGCGCCCTGCGCACGGTAGCATCACGGAGCGGAACGCGTGGGACGGTCCACGTGCCCCGGGGAGACCGGAATGATCGAGGCCATCTGCACCGTCGATGTCGAGGACTGGTTCCACGTCTGCGACGTGGAACGATGGCTCCCCGAATCCTCCTGGGGGGAACTCCCCTCGGCCGTCGTGGAGGGGACCCGTCGGACGCTCGATCTGCTCGCGCGCCGCAACGCCCGGGCGACGTTCTTCGTGCTCGGCTGGATTGCTCGGCGTTACCCCGGGCTGGTCGAGGAGATCGTGGGGGCGGGTCATGAAATCGGCTGCCACGGGGACCGACACCTGCGCGTAGACCGGCTCGGGAGGACCGGATTCGCCCGGGACCTGGAGGACGCCCTGGCGACGCTGGCCCCGCTCGTCGCGCACCCCATCGTCTCCTTCCGCGCCCCGGAATGGAGCCTGACCCGTCATACCCCCTGGGCGCACGCGGAACTGTCGCGGCAGGGGATTCGATTCAGCTCGAGCACCCTTCCCGCCGGATTCGCGGGCGGCACCCTTCCGGATCTCCCCTGGCAAGCCGCGACCCCGCACGGGACGGTGTGGGAAGTCCCCGCCTCCGTCCGGTCCCTCGGCCCGCTCCGGATCCCGTACGCCGGCGGGATCGGCCTGCGCCTTCACTCCCGCTCGGCCGCGCAACGCGCGTTCGCCGTGGATCTCGCCGCGGGACGACGGCCGGTCCTCTACCTCCATCCGTGGGAGTTCGTTCCCGGCCATCCTCGCGTCCCGCTTCCCCCCGCGCGCGCCTTCGTCCACTACTTCCGCTTGCAAGCCACCGCCCCGTGCGCGGACGCGCTCCTCGCCCGCGCACGCTTCGGCGGGCTGGCGGAGTCGTTCGCGCCGGGCGCTCCCCGCCACCGGGACGAGGTCGGCCCTTGACTCCGGGGCGCGCACGACGCAGAATGATGCTGTGTGCGCCCCCTCCCCCGGGGATCCCCTCCCCGTGCCAGGAGCCTTCCCATGTCCCTCCCCCTTCGCTGCCCCGCATGGCTCGTCCTCGCCCTCCTCGTCGCCGCGCCGGCCATCCGGGCGGAGACGATCGAGCTGAAAACCGGAACGGTCCTGCAGGGCGAGATCGTCGAAATCGAGAAGGACCAGATCATCCTCGCCATCGACGGCGCAACGATGGTCCTCAAGTTGTCCGACATCGCGCCCTACCAGGCCTACCGGCTGCGCGGAAAGCGGGTGAAGGAGAACGATGCGTCCGGACGGCTGGCGCTCGCGGAGTTCTGCCGCGAGAACCAGCTGTGGCCGCAGGCGCGCGCCGAATACGAAAGGGCGCTCGCGCTCGATTCCGGCCTCGAGAACCGGATCAAGCCGGCCCTCGAGCAGGTGGCACTCGGCGAGGCGGACGCCTGGCTCCAGCGCGGCAAGACGGCGCTGGGCGAGAATCGCCTGGACGATGCGCTCAAACAGTTCCAGATGCTCCTCTCCCGGTATCCGGACCTCGCGCAGGCCGGCGAAGCCAAGTCCCTGATGAGCGAGACCACGGCCGCGCTGAAAAAGCGCAATGAGGAGAAGGAACAACAGCTGCGCGCCGTGCAGGAGCGCAAGGGCGGAAAAGGGGAGGACGCCCTCGCCGCGCGTTTCCAGGATGTCGTCCGACTGATCGAGGAGGGAAAGAAGGCCAACGCGGAAGGGCTCGATGCGGAAGGAGCGACCAAGACTTCCCGGGCGCAGCGCGCGTACGAGAAGGCGGTCGCGTCGTTCCGCGAAGCGCGCGAAATCGTGGCCGAGATCCTGCGCTCGTCCAAGGATGTCGATCTCCTGGCCGCCGCGAAGGAGAAGGCACCGGAACTGGATCGCTGGCTGGTGATCGGTTACGACAACCTCGGTCACCTGTGGGCCATCGAGTTCAACTTCCGCGAGGCCTTGAAGTGGCTCAATAAGGCGCTCGCCATCGACCCCAACGACAAATTCGCACTCGAACTCAAGCTCAAGATGGCGCAGCAGCACATCGGTCGCAACGCCCGCGGATATCTCCCTCCCGACGGGATCGACACGGGCGGCCCGATCCGCTGACCGGTCCCGGAGAAGACCCTTCGCGGCCCCGGGGGACACTCCCCCGGGATCGCGATCGACCCGCAGGTCCGGGGAGCGCTCATCGTCCCGCCCGTACGTTCCGCCCGCCGGATCCCCTGCGCGTAACGGTCCCGCACTCCAAACTCTACCGGGTGCAGGTGGATCGGGCCGGGTCCCCTGCCCGCACGTGCCCGCCCCTGCGGGAATCGATCCGGCATGTGAACTTGCTTTCCACATGTAAAGCGGCTACGCACAGCGGATCGCAACCGGAAACTCTCCCTTCCGGAACTCCCGTCGCCGCATGCGGCAGACAAGAAGGTTGACCTCTCGGTCCCCCGGGCATGAGAATTGCTGATCCGTGGCTGCGTGCAGCCGAAGTTCATTTCCGAGGAGCAGAGGGCATGTCGTTGCGTCGCCGGTCCGTTCTTGCGTTCGCGGTGATCCTGGGCTTGGCCGTCGGCACGGTCTGGCGTGCGTTCGCCGGGGAATCGGACGCCGGGATCGACACGCTGTCGGTCTGGCGCACCCGCCTGGCGGCCTCGGGCGAGGCCGATCTCGAGCGGACCGTGACCCAGGGGATCGATCCGGTCGAACGGGCCGCGCACGCCGTCATGCTCGCGGAACGATTGGCGCGACGCGATGTGCGCGCAGAGTCGCCGCGAATCGCGGATCTGCTCGCGCAGGCGGACCGGTGGCTGGAGAAGACCCCGACCGAGCGCGTGGAGGCGGCGCTCTTCGGCGCGCGCCTGCTCGGACTCGACGCGCGCCATGCCGAGGCGGCCACCGCGCGGCTGCGCGACGCCCTCCGCGCCACGGAAGTCCGCCGCCCCGTCCGATCCCGAGCCGAGTTCGGACTCGCCTTTCTGACCGCGGATCCGGACGAATCGCTCCAATTCTGCACGCGCGTCGTCGAGCAGGATCGGGATGGGGCGTATGCCCCCCTGGCCGCCCAGGAGGGGATCCGGTTCGCGCTCGCCCGCGACGCCGGAAGCGTCGCCGTCTCGCTCGCGCTCCAGCTGCAGTCGATGAAGGCCGCCACCTCGCAGGATCGCATGGACGGTTTGAGTCGGCTGGCCCGCGAGACTCTCGCGCGCTTCGGCTATGCCGACTACCGGCGACGCCTTCCCGGAACCGCCCCGGACGTCGGGGAAAACCCCGTACCGGAGCCGTCCGCGGGGATGCTCCTGGCGGTCCCGCCGGGGGCGCCCCCCGATCCCCGCGATCCCGAGCAACCCTCGGGCGCCGAACTGGCCGCGCCGGTTCTGATCAAGCATTGGACTCGCGAGGTCCCGCAGGATCTTTTCGCGGGCTGCGCTCCCGGACGATACATCATCGTCGCCGGCACCGAGAGCGACGTGGAATTGCGCCTGACCGACCTGACGGCGCTCGGGTTGGAAGCCCGCGTCGGGCCGGACGAGATCGTCGTGCGCGCCTGCGATTCCCGGGACGGAAGTCCCGCGGAAGGCGCGGTCGTGAAGGGAGTCCTGGGAGTTGGCGGGAACACCCCGCCCTGGGAGTTCGAGGGTGTGACCGATGCCGCGGGACTGCTGCGCCTCGCCGCGCCGGTCGCCGCCCGCGAGGACCACGGGAGCGAACTGCAGGTGACCGCGGCGCATCCGCTGGGCAAGGCGTGGCTCGACGACTCCGGCCTCTCCGCGTCCTCCGAGAGAGACGGGTGGCGAATCCTCGTCTATGCCTCGAAGCCGGTCGCGCGCCCCGGGGAGGAGGTCGCCTTCCGGCTCGCGGCACGGCAGCGCGATCGCGCGGGCGAGCCGCCCGTGCCCGCAGGAGCCGGATTCCACGTGGTCATCGAACATGTGAACGGCACGACGATTCAGGAGACCACGCTCCGTCTCTCCGAATTCGGCACCGCGGGCGGAACCATCCGGATCCCGGAGCGCATGAACGGGGGGTGGGTGCAGGCGCGGATCTTGCCGGCCGAAGGCACGCGGCCGATCCGACATCCGGTCCGGAGTGTGTGGTGGGATCCTGCGGACGGGTTCGTCGTTCGCCTGTTCCGGGTCGAAGAATACCGCCTGCCCGACGTGCTGCTGGACGTGGAAACGGACCAACCTGCCTACGTCGGGCCGACCACGGTGACCGTCACCGTGCGCGCGCGAGGCGCGGAGGGCGGGCCGGTGGCCGGCTTTTCGGGACGATTGCATCTTTCGGCGGATTCCGAACCCTGGTGGTTCGAGGCGGACCTGAATCCCCTGCCCTTCCTTTCCGCCGTCGAATCGGAGGACGACCGGGAGAACGCCGGGTGGACCGAACCCCTGGTGCCCGAGATGGAGGGCCTGCTCGAATTCACGACCGACTCGGAGGGGCGAGCCTCGGTGCGGTTGCCGCTCCCGGGATCGGAGTGGGACCCGGTGCAGCGAGTCTCGGTGTACGCCGAAGGACAGGATGCACAGGGACGCATGGCCGCAGGCTCGGCGACGTTCCGCCTCGCGCGGGAGGCCGGGCGGGTCCGCCTCGCCGTGGACTACGATTGGAAGGGCAGCGGGGTCGTGCGCGGACGGGCCGTGGTGGAAGACCTGGAGGGAAAGCGCCGCGCAGTCCCGGTCATCGTGGAACTCCATGGCCCGGGAATGGAGGCGATGCGCCGGAATCTCGCCGGCGGCGAAGCCGGCTTCGAGTTCGCCGGCCTGGCGACTGGAACCTATTCGGTTACGGCCCGGGCGGAAGTCGACGGCCGGACCGTCCGGGGCGAAGAGTGGGCGTGGGTGTGGCATCCGGGCGGCCCGGCGGGCGGACGTCTCCACGCCTCCTCGATCACACTCCAGGCCGAGCGTGTGGTCTATCGACCGGGTGAGATCCTGACCGTCGACGCGATTCTCCCGGAGGGGACGTCGGCGGCCTTCGCCTCGCTCGAGGGGACGGAGATCCTCGACGTGCGCGTGACGCGCGAGGAAGGCGGTCGGGTTCGATTCGCCTTTCCGCTCCCGATCGAGGCCGCGCCGAATGTGCGCCTGGTGGTGAGCGCCTGGAACGGCGGCCGGCGCTCGGAAGCCATGATCGAACGCTACATCGACACCGGCTCGCTGAATCTCCAGGTCGACGTGAAGGCCGATCCTCCCGAGGCGAAACCGGGTGAGGAGGTTGCGTGGACGGTCCGGGTCCGCGACGCGTCCGGGAACCCGGTGGATGCCGAGGTCTCCCTGGGCGTAGTCGACGAGCGGATCTATCGGATCGAGGAAGACCCGGCGCGGTCGGTGGCATCCACGTTCGCCCCGCTCCCCAAGCCCTATCTCGTCTGGGGGACCCACAACGGGTTCGACGACGAGGAGGCAGGCCAGTCCAGGAGCGCCGGCGCGGTCTCCGCGGCCTTCGCCATGGAGGATGGCGGGGGCGGGACTCCCAGCCGGCGGGACTTTCGCGATCTCGTCGGCTGGCACGACGCGTTGCGCACGGGCCCCGACGGGGAGACGACGGTTCGGGTCGCGTTCTCCGATTCGCTCACGCCGTGGCGAGCCACGGCGCGGGCCTTTGCCGCATCCGGAGGGGCCGGGGAGGGACGGGGCGAGGCGCAAACGACGTTGCCGATTTCCGTGCGGCTCGACCTGCCCCGCTTGATGCGCGAGGGCGACCGCGTCCAGGTGTCCGCCGTCGTGCGCAACTTGACCGCCGGCCCCCTCGAGGGCACGGTCTCCCTGCGCGTGGACGGCTTGGAATGCTCCGATCCGGGGGATCGCCCGATCCGGATCGGACCCCGGGAGGTCGGCGTAGCCGCCTGGACGGTGAGCGCGGCGTCGGCCCCGCAGGCGACGCTGACCGCCGCCGCACGGCTCGGCGGCTTCGTCGATGCCGTAGAACGTCGGTTGGACATCCTGCCGGCGCGAGTCCGCGTCCCGATTTTCGCCCGCGCGATGACGGGTCCGAACGGGCAGGCGCAACTCTCGCTCGGGACGGTTCGGGACCCGGATCGGGCGACCCTCGAGTTGCTGGCCGCATCCGAGGAGGTCGAGCGGTTGCTGGAACCGGTGGACCGACTGCTCCACTATCCGTACGGCTGCGTGGAACAGACCATGTCTTCCTTTCTCCCCGCCGTCCTGGTCCAGGCGGCGATGAAACGGTTGGGCGCGGCCGTGCCCGCCCTCGAAGCGAAACTGCCGGGCGTCACGCAGGCAGGTCTCCGGCGCCTGATGCGGTTCCAGCACGAGGACGGCGGCTGGGGTTGGTGGACCGACGACGAGACCGATCCCTTCATGACCGGCTACGTGCTGCACGGTCTTCTGCTGGGGCAGGAGCACGGGCTGCCGGTGGACGCGGATCGGCTCGCGCGCGGGCTCGATTGGGCGGCGGAGTGGGTGGACCGGGAGGACGAGCCGGCGCTCCACTACTACCTGCGGGCGGCCCTGGCCCTGGCGAAGCGGGAGTCGCACGCTGATCGTGAGGGCATCGATCCCGGGGATGCGCCGACCGCGCTCTGCTGGGCTGCCCGGGAAGCGGCGACGCGCGACCACGGTGAGCGCGTCCGGGAACTGCTGGCGCGACTCGCGCGATCGGCCACCCGGGATGCGGACGGGTCAGCCCATTGGGCGGAGCATGGCCGATTCTGGGGGCTCGGGGGCGTAGCGACGGCCCTGGCGGTGGAGACTCTGGTTCTGCTGGAGGGGCCGGGCGAACTGCCGGCCGCCGGGCTCCGCGCCCTGGATCGGGCGCGAGCCGCGCCTCACGGACTCACCACGATCGGGAACGCGTACGCCGCGGCGGCCGCAGCGGCGTTCCTCCAGGCGCGGGGGGTACAATCCGGCCCCGTATCCGCGGCGCTGACCCGGAACGGCCTGCCCGTTCCGCCGCGGTCCGATCAGGGGACGCGCAACCTCGCCTGGACTCTCTCCGGACGCGAGGCCCTCTCCGGACCGCTGAACCTCGAACTTCACGGCCCATCAGACCATCCGGTGCGACTCGTGGTGCGCGGGGAAGATTTCTACTCCTCGACGGATCTCCCTCCCGCCTCCGACGAGGTGCGCCTGGTCCGGGACCTGCTTCAACTGATCGACCCCGATCACCCCGAGGAGGCTTCCAGCTGGCGATCGGTGCGACCCGAAGAGCCCGTCCGGATCGGGGGTCGATACGCAATCCGTTACACCCTGATCCGCCCGGAAGGGATCGAGTTTTTCGCCCTCGCCGATCCGCGACCGGCGGGAATGGAGCCCGTCTCCCCGCGCAGCGGAAACGTGCAGACCGAGTCCGCGGGGGATGCGTATCTCGAGGTCGGCGCGCGCGAGTTGGCGGTGTTCCAGAAACGGGCGCCCGCCGATTTTAGCCTGCGCATCCCGGTGCGATTCGATGTCCCGGGCACCGTCCACTGGCCGCCCGCGCGGGCGTGGGCGATGTACGACGAAAGCGTGCAAGCCTTCTGCACGGCGCGGACGCTGGTGATCCTCCCGCCCCATCCCCCTCCGGGACGCGCGAACCTCGATCGCTTCCGGATGCTGCGCGAGGCTCCCGAGAAGGACTTTTCCGCGCTGACCGAGGAGGCGGCGACCTGGCGACGGCTGCCGGACGACTTGAGCGAGGAGGAACGCGCCCGAATGCGGGAGTTGGCCCTCTCCTGTCGCCGCGGACATGCCGTATGGGGAGCGGTCGAAACGTCGGTTCTCGCGGGGGTCTATCGCGTCAGCCGACCGGATCGGGATGACGATGTGCGGTTTCTGCTCGAGCTGGCGGGTCCCGACCTGGAGGAATGGCCGGAGGCCTTGCGGTCACCGGGGGTGTGGGCGCCGTTCCAGGATCGCCTCGTGCGACTGGCCTGCGTCGAGGCCTTGCCCGGCGCCTGGGATGCCCTGATGGTTCTCGCCGATACGATGCCGTCCCTGGATCCCCTGCTCGACGCGTTCGACACGGTCCCGACGGCCGTGATCGAGAAATCCGTCGGCGCGTTCGTCCGTTGGTGCGCCGCCCGACGGGAATCGGAGGTGTTCCGCTGGCACCGCGTCGCGTCCTCCGAATGGCGCCCCACCGTGTCGTCCCCGCGAACGGACGAGCGGTTGCGCCGGATCCTGGAGCTCTGGCTGCAGCAGCCCGCCGACCGGATCGCGGCCGAACCCGAACTCCTATGGTCGATCTGCGCGTGGGGGGAACGCACGGCCGCTTCCGGGACCGGCCTCGCTTCCGATCCCGCGTGGTCGAGCTTCAAGCAAAGTATCGTGGATGCGACCCTGCGGATCCCGCTGGATCGGATCTCGGTCCCAAACTCCCCGCTTCCCCTCCAGGGCGCACTGCTGGACGCCTGGGCCCCGCGGGCCGTCTCCGCGAACGAGCCGGGAGTTTGGGCGTTCTGTTTCGACCCATTGAGCGCGGGGACCGCCTCGCCGGCACCGTTTCTGCGAGCGCTCGACTCGCTGCCGCCGGATCGTCGCACCCCCGCCTCGGATGCCTTCGTCTCCCACTGGTTTGCCCATTCCCCCCCCGGTTCCTTCCACGGGGAGGGCACGGCGGCCCAACGGAGCGAGCTGCGTTCGCGGTTCGCGGACGCGACGGCAGACTGGCTCGAGCGCCAGGAGGGGATTTCGTCGATCCTCCTGCGGACGTGGGCGTGGCTGGAGGGTTGCGTAGACGCCGCCACCGGTTCCAGCGGACCCGAGGAGTTCGCGCCGATCCTTCGGTCCGTCCGGGCGCGCGTGACCCGGTACCGGCCCTCGGATCCCGACGCGCTCGACGCCCTGGCGGAGTGCGAACGAGACCTGGCCGGAGTGGCCGGTGTCCAGGCGTGGGTGACGCCCGAGGTCGCGGCCGTGGCCGACCGAATTCCCCACCTTGCGCTGGATTGCCTGACGGCGCACACTGCCGGCGGTTCGCCCCGGGAGCTGCGCAGGATCGTGGCCGGGCTGCCGGCGGGCGCCCGGCGCGCGCTCGGTCACCTCCTGCTGGACCGGGATTCCGCGAATCGACGGAGCGGTTGGCTCGAGTTCTTCCTGCGAGATTCGGACCCCGCCATTCGCGAGTCGGCCCTCCAGTTCGTGGTCGATCACCCGAACCCACGGTTCGACGACTGGCTGCGAGACCATCCGAATCTGGTCGTCGACCGCATCCAGCCGACCGGTGAGGGACCGATTCGTCGGGCGGCGGAACTCGACCTGCCGGAAGCGATTCCGGTGCTCCTGAAGATCTGGCGGCTCCATCCGGATCGGCTCCTGGCCCATTGCCACAGCCTGGCCCAATTGCGCTGCCCGGCAGCCCGGGATCTCCTGCACGCCATCCTCGCGCGGCTCCCGAACTCGAAAAACGAGGAGGCAATCGGGATGCTGGAGGAGGCCGCCGCGGCCTGTGAGCCTCCCGGAACGGAAACGGAATTGCTGGCGCGGCTGCGCCGCTGCTGCAGCCAAACGGACTCGAGGACCCTGGAATCGCGAATGCACGAACTCCTCGCGCTCGGACGCTGGACGGACGTCGGGGTCCTGCTGCCCGTGATCCGAAACTTGGCGGAGTCTGCGGGTACCAATCCGGCTTCGGACGAGGCGAGCTGGTTTCCGGTGCTGGTCCGAGGCGCCGCATTGCGACAGGATCCCACCCTCCGGGAAGCCTACCGGAACGCCTTGAGCTCCACGGGGGCCCTGCAGTCCGCCGCTGTCCTTGGACTTGCGTTGGATCGCTCGCCGGAAGCCCGGGCCCTGCTTTTCCCCTGGCTCGCATCGGCATCCGGCAGGTCGTTCCTGGATACCGTGATTTCCACCCCTGCGCCGTCCGACCGGACGGAGAGCCATCACCCCGTGTGGTCGGCGCTCTGGCGCACTCCTCTGGAGGCGGAGTGGTTCGAGGTCCGAGGGCCCCGCACGGTGACCTGGGTGCTCGACGCCCTGGCCGGGTGGGGTTCCATGCTCCCGGTCGAGGATCTCGCCCGGCTCCTGGACACGTTGGATCCCGGCCGTCACTCGGCACTGATCGGCCGGTGGCTGGCGGCGCACGCGGAGGAGGAAGACCCCCGTTTCCTCGCCCGCGCGGCGGAGATCGCGTCCCGGGTCCTGGACCGGACCGTGTCCGATTTCGACTCGGGAGTGGTCGCCTTGAAGGTCCTCGGACAGGCTTCTCCCGGGGCGTTCCATGCGGCCCTCGAGAAGGCCTCCGACCGCGCCTGGACGGCATGCGCGGGCCGGGTCGTTGGGGAAGGAGAACCGGCCGATCTCGCCCGGCTTGGGCGGATCGCCCGGGGCAGCGACCCGTTGCTGGCCGACCACGCCTCGTGGATGCTGGCCTGGGGCGGATACGGCCACCGAATTGTTCCGGGACTGCACCCCCCCCTCCTCGGGCTGGTCGGGCCGGATGCGCCGGTCAATCCCTTCGCCGCCAACGTCCCGGCGGGTGTGCGCAAGGCGTTGCAGGCCACCTTCGGCGAGGATCCGTTCGCCGCGGCGCGTGGGAATTGAAGCGCGGCTCCGGCATCAGGATCGGGGCGGCCGGGACGGGAGGATGCCGCCCCCCCGCGGCATTCCCCCGCGCCGGACCCGCAAGACCCCGGCGGCCGCGAGAGGCCCGGGCCCTAGCCCGGATTATTCGCGAACAGCTTCGCTGTTCGCGAACAACCCGGCTCCG
>CAZWCX010000011.1:0-88298 GCA_964632945.1 uncultured Planctomycetia bacterium | reverse complement strand
GACGCCTTCCTGGCCGCCCTCGGTGCAGGGATGCGCGCCCATCTTTTCGTACATGCGGTAGTGGGTGCCCTCGTTGAACAGGTAGAGGTCGTGGTCGGTGAGGCGGTATTGGTCGCGCGACTTCAAGGGAGGTCGGGCGAGCCCGGTCTTCTGGTTCACGGATCACCTCCGGATTCGGACCGCGGGGCGCGCGGCAGGTTCGCGCGCCGGGTTCAACCTGCGTGGTCGATCAGGTCGAGGATCCCGCGCAGGGGGATTCCCACCCAGGCGGGCCGGTTGTTCAGTTCGTAGCCCAGTTCGTAGAGCGCCTTCTCGAGCACGAACGCCTCCAGGAGAATGCCCCGCTCTTCGGGGTTTTTGGGGAGCAGGGGAGCGGCGCCGACGGCCTCCAGGTAGGAGGACAGGAACGCCCCGGTCACCCAGCGGTACCATTCGCGCAGCCAGGGCCGCAAGGGGGCCGCGTCCTCGGGGCGCACGCCGGGGACCATCCCGTGGAAGGCCGCCTGGGAAGCGTAGTGGAAGGAGCGGACCATCCCGGCGACGTCGCGCAGCGGGCAGCGCTTGATCCGGCGTTCCGCCAGGCCCCGGGCCGGTTCGCCCTCGTAGTCAATGATCTTGAAGTCATCCCCCGTGTGCAGCACCTGTCCGAGGTGGTAGTCCCCGTGGCAGCGGATGCGCGAGGCGGCCAGGGCGCGGTCGCGGACGGGCAGGAACGCCTTGCGGATTTCCGCTTCGCGACGCAGCACTTCGGCGGCCGCCGCATGCAGCTCCGTGGGGAGGGACTTTTGATGCTGGCGCAGGAGGCCGAGGTTGCGGCCGGCCAGGCTGAGCATCGCGTGGTAGATCGAGCGCTGATAGAAGTCCGTGAACGGCTCCGGGGCGAAGTCCGGGAGGTCCGGGGCGGCGGCGAGGGCGAGGTGCATCTCCGCCGTGCGTCGGCCCAGGAGTCGGGCGGCGCCGACGTATTCGCCGGCAGTCTCCGACATCCAGGCGGGCGTTTCCAGCGCCGAGAGTCCGAGCAGGGAAGTCGCGGCTGCGGCCCCCCGGGGCGGTTCGCCGGTGCGGGCCAACACCTGCTCCAGGAAGCGGCCCTGGGCGTCGAGCGTGTAGCGCCAGGCATCGCCCTGGTTGGTCACGTAGCCGTGCACCACGCCGAGCGTGATCGGTGCGCCGGCGGCCGGGACCCAGCGGAGGTGGCCGGCGACGGGGGGGGAGTGCGGGAACGCGCGCTTCTCGGTGAGGTAAAGGCCGATTTCGACGTCCGGATTCTCTCCCTCCTCGAGTTTGCGGTAGAGCTTGAGCAGGTACCGATCGCCGAACAGGACGGCCGAGTTGCTCTGTTCCAGGCGCTGCGGGACGGGTTCCGGAATCGGGGTGCGCGACTTTCGATCGGCGCGCAGGAGTCGTCCCGGTACGGAGGCGAGGCGGCCGGCCGCGCCCTTGGCGTCCCGACCTTCGCGCAGGGCCGAGAGCAGGGCGCGCGAGAACTCGGGGTCTTCGACGGCGTCGAAGAGGATCCGCTCCTCGCGCGACTCCTTGCCCCCGGTCAGGCGTGCGATCCCCGTGCGGATGGCGGCGGCGGCCTCGCGTTTGCCCGCGGGGCGGCAGGCGAGGGGAAGCAGGTACCGCTCCGCGTCTCCGTGGGCGTATTCCACCTGCACGATCAGGATCTGGGCGCCGCCGCTCCGCGTTTGCAGCGGGATGCTCTCCCGGATGTCGACGGCGCGGATCTTCCGCGCCTTCCCCGCGAACCAGCGCCGCGCGCGCAACCAGGCGGGCAGGAGCGCAAGCAGCGCCGTGCGCGCGCGCCCCTTGATCACGCCCTCCCAGGACGCGCCGACCTCGATGGCCGGCAGCCCTTCCTCGGGGAAGGTCGTTTCGACGGTGCGCGGCGGGACGAGGGAGAACCACATGAACGCCTGCGGGCCCATGGTAAAGAAGTAGGGCTTCTCGGTCACGGACGTGAATTCGGTCCGGCTGAACGCCTCCACCGGGACCATTCCCGCGAAGGCGGACAAGTCCAGTTCGGCGCACTGGACGAAGCGCGAGAGATTCGCGATCACCAGCACGACCTCGTCCTTCCACCGGCGCACGAACGCGAGGATCTTGTGGTTTTCCGGATGGAGGAACTCCATCGAGCCGCGCCCGAACGCCTTGAAACGCTTGCGCAGCGCGATCAGGCGCTTGGTCCACCACAGCAGCGAGTGCGGATTGTTCTGTTGCATATCGACGTTGACGGCTTCGTAGTGGTACTCGGGGTCGATGTTGATCGGCAGGTAGAGGCGGTGCGGGTTGCTGCGCGAGAATCCGGCGTTCCGGTCGGCGCTCCATTGCATGGGAGTGCGGACGCCGTTGCGGTCGCCGAGGTAGATGTTGTCGCCCATGCCGATTTCGTCGCCGTAGTAGAGGACGGGCGTCCCGGGCATCGACAGCAGAAGCCCGTTCAGGAGTTCGATGCGCCGGCGATGGTTGCCGAGCAGCGGGGCGAGCCGTCGTCGGATCCCGAGGTTGATGCGCATCTGGGGGTCTTGCGCGTAGACCCGGTACATGTAGCTCCGCTCCTCGTCCGTCACCATCTCCAGGGTCAGCTCGTCATGGTTGCGCAGGAAGAGCGCCCACTGGCACGGCTCCGGAATCGGCGGCGTCAGGTTCAGGATGTCCAGAATCGGATGCCGATCCTCCATGTACATGGACATGAAAAGCCGGGGCATGAGCGGGAAGTGGAAGTTCATGTGACACTCGTCGCCCTGCCCGAAGTAGGCGCTGGCGTCCTCCGGCCACTGATTGGCCTCGGCGAGCAACATCCGGTTGCGGAACTTCTTGTCCACGTGCGCGCGCAATTCGCGCAACACGGCGTGCGTCTCGGGGAGATTCTCGCAGCTCGTTCCTTCGCGCTCGTGGAGGTAGGGGACCGCGTCCAGACGCATCCCGTCCACTCCCATCTCCAGCCAGAAGTCGAGCACTTCGTAGAGGGCGCGGACGACCTCCGGATTCTCGAAGTTGAGGTCGGGCTGGTGCGAGTAGAAGCGATGCCAGAAGTACGCCTTCGCGACCGGGTCCCACGTCCAGTTGGACGGCTCGAAGTCCTTGAAGATGATCCGGGTCCCGCGGTACTTGTCGGCGGTATCGCTCCAGACGTAGAAGTCGCGCCAGCGACTGCCCGGCTTGGCGTGGCGCGCGCGCTGGAACCAGGGGTGCTGATCCGAGGTGTGGTTCAGCACCAGTTCGGTGATCACGCGCAGTCCGCGGCGGTGCGCCTCGTTCAGGAAGCGGCGGAAGTCCGCCAGCGTCCCGTAGGTCGGGTGGACGCTCGTGTAGTCCGCGATATCGTAGCCATCGTCGCGCAGCGGGGAAGGGTAGAAGGGGAGCAGCCACAGGGCCGTGACGCCCAGGTCCTGGAGATAGTCGAGCTTCTCGGTGAGCCCGCGAAAGTCCCCGATTCCGTTGCCGTCGCTGTCATGGAACGCGCGCACGTGCAGTTCGTAGATCACCGCGTCCTTGTACCAGAGCGGATCCTCTTCGAGACCGATGGTTTCCCGCCGCTTGGCCATGGGACCACTCTCCTCTCCGGGAGTCCGCCGCGCGGCGTCTCGCCGCGGCGGCGGACCACCCTGCGTCACAGGTAATACTCGAAGTCGCGCTCGGACCGGATTCGCCGTCGCAGGCTGAACACGTGCGCGGGAATGGCCTGCGGCTCCAGCCGGACGAAGTTCTTCGGTCCCTGCCACAGGAACCGGGCGCCGCCCAGCAGGTCATGCACCTGGAACGGCCGTTCGGGATCCACCCCCAGATCCTCCAGATCCAGTTCGACCCACCCCGACTGGGCGTGATGGGGATCGAGATTCACCACGACGAGTACCGTGTTGGATCCGTCGTCGGTGCGCTTGCTGAAGCAGATCAGCTGCGGATTGTCCACCTCGTGGAACCGGAGGTTCTCGTTGCGGTGCAGACACGGGTTCTCCTTCCGGATCCGGTTCACGCGCGCAATCAGGTCCTTGAGGCTGTCCGGCCGGTCGAGGTCCCAGGACTTGATCTCGTACTTTTCGGAGTCGAGATACTCCTCCTTGTCGGGTGTCAGGCGCTCGTGTTCGACCAACTCGAAGGCGGGACCGTAGATCCCGTAGCTCGCGGCCAGCGTGGCGGCGAGCACCAGCCGGGTCGCGAAGGCGGGACGCCCCCCGGACTCCAGGTATTCGGTCAGGATGTCGGGGGTGTTCGGCCAGAAGTTGGGGCGGAAATACTCCTGCATCTCCGTCTGCGTCAGGTCCTGCATGTAGCGCGTGATCTCGGCCTTGGTGTTGCGCCACGCGAAATAGGTGTACGACTGGCTGAAACCCAATTTCGCCAGCCTCATCATCACCTTCGGTCGCGTGAACGCTTCGGCCAGGAAGAGGACGTCCGGATCCTCGGCCTGGATGGTGGTGATCAGCCGCTCCCAGAACGGGAACGGCTTCGTGTGCGGATTGTCCACGCGGAAGATCCGGATCCCCTGCTTGACCCAGTGCCGCACGACGTCGATCAACTCGGTCCAGAGACCCTCCCAGTCCTCCGACTCGAAATCGATCGGGTAGATGTCCTGGTACTTCTTGGGCGGATTCTCCGCATACCGGATCGTCCCGTCCGGCATGTGGCGGAACCACGCGGGGTGTTTCTTCACATAGGGATGGTCCGGCGAGCACTGGTACGCCAGATCGAGCGCGATCTCGAGCCCCATCTCGCGCGCCCGGACGGCCAGGTCGCGGACGTCGGCGAGCGTTCCCAACGCCGGATGCACCTCCCGGTGTCCGCCTTCGGCTGCGCCGATCGCCCAGGGACTTCCGGGTTCGCCCGGGTTCGCCCGGGTCGAATTGTTCTTTCCCTTCCGGTGCGTCGCACCGATCGGATGGATCGGCGGCAGGTAGACCACGTCGAATCCCATGGAGGCGACGTAGGCCAACCGGGAGGCCACGTCCTTCAGGGTTCCGTGCTTCCCGGGGGTCGTCGACCAGGAACGCGGAAACAGCTCGTACCAGGCCCCCGTGCGCGCGCGGGGACGATCCACCCAGATCCCGAGTTCGCGCTCGTACCTGGCTTCGCGCGATCGGTCCGGGACCCTCGTCATCCAGTCCGCCAATTCCTCGCCGACGGCGATCGCCACGCGCGCGCCGGCCGATCCGCGGCCGCCCAATTCGGCAGCCCACTTCTTCAGCGTGTCCGAGGCTCCGCCCTCGGCCCGCGACGCGGCGGCGGCGACCAGCGCCGACCCGACCAACAATTCCGCGGAGACATCCTGCTCCGCCTCCAGGCGCTTGCGCAGATCCCTTCGCCAGGTCGCGAAACGGTCGATCCACGCCGCGACCGTGTAGATGTAGCGGCCGTGTTCGGAGACCTGGAACGTGCCCTGCCAGCGGTCATTGCCGACCGCCTTCATCGGGGTCTCCAGCCATTCCCGTCCTCCGACCGGTTTCCAGCGCACGACCGCGGCAAGCTCCTCGTGCCCGTCGGCGAAAATGTCCGCCTGCACCCGCACGGAATCCTGGACCACCCGCTTGATCGGAAAACGGCCCCCGTCGATTTCCGGGGTCACCCGTTCGATCACCACCCGGGACGGGCAGCCCGGGGTCCCGGATTCCACCGGGAGGCCGGCCGGTTTCAGGGGGGCTTCCGAATGGGTACGCGGGGATTTCGACTTCATCAGGGAGTCTCCTCAACCAGACCAGGATCCCTCCACGGTCGCACCCCGCCGGGGCACAAGGGGACCGCGTCCCCAGGCGGGCTTTTGGGGGGGAGAGGCCAACGCATAGACTACCACGGATCTGCCGGGGCGTCCAGACCGGAATCTCGCTTGACGGAACTTCATGTAATTTATATGGTTGTGCAAGCATTCGACAATACCCCACCGACTTTCCCCAGGAGCCGGAATGAGCCCCACGTCACGCTCTGACGCCATTGCCGCAGCTCGTCGTCGGCTCGGGATCGACAATTTGCTTTTAGTCATTCACTGTGCAGCATTTCCGTCATATTCATCCGAGGACTTCGGTACCGGCACCCCCGCCGGGGAAGCCTCTGCAGATCTCCTCCATTTCATTTCAGAGCTTGGATTTACAGGAATTCAGATGGGGCCGTCGGGCCTGACCTCGCCGGGGAATCGATCGCCCTATGACAGCACCCTGTTTTCCCGCGAGATCCGGACGATCGCCCTGAGTCCCCTCTCGGAGGGGGAGCCCTGGGGCGGGGTGCTGCCGAAATCTCGCCTGGAGGCGGCTCTGGAGGAGCGGGTCCGGAGCGGCGATCGGGCGTGCGCGAGGGCGGCGGATGCGCGCCTGCATATCGCCCTGCTCGAGGAGGCGCATGAGCGGTTACTTCGGGGAGGGGGCGGGGGGCTGGAGGGGTTGCGGGCCCGTTTGGAGACGTTTCGGCGCGAGCATGCCGGTTGGCTCGCCCGGGACGTGGAGTACGAGGCGTTCACCGCCGAACATGGCACGGACGACTGGCGGCAATGGCGCCTGGGGGACGGACCGCACCCGGACCAGGGATTGGGTGGGGGGGGGGCGGAGGACCCACCGGGCGCGGCGGCAAGGCGGAGCGAAGTCCGGCAGCGCCATGCCGGGCTCGTCGCGTTTGCCGAGTTCGCCCAGTTTCTTGCCCAGGAACAGCACGAGGATTTTCGGCGTCGGGCCTCCGCCCTGGGCCTGACGCTGTTCGCGGACCTGCAGATCGGGATGTCGCTGCGCGACATGTGGGCCCGCCGGGCGTTGTTCCTGCGGGGCTATCGGTTGGGCGCGCCTCCGAGCCGGACCAACCCGGAAGGACAGCCGTGGAACTATCCCGTGCTGGATCCCGACCAGATCGAGGAGTCCGATGGCGCGGGGTCTCGGCGTCCCGGTCCGGTCCTGCGATTCGTCGATGCCCGGCTCGATCGGGTCTTGGCGGACCATGACGGCTTGAGGGTGGATCACCCGCACGGCTGGGTATGTCCCTGGGTGTATCGTGCCGACACCGAGGATCCGTACGGGGCGGTGCGCGGAGGGGCGCGGTTGTTCGAGTCTCCCGACCTGCCGGACCATCCGGAGTTGGCGCGGTTCGCCCGCATCGAGGCGGCTCAGGCCGGCCGGCGCCCGGGGGCGGATCGGCATGCGGACGATTGGGTCGAGGGCCTTCGTCCCGAGCAGGTCGAACGATATGACGCGTTGTTCGGTCGCATTCCCGCGGCGCTGCGCCGCCACGGTCACCCGATCGGCGCGCTGGCCTGCGAGGTGCTGAGCACGATGCCGCGGCCGTTGCAGCGGGTGGTTGAACGGCACGGACTCGGCCGGTTTCGGGTCACCGAGAAGGCGGATCCGCGCCGGGCGGACGACGTGTACCGCACCGATCGGGCGGGTCCGGCCGACTGGGTCATGGTGGGGACCCACGACACGTTGCCGATCTGGGGCATGCTGCCCCGCTGGCAGGCGGCAGGATCGATTCCCGACCGGGCCGCGTACCTCGCGGGAAGGCTGGAGCCGATGGCCGCGCGGCGGGAGGGGTTCGCCCGGTCGCTGATCGAGGATCCGCGACGGTTGGCCCAGGCGATGTTCGCTGACCTGTTCGTGGGGCCGGCGCGAAACGTGAGCGTGACCTTCATGGACTGGCTGGGGATCCGGGAGCCGTACAACCGGCCCGGGACGGTCGCGCCCGACAACTGGTCCCTGCGCATCCCGGCCGACTTTGCCCGGACCTTCGGGGAGCGGGCGGCGCGAGGGGAGGCGTTCGACCTGCCGGGCGCTTTGGCGCTTGCGATTCGGGCACGCGCGGGGGCGGCGGATGCGGGGTCGCAAGACGGCCTCGTCATGGAACTGGAGAGGAAGAGCCCCTCGGCCTGGCTTTGGGGGAGGGGAGCGGGGCGGTAGCGGCGTTGCGCGCCCCCGGAACGGGCGGGAGCGGACTTCCGGTGGATGGCGTCGGTCGCTCGCCCTGCCCTGGACCGGTCACTCGGGAGATCGCCCGACGGTTCTACCTGGGCAGCCTCCCGCGCAAGGGCGGCCAACGCCCGTCTTCACGGAGCGGTTCCAGATCCGGCTCCTGGTCGAGGCGGGTCGCGTCGTCCCAGCCCAAGTCGATGGCCGTATTCAGGTGCGTGAAGGCCTCGGTTCGACGTTGCGCGGCGGGCGCCGCGTCGGGCGCCTGCGGCGGACCGTCCGCGGCGTCGCGACCGATGGCGGCCTGTGCCAACAGGCGGGCGAAGCGGTAATGCGCCTGTGCCAGCCATGGACGGTCGGCCTCACCCGGCGCGTCCACGGGGTCGCCCCCGGGCGGGTTCAGCACCTCCGGATTCAGGGCTTCGGCATAGAGAGTGCGCGCCTTCGCCCAGCGACCGGTCTGGGCCTCGGCGTCGGCCGCCTCCAGGAGAATCCGCCACCGCGTCTGCCCCGGCCGCGATCTCGCCGCTTCTCGGGCCGCCTTCGACTCCTCCAGCCAGGATTGCACCTGCGGTTGCCGGGGGTTGTGTTGGAGGGACCGGGTGAAATCCTCGATTGCGTGGTCGAACGCCTCCGCCGCACTTTCGCCGTGTTTCAGACGGTGCAGTCCGAGGAACTTGTGCGCCATGCCGCGATCCCGCCAGGCGAGGGCGTTCGCGGCGTCCCGCTCCAGCGCCCGGCCGAAGTCCTCGATGGCGGCCTGCAGGACCGGCGTCGGATCCTGTCCCCGGTTCATCCGCCACGAAGCCAGGTTGCGTTGCGCGACTCCGCGCTGGCGCCAGGACTCCGGGTCCTGGGGATTCACCTGAAGGGCGCGATCGAAGTCCTCCAGGGCCGCCGCGTATTGCGGCTCCGGGTTGACCCCATGATCCATCTGCCAGGTGCCCCAGTTCATCCGCGTGGCGCCCCGGGTCCGGGCAATCCGGGCGTCGTCCCGCCGCAAGTCGGCGGCCCGGCCGAAGTCCTCGATGGCCGCTGCGAAATCGAGGGAGGGATCCTCTCCGCGCCCCATTCGCCACGTGCCGAGGTTCATGCGCGCCGTTCCCCGGTGGTTCCAGGCGTCGGCGCTCGTCGGGTCGCGCCCCAGCGCGCGGTCGAGGTCCGCCAGCGCCGCGACGTACTCACCGGCGGGATCGCCGCCCTGGACCATCGCCCAGGTTGCGCGATTCATCCGCACCACCGCCCGGTTCTTCCAGGCCTCCGCTTCAGTCTCGTCGAGACGGATCGCGCGGTCATAGTCCTCGAGCGCGGCCTCGTAATGGGTGCGGGGGTCTTCGCCCTTGCGGCGACGCCACAGGCCCCAGTTGAGGTGCACGCCGCCGCGTCGGGACCAGAGGCGCGCATCGCCCGGGGAAACCGAAAGGGCCCGCCCGAAATCGGAAATCGCCTCGGCGAACAGGTCGGTGGGGTCGCCGCCGCGCGCGCGACGATGGGCGCCCCATTTCATGCGCGCGTAGCCGCGTCCTCCCCAGGCCTCCGCGCTTTGCGGCAGGAGCTCCGCCGCCTTGCCGAAATCGGCCACGGCGGCGGCGAAGTTCTCGGACGCTTCCTCTCCGTGAGCCGCCTGCCGGACGGCCCATTCGAGATTTGCCGCCCCCCGCGTCAGCCACAACGGCACGTACCCGCCGTCCACTTCGAGACCCCGGCGACACGCCTCGACCGCTTCCTGCCACCGCCCGTGACGGGTCGCCGCGAACGACCAGGCCTCGTAGGCCTCCTCGAGAAACTTTTCGTCGCGGAGGGCTTCGGACAGCTTCTCCGAGCATTGCTCCCACGATGCGCCGGCGTACGCGGCCAGCATGCCTTCCACGCACGCGACCCGGGGCGGCCCGACCTGCAGGAGCGGCTCCTCGTGCGTCGCCCACTCCGCCCGGTCGGTCAGCAGGGCGCGCAGCCGCTCGAGCGCCGACATCGTCTCCGCGCGCAGGCGCAGCAGATCCGGGTCGCCGGCCTCCAGTTCTTCGTGCGTCGGCTCCCGCACCTCCGTTCCACCCGGGGCCTGCAGGCGTCCGGCCTCGGCCAGGCCCGCGCCGAGCCGGGCGAGAGCCTCGCGCCGCGCCTCCGCCGCGCGGGTTTGAACCTGACGCGCGAGGAGCACCGCCCGCTCGTAGAGCGCAGGGGCGAATTCGGGGTCGATCGCCAGCGCCCGGGCCTGGAAACCGGCGGCGCCCGTGTCGTCGAGCCCGGCGCGGAGCATCCGTCCCATCAGGAACGGGGGCTCGGGAGAAGGCGCCGGCAGACGCGACTGCGCGCGTTCGTACGCCTGCCGCAATCGCTCGGTCAGTCGCTCCCCGGCGTCGAGCCGTCCCGCGCGCCGCGCCGCGAGCGACTCGTCGACGCACAGCCGCGCCGTCTCGTGCAGTTGACGCAACACCTCCGCGGCCAGTTCCCGCGAGCGGCGCTCCTCCTCGGCGGCGCGGAGCTGGAAGTACAGGGCCAGCGAAACGACGAAGAGCATGGCGGCGCCCACCGCCACCATCGGCTTGTTGCGGATCGCCATGCGCCAGAGCCGGTATGGAACCGTCGCCGGTCGCGCATGCACGGGCTCCCCCCGGAGCCAGCGCCGCAAGTCCGCTTCAAGCGCCTGCATCGAGTCGTAGCGGCGCAACGGGTCCTTCTCGATCGCCTTCAGGCAGACCGCGAGGAGTTCCCCCGGCGCCGCGGCGGCGGCGGGGGGCGACGGTTCCTGCTCGACCACGGCCCGCAGGATGTCCCAGGGCCGCCGACCCGCGCGCTCGAAGGGCGTTTCCCCGGAAAGGATCTCGTACAGACTGATCCCCAGCGCCCAGACGTCGGATCGCGGCCCGATCCGCGTCGTGTCGCCGGTCGCCTGCTCGGGGCTCATGTACGCCGGCGTCCCCAGGACTTCCCCGCTCGCCGTCTGCATGAACGACTCCCGCGCCTCGGGATCCTCGAGGACGTCTTCGGGGGCGGCGGTGACCTCCTTGCCGAGGCCGAAGTCCATGACATACGCCCGCCCCGCCTCGTCGAGCAGAATGTTCGAGGGTTTCAAGTCCCGGTGGATGACGCCGTTCTCGTGGGCGTAGGCAACCGCCGCCGCAACGTCGGCCAGCACCGTGACCCGGACCCGCAGCGTCGCCGCGTCGCCGCGCTTGCCTTCGGATCGCTCTCTCCGGGAGCGGGACAGCTCCGCGGACAGCGTGACGCCGCGAATGAAATCCATCGTGATGTACGGTCGACCTTCCGCTTCGCCCACGTCGTGGACGGCCACGATCGAGGGATGACGGAGTTTGGCCGACAGGTGCGCCTCGCGGAGGAATCGCAGGCGGTCGGCCTTGAGCTCGAACTTGCTCTCCTTGATGTGCTTGAGCGCCACGACCCGGCGCAGTTGCGTGTCCCACGCCTTCCAGACGACGCCCATCCCGCCGCTGCCGATCGTCTCGAGCAATCGATAGCGCCCGAACGGGCGGCCGGAGAACGGCGGGGTCGAGGCCGGGGTCGGCAGCGGGGCGGTGCGGGCGCCGGCACCGCCTGCCCCGCGCGCGACGGCCGCAGTCCCCACCGCGGGCGTGTGACGGGCGCCCGTCGATCCCTCCGCGGGGAGGCCCCTCTCCTGGGAGGAGGGCGGCGGTCCCGTTGCCGGAGCCCCCGTTCCGTTCCGGTCGGCGGCCGGCGCCGGCGGAGTGAGTACCTGCGTCCCGGCCGCACGCAAGTCCGCCTCCAACGCCTCGGCCAGCCGCACCGGCGCCAGCGCCCCGTTGCATTCGGGGCAATGCGCGGGCGAGTTCGAGGTCGCGCCGAGCACGTTGAAGGTCTTGTGACACGCAGGGCACGACAGGAGGGACTTGCCCTGGAATTCCAGAACCTGGCGCACTTCCTCCGGCGTGATCACCCCCAACTCGACCAGGATGACGCCGAGTCTTCGATGGGCGCCGGCCGCCTGCATCGCCTTTTGCCGGTCCACGGCCTGCGCGATCTGATCGGGGGTGGCCAAGCGGAGATCGATCAGCATGCGCCCGAAGAGTTGATCGTGCTCGACCAGGGAGGTGGACATGGCGGGCCGCCTCTGCACGGGTTCTCCCGCATGATACGCTTCCGTCCCTGGGAGTGACAAGGGCGCCCGCGCAACCCATGACCGATCAACGAGAAGGGACGTCGCAGGGACGAATCGTCGGATGACCCGGGCGAGGAGACGCGAATCCGGCAGGTCCCACGATCCCTCTGCCGGGTGGGCCGGGGGCTCCGGCCCTCCCGGCGTGGGATCGGCGTCAGGCCGGCGGGTGCCGGGAGAAGTGGCGGCACTCGCCGACGGCGGGCTTCGATCGGAGCGGTTCGTGGCCCCGCATTGCCCCCGCGACTCCCATTGCGCGGTCGGGACGGCGCATCGGGAATCCGTCCGCATGCGCGCCGGTCGGAGGCGTGCGCAGGCGTGACAGCGGAGACGCAGGGCTGCGGATCGGCAGGATCCAGGACGCGCTGCGGCCCTCCCCTGCCGGCATGACCGCCGACCCGGCGGTCGACGGGGGAGGTCGCGATTCGCGCGCCGTGGCCAGCTCGCGCGCTTTGTTGCGCGCCTCTTCGGCGCGGGCGAAATGTCCAATCCGGTGCAACTCGTCCGCCAGCTCTCGGCAGAGCCCCGGATCGGTCGGCTCCTGCCGGGCCGCCTGCGCAAGGCAGTTCGCCGCCTCCTCCAGGTGACCCAGTCGGGCCAGCGTCCGTCCGCGGGCCGCCCAGAACTGGGGAATGTCGGGCGCATGTTTCGCCGCCTGGGCGAAACTCTCGGCCGCCTCGGCCCAACCGCCGAGCGCAACCTGGCTGATCCCGCACTCGTACCAGACCTCGGCCCGCTCGGGGCCCACTCGCAACGCGTGCTTGGCGCCCGCCAGGGCCTCCGCCGGTCGGCCCACGCGATTGAGCGCGGAAGCCCGACGCAACAGGGCGGTCTCGTGGTCCGGCTCGATCGACAGCGCCATGTCGTAGGCGCCGAGCGCCGCACGCACGCGTTCGGTTTCGTGGAGTGCCATACCCAGCAACGTCCATGCGTCCGCACTCCGCGAATCGATGCAGACCGCCTCACGAAAGCAGGCGATCGCGCCCTCGAGGTATCCCTGTTCCAGCAAGGACAGCCCTTGATCGAGGCGCAGCGGCAGGGACGCATGCGAACCGTTCCCCTCCTCCGGAGTCGAGCGACGGACCAGCGCGCGCGCAATGCAACTCCGACACGGGTCCGGATGGTTCGACTCCCGGAGAAAGTCCCGGGCATCCTCCGCCGCCTCCGTCCCGCGATCGAGTCGAAGCAGCGCACGGAGCCTGCCGTACCGGGCGGAGGTCAAGCGCGGGTCCTCCGCCAGCGCGCGTTCGAACGAGATTCGCGCCTCTTCCGCGCGGGCGAGGAGGATCAGCACCTCGCCGCGGTTATACCAGAAGCTCCCCTGACGGGGCGCAAGACGGAGCGCCGACTCCAGGCACTCCAGGGCTTCGGAGGCACGCTCCAACCGGCACAGGCAGATGGCGCGGTTGTTCCAGGCCGCAGCCAGCCCCTCGTCCCGGACCACCGCCTGCGTGTAACTGTGCTCCGCCTCCGCCCACAGTCCCATCGCCATCTGGGCATCGGCCAGCCCGCCCCACACCAGCGGGTCTTCCGACATTCGCCCCAACGCCTGCAGGTACGTTGCGCAGGCCTCCCCGGGACGGGCCAGCCGCACCAGGACGTCCCCGCGCGCCGCCCGGATCGATCCGCACTCCGGGTCCAGCCGGAGCGCGTGGTCCAGCAGTTCCAACGCCTCGGACTCCCGGCGCATCTGGGTCAGCAGCAGCGCGCGATTGAGCCACGGGCCCGCGTCCTGCGGATTTCGCCGACCTGCCTCCGCGAAACTCTCGAGCGCCTCCGCATGCCGTTCCAGGGACCAGAGGACGTGTCCGCGGTTGAACCACAGAATTGCGCTGTCCGGACTCGATGCGATGGCGGCGTCGTACTCCGTCAGCGCCTCGCCATACTCACCCATTTGATGCAGGGCATAGCCGCGGCAGGCGCCCGTTCGTGCGGACTCCGCCCCGAGCGCAAGCGCGCGCTCACAGCAGTCGATCGCGGCCGGAAAGTCGCCGGCCTCCAATCGACCCTCCGCGCGTTCGAGCCAGGCCTCCGCCGTCGGCTCCTGCCCGTCGCGGGGCCGGTCGTTCGATTGATCCCTTACCGCCATCGCCCCTCCTTGTGGTGCTGATTCGAGACCACCGGACGCGGCCGGTTGTGCGTCGCGAGGGAGGGTCCGGGGGGTCGCCGCAGACAATAGGACACTCGCGACGCGACGCGTCATCGGCTTCTGCGATGCAAGGGGAATGCCGCGTTCGTTCCCGGCGGGAAGAGCATGGCTCGGCGCCGCGCCGACTCACCCTATCTCCTGTCCGACCGCGAGTTGCGGGATGTGCGATCGCCGGGAGCGGAGGAGGATTGGAGCCGGTCGATGGGTAAGGACCGGATGCGGAGCGCTACTCCCGCAAATCGGCGTGCCACGAACGAGAAGGGGAGGGGGGAACGGGGCGTTCCCGTCGAGACCTACACCCGATTCGGCGGCGGGAGGGGCTCCTCTCCCAGAATGCCGGCGACGGCGTGAAATCCCAGGATCTCATCGAGGGGTACGATCTGCGGCGGAGCGGTGGCGCGGAACGGTTCGAGGTGGATGTCGCTGCCGCGCAGACGCGCGACGTGGCGGAAACTGGCGACTCGGCCCGCGGGGGTCCCATAAACGACGTAGCCGGTCCGGCCGGTCTCGATTTCGGCGGCGCCATGGAGAAGAACGATCGATCCCCGGGGAAAGGAGGGCGACTCCGGACGGGTCATGGCGTCGTCGTTGATGGTAATCGCGTAGGCGGGGGCGATCGGCAATGAGTGGACGATCGAGACTCCGGGGAGGAACGACTCCAGACGACCGGTGAAGTCGCTCTGGGCCGAATACGGATGCATGACGCCATTCAGGAGGGGAACGGTTTGTGACCTCCCATCCTTCGGTTCATCGTCCCTGGACACGGCCGTAAGGAGGTGGTTTCGCAATTCGTCCCGAATGAGGTCCGGGGCCTTGTCGAGATACGCCAGCCGGACCAGTTCCTTGGGGTCGCACCGGAACAGGCGCGCGTAGCGGTGGATGAACTTCACCGAAGGAGGGTTCACCCGACCGGCTTCGATCTGCCACACGTAACTCTTGTACGAGCCGAGCCGGCCGGCGAGTTCGTCCAGCGTCAGCCCCTTCTCGAGACGGAGCCGTCGAACCATCGTTCCGAATTGGGACACGCGCGGCCTCCGAGCAGCCCATGAAACGCGACGGGGTCACAATATCAAATGATTGTGAACCGATCCAGTTTCATGATCGTCGGGACCCCGTGGATCGGGATCGGCTTCGGTGGCGACGGGGGCGGGGAATCAAGGGGCCGGCATCAACTGGTACCATTTCTCGCGGGCGATCTCCATGCCGGGCCAGCCCGCCGGCGCGGAGCCCAGGAGTTGGGAAAGATCCTCGCGTGCGCCGGCGCTGTTCCCGAGGTCGATGCGAGTCAAGGCCCGGTGGAAGAGCGCATCCGGATTGCTGGGATCGAGGGCCAGGGCCCGCTCGAAGTCTTCCAGGGCCCCCGGGAAGTCGGCCATCCCCCGCCGGGCGGCGCCGCGATGAAGCAGCACGTCGAGATCGCCGGGGATGAGAAGAAGAGACTCGGTCAGATCCCGCACGGCCCCGGGCAGATCCCCCTGTCGATGACGGGCCAATCCCCGGCCGGCATAGGCCAGCGCGAGATCGGGCTGAAGCCGGAGCGCCCCCTCGAAGTCCTCGATCGACCGCTCGTAGTCCCCGCTCTTGAGACGCAGCGATCCGAGACTGCATCGGAGCCTCGCATCCTCCGGGTTCAACCGCACCGCCTCCCGTAGGTCATCCGCCGCGCCGGCCAGGTCGCCGAGCCGCTGTCGTAGCGAAGCCCGTCCGCAGCGGGCCTGGACCCGCTCCGGTTCCTTGGTCAATACCGAATCGTAGTCCGCCAGTGCAGCCATGAGATTGCCCTGCGCCTCTCGCGCGATCGCCCTCAGGAGAAGCGGTTCCGACCACGCCGGCTCGTGCCGGAGCGCCGCCCGGCAATCCTGAATCGTGCCGGCCAGGTCGCCCTCTTCCAACCGGCTCTGCGCCCTCTCGAGATGCGCCTCCGCCCGCTCCCCCGGTCGATGGGGTGTGATCGGTCCTGCGGAAGCGGTCCCCTCCGGTTCTATCGGGCTTCCCAGGCCTTTCCACTCCCGCAGCATTTCCTCTATGTCCCTCACCAACTCGCTCAAGTCGAAGGGCTTGCGACGTACCCGGTGGGCCCCCCGATCGAGCGCCCGGGCGGCGGCCTTCGGATCGGCCGTGGCGAACAGGATGCGGGTGTTCGGGTACGCTCGAAGCAGATCCTGGAGGGCATCCCCACCCGACTCTTCCTCGAGGTGTTCGTCCAGGATCAGCAGATCCGGGACTTCCAGAGTCCGGTCGGGCTCGCGGATCAAGGGCGTGGCCCGGTCCATCACCGCGAGCACCGCATGTCCGGCCTCTTCCAGCGCGAGCCGGTACAACTCGGCGATGTCCCGTTCGTCTTCGAGAATCACGATGCGCGCCACGCCAGCCCCTCCGGGAGATGCAAGGTGACAGTCTGAATCGGCCCCTCCGGGGTTCGGGTGACGGTGGTCTCGACCGATCCCCCGACTCGTTGAGCAAAGTCTCGAACCAGGGAGAGACGAATACGCCCGTTGGCGCGCCGGGTGGTGGGACGCCCCTCGATCCCGTCGACCTCGTTCGGTTCGATCGGAGGGGTTCCCTCGCCGCGTACGATGACGCGCACGCCGCCACTCCGGGTCTCCGGCTCCACGTCCACCCGGACGTGCCCACGACCATCGCGAGGGCAGCTTCGGACCGCCTGATCCACCAACGTGCGAAGGACGCATTCGAGTCCCCCGGCGACGTCGAAGACGAGATCACCGGGACAGTCGATTCGAACCTCGACCACACGATCGAAATGGACGGTCTGGACGAACTCCCGGACCCGCTTCAACACCGATCCCGCGGGCATGGGCTCCCGGGCGGCGGGGAAATCGTCACTGTGCAACTGCAGCAGCAGGCGTCCGCGCTCGGCCGTTCCATGGATCTCCGTGGCCTGCCGGCGGATTCGACGGAGGAGGTCCTCCTGTCGCGGTCCCAGCGGACCGGGTCGCGCCGTCCGCATGCGATCGACCAAGCCGAGCAAGGCCATCGCCGAATTGCTGACCTCATGGGTCAAAATTTCATGATACTTAGTCAAGTCCTCCTGCTGCCGGGTGATCCGACGATTCAACTCGCGCAATTCCGCCTCGGCCCGCCGGCGCAGGGAGATGTCGCGGGCGATGGCGGCAATCCCGTTCGTGATGCCGGCGGTGCCGGGCAGGGCGGAAAGGGTCAGCGCCACCGGCGCGCGGCCCCCATCCTTCCGCACGGCCTCGAATTCGATCGGCGGCACGTCATGACCCGCGCACCGGAGGCGGAGAGCTTCCAGGACCGGATCCCGGTCCGAGGCGTCGCAGAGGAGCGCAATCGACCGCCCCAGCACCTCCCCCGCGCTCCAACCGAAGGCGCGTTCCGCGGCGCGATTCCACGTCGTCAGCGTCCCGCCCGGCGTGAGTCCGAAGATGGCGTCCGCGGCATGTTCGACGATGGTGGCGAGGGCCTCCCTCGATTCGTTCGCGGAGCGTTGGACCGTGATGTCGAGCCAGAATCCGAGGACGCGGGGTTGTCCCGTCGCTTCGTCCCGCGCCCAGGACGCCTGCTCGTGAATCCAGAGCCAGCGTCCGTCCGGACCTTGCCAGCGGTACTCCTCGACGAACGCCCCGGTTTCCGGCAATTCCGCCCATGCCCGCGCCCGTCGGGTCCCGTCCTCGGGGTGCACGCGCGCGGACCAATACTCCGGGTCGACGATGCAGGCCGTCGGCGGGAAACCGAAGTGGGTGCGCACGTTCTCGCTCACCCAGGTCGTGCCATGACGCGGGGAAGCGGCGTAGAGAACGATCGGCCACCCTCCGACCGCGGCCGGCAGAACGGCCGGAACCGGACGGGCGGCGGCCGCGTCGGGCGTCCCGGACTCGCGAGACCGGGGCAGCGATCCGGGCGATGCCGCATCCGCCGCGGGTGGTTCGGTTCGCCCGACCGCGCCGGACTCGCCCGCTCGATCGCGGGGAGCCACCGCTCCACGGGGGCTGCTCTCCGGGGTCGGGGACGGGGTCGATCGCGCAGCCAACAGTCGCAATCGGTACTTCTCATGCAAGCGGACCGGGAGGGTCAGCCCCTCCGCGGGAGGCTGGGTCCCGGAGTCGCCCGCACGGTCGATGACTTCCGGCGCGGAACCGAGCCAGCGGAGGACCTGACCGTCGGCATCCAGGAGAGTCCATGCGTCGTGGCCGGAGAGGACGGGCCGGGCGGCGGCGGCCAGGTTTGCGCGCCCGCTGGAGCCGCGTGCGTCTCCGCTCAGGACGCTGTGGATCGCCGCGACCATGAGGGCCTCTTCGTCCACGGACCGGGGGGAGCGGTCCTCGGCGCCGTTCGGGTCGGGGCTGCGGGGACCCGGAGGACGGTGGAGAATCATGGGCAGGCGGGGATGGCGCGTCCGGATCCGGCGCGCGAAGTCGAGCGCATCCGGCTGATCGGCGGGGATCAGGACGACGGCGAGATCGGCTCCATCCTGCGCCAGCGCGCGCTCGAGATCGCTTGCTCCGACGACTTCGCGCACCAGCCAGGGACCGCAGCGGGCGAGGGTGACTGCGGAAGGACGCACGGAATCCGTGCACGGGCCCACGAGGAGGACCGTCTGCAGTCGCTTCATGCTCCGCCTCACCAGGAGCGCACCGGGGGCAGAAGAGGGGAGGCGGCGGAGTTGAATGTGCGTTTCGTCTTTTTCGACCTACGAAGAAAGTTTTCGCATCCGTCGCGCATCCCGCACAGCGTAGCGATCGCTTCTTCCCCCTTACGTATTAAGAATACACGAACCGGGTCGCCGAGGCAACTCCGAAATTCTACGGAAGGGGAGAGAATCGCGAAAGTGCGAGCGTCGCAACGTCGCCTGCGCAAACCACTCACGGTGCGGCATGGGCTCTGGAAAATGGACCTTGACTCCCCCCCGCCTTTCCGTAGAATGCCGATATCAAATTTAATTGATACCCCCCAACGGCTGGTCCGCCGGCCCACCTGCGGCCACGATCGGTGGGGGTCGCGGTATCGCCGAATCCGTCACGCTTCAGAGAGTCGGGAGACTTCGCATGCAGCAGGGTTTTCTCTTCGCCCCACCCCCCCCGGAGTCGACACGAATCTGCCGGGTCCCGCCCGCCGTCGAGACCGACCTGGACAGCCACACGGGCGCCGACGCCCTGGTCGGGGTCAGTAGCGCTCTGGCGGCCGTTCGTCACATGGTCGAGAAGATCGGTCCCACCGACGCGACGGTGCTGATCACCGGCGAAACCGGGACCGGCAAGGAACTCGTCGCGCGCATGATCCACACGGTCAGCGCGCGATCGGCGGAACCCTGGGTGGCCGTCAACTGCGGATCGATACCGGAGGCTCTGCTCGAGAGCCAGTTGTTCGGTCATGTGCGGGGCGCCTTCACGGGGGCGGATCGCGACCGGCGCGGCCTGATGGTGGCCGCCGGTCGCGGGACCTTGCTCCTGGACGAGGTCGGCGAGATGCCGCCCGCGCTGCAACCCAAGATCCTGCGCGCGCTCGAGACCCGCGAGGTCCTCCCGGTCGGATCGGTGGTTCCGGTCCCGATTGCCGCCCGCGTGATCGCCAGCACGCATCGGGATCTGCCCGAGATGATTCGTCAGGCCCTGTTCCGCTCCGACCTCTATTACCGCCTCGATGTCGTCCGCATTCACGTTCCCCCCCTCCGGGAGCGTCCCGGGGATGTGGCCATCCTCGCCCGACATCTGCTCGCGCGGGCCTGCACGAAACACCGCCGGCCGGTGCCGGAGGTCGACCCCGGAGTCCTCGAGGTCCTTGCTTCCTATCCCTGGCCCGGCAATGTGCGCGAATTGGCCAACGTCCTCGAACGCATCGCCATCCTTCATGAAGGCGGGCGCTTGCGCGTGGACGACCTGCCGATGGCCCTCACCCGTCCGTCGGGACCGATTCCCGACGATCTGCGCCAGGCCAGTCGGACCTTCGAACGCGACCACATCCTCCAGGTCTTGCGGAAGTTCAGCGGAGACAAGCGACGGGCGTCCCGAGCGCTCGGCATCAACCTGTCGTCGCTGTATCGCAAGATCCGGGCAAACGGCGCCTAGGTCGAGCCTCCGGTCCGGAATCCGCGCATCCCCGCAACGCCGCGTCGACGTTCCCGCGTATCCGGGGCCGTTTCCTTCGGCGTGCGGGGGTTCCCAGTCCCGTTTCTTTCTACCCCGACAGGATCCGCCATGCAGCATCATTCCCGCCGGAATCACGACTCGGATCGCCCGACGCTTTCCCAGGAGCGGACCCGGGACCGGTCAACTTCTTCCCCTTCCTCCCGGCCGCGAAGGGGACGAAACTCTCCCCCGCGCGACCCTCCCGACAGCATCGATCGCGGCGGTGCGGCGGGATCCGCGCGGAATCCGGTCATGGAACGAGGCCAAGGTCAGGTCGGGCCGAGCGCGGGGGCGTCCGCTCGACGCGAGATGGACGAAGGAGGTGAATCGATGAAGACGGTCCTGCGCGGATACGGTCGCGCCAACCAGGCATTCCTCGATCTTCTCGACCCGCTCGAGGAGTCGATCCTGCGTGGGGACGGTCCCGGATTCGAGGCCCGGTTGCAGGCCGTGGCCGTCGCCCTCGCCGACCATCGCATGCGGGACGAGTCGGTGCTCTTTCCCGCCCTCCTTCGGGGCGTCAAGGCGGAATTCGGGCGCCTGGTGCGGCGTCACGGCCAGGAGTGCGCCGTCAGCCTCCCCTGGACGGTCTCCCAGGCCGATTTCCTCTGCGAACTGTTGCGCCTGCAGGGCGAACACGAGTTTGCCGAATCGCTGGTCGCGGATCTGCGTGGACCGGTCTGGACGTCCGAATCGGGCAAGATCCATCCCGACGCCCGCGACGGGGCGGCCATCCTGGTGCGTCTGCTGCGCAACCATCTGATCACCGAGTCCGCGCGAGTCCTCCCCGAATTGAAGCGATCGATGCTATGGACGCAGGATGCCCCGCCCGTGGATCCGGGCACGACCCGGGCTCGCTTGGCGGGGCGCCCCCGGCCGGTCGGCTTCGAGCGGAGCGTCCGGGCGGCGGACGCCCGCGGGCATGCGTCGCGCGATCGTGGCCGGCGAGCCGGCAATGCCACGGGCGCGTACGCCCCTCCGCGCAGGAATGCGCCGAGGCCACCCACGGCTTCTTGATCCATTCTCAGCTCATGATGGGGGACCAGCCATGAGGGGATGTGTGACGTTGAACGACTTCGCCTTGGAGACCCTGGCACGGGCTCGCCGCCTGTGGAGGGAGGGGGACGCCCGCGGGGCGGAGAGGGATGCCGGCCTGGCCGTCGAATTGCTGGAATGCGCGGGGGAGGAGGTCGGCCTGGCCGACGCCCTGGAGCTGCGCGGGGAGGCGCGCCGGCGCCTGCGCCGGCCGAAGGAGGCGATCGTGGACTATCGGCGCGCCATCGACCTCGCGCGACGCAATCGCGAAAGAGAGCGGGAAGTCCGGCTCCTGTTCCGCATCGGACTCTGCTATGCCCGAATGGGCTGGCATGACCAGTCCTGCGGGACGCTGCGCTCCGCGGTGGAGCTTGCCGAACTGCGGCTTCCCGCAGGACATCGCCTGCGCCGAATCCGGCGAGTGCGGGCCGTCCCTCTGCTGCGCCGCGCGCTCGAGGCGTGAACTTCTGCGGACGCCGGTGCGAGCGCGGGGTCCCGGCTCGACTACGGCGTACGCGGGCCGCGGCACGCGGGGGGATCGGGAGGGAACGACCCGGGCCCCCGCGTGCCGCGCGCATCGGCTGCGCAGGACCCTCGATACGTTCGGCGGGGGCGGGCCCCGCGGGGCATCGGATTTCGTGGAGCGGCGGATCGCCGGTGGCGGCTGCGAATGGGAGGTTTCGGAATGCCCCGGATCGGAGACTTGACGGCGGGGGAGCTTGCGCACTGCGCGGAAACCGAGTTCCTTCTCCACGGCCGTACCGAATTGTGCGCGCACCTGGTGTTTCGCGCCTTGACGTTGCAGCACGATCAGCCCAAAGCCCTCCTCGTCCTGTGTGACTTTCTCGATCAGCCCAATCTCGAGCGGCTCGCCGCGGCGGTCTTCGAACATGCCCTGTCGTCCGCGTGCCGCCTCGCCGGGGAGGAGCGTCGCCGGATCGAGGATCGCCGCCACGTGAACCAGTGGTTCTGGGGATTCTCTCGCCATGAATCCGGTCGTACCGCCCTCTCGTACTGGGAACTCCAGGAAACCCACCGGTTCGTTCTCGATGAACCACGCTGGCAGGAGTGGCTCGACGGATTCCGCGCCCAGGCCGGGTCTGCGGAGACCGCCTTCCGGGCCTCCCTCACCTTCGTCGGCGTTGCGGGCGGCCTGCTGACCCATCGCCAAAAAAAGGACCAGGCCGTGTTCGGCGATCTGTTCGAACCCCACCAGTTCCTGCCCACCGACGGCTACTTGCGCTGGCTGGACGAAGAGTCGACGGAACTCGAGCAGCTCGAGGAGGAGTTGCGAACCCGCCTCGGCCGCCCGTCGCCCGAGTGTGGTCCGGATCCGGCCGCCACGGGAGTTCCCGCCTTCCAACCGGGATAGTCGCGGGGCGGCGGGGGAACTCGGGCAGAACGCGGGAGTCCCGCGCCCGCGGCCTGGGGCTCGACGCCCGGGCTCGCCACAGGCGGCGAGGCGCCAAGCGTCCCCGGAGCTGTTCCCCGAATTCAGGGGACCGCGGCCCCGGACGTCAAATTCGTGGACCGTGCCGGGCACCCCCGCCGTCGCGGCACGGATGCGCAGTCGATCACGCGGGACGGACGCCTCCCGGTCCGCCGGCTGCCGATGCGCGGCGAGCCGCGGTCCGGGTCGGAGCGGGAAGGATCGCCTTGTCGGCACCCGAGGCATCGGTCACCGTTCGTAACCGGATCCGACGACGTTACGAATCGAACCGTCCCGCGAAACTCCCGGCCCACCGACGCTCTCGACGCAAGGCTATCCGTGCATTCACATTCGACGCAATCCGCGGATGTTGCAAACGGGTACGCGGGTTGCGTTTCCCGACCGCTCGTGGGCTGATTCCGGCCCCGAGACGATCCGTGGGGTTTGGTCATGCAGGACGCGCTGGCAGAATCGCTTCACCGCCACTTCGGCTACCCGGGCTTCCGGCCCGGGCAGCGTGAGGGGATCGAGACGATCCTCGCCGGACGAAGCCTGCTTGCCGTGATGCCGACCGGAGCGGGAAAGTCTCTCTGCTACCAACTGCCGGCGCTGCTGCTCCCCGGCCTCACCGTGGTCGTCAGCCCGCTCATCTCCCTCATGAACGACCAGGTGAACGCGCTTGCCGCGCGCGGTCTGCCGGCGACGTCCCTGCACAGCGGGGTGGCAGCGGACGAACTGGCGTGGAGGATGGAGCGACTCGCGCGGGGCGGATTCTCCATGGTCTACGTGGCGCCGGAGCGGTTTCGCCAGGAGCGGTTTCTGGCGATGCTCGGCCGGCGGAGGGTTTCGCTCGTCGCGGTGGACGAAGCGCATTGCATCAGCCAGTGGGGACATGACTTTCGTCCCGACTACGCGCGCCTGGGCGGCGCGGTGGAGCGGTTGGGGCATCCGGTCGTCGCGGCGCTCACGGCCACCGCCACCGCACGGATCCGCGCGGACATTCGGCGGCACCTGCCGCTGGCCGGGGCCCACGAATTGGCGGTGGGGCTGGATCGGCCGAACTTGCGATTCCGCGTCGTTCGGGTGGCCCATCCCGACCAGAAGCCCGACCGGGTCGTTTCGGCCCTGCACGCGGCGGGCGTACGATGGGACGGGAGCGGAGCGCGCCGGGGATCGGCGATCGTCTATGCAGCCACCCGGCGCGCCGTCGAGGCGCTGGTCGAGGGGTTGAACGAGCGCGGTGTTCCGGCCGCCGGCTACCACGCGGGCATGTCCGATGCCGTGCGCGGCCAGGTCCAGGCCCGGTTCATGACCGACTCGTGCCCGGTCATCGTCGCCACGAACGCATTCGGGCTCGGGATCGACAAGCCGGACGTGCGGGCGGTGATTCACGCCGATCTGCCCGGGAGTTTGGAGGCCTACTTCCAGGAAGCGGGTCGGGCCGGCCGGGACAACCGTGCGGCCGACTGTTGCCTGCTCTTTCACCCACAGGACGTGCGTATGCAGGAGTTTCTCCTGGAGTCTTCCAGTCCGCCGGTCGAGGAAGTGCTTCGCGTACATCGATGGCTTCATGCGGGCGGGCAGGAGATTGTGGAGGTTGATGTCGAGGCGGTTGCCGTGGCCGGCGGGTGCAGTGCGACCGCGGCCGGGTCCATCCTCAAATGGCTCGAGTCCGAAGGCGTCCTCTCGCGAAGGTCGGCGCCGGGTGGACGGCATCGCCTTCGGTTGCTGCGTCCCGCGGAGCCGTCGCCGGACTTCCGGGGTCTGGTCGAGAAGCGACGGGCAGGCCGGGATCGTCTGGCGCGAATGATGTCCTATGCCTGGGGGAACGGTTGCCGCCGCGCCTTTCTCCTACGACACTTCGGGGAGTCCCGCGTGGCCCCGCGCTGCCACGCGTGCGATCGATGCGGGGCGTTCACCGATCGGGAAGGGGCGCCGGCGGCCGCCACGGAGAAGGAGTTCGACCGGGCGCGGCCCGGGGAGGCTTGCGAGGCACAGGCAGCGGGCCGGGGCCGGGACCATGCCGATTCCGGGGCGGCGGCGTCGTCTCCTCCCTCGGGGGAAGGTGGCGCGGCGCGCGATCGGGCCGCGGACGGAGCGAGGGGCGGGATGTCTGGGGGGCTGCACGCCCGGGTGTTGGAGGGCGTGGCGGGGATCGACGGACGATTCGGCAAGATCAAGGTCGCGCAGGTGCTCTGCGGGTCCCGGCAACGTCAGGTTCTGCAGTGGGGTCTGGATCGGCTTCCGGTGTACGGACTCCTGCGGGATCGGAGTCAGGGGGAGGTGCTTGACGCACTCGACGACCTGCTGCGCGCGGGGGAATTGCGGGTTCGGGAGTCGGAGGACTTCTTTCCCCGAATCGAGCGGGCGCGGCCGACCGGCGGGGAGGCAAAGGGGGCATCGGCGCCGCGGTCCCCGGCGCGCTGCGAGGTGTCGTGATGATCCGGCATTCCCGGGGGGCGGCGGCGGCGGTCCCGGGCTGGGGTTCCCGAGCGCCGGGAGCAAGGCGCGCCCCGCTCGAGCTACGGGGGCCAGACATGCCGGGCGATCCGTGCGTCTCCTTCGACGGCCAGAGCGGCGGCAAATCCTTCCGGAGCGGCCAGGTCGTGGAGATTCCATCGGCCCGGCTCGGACGGATCCAGGGCATGAGCGAAGAGGGCGGCCCGCGGCTCCCCACGCCGGAGGACGTCGAAGCCGGCCAGCCCGCCGGAGATGCCCGCGCCGTGGGCTTTCAGATAGGCCTCCTTGCGTGTCCAGCAGACATAGAAGGCGTTCGTCCGCTCGTGCGGGGGCAACGCTTCCAGGACCTCCCGTTCCCCCGGGGAGAAGAAGCGTCGGGCGAGGTCCTCGAGGGAGCGGTCGGCGCGGATGCGCTCGATGTCGATTCCGAGACCGCGTTCGCGCGTGACGGCGAGGAGCGCGTGGTTCTCCGAGTGGGCGAGATTGAAGGATGCGGGGGCGGCGCCGGAGGGTCCGGCGAGCACCGGCTTGCCGTGCTCGAGCGTGCGGAACTCGAGCGCGGCGGCGGAGAGTCCGAGGCTCGCGGCGAGCACGGCGCGCAGTTGCCCGCGACCCGCGAGGAACCGGTCGCGGATCCAGCCTTCCCGCAGGCGCGCCGCGCGTTCCCGCTCGTCGGCACTCAGAGTCTCCGCGAGCCGGTCGCGCTCCGGTGCCGGGAGGTCGAGCCGGAACTCCCACACATCGACACGGTCGCGCGCGAGGGGCTCGACGGCGGCGGTCATGAGGCGCGGCCGCCGTTCTGGAAGGATTCCGCCAGGCGCCGAAACCCTTCGGCCATGCTCACGCGCGGCGACCAGCCGAGGTCGCGTTGCGCGGCGCGGATGTCGAACCAGTGCGCGGTCGCCAATTGCCGCGCCACGAAGCGGGTCATGACCGGCTCGTCCCGGCGGCCCATCCAGCGCCAGACAGTCTCGAGGGCGATTCCTGCGGCGTAGGCGACGGCGGGGGAGACCGTGCGGGTCACGGGCGGAAGACCGGCCGCGCGCAGGATGCCGTTGATCACGTCGGCGATCGGCCACGGCTCGCCGTTGGTGATGAAATAGGCCTGGCCACCACAGCGGTCGCGGCGCGCCGGGTCGTCGAGCGCATCGATCGCCGCCAGGTGCGCGTCGACCACGTTGTCGATGAAGGTCGCGTCGACCTTACGCGGGTTGCCCGTGCCGGATCGGTCGTCCGCCACGAGCTTGAGCTTGCCGCTTCGCGCGCGCTCGAGAATGCGCGGGACGAGATGGTGGTCCCCGGGACCCCAGACGAGATGCGGGCGCAGGGATACGGTCGCCAGGTCCGGGCCGTGGGCGGCGCGAACCAGCTTCTCCGCTTCCGCCTTGGTGCGCGGGTAATCGGCGAGAAAGCGGTCCGGCGCGGGATAGGGCGCCGATTCCTCCACGCCCTCCTGATCGCTGCCGTCGAACACCACGCTGGGACTGCTGGTGAAGACGAGGCGCGGAACGCCGTGTTTCCGGCAGGCGTCGATGACCTTTCGGGTTCCGTCGACGTTGGTCCGTTCGTATTCGGCCGCGGGACCCCATACGCCGGCGCGCGCGGCGACGTGGACCACGAGGTCGCATCCGCGCGCCGCCGCCTCGACCGCCGCGCCGTCGGCGAGATCGCCGCTGACGTGCTCGATTCCCAGCGCCTTCAACGCGGGGTACTCCCCCCGCGAGAGCGAGCGGACCTGCCGCCCGCGCCCGACCAGCGCGCGCGCCACCGCTCCGCCGATGAAGCCGCCTCCGCCCGTGACCAGGGCCGTCCCGCTCATGACAGCCTCGCTTGTGCCCAGCGCCCCAGGGCCTCGCGACCGATTTTCGCGTTGTGCCGGATGTCCACCGGGAAGCCGGGATGAAAGAGGATCGTCTTGACGCAGCGCGAGGTCTCGTGCCGTTCGCCCAACGCCAGCAGCTCCTTCGTCAGGCGCACGCGGTCGACCTGTCGCGCCGAGGCCTCGAGTTCGACACAGAGGGCCGGTTCCACCCGGCCGTTGCGCTCGACCCGGACCAGCGCCGAGCGGAACACCGAGGGATGCGTGTTGAACACCGCCTCGCACGGAATCGTGTAGAGCACGCCGCCCGGGACGAGGTCGGTCACCACGCGTTGGGACTTTCGGCCGCAAAACCACAACCGACCCTGGTCGTCGAAGTACCCCAGGTCCCCCATGCGGTGCAGGAACCCGCCGCCCGTCCGCTCCATCTTCGCCAGCCGCGTCGACTCGGGGCGACGGAAGTACTCCCGGGTCACCACCGGACCCGCCACCGCAATCTCCCCGATCCGATTCGCCGGCAGGGCGCGCGCGTCCTCCCAGACGGGCACCGGATCGTCGCTGATCGGCATGATCGTCACCCGGGTGCCCCCGACCGGGCGCCCGACGCACACCCCGCGCCCCTCGTCGGTTCGGCGCCGGGTCTCCCCCAGGATTTCCGCGCTCCCGATCGTCGCCACCGGAAGCGCCTCCGTGGCCCCGTACCCGGACCACACCTGCACGCCCGGAGCCAACATCCCGGCGAACCGCTCCATCACCGCCGCGGGCACGGGCGCGCCCGCGCTGATCACGCGACGCAGCGTCGGCAGCCGCCGGCCCTGACTCGCCCCCCAGCGCCCGACGGTGTTGAGCAGCGCCGGCGACCCGAAGAGGTTCGTCACCCCCCAGTCCTCGACGGCGCGGAGGATCTTTTGCGGGTCGGCCTTGGCCGGGCGCGTCGGATCCATTTCCGGGACGATCGAACTCATCCCGAGCGCGGGAGCGAACAGCGCGAACAACGGGAAGGTGCACAGGTCGACTTCGCCGGGCTCGATCCCGTACGCGTCCCGGAGCGCTTCCACCTGGGCATTGAAGTTGGCGTGCGTGTAGACGGCCCCTTTGGGCGGACCGGTGCTTCCGCTGGTGAAGAGAATCGCCGCGGGCTCCTCCGCGCCCGGAGTCGTCGTCGGGTACGGTTCGTCCGCAGCCCCGAACCGCATCACCTGGCCCAGCGTGACTCCGGCGCACCAGGGCCACGATCCGGTGGTCACCGTCACCCGAATCGAGTCGCGCGCCCAGCCGAGCAGCAACCTCGCCGCGTGCGCCTTCGGCACGCCGACGAAGGCCTCGGGGGCCGCCTCGCCGAGACACTTCTTCAGGTTCGGGAGCCCGATCCCGGGGTCCACGACCACCGGCACCGCGCCCATCTTGAACAGGGCGAACGTCAGGCAGAAGAACTCGAGGCCGGGGGTGACCATCAAGGCCGTGCGCATGCCGCGGCGAAGGCCGACCGCCTCTAGTCCGCGCGCCACCTGGTCGCTCCACCGGTCGAGTTCGCGAAAGGTGAGACGGGAGTAGGTGACCCGACCCTGCCGGTCGGTCCCCGTGGGCGCCGCCGCGGCGAGCGCGTCCGGCTGCCGCGCGGCCATCGCCGGCAGGTGGGAAGCGATGTTCGCGAGCACGGGCGCTTCAGAGGACGTCGTCGCCATGCCGGATTTCAATTGTGACCTCCGGCCGGATCTTGCGGATCGATCCTGCCACGCGTCGGAGCTTGTCGAGCAGCGTCGGGTGGTGCTCCTCGACCACCAGCAGGCCGGAAAAGTCGCCCATGAGGCCGATTCGGCATCCCAGGCACTTCATCACCCGCACGTGGAGGTATCGCTCGTCCCCCTCCTCCGTCGTGCGCCGCCAGCGGATGTGGTCGTCGTTGTCCACGATGCCGCTCGCGATCGAAGGATCCTCGAACGCCGAATCCCCTCGCCGTTGTTTCGGCTTGTCGTGATAGACGAGCTTCCAGAACCCCTCCCGCCCCCCGGGGTCTTTGCCGACGTACCAGCCCGAGCGGCGGTGCGCCCGAAAGAACAGGACGCGATTCTCGATCGCGCTGGCGCTCCCCACGGGGGAGACCCGCTGGACCTCGTCGACGTGCGCGCGATAGTAGCGCGCAGTGTCGTACAACACGCCGGTGAAGGCGCGTTGCACCTCGTCGAACGTGCCTTCGGGGACGGGGATCCCGATGTAGAGGCAGAGTTTGTCGGTGAGTGACGCGATGCGGTCGCGCGCATCCACGTAGTCGTAGTCCATGCCGGCGCATGCCTTCGTAAGCGTAGGGTGGGATTGTACTTTGCGAAGGGCCGGGGGTCAATCCCCATTCCGCGCCGCGGCCGTGATCGGATGGGCGTCCAGAAACGCGCGCACCCGCGGCACGATCTCCGCCGCGGCATCCTCGAGGATGTAGTGGCCGCAGTCGGGAAAGCGGTGGACTTCGGCCCGCGGGAACCGGCGCACCCACTCGTCCAGGAAGTGAACGTCAAATACGAAGTCCCTCTCGCCCCAGCAGATCATCATCGGGCGGTCGGCGAATTTTCCCAGGTCGTTCTCCACCCGCGTGACCGAATCCCACGCCCGATCTCCCGGATCGAGCGGGATGTCCTGGACGAACCGGCAAGTGGCGATCCGGTTCTCCCAGGAATCGTAGGGGTGCAGGTACATCCTCCGCACGTCCGGCGGAAGCGGCGCCCGTTTCACGCACACGCGCGCCGCGGTGGCCGCGAACAGGTTGAACCGCCGGATCAACCATTCCCCGAACCCGCCCGTGCGCGCGAGGCGCAGCGCCCACGGGAAGGTCTTCCCCGAGGGCAGTCGGAAGGCGCCGGTATTCAGGATCACGAACCGGCGCACCACCTCCGGGTGGCGTTGGGCGTACGCCATGCCGATCATGCCGCCCCAGTCGTGGAGGATCAGCGTCAGCTTCTCGCGAATGCCGAGGTGTTCGAGCAGACGTTCCACGTCGTCCACCCGGCGCGACAGGGTGTATTCGTACCGCGAGTCGTCGGGCTTCTCGCTCAGTCCGCATCCGATGTGGTCGGGGACGATGGTGCGGCGGCGGTCGCGCAGATCGAGAACCAGCCGGCGAAAATAAAATGACCACGTAGGGTTGCCGTGGAGCATCAGCACCGGCTCGCCCCGGCCTTCGTCGAGATAGTGCATCCGTCCGCCCGGGAGATCCAGGGCATGACCCGAGAATGGGTAGAGCTCGTTCACCAATCCCACCCCAGCATGAGACAGTTGAGGCCGCTGCCGATGCCCAGGAATCCGACCCGATTCCCCGGCAGCAGGAAGTTTCGCTGCTCGGCAATCGCCGCCGTCAGCGGGAGCGACACGGTTCCCATGTTTCCGAGGAACGGGAAGGTCGAAAAGTCCCGCTCGGCCGGGATGCCCAGCGCCCTGAGGATGTGGCTCTGGTGCGCGGACCCGACCTGATGGCAGATCACCCGATCCACCTGCTCGCGCGTCCAGCCCAGCGCCTGCAGGAGGGAGTTCCAGGTGCGCTGCCCGAGTTCGACGCCGTGCTTGAGGACGGAAACGGAGTCCGTGCTCATCCACTGGGTGAATCCGCCGGCGGCGGCGGGAACGAACCCCCAGCGGCAGAGTTCGTGCCAGCGCGGCTCCGCATGGGTGACACCGCCGGCGAGTCGGCGGCGGCGGGTCGACCCCGGAAAGGAACCGTCCGTCAGCAGCACCGCCGCCGCCCCCGAGCCGCCCGTGAGCGTCGCCAGGGCCTGCGTGAACAACTCCATGGTCGGCTGCTCGCGCAGGTGCCGGATCATGATTTCGTTGATCTCTCGCGCGCTTTCGCACGACACCACCAGACCGGCGCGAATCTGGCCGAGTTCGATACGATTGGCCACGTCCAGGATTCCATTCATGACGCCCAGGCAGGCGTTCGAGAGGTCATACACGGTTGCTTCGGGATGAACGCCCAGGCCGGCCGCGACCCGGCAAGCGGTGGCGGGCTCCATCTGGTCGCGGCAGACGCCGGTGAACGCGACGACCCGCACTTCCGCGGGATCCACGCTCGACGCCGCGAGGGCCTTGCGAGCCGCCGCCAGCGCCCCCGCCGAGACCGGATGGCCGGGCTCCCACCAGCGTCGCTCGGTGATCCCGGTGAGCGCCTCGAGTTGCCCGGTCGCGATGCGGAGCGTCGCGTAGACGGGGGCCAGGGCGACCTCGAGCTCGTCCGAGGTCACCACCACCGGCGCCAGTTCGTACCCGAACGATTCGAGATAGACCTTCGTGTACTTCATCTGACCTTCCCCGCGTCGAGCGCACCGGAATGGGACGCCGGGCTCCCTCCTCCGTCGCGCCGTCGCCGTCGGTGAGCGCTCCCCGCGGTCGGCCGCGCGCGCCGGCCGATCCGGGGCGCGGGCGGCGGAACCGGATCGGCCGTCCCTCCGGTCCGAGGGGGCGGAGCGGCCGAAGGCGCGATGCGTGCCGCGAAATGCCTCTCCCGTCCCGACCCGGACCGCCCGTCCGCCCGGGAAAACTCGCGCACGGCCTCCCGGCGCCGTCCGACGTGCGCGAGGATTGCAGGCGCGTCCGCGCGCTCCGGTCGCGTTCGCGTCATGGCCGCACCCGGACCGTGAAGTCCTTCATCTCGTAGATCATGCGGCCGTCCACCACGAGCAGCCCGTCGGCCGTGAGGGTCCGGGTCGCCTCTTCGGCGGACGTCACCACGGCGTCCACCGTGACCTCGCCGTCGGTCGGGATGACCTGGCCCCGGTACGTCCAGGCGTGCTGCGCCCCCGGCGCCATCACCTCGAATCGTCCGGCCGCCGTACCCCAGCGGTCCGCGGCGGCAACCTTCATGAGCTGGAGCATCGACTCCAGCCCGAGCGAGCCGGGCTTCACCGGATCCTGATGGAAGTGCGCGCGGAAGAACCACTCCTCGGGGCGCACCCGCTTGGTGCCGCGCAGGAAGCCCAGCCGGCGGGGACCGCCGTCGGGGACGAACATCGCGATGTGGTCGATCATGCGCAGCCGGTCGTCCGGGAACGGCGCTTCGACGGGATACGGCAGGTCGCGCCCGCGCGCGAGTTCCGCCGCGTCGGGCTCCCAGCGCGACGTCTCGCGCAGCCCGACCTGATTCGCCAAGGCCTGCTTCGAGAAGAAGCCGAAGTAGGTCGTCCCGCGATAGACGGGGCCTGCCGGGCAGGCCACTTCGAGATCATAGTGCTGGATGATCATCCCCCCGGAACTCGACACCCGGGTGATCCGGACTCGCGTCGTCAGCGTCCCGACGTCGGGTCCGACCGCGCGATGCTGGGTCGCCGAACCTCCGAGGTTGCGGAACGACAGGTCCGACTCGCTCGTCAGCGCGGAGCCGAGGTAGGCTGCCAGCCAACCGCAGGGCTGCAGCGCCACCTCGAGGAGGACCGCGAACGGCATCCTGGGCTGGCGCTCCGCCTCGAAGTACCACGCGTCCGGGGGGACGTCGTACTGCGCCTCGATCACCCCTCCGGCCGAAAGGACCCAGGGCTCGCAGTCGCGGATCGCCACCACGCGATCCAGAAACATGTAGGGGGGACCCGGCAGACGGGCGATGATGCGCCGGTCGTCGAAGGGGCGGTATCGGTCGCCGAACGCCTGCGACGGCTTTCCGATCGCGAAGGCGAGGATCGAGTCCGTGTCGAACCGCGCCGGGCGCGGTCGCGTGTCGATGGCGGCGGCAGGCGACTCCGCGTCCCCCCGTTGACCCGGTTTCCGGGTCTGGCCATCCGCCGAACGCGCCGGGGGCGCCGCCCCCTCTGCCGGGGGTCTGCCGCCCGCCGTCGGACCCGGACGGGGCGGGACTGGGCCCCCCCCCCCCCCCCCCACCCCCCCCCCCCGCCCGCCCCCGGGCCCCCCCGCCCCCCCCGCGCCCCGGCGGCCGCGCCGGGGCCCGCCGGCGACGCCGTCGCCACGCGGCCGGCGGGTGCAGCGGGCATCACGGACCCCGGTACCCTCGTCGTCCACGGGAACTCGACGTCCGCCCGCGTCGTCCCCGCCATCCGCAAGGACAGATTGGTGATCTCGACGATCGGCTTCCCGTCGGCGTACATGAGCGCGTCCGCGATCACGTATGGCTCGGGCGCGTATCCGAGTTCCTTGATCGAGACCTCGTACGTGGCCATCCGCGTGGTCTCGATCACCTGACCGCGGCACTTGAGTCCGCTCGCCACGCCGGGCACCGGTTCGTAGCGGGATCCGGCGGCCTCCGTAATCCACCCCATCCGTTGCAGGTAGATGCGCAGCGTGTGGAGGCAACATTCGTACATGAGCGTGCCGGGCATCACGCGGTCGTCGACGAAATGGCAAGTCAGGTACCAATCGTCCGGATGAACGTCCGCGACTCCGCGGATCCGGCCGAGTCCGAACCGGCCGCCGTCGGGCTCGAGCGATTCGACCCGATGGACGAGGGTCATCGTCCCGCCGGGAAGGCGGAGCGGCTCGGCCAGCCGCAGGCCCCGGAATTCCGGACCGAACGCCGCCTCGAGGTCTCCGTGCCGCAAAGAGTCGACCTGAGCCGCGGACAGCGATCCCGGCGTGAGCGGGGCGAGGGGGCGCCAGTCGTCCGGCTTGCGTCCCGGCATCGGTCGTCGGTCGAGAGCCGTATGCACGATCCCCTTGCCCTCGGCAAGCTGGGCGGCGGTGAAAAAACCGGCGCACCCGTCGCGCATGGTCAGCAGGGGGGTCCCGTCCACGGTCCCCTCGAAGCGAAAGCGGAACAGGTACGTATCGCCCTGGCGGAAGAACCGATCGATACGGATGTCGTATCGGATCGTTTTCCCCGGGGGCGGGAGGGAGTCGTGGAACGTGACCACGGCGTCGAGGAGGCGGTAGACGGCGACGCCCCCGGTCTTGCCGTCGATGCCGAGATATCCGGAGAGGAAGAGGTCCGCTTGGCCGGACTCCACGGCGATGCAGGTGGGGATTCGCCCGCCGTCCAGGTACCATCCGCCGCTCCGGACGTCGTGCTCCGTCACGACGCGGCCCGACTCCAAAGAAAGGGGATCCCCTTCGATGGCGAGGATCCGGTCGACGAGCATGAGTGGTTCGTCGGGGAGGCGGACGCGCGTCGGGTGGGCGTCGATTCCCGCGAATCGGGGTCCGAGCACGCGTTCGATCGAGCCGACGGCGAATTCAAGGCACGCGGCGCGGTCGAGCGACCGCGGCGGATCCGTCTGCGTCCAGGTCGGGAGGGCGGGCCGGTCCCCGGCGGCTTGCGGCGGTGGTTCGTGGCCATCGGGAGCGCGCCGGGCGATCTCGTGCAGGAGCGCGACTTGGGCTTCGAGCGCCCGGGACAGCCCCGCCGACGTTGCCTGGGAAACGCGCAGGAAGGCTTCGTGGGCCTCGGCGCGGATCCGGCCCGCTTCCGCCGTTCCGGCGAGAGCGCCCGCCAGGGGAGAGGACAGCGGCGAAGGCGGCAGGGCGGAGGACTCCCGCGGGACGGCGCTCGGTTCCGCGGACGCGATTTCTTCGCGCGCCGCGGCGGGGGCGAGTCGGGGAGGAGGCGGCGGAACCGGCGTCGCGTGGACGGGCGCGTGGCGGGGTGCGTCCGGGGCGGGAATGCCCTCCCGGGAGGCGGCCGCGCGGGTCGACAGCGGGGGAAAGGAGGGGGTCGGTCTTCGGGTGGGGACGCGCAGCAGGTTCGACGGAACCGGGAGTTCGCTCGGATCGGCCTCCGTGAAGAGGGGGGACGGATCGATGGGCAGTCGTTCCGCGATCCAGTGGGCCGCGAGCCGCAGTACGGACGCGGCGCCCTCCTGATTGGGGATACACAGGGCGCGGGCGACGTGCGGCCGGCCCTCGAGGATCCGGCTGATCATCCGGGTACAGGAGGAGCCCGGCCCGACTTCCAGAAAGACCTGCACGCCGTCCTCGTACGCCTGCAGGACCGCTCGAGTGAAATCGAGGGTGTGGAGTGCTTGGTGCAGGATCGAGTCCGCGCATGCATCACGGGTCGGCTCATACGCGCGCCCCCAGGCGCCGCTGTAGAAGCGGATCCCGCGCGGGGGTCGGGTATCGAAGAGATGCAAGTCGCGATACGCCTTTTCGACCGGCCGCGCCACCTCGCAATGTACGGTCGTCACGCCGTGAAGCGGGTGAAAGGCGCAGCCGAGCGCCGACACGAGGCCGGCGACGGCGCGCGCATCGCCGCCCACGACGCATTCGGCGGGCGTGTTGATGATCAGGAGGTAGGCGCGCGAACGTCCCGACAAGGCTGCGCGCACCTCGGCCGCCGGGCGGTCGACCACGCCGAGGATCCATTCCACCGGCGTATCGGCGGACAGCCCCCACGCTTGTCGCGCCGACCGGCAAGGGCCGGCGAGCTCGCTCGTGAACAGGGGGGTCGCCTGCATCCGCGCCAGCATCCCGTCGCGGTCCGACCACGTTCTCGTGGCGAACAGCCCGGCGGTTTCGCCGAGGCTGTAGCCGAGGACGGCGCCCGGGACGATCCCCAGACCGGACAGGAGATCCGAGAGCATGGTGCCGAGCGACACCTGGGCGAAGATCATGTCGCGGTGATCGGGCCCCTGCGCCGGCCATCCGGCTTCCGACCAAAACCGCCCCTGCGCGAACTGCGCGGCCAGGCGACCGTTTTCGCGGTCCTGTCGCCGGAGCACGTGCGGCCAGCGGGCGAACAGGTCGCGCCCCATGCCGGGATAGTGGTTTCCCGAGCCGGGAAAGACGAGGGCGACGATCGGCGCGGGCGCGGCCTTCCCGATCGGCCGGGGCGCATGGAAGATGCGGGCCGCCGGGGCGCGGCCCAGGGCGGCCAGACGCTCCGGCGAGTCGGCCAGGGCTGCCAATGCGGCTTCCAGCGACTCGGCGGCTTCCTGCCGTTCCCGCCCGACGACCGCGAGCGCGAGGGCTGCGGCGGAGTTCCCCGCCCGGTCGCGACGCCACTCGCGGGCGAGGCGGTGGATCGGCAGCGTGGACGCCCTCAGGCGGTCGCGCAATTCCCGCGCGCCGCGGGCGATCCCCTCCGGGTCGTCGGCCGTGACCGAGAACAGGGCTTCCGGTGCGGGCCCGAGCGGCGAGGGTTCCCAGTCGGAAGCCTCCTCGCGATCGATCCCGTTCAGGAGAATCGCGACGGCATTCCCGTCGAATCCGCGGGAGAGTACCGCGGCCGTCCGCGAACCGTCCTCCCGGTCCCGCAGCCAGTACTGGCTTTCGCGGGGACGGAAGAGCCTCCCGCACTCCCGCGGCGCCCCGCCGCCGTCACGCGCCGGCGGGAGCAACTCGTGATGGAGCGCGAGGCAGGCCTTGACGATCGAGACCAACCCGGTTGCCGCGCCGACGTGGCCGACGTCGGGAACGGTGCTGCTCCACGCGCAGGGGCGATTCCCGGGACCGTAGAGTTCCAAGGTCGCGCGCGCATCCTCCGTGTCCCGCTCCTCCCGACCGGAGGAAGTCGTCTCGACGTAGGAGACCGCCTCTGCCGGAATCCCCGCGTCGGCGTGGGCGCGGCGCAGCGCCTCCGCGGGAGCATCCGCCGCCGTTGCGGTTCCGAGGCCGCGGATCACCGCATAGATGCGATCGCCGTCGCGGCGGGCGTCCTCCCATCGCTTCAGCATGATCGCGGCCGCGCCGTCCGCGGCCGGCGCGGTCGCGCCGGTCTCCCGCAGCGCGTGCAGCGCGCGCTCGTCCGTGGTGAAGTCGACCGCTCCGGCCAGCGCCTGGTCGAGTTCCCCCTGTTGAAGGGCGCGGACCGCAAGCGTGAGCGCCGACGGCCCTGAGCTCTCGAGGCTGGAGACCGTGAAGCTCGGCCCCCCGACCTGGAAGGCGCGGGCAACGCGGCTGGCCACCAAGCCGCCGAGGTTGCCCATCACGCGATTCGCCGTCAGCGCCGGATGCGCCGCTTCCCGCAGGGCGGTCGCCCAGGAATCGGCGGCCTCCGGAGCCGGGTGCGCGCCGCGAGCCCGGGCCCAGCGCCGCGCCGCCGGCAGCAGCGCCCACCGGAGATGGTAGTTGGTGGTGTGCGGGTCGAGTTCGATTCCGCAGAAGATGCCGGTGCGCAGCCGGTCGATCCGATCGGCGCGTGCCTCGTCCCACGCGGCGGCCGCCACCTGGAGCATCAGCACCTGCTGGGGAAGCATCTCCTCGAGTTCGCGCGGGGGGATGCGGAATCGGGCCGCCGCCACCGACAACTCCGCGATCGGCAGACCGCGCTCCTGCGGAAGCGGACCTCCCCATCCCTCGAGCGGTTCTCCCGCCGCCGCGTCCCCGCTCCCGAGGAGCCGACGGCGCAACTCCGCCACATCCCGCCAGGGTCCCACCCAGGCCCCGAGCCCGACCACGGCGACCGCCGGTCGGGACGTCGTGACGAACGCCGGTTCCGGGCGCGCGTCCGGGGCGGCGGAGGGAGGTCGCGCTCCGGGGGCGTCGGCGATCCCGCCCCATTCCTCGAGCAGCAGGTGGGCATTGATTCCGCCGAAGCCGAAGCCGCTGACGGCCGCACGCCGCGGGACCCCGTCCTTCCTGCGGTCCCACCGCCGCGGCGCGGCGAGAACCTCGAAGGGCCCGGCTTCAAGACGCAGGGCGGCTGCCGGTCGCTCGAAGTTCGCCGTGGGGGGCAGGGTCTCCTCCTGCAGCGCCAGGATCACCTTGATCAGACCCGCCGCTCCCGCCCCGGTCAGGAGGTGTCCGACATTGGACTTGACCGACCCGAGGACGCAGCGACCCGCGGGCTCCGTGAATGACCCGTCCGTCGCAGCGCCCGATCCCTCCGCCCAGAGTCGTCGCAGGCTTTCCACTTCGGTCGCATCGCCCACGGGCGTTCCCGTGCCGTGGCACTCCACCAGATCGACGTCCCGGGGGCGCCAGCCGGCCCGATCGTACGCCGCGCGCATCGCCCTCACCTGCCCTTCCGAATCGGGGGACATCAGACTGCCCCCGACGTCGTTGGACAGCCCGACTCCGCAGAGGACGGCGCGAATCCGGTCGCCGTGGGCGATCGCATCCTCCAGTCGCTTCAGCACCACGACCCCGGCCCCCTCGCCGACCACCAGCCCGTTGCCGCGGGCGTCGAAGGGAGCACACACGCCGGTCGGAGAAAGCGCCCGCAGCTGGCTGAACCCCATCTGCGTGTAGAGCGAGTCCGGTCTCGACACCCCTCCGGCGAGCATGGCGTCCATGCGCCCGGCGGCCAACTCGTCCATGGCCAGCTTCACCGCGTAGAGGGACGAGGCGCAGGCCGCATCCAGGGTGAGCGCGCCGCCGCCGAGCTCCAGCGCATGGGCAACCAGACCGGCGGGAAGCCCGCTCACGTAGCGGTTGAGCGGGTGGCCGGAATCCGGAGCCGGTTCGCCCCCATGGCCGGCGAGGTCCGCGAACCGTCGGCCCAGGAGCTCGTCCGCGAGCGTCGAAGCGGTGTCGGTCGGGAGCGCGATGCCGGCGAGCGCGATCCCGACGCGACGCCGATCGACCCCGTCCAGCCGCGCGTCACGCAAGGCCTGGCGGGCGGCATGCAGCGCGAGATGGAACATCGGGTCCAGGCGCGCGAGGATTTCGGGATCGAGGGACAGGCCCTCGGGATCGAGGCGGAATCCCTCCACGAAACACGCGCGCGAAGAAATCACCCGATCGGGCGCGGGAGTGGGGGGGCCGACGGCATCGGCGGCTTCGAGGAGCCAGCGTCCGGGTGGGGCGGGGCCGGCGATGCTCTTTCCCCCGCGGATCAGATCCCAGAACGACGCCGGCGTCGGCGCTCCGGGGAAGACTCCCCCGAGGCCGACGACGGCGATGCGCACGTTTGGAGGCACGGCCGATCTCCCCTGACCTACCCGTGAAGGGGCGAAGATTGTACCCCCCCGGGGAGGGGCGATCAAGGGGTTCGTTCGGCCGGCGGACGGCCTCGGAAAGAGGCGCGCGACCGGTCCCGGGAGCGGGCGGACGAGGCTCCGCCCCCGGACCGGCGCGTTCCGACCCGGGGACCCGCGGCGGGGACCGGGCGGCGCTCGCGGGCGCCCACCCGGGTCGCTGGCTTGTGCCTACACGGCCGCCGCGTTGCTCCTCTCGGCGATCGATCGCCCCCGCGCCTCCATCAGGAACGAGACGAGTCGCTCGCGCGCCTCCTGCGTCAGCTTGAGGAAGGAGAACCGTACGGCGAAGTAGTGCAGCACCTTCTCCTCCTTGCAGGCGACCACCTCGGCCATCGCCTGAATCGGCTTTCCGCCCGGTACCTCGATGTTCAGCCGCACGATGGTGCCGGAATCCATGATCACGTCGAGATGGGTTTCCAGCCCCATCGGGTCGATCGTGCGCGCAACGAACGGGTGCCAGTCGGCGAGCAGGGAGCGGATGCCCGATTCGAGGAACTTCCAGGAACAGGCGACCGGGCGACGCAGTTCCAGGGTCGGCACCCGCATCGCCTCGACCGGCGATCGGGTCGCTTGCGCCCGGGTGAGCGTGTCGAGGACGCGGGCGCGATCGAACGGTTGCTCGAGGTCCGCGCGTGCGCCGCGCCGCAAGCATTCCTTCACCAGACCCCGAGTCTGCGCGTTCCAGATCGTCACGATCCGGCAGTGCGGATCGACCGACAGGAACCGGTTCACGAAGGTCGGCGCGCCCGGGGGGCCGTCGCCGGAAACGCCGCGCGAGTGCAGGTCGACCACGACCAGGGTCGGCCGGACCGTGAGATACTCCTCGAGCGCGGTTTCCACGTCCGGTACGCAGGAAGCGACGCGGAAGGAGGAGTCTCGCAGGCAGGTCTCGAAGGCCTGGGAGATCCGGGGCGTCGGCTCCACCAGCAGAACCGTGCCCGCCTGGGGGATCCGGACGCGGGTGGGCGTGGCGTCCCGTTCGCTGCGAATCCGCACGATGGGGGCGGCGGGTCGAGCGGGCGGGGCAGCGGGGCGCGGGGGAGGGGAGGGAGCACGGGCGGCCGGTGCGGCGGGCGCCGGAGGCGGCGCAAGGGGCAGCGGCGGCAGGACGCGCTCGATCACTTCCGCGTCCGACAGGGACTCTTCGGCCTCGTCCGCGCGCCGATTGAGCGCGCGGGCGAACGCCGCCTCGAGAGGATCCAGCGGCACCGCCGGCGGGGGCGGGGCGGCCACGGGCTTCACCGGCTGCGCCGGCGCCACCGGCTTGCGGGTCCCGCCGGACACGATGGCAACGGCCGGCTCCTCCGTGGAGAAGGGCAGTTCGAAAGTCGGGAACCCCGGCATCGCGGGAATCTCATCGAGGCCGACCATGGCCTCGGCCGGGGGCGCGGCCTCGACCGGCGCGGTAACCTCGTCCTCCCCATCCATCGGTCCGGTCCACGTCAGGTGCTCCATGGGAAGGGCCATGTCGGCCGCATCGTCACGGGGCGCGGGGGCCTCGGCCGGTTCCGGGATCAGCCGCTCGCCGGCGCCCGGAAGCAGGGCCAGCCAGGAACGCTTCACCCCGGTGGCGACCGCGCGGATCACGGAGGACACGCGCGCCTGCCCTCCGCAATGACTGTGGTAGAGCCCGACGGCATTGCGGAGGAAGGCGGCAATCCGCGAGCCGGCCGGCAACGACTCCGTTTCCCGGAGGAGGCGCGGCAGCATTTCGCTCGTACCGCGTCGGGCGATCTGCACCTGGACGAGGAACAGGTCGCGCACCTGGATCGGATTGCCGAAGCAGGCCTGCGACTGGTCCAGGTGATGTTGCGCCTTCATCAGGTACGCCTTGCTGCGATGCGCCTCGCCCTCGCGCTGCGCGGCCAGCGCGGCGCACAGGGCGCCGCGTCCGCAGGTGAAGTCGTGTCCCGACACCTCGAAGACGCGCTGGGTGGCCTGGCGGGCGAGCGTGTGGAGGCCCTGGAAGTAGGCGGCCCACGCGCTCGCCAGCAGGAGCTCGCCGTACTCTTCGCGAGAGGTCGAGTCCGCCGGGACCGCATGGGTCACCAGATCCCAGGCCTCCTCATACCGGCCCAGCTCGATCAGGGCATTGGCCAGCAGCGCGGCGAGCTGCAACCGGATTCCCAGGGGTTCATTCCCCGCGAGATACACGATGGTCCTCTCGAGGAGCGCGATGCAGTCTTCATACTCGCCGAGCTGGTAGTGGGCCTGCGCCTTGAGGTGCAGGGCCGTGGTGCTGGCGGGCGCAGAACGAAGGAAACGGTCCGTCTCGGCGAGCACATCTTCATAGCGGGCATTGGAAAAGAAGTTGACGATGGTGGTCGGCATGCGATCCTCCCGGGCGCGCGCGCCGCGGCGTGTCGCCCGTTCCCCGGACGCGTACGGTCCGGGACTCCCCCAGGTGCCGTGTTCGTGGTTTGCGGCACCCCGACCCCCGCGATTCCGCGGCGGGTCGCACGATGAATGCAGCACGGTGGGAACCGGGCTTGCGCCCGGCCGCGGCCGGGCCCGTTCGCATCACGGGGACCGCGGTGGCCGACTCGGAGGGTTCGCCTCCCGGCGAGATGGCGATGATCCTACCCGCTCGCGCGGCGGAACGCAAATAAATTCTTCAGGAAATTCCACGATAAAGATCCGGCCGCCGATCCTCCAGCATCGGGAAGAGGCGACGGACTTCCGCCACGCGCCCGGGATCGACCTCGCCGGACAGCAAGGTTTCCGCGCCGGGCGGCGCTTCCGCGAGCAGTTCCCCGCCGGGGGCCCACAAGGCCGAATCCCCGCTGTAGGCGAGCCCGCCGCCGGAGCCGACCCGGTTCACGCCCAGGACGTACGCCAGACACTCGATCGAGCGGGCCTGCAGGAGCGCGCGCCAGTGAGCCCGCCGCGGCTCCGGCCAATTGGCGATGACGACGAAAAGATCGGTGCGCGGGGCGAGCGCGGCGAACAACTCGGCGAAGCGCAGGTCGTAGCAGATCAGCGTCGACACGCGCACGCCTCCGACCGGCGTCGTCAGCGCGTGCGCGCCGCTGTCGTAGTGTTCGCGTTCTCCGCCGAACGTGAACGGGTGGATCTTGGCGTAACGCTCGACTCGACCGTCGGGGTGAACGAGCAGCCCCAGGTTGCGGGGCCGGCCCGGACCTTCCGAGCGGGTGGCGACCGAGCCGAACAGGGTCGCCCCGGCTTGCCGCGCCTGCGCGCGGAGAAAGCCCTCGGCGGGGCCTCCCGGCGCTTCGGCGATGCGCCCCGCCGCCATGGAGAACCCGGTCGGGAACATCTCCGGCAGGGCGATCAACCGCGCGCCCGCGGCCGACGCCTCGCCGATTCGCGGCGTCAGCCGCGCGAAGTTGCGTTCCGGATCCTCCCACGCCAGGTCGGTCTGGATGCCTGCGACCTTCATGGCTTGCGCAACCCCCGCAACCGCTGTGCGGCGGCGTCCAGCGTGTCGTTCGACTTGCAGAACGCGAACCGCACGAGGTGCCGTCCCCGTTCCTTGTTCACGTAGAAGGCCGACAGGGGAATGGCGGCGACGCCCACCGACTCGATGAGGTGACGGCAGAAGGCCGCGTCCTCCTCGAATCCGACCGAGCGCACGTCCGCGCAGGCAAAATAGGTTCCCTGGGGCGCGACCGCCTGGAGCCCCGCCGCCGTCAGGGCCTGGAGAAGCCGGCTGCGACGGTCGGAATAGGCCGCCCGCAGGTCCGTATAGTAGGAATCGGCCGCAGTCAAGGCGTCGACCATCGCGTGCTGAAACGGCGTCGCCACCGCAAACGTGACGAACTGGTGGACGGTGCGCAACGCCCGCGTCAGGGCGGCCGGGGCGGTCGAATAGCCGATCTTCCAGCCGGTCAGGGAAAACGTCTTTCCCGTAGAATTGAGCGTTACCGTGCGCTCGCGCATGCCGGGTAGGGTGGCCATGGGCTCGTGCCGTCCGGAGTAGACCAGATGCTCGTACACCTCGTCGGTTACCACGATCGCATCGAATCGCCGGGCCAGGGTCGCCACCTGGTCCAGTTCCTCCCGGTCCAAGACGCGCCCCGTGGGGTTGTGCGGAGAGTTGAGGAGAACCACGCGCGTGCGCGGGGAGAAGGCCCGCTCCAGTTCCTCGGGGCGCCAGCGAAACTCGGGCGCATGCAGGGTGACCAGGACGGGGGTCGCGCCCGCCAGCGTGACGCAGGCGCGGTAACTGTCATAGAACGGTTCGAACAGCACGACCTCGTCGCCGGGCTCGCACAGGGCCATCAGGGCGCAGTGGATCGCTTCCGTGCATCCGGCGTAGACGGTGACTTCCTCCAGGGGATCGTAGTCCAATCCGTACCGGGACTTCACCTTGTCGGCGATCGCGCGCACGAGCGGAAGTTCTCCGGCCATGCGGGCGTATTGATTGCGGTCCGCCGCGATCGCCCGTCCGGCCGCTTCTTTCAGAAAGGAAGGGCCGGGGAAGTCTGGAAAGCCCTGGCCGAGGTTCACCGCACCATGCTCGAGGGCCAGGCGGGTGATCTCGGTGAAGATGGTGGTCCCGAATCCCTCCAGGCAGCGTCGCATGTCCTGCTCCGGTTCGGTGATGCCGGGATCCCGGCGGACCGCGATGCACACGCCGTCGCGTCCACCCGGGCCTATTCCCGCGCGTCCGGGAATTCGACCCGGAAGATCGCGCCCGTCCCCGCCTTGCCCAGGTACTGGATCGTGCCGCCGAGTCGGTCGACGATCGCCTTGCTGATGCTCAGTCCCAATCCGGTTCCGCCGCGACGGCCGGCGTCCGACGTGTCGGCCTGGGCGAATTTCTCGAACAGCCGGGTCCGGAAAGACTCCGGGACTCCGCGCCCGCCATCGCGAACCTCCAATCGGACGACGCCGTCGACGCGCTCGATCGAGATCGTGACCGTGCCGCCCGGCGGCGAGTACTTCGCTCCGTTGGACAGGAGATTCGTCAATACCTGGAGGAGGCGGTCGCCGTCGGTTTTCAGGACGATCCCCTGAGGGGGACCGTTGATCTCGAAGCGCACGCGATTCCGCTGCGCGAGCGGACGATTGATCTCGACCGCCTGTTCGACCAGGCGCGCCAGGTCGAGAGAGGTGAGATTCACCTCGAGGATCCCCGACTTGATCCGTTCGAGATCGAGGATGTCGTTGATCAACCGGACCAGCCGTTCGCCGTTTTTGCGCGCGATGTCGATCAACCCCCGGAGTTGCGGGGGCAGGTCCCCGGTGACCTCCCCGGCGACCAGTCCGAGAGCGCCGACGATCGAAGTGAGCGGCGTGCGCAGCTCGTGACTGACCGTCGAAATGAACTCGTCCTTCATCCGTTCGCCGCGCTTGCGATCGGTGACGTCGCGCAGGATGACCTGGACGCCCCGGGCATCGCCGTCGCGGCGGATCTGGTGGGCGTTCGCCTCCAGGGTGATCAGCGCGCCGCTTCGGGTCCGGCACCGCAGTTCGAACGGACGTCGTTCCTCGCCGCCGAGCACACGGTCGAACTCCTCCCGCACGAGGGGCAGGTCGTCGGGAAAGATCAGGCCGACCTCGGGGAAGGTCCGCCCCACCACCTCGTCCATCCGGTACCCGGAGGTCGCCTCGGCGGCCGGATTGAACGACGTAAACCTCCCCTCCAGATCGAGCGAGACGATCGGATCCGCCGCTTCGCGGACAAGATCGGCGTAACGACGCTGGCTGTCGTGCAGGTCCCGCTCCGCGCGGACGCGCTCGGTCACGTCCCGCGCCACCCCCACGATCCCGGCGATCCGGTCACCCTCGAAGTACGCGCGTTCGTTCACCTCCAGCATGACCCGGTGTCCGTCGCGGTGAAACACTTCGACGAGATACGGCGGACTCTGCTTTCCCGTCCGCAGCGTCTGCTCCGTGTAGGCGTACACTTGCGCATTGTCCGGATGGTCGGTCATGTAGGAGGAGTAGTGCCGCTTCCACTCCTCCGGCGTCCGGCCCGTGATCTGCTCGACCGCGGGAGAGAGATAGTTGAAGACGCCCTCCGTGTCGTGCCGGTACACGAAATCGCTCGAGTGCTCGAGGATCATTCCCTGTTCCTCAGCCAGAGAGCGGAGCCGCGCCTCGCTTTCCCGTCGTGCCTCCTCCGCCCGCTTCTGGTCGGTAACGTCGCGCGCGATCAGGATCAAGCGGCCATCTTCGCTTTGGCGAATCGAAACGAACATCGGAAAGATCGCGCCGCCGCGGCGGCGGCCGCGCAGTTCGCCCTCCATCTCGGCGGGCCGTGTGTCCACGGGGCTCAGGGCCCGGATGATCCAGGGGGGGAGGGGATCGGCGCTCAGGTCCGCCATCAGGTCGCGCGGATCCCGTCCGATGATGGCGTCGGCGGGATGGCCGAACGTGACCGCCGCGCCCCGGCTGTACCCGTCGACCTGCCCGCGCGAGTTTACGGTCAGGATCGCATCCCGCAGGCCGTCCAATACGCGCCGAATCCGCGATTCGTTCTCGCGCGAGAGCGCCAGGGCCAGCCCCTGCTCCACCCCGTTCACTTCGCTCTCCACCCAGGCCGCCAGGTCGGCGAGATCCCGCCGGGCCTCCGCGTCGAGCGTGCGCGGTCGCCGGTCGAGCAGGCAGAGCGTGCCCAGGCGACTGCCGTCCGCCGCCCGGATCGGCTGGCCGGCATAAAACCGGACTTCGGGCGGATTCACGACCAGCGGATTGTCGGCAAAGCGCGGATCGAGACGGGCATCCGGAACCAGGAAGAGTTCATTCGTCAGGATGGCGTGCCCGCAGAACGACCACGCCCGCGGAGTTTCGGCAAACTCCACCCCAAACGACGACTTGAACCACTGCCGGTCGCTGTCCACCAGGCTGACCATCGCCATCGGGACATCGAACAGCCGGGACGCCAGACGCGTGATGCGGTCGAAGCGCTCCTCCCGGGCCGTGTCCAGCAGCTTCATCGCCCGGAGTGTGGCGAGCCGGGTCGACTCGTCGGGCGGTCGGGGAGGCTCGAGCATGACGGGTTCCGTCGGAGGTTTCGGTCGAAGGGGGAGGCGGACGCCGGACTGTGCCGGCCATCGGCCGTCTCCGCACCCTCTCAAACGGTACCATCTCCACGGTTCCGGCGACAAGGGCGCGATTCAGCGCCGAAACCGGTTCCCGTACACGAGGGGCTGGCCGGATTCCCACGGACGGTAGGTATTGCAAAAGTCGATTCGCTCCCCGAGCGGCGGATGGCTGGCGCGCCAGAGCTTGAACCACGTGCCGGGCCGTGGAATGGCGAGCGCCTCCCGTTGCATCGTTGCAAACGCGCTCGCCGCCGCCCGGTTGTCTTTCGTCATCTCCAGCGCGAACCGGTCCGCCTCATGCTCCTTGTGGCGGGAGTAGGCCAGCTGCACCGGCGTGACCAGGAATCCGATCACTCCCGTCAACAGGAGAAGCAGCGGCAGGGATGCGGGATCGCCGAGCTCCGCGAACCCGAATCGCTCCTTCCACCGGGCCATCGCCCACCCTGCGATCCGGTGCGCAAGCAGGAGCGTGACCAGGATGAGGAGAGAGCCGAAAGCGATCCCCTCGGTGACGTGATCGAGGACGTAGTGTCCCATCTCGTGGGCCATGACCACCAGCACCTGCCGCTCGTCCAGTTTCCGGAGCAGCGTGTCCCAGAGCACGATTCGCTTGCTCGCTCCAAAGCCCGTGACGTAGGCGTTGATCATCTTTGTGTCGACGCTCTTGTTCACCTCGAACACGCGGCTTCCCTCGATGCCGGATCGCTCCGCCATCGCGAGGATTTTCCCCTCGAGCGCCTTGTCCTCCATCGGGCCGAAGTCATTGAACAGCGGATCGATCCAGATCGGCCGCAGCAGCATGAAGAACAGCAGGAATGGAACGGCCAGCAAGGAAGTGTACAGCCACCAACGCCGCGGACTGCGCTTGAGCAGGAGGTACGGAACCCACAGGAACAGCGACCCCACCACCAATCCCACCGCGAGTCCTTTCAGGAGGTCGCTCGCCCACTTGGCAAAGGTCAGGTTCGAGAGCCCGTAGGCGTGGGGACGCGCAAACCCCCGGTAGTAGTCGAGCGGCAGATCGAGCGCGCTGGTCAACAGGGTATAGAGAAAGAAGTAGACGATCAGGGTGAAGAACCACACTTTGCCGACTCGTTGCGCCAGGTCACGCATACGGGCGGACAAACCCGTGAAGAGAATCGTCCCCGGCACCAGGATCCCCCACAGCTGGCTCACTCCCCAGAGGAGGTTTCCGCTCCGGTAGTACTCCCACGCCCGCTCGCTCGGCTCGGGAACGGCCACGGGACCTTCGCCGGCGGACCGGGTTGCGGGGTCCGGCGCCTGCTCCGCATCGGGCGGATCGGCCGGAGGGGAGTCCTGAGCCGGCGCCGGGACGAGGGTGGTCAGGAGCAGGACGAGGAGAAGGAGGAGGGGGCCACGCATGAGGGTCTCCCGTGGGGGCGTCAAAAAGCGTCGGGGGTTGCGCGGGGAACGGACAATTCTTGTCATCCCTGGCGGGGGAGCGGCGCCGGGAAGCCCGGGGAATCGCGCTGGGAAGGGGCTTGCGGGCCGAATCGTCGCCGCAGTTCGTGGCACGAGGATTGCGAAATCTCTCCGGCAGACTTCCCCATATCCTCCATCCCCCTCTGGGGGGCGGCCCCGGGGAGGCGCGTGGTCACCTCGCCTTCCCGCGGGCCGTCACCCCTGAAATCCGTCCGACTCCCGATGCGGGCCGCGACTCCGGGATCCGGATCACCGGCCTTCGAGCGACTTCCGCAGTTCGGCGACCTGCTGGAGGATGCTTTCCCAGCGCGAGGTCTGGCGCAAGGCATGGAAATCCTCCTCGGATGCCAGTGCGGCGTGGTCGGCGTAACCGAGCTTGACGGCTCGTTGCAGGAGGTTGAACGACCGCTCCACCGCGCGCTGCCTGCCGTCGGGATCCTCCTTGGTATAGGGGAACTCGCCCTGGAAGCCGATTCGGGATCGTGTCGGGAGAACGCCGCCGCTGGTATCGCGAACGCCGCCCGGTTGACCCGCGGCGTACATGCGGGCCTGGTGCACGAAGGCGGAGACCAGCCAGGGACGAAGTGAGACCTGGCGCTCGAGGTCGCTCTTTCCCACGTCCGCCTCGTGGTAGTGCGACGAGGCCATGCTGTGGTCGTCCCGGGCCATGGCGCGGGCCCCGCGGATCATCGCGATCAGTCGGGTCGGTCGGATGCCGCGTCGGGCCGCCTCTTCCCGGGCACGCGCACCGGCGGTCATGCGAACCAGCCGCGGCACCGCGTCGCCGCAGGTTTGCGCGGCTTCGGCGTAGGCCCCGGCTGCATCGGCGAAACGGCCGCGCAACTCGAACAGCAGGCCGCGCGCGATCTGCGCCCGCCAGGAGGAACACGGTTCCTTCAGGGCCCGATCGACCTGGGCCATGGCGGGGTCCCACGTTTCGACGCTCGGCTTGCCCATCTCAAAACGCAGGATCAAGGTGAGCGCCTTGTCGAGGTGGACGTCGAAAAGCCGGGGGTCGCGCGCCAGCGCGCGGTCCAAGTCCTCGACGATGCCTTCGAGGCTGCGCGCGTCGAAGGTCGCGGAGGCCAGGATCCGCCGCGCCACTCCGCGCCCGTGAAACGCGGACGCGCTCTCGGGCGACAATCGGAGCACGCGATCGAACGCCGCCACGGCGGCCTCGCCGTCGTCCCGGGGGGAGTTCCGACGGGCGATGGAATTCTCCGCCAGTCTCGTCAGGGTCCAGCCCAGGGACTCCTCCAACTCCAGGTTGGCGACTTCGGTCTTGCGGAGTTCCTCCAGTTCCGCGCGCGCGCGCACGAGTGAGTCGCGCGCCTCGGTCGTCTGCCCCAGGAAGTCCAGCAACCGTCCAAGGCCGGCCCTCGCGCGGGCGCGCGCGAGGTGTCCGTGCACGCGGCCGGGATCCTCCAAGAGGGCCCGGTCCAGGTCGGCCAGTGCGCCCTCGTACGTGGAGCGGCCGGCGCCCGACTCGAGCCATTCGGCATCCGCGAGGCGGACTCGCGTCTCCGCCCGCGCCAGCGCGGCGAAGAGGAGCGACGAGTCGCGCGATACGGCCTCCCCGAAGTCGGCGACCGACCGACCATACGCCGCTCGGGGGGACCAGCCGCGTCGGCGGGCGTCGTCGCCCCGGCTGGCCCAGGCGAGTCCCCGGTAGAGCCAGGCGCGGGCGGAGGCGGGCTCGTCCTCGAGGGCGCGATCGAGGGCCTCGCCGGCCTTGTCGTACAGGAGATCGGCGCTCTCCCCGAGCCGGGTCCGGTTGCGCGCGAGCGCCCAGAGGGCGAGACCTCGTTGGGCGAGCGCGTCCGGCCAGCGGGGTCGCAGCGCGAGGGCGCGGTCGTAGAAGGCAATCGCGTCCTCGTACGCGCGGGCCTGGTCGAGGCCGCGCAGTCCGCCGTGGGCCGCGATACCGAGGTGGGTCTCGGCGAGGTCGAAGAGAACCTCCGCATCTTTCGGGCGGGCGGCGGCGACTTCGGCGAGATCGGCGGCCGCCGAGCTGTACCGCCCCGCCCCATGTCGCGCCTTGGCGCGGGCGAGCCGGAGTTCCACGGGAACCACGGGGAGGTCGCCGGCCCCGAGGAGCGAGGTCAGGTCCGCCTCGGCCTCCTCGAATCGTCCGGCGAGCAGAGCGCGGGCGCCGGTGATCGCGCGCAGCAGGATTGCCGCGGCCGCTTCCCCCCAGACCGGGGCTTTGGCGGTCCGCGCGGCGTGTTCGGCGGCGGCATCGAGCAGGGACTCGCGCCGGGCCGGCGTCGGGGGACGGGTTCCTGCGGACGCCCCCGACTCCGGCAACGGTGGCGGCGCGATCGGAACGCCGGAGAGCGACTCCGTCAACGCCGCCAGGGACTCCAGGAGAGGACCGTACGGGCTCTCCGGGTCCAGGTCGTGAGCCTGGCGCATCCAGCGCAGTCCGTCCTCGGTGTGGCCGGCGCGCCAGCGGGCCCAACCCGCAAGGGCCCGCGCCACGGACTGGGATCCCGCATCGAGCGGCGAATCGTCCACGAACGTCTGGATCCGGGCCAGTGCCTCCGTGGACGCGGATCGTCTCTCCTCCGGGGAATGGCCCTCCGCCGTCACGGCGGCCTCGATCCCGGCCAGCGTCGGTCCGCAGGCGCTCCATCGATCCAGGACGAGGCGCAGCAAGGCGGGTTTCTTGAGCAGACGCTCCGCCCGTTCCCGTTCCCGTCGGGCTTGTTCCTCCGCGGCGAGTGCGGCGGCGGCCTGCTCCTTCGCGTTCTGCTCGGCGGCGGCGAGGGCGGCCGCGCGTTCCTGCGCTTCGCGCTCCGCCTCCCGCGCCGCCGCAGTCGCATCCTCCGCGCCGCGCTCCTTCTCCCGCGCGGACTTCTCCCGTTCGGCGGTCTCCTGCCGGTCGCGCTCGGTCCTTGCCTCGCGATCCCGCGCGCGCGCGCGCGCCCACGCCTCTCCGGCTACCGCCTCCGGATGAGTCTTGTCGAAGGCCAGCACGTGGAGGTACGCGTCCCGGGCTTCGTCGATCCGATCCTCGGCGCGGAGGCGCCGGGCTTCGATCAGTCCGGACCGGACTTCGCGCAGCACGCGCGCTTCCTGACTCGCCGCGTAGGTCAGGAAGGCCGCCCCGAGGGCCAGCGCGGCCACGGAGGGGAGCACCACGGCCCGGTGCTTCACCGTCTTCCGCCACCAACGCGTGGGCAAGGATAGCGGGCGCGCCAGAATCGGTTCCCCGTCCTGAAAACGGCCGAGGTCCGCCGCCAGGTGGCCCAACGTCGGGTATCGACGCTCGGGGTCCTTCTCCATCGCCTTGAGGCAAATCGTCTCCAGGTCGCGGTGGACGCGCGGGTTGAGTCGGGATGGGTGGACGGGATCCTCCTCCGCAATCGCGAGGAAGAGTTGGCGGAGGTTTGCTTTCGCGAACGGCAACCGGCCCGTGATCAGGTGATAGAGAACGACGCCCAGGGAAAATTGGTCGGTCGCGGGGGTCAGCTCGCGCGATGGTCCGATGGCCTGTTCGGGGCTCATGTAGTCGGGCGTGCCGAGGATGGCGCAGGTGTTGGTGGTCACGGGCCGACGGCCGTCGCCCCCGCGGGCCTCGAGAAACTCACGGGCGAGGCCGAAGTCGAGCAGATGCGGGCGACCCTCCGTGTCGATCAGGATGTTGCCCGGCTTGATGTCGCGGTGGATGACGCCGTGCCGGTGGGCGTAGTCGAGGGCTTCCGCGATCGCGCGGACGCAACGGACCGCGTGGGGTATGCCGGGGAGGACGACCATGCGCTCCTCGAGGCTCTTGCCGGGAATCAACTCGGTGGTGAAGTAGGGCAGGCCGTCGCGGCGCCCGGCATCGAGGACGCGGACGATTCCGGGGTGCTGGAGGCGGGCGGCGAGTTCGATTTCACGGAGAAACCGCTCGAGCACGTGTCCCTCTTGAAGGTCGCGGACGCGGATCTGCTTGAGGGCGACGTGCCGGCGCAGGTGGGTGTCCCACGCCTTCCAGACCACGCCCATGCCGCCGTGGCCGAGTTCCTCGAGGAGGCGGTAGCGGCCGAAGGGGATGCCCCCTGCGTCGCGGGAGTCGGGTCCGGGCGGCGCGCCGGGCTTTCGGCGGCCGGGTCCGGCGGCGGCGGGAGACGCGGGGCGCGCTCCCGCGGGTCGGGGATTCGTTTCCCGGCGGTCGGCCGACTCGGTTTCCGCGCTGGTGGACATCAGGGAGCGCCTCGGGAGGACGGGGGCGGGGCGCACGCGCGGAACGGGGGCGCCATGTCGCCGGCGGCGATCCGGCCTCCCCCGACGCGATTTCGGCCCTCCGCCGAGCCTACTCCCCCCCGAAGGGGCAGTCAAGCAGGAACCTCGGTCCCTCGACGGGCGGGCGGCCGGGCGTTCGCGCCTTCCCCCCGCCGTCTCGGCGGATATCGGACTACCGATACGCAACGATTGTTTCCCCAATCCCGTCCCGGAGTCTACCATCCCGTCAGGAACTCTCGTGGGCCCGGCCGCGTCGGCGAGGAAATCCGCGCGGGACCGGTCCCCGGGAATCCGGGAGGGGATTCGACATGGCCCGGTTTGTCCTCGCGATCCTGGCCGCGTGCAGCCTCCTGCGACCTGCGCCGGCGGACGCGGAAGTCGTTCACATCCGCACCGCCACCCTCGCCCCCGAGGGGTCCACCTGGATGAACCACTACCTGGAAATGGCCGAGGAGGTCCGGGAACGGACCGAAGGCCGGGTCGAGTTCGTCTTCTACCCCGGGGGGGTGGCGGGCGACGAAGATCTCGTCGTGCGCAAGTTGCGGATCGGGCAGATCCACGCGGCCATGCTCTCCGGCGTCGGCCTGAGCGAGATCCTCGCGGAAGTGCGCATCCTCGACATTCCGTTCCTGTTCCGCAATCACGAGGAAACGGACCGCGTGCGCGCGTTGGTGCAGCCCCGTTTCGACCTTGCGCTGAAGGGCAAGGGATTCGTCCCGCTCGGCTGGACCGACCTGGGCACGCTCTACATGTTCAGCAAGCACCCCCTGCGCTCGATGGAGGACCTGCGCCGGCGTCGGGTCTGGGTGTGGGAGGGGGATACCGTGGCGGAGGCGACCTTCCGCACCTGCGGGGTGGGGCCGATCCCCGTCGCCGTCCCGGACGTGTTGACCTCGTTGCAGAGCGGTCTGCTCGACACGGTCTACGTCTCTCCGGTGGCGTCGCTGGCTTTGCAGTGGTTCACCTCCGTGCGCACGATGACCGACCTCCCGCTGCTCGACGCATCCTGCCTCCTGCTCGTCACCGGGAAGCAATGGGAGAAGATCCGGCCCGCAGACCAAAACACGATTCTGGACGTCAATCGCCGCATCGCCGAACGATTGACGCGCGAGGTGCGGAAGGCGGATGAGGAGTCGATTCGCACCCTGAAGTCGAGGGGGATCGAAGTGATTCCACCCGCGGAGGAGGCGCGCCGGGAACTCGACCGGATTGCGCGAGAGGTGAGCCAGGGTCTGGTGGGGAGGCTGTATTCGCAGGATCTCCTCGACGACGTCCTCCATGCGCTGGGCGATCGCGGCACGTCGAAGTAGCGCGCGGACGAATCCGAGTTCCGCGGGTCGAGGCGCGGCTCGCCGGGGGACGTCGGCTACTTTCCCGGCTTGGGACCGAGCAGGGCCTGCAGCTGGGCCAGGTAGTCCTTGGCGACGGCGTCGGGCACAGGGCCGGCGGGCGGAGCGGTCTCGATCTGCACGGCCTCTCCCGCTTCCTTCAGGAATCGCGACGGGACGACGTTTTCGGTCCGGCCCCAGCGCGTGCGTTCGCGGGGCCAGGTGAGGGAGAGGCGTTCGCGGGCGCGCGTCCACGCCACGTAGCAGAGGCGTCGCTCCTCCTCGATGGAGCGGTCCTCGTCGGCGGCGATCGAGCGTTTGTGGGGGAGAAGACCCTCCTCCATGCCCGGGACCGACACGCGCGGGAACTCGAGTCCCTTGGCGCTGTGGATGGTGATCAGCGTGACGGCGTTGCCGCCGAGTTTCTTCTCGCGGTCGCGCTCGTCCTCTTCGCGTTCGTCGGAGGCGAGGGCGCAGTCCTCGAGGAAGCGTTCCAGGCCGCCGTCGGGATGGCGCTGGTCGAAGTGGGCGAAGTCGGCCATCAATTCCTCGAGGGCGGTGGTCCGCGCCTGCAGTTGCTCGGGTTCGGGATATTGCTTCGCGATCTCGCCCGCGTAATCGATCTCGGCGAGGAGATCGCGGACGAGCGGCGCGAGCGGGCCGGGCCGGGAGGCGCGGTCGCGCATGCGCGAGAGCAGGGCGCCGAATCGGGCGACGCGATCCGCGAGCTTCCCCGTCACCCCTTCCACCTCGTGGGCGCGCGCAAGGGCGTCCGCGAGGGGGATGCCGGCCTGCAGGGCGAAGGCGTCCAGTTTTTCCAGCGTAGTCTTGCCGATCCCGCGCGCGGGCGTGTTCACGATCCGCAGGAGGCTGACCTCGTCGGCGGGATTGGCGAGGACCTTGAGGTAGGCGACGACATCCTTGATTTCCTTCTTGTCGAAGAACTTCTGTCCGCCGATCAGCACGTACGGGATGCGGAAGAGCCGCAGTTGCTCCTCGTAGAGCCGCATCTCGTTGTTCGTGCGGAACAGGATCGCGAACGCGCTCCAGGGAGCGGAGTCGCGGCGCTGTTCCTCGCGGATGCGCCGGACCACGAACTCCGCCTCGTCCCGCTCCGAGGCGGTCTCGTACGCGGTGACCGGCTCTCCTTCGCCGAGGGCCGACCAGAGCGCCTTGGCGTGGCGGGTCTCATTGCGCGCGATGACGCGGTTGGCGGCCGCGAGGATGCGCGTCGTGGACCGGTAGTTCTGCTCCAGGCGCACCACCAGGGCGTCGGGAAAGTCCCGTTCGAATCCGAGGATGTGACGATGGTCGGCCCCGCGCCAGCCGTAGATCGCCTGGTCGTCGTCGCCGACGACGAACAGGTTCCGATCGGGGCGCCGCAGCAGCAGTTGCACGAGCTTGTACTGGATCCCGTTGGTGTCCTGGTACTCGTCGACGAGGATGTAGCGGAAACGCTCCTGCCAGCGCGCGCGGACGTCCTCGTGGCGCTCGAGGAGGCGGACTCCCAACCCGAGGAGGTCGTCGAAGTCGAGCGCGTTGCGTTCGCGCAGGCCCTCCTGATAGCGGGCGAAGGCACTGGAGGCCACGGCGGCGACCTCGTCCCCGTCGTCGGGGGCGCGGGAGAGGTCCTCCGGTCCGAGCGCCGCGGCCTTCGCCTGGCCGATCACCCAGAGGACCTTCTCGGGGCCGACCTCGGTGCCGGACACCTTGATTTCCCGCAGGGTGGAGCGGAGCAGGGAGACCTGGTCGCTCGTGTCGTAGATCGTGAAGTTCCGCTTGTAGCCCAGACGCTCGATGTCCTGCCGCAGCAGGCGGACGCAAAGCGAGTGGAAGGTCGAGATCCAAACCCCCTGCGCGCGGGCCCCTGCGAGACCGACGACCCGCTCCTTCATTTCGCGGGCGGCCTTGTTGGTGAAGGTGACGGCCAGGATGTTCTCGGCGGGGGTGCCGGAGTCCAGGATGTGCGCGATGCGGTGGGTCAGAACATGGGTCTTTCCCGTGCCGGCGCCGGCGAGGACCAGCACGGGACCGCGCAGCGCTGCCGCGGCCTGGCGCTGCTGCGGATTGAGGCGCGAAAGGTCGACCATCGGGGCTCCGGGGGGATGGAGGTGGCGCGAGGATACCCGGACCCCGGAAGCGGGTCAAGTCCGCGGAGGGACCGTTCGCCCGTTGACCGCCGAGATTCGCCCGCGTACCATACCGCCTGCGCCCCAGCGTCCGTACGGAGTGTGGTCATGCGCGCACGGATCGTCTCATCGCTCCTCCTTGCGGTGCTGCTGCTGCTGGGTGCGCCGGACGGGACGGCGCAGGGGGAGGGGACGCCGCTCACGCCCGACCAGGTCCGCGGCTTGCTGGAGGTCCGGCACGCGCTGGCGCTCCTCGACGACCTCGGCCGGCGGGGAGTCGTCTCCCCCGCGGTCGCCGATGCGGAGCGCGGGCGTCAGCGTGCGCGCGCGGCGGAAATCCTGGGCGGTCAGGAAGGGATCGATGCCGCTCTGGCGGACGTCGAGGGATACCTGGGCCTGTTCGCCCCGCCCGCCGGCGGCGCACCGCCGCGCGTGAAGGGGTGGTTCTCCTTCGTCCACATCCTCTGGGTCATGGCGGGAGGGTTGCTGGTCGTCTCCCTGGGCTGGTTGACGCGCCTCTACCTCGTGCGCATCCTGGCGGTGATTCCACCCTCCGCGTACGAAGGGCTCATTTACCTCGCTTGCGTTGCCTCGATGGTCGGAGGCCGATGGTTCGCCCCCGACCTCGGCGCCGTCATCGCCCTCCCGGGCTGCATCGGCCTCATCGGCGGCCTGTACTTCACGCAGACGCGACATGGCGAGCGAATCCGGGCATTTTTCGAACGGCGGAACTGGTCCGCTCCCGTCGTGGTCGGATTGCTCCTGGCCGGGGCATGGGCGCCCGTCGCCATCGCCTATGAGAGCCGGCTGATCGGGACCATGTCCGTGGCGGCGCTGCAGTCCGCACTCGGATTTTCGGTCCTGGTCGCACCCCTCTGCGTGGGGATCGGCTTTCGCAGCCGCGACGTCATCCCGCGCTCGATGGCGTCGGCCTTCGTCCTGCTGGGCGCGGCCCTCACCCTCGAGATTCAGGGCGTGAAACATCCGACCGTCGCCGTGTTTCTCCCCGGCGCGATCTTCCTGGGCACGTTCGTTTACTTCGTCGGGCTGCTGATCGTCTCCTCCAAACTCTATCCCTGGCCCGACAAAGAGCGCTCCGGCTATCCGGCGATGCAGATCTTGACCGTGGTTTCGGGTCTGACCGCGCTGGCGATCGGCTCGGTCTGGGAGGTGGGGTCTTTGCGCGGCGTGGGCGGGTCGTTCTTCTTCCTCTACGTCCTCGAGAAATTCTTCGAGTTGCCCTGGAAGCGGGCGGGCTGGGCGTGGGGGTCTCTCTGCCTGGCGCTCTTGCTGTACGGGGCTGCGTTCGTGGCGCGGGAGTTCCCGCAGTATTTCCTCTTCGACGACCTGCACGCGTTGTGGGCGCGCTGATGCGGCCGCCCTACTTCGCTTCCGCCGGTTCCGGGCTGCGGGCGTACCGGGTCTCGACATAGTCGTCGACGAGCTTGCGGAACGCTTCGGACAGTTCGGCGGGCGTGCCCTGCAGGGTGACGAACTTCTTGCCGTCGACGTACACCGGGCAGGTCGGAGTCTCGCCGGTGCCCGGCAGGCTGATGCCGATGTTGGCGGCCTTGGATTCGCCCGGTCCGTTGACCACACATCCCATGACGGCGAGCTTGAGGTTCTCCACTCCCTCGAAGCGGGTCTTCCACTCGGGCATCTTGCCGCGCACGTACCCCTGGATCTGTTCCGCGAGCTCCTGGAAGGTGGTGCTGGTGGTGCGCCCGCAGCCGGGGCAGGCGGTGACGCTGGGGGCGAAGGCGCGCAGGCCGAGCGACTGCAGGATCTCGCACGCGGCCCAGACCTCCTCGCGGCGGTCGCCGCCGGGACGCGGCGTCAGCGAGACGCGGATGGTGTCGCCGATGCCCTCATTGAGCAGGATGGCCATCGGCCCCGCCGACCAGACCAGCCCCTTGATCCCCATGCCTGCCTCGGTGAGGCCGAGATGCAGGGGCTGATCGGTCTTGCTCGACAGGTCGCGGTACAGGTCGATCAGGTGGCGCGGGGTGGAGATCTTGGCCGAAATGATGATCTGGTCCTTGCGGAGTCCGCACTGGAGGGCGAGCTCGGTCGACTGGAGCGCGGACAGGACCATGCACTCGTTGATGATCTCCTCGCTGTCCCGGCCGAGGTCGCGGTCGGTGTTTTCCTGCATCTTCTGCATCACCAGCTCCTGGTTGAGGGAGCCGGCGTTGACGCCGATGCGCACGGGGCGGTCGTTGTCGACGGCGATCCTGCAGATGGTGGCGAACTGCTCGTCGCGCTTGCGGCCGCGGCCGACGTTGCCGGGGTTGATGCGATACTTGTCGAGCGCGCGCGCACACTCGGGGAACTCCGTGAGCAGTTTGTGGCCGTTGTAGTGGAAGTCGCCGATCAACGGGGCGCCGACGCCCGCGTCGAGCATGCGCTTCTTGATCTCGGGGACGGCGGCTGCGGCCTCGGGGACGTTGACGGTGATGCGGACCAGTTCGGAACCGGCCTTCGCAAGTTCGATGCACTGTCGCGCGGTCGATTCGGCGTCGGCGGTGTCGGTGTTGGCCATCGATTGAACGACGACCGGGGCCCCGCCCCCGACCGTGATCTTGCCGACTTTCACGCCGATCGTGGGACGACGGGGGACCGCGGACATGACGGGAGTCCTCGAAAGAAGGCCCCGATGGGGGCCGGAAAACCGTGCCGAAGGGTCCAGTCTAGTGCCGGGCGGGGGAGGCGTCAACGAACGCGCGCGCCTGCGGAGTGTGCGCCGGCGCCGGGAGAGGCCGGCGGATGCGCCGCGGCAGTCGAGTTGGCGCGCCGCGCCGCGCGCAGGTAGACTTCGCCCGCCTGCGCCCAGGCTTCGATTCCCTCGAGTTCATGGGCGGCCTCGAGGGGACGACCTGCGCGCAGGGCGCTGGTCGCCGCCATGCGCCCGTACAACCGCCCCTCCGCGGAGCCGCGGGTTGCACGCGACAGGGCGGCGTAGGCGTGGTGCGCGACCCCGTGCGCGCCTCCCTCGAAGGCGAGCCGACCGACCCAGCGAAGCCCGGCGAAACACCAGATCTCGGCGGCCGCCAGCAGGGCGACCGCGAGGCCGAACGTCGCCCAAGTCCACGGCCCGCCTGCCTCCGCCCAGACGTGAAACAGAGGCGCCGAACCCGCGGCCAGTCCCAGGCACCCGTGGATGATCAACCCGGGGAGGGTCAGCAGGTCCCGGACGTACGCGGCGAAGATCGGGAGGAGGATCCCGAGCACGACCCACGCGATCCAGTCCGCCCCGGTCGTGAGGAGGAGCAGCATGACCGTCGAGAGAATCAGAAACCACTCGTCGATCAGCGCGTCGGCTTCCCCCTCCTGCATCGCTTCCCGGATCGCCAGGTAGAAGTTCACGATCAAGGGGACAAGGAAGATGAGGAGAAGCGCGCCCCCGAGTGCCATCCAAAGCCGGCTCTCGAGCGCCGGGTGATCCCAGTTCAGGAAGGCGGTCGCCAGACAGACCAGGAGGAGCAGGAGGAGGACGCGGGGCCCGAGGTCCGGGTCCACGGATCGCATGCGGGTGCGGAAGTACCTGGCGCGGGTCCCGCGGAGGTCGAGGAACACGGCGCGGTGGAGGAGGTCGCCGAGGTCCCGCAGGTTGTCCGATCGGCGTACGGCGCAGGAGACCATCACCGCGATCAGGGCGAGGACTACGGATGCAAGGGCGGCGGGAGGTGGGTCGACCGTGGGCGTATCCCAGAGGCCCAGGAACCCCCGGTCGGCCGCGGCCTCGTGGATCCGCTGGATGGCGAGCAGACCGACGAAGGCGGGCGGAAAGAGCAGCAAGACCCGCGCCCGGTCCGACGCCAGGAACGCCCCCAGCGCACCCGCGAGAGCGACCAGGAAGTAGGCCACCCACCGCCCCTGCGATCCGATGTCCCCCGCCAGGGCGCCGGCGAAGGCGCCGATCAGCGCGAGGACCAACGCGAGGACCGCGCTCCCGGGACGGAGCGGAGCCTCCGTGAGGGGCGCCTGCCTGGGGTCATCGGCTCCCTCCCCGGCGGGGGAGGCGTCGAGGATCCCGGATCGTGGGTCCGACGCTGGGGGAGGGGCAGGCATCGCCCGCCGGTCGCCCGGATTCGCGACCGCGCGACTTCCCCGACCGACGCGCCGGCGGGGCGGCCAATGCGGCCGCGCGTACGGATCGACCGGATCGTCCGGCGGGACGAAGTCCGGGGCGCGATGGCGCGGTTGTCGGCGTCGACGAGGGGGACGCCGTTCTCGATTTCCGGATCCCGCGGGCCCGGTCATGTAGTCTCTCGCAATGCGCCCCCCGGCGCGGGCATCGAGAATGCGTCCACCGATCGACCCGCTGATCTTCTCATTCCGCGATGCAGCGGGCAAGTTCCTCCTGGGGCGAGGACGGGTCAGAATCCGGGTCCCACTCCCCGCGCGTGCCGGTCGTCTCCTTGAATCGTGATTCGGCGCGGGATAGGATGGCGGTGGTGCGTCGAAGGGAATTCGCGGAGGGACCGTGCCCCGCCTGCTTTGCTTTGCCCTCGGGATCCTTGCGTGCGCGACCCTGGCGCGCGCGGATGTTCTCCGTCTCAAGTCCGGGGGGACGGTGGAGGGCACGGTCGTCGAGGAGACCACCGAGGAATACGTGGTCGACACCCGGGTCGGTCGCCTGCGAGTCAAGCGTGCCCAGGTCGCCTCCCTGGAGCGCAAGGAACCGGACGAGACCCCCCGGTTGGCGGCGGAACTTCGCGTGGTTCTGGCGCGCCTCGGGGAAGGCCGGGCCGTGGCCGCGCGGCGCGCCTGGGAGGCGCTCCCGGCGATCCCCTCGCCGGCCTGGAAGTCCCACGACGCTCAGGCGACGTTGCTCGCGGAACAGGGCTGGGACCCGCCGGTCGGACAACCGCGGACGTTCGCGACCTTCTCCGCGTACCTGGAGCGATTGACCCGCGACCTGTGCTTTTCCTGCGAGGCCCTGGGGCGCCGGCCGTGCGCCGAATGCGCGGGGCGCGGGCGCGCACCCTGCCCCGAGTGCAAGGGGCGTCCGCCGGAATGCGTCGAGTGCGCGGGTAAGGGCGCGGTCAAGTGCGAGACCTGTGACGGCAAGGCGCGCACGCGCTGCCCCGAGTGCGAGGATTCCCGCATCCCCGGGTTTCATGTGACCGAGGAAGTCCAGCGCGTCATGGTCCGCTACGACTTCCGCGGCGGCCCGGTCTACGAGGACCGCGTCGTTCTCAAGAAGACCATGTGCGCGACCTGCAAGGGGAACGGCAAGGTGGCGTGCGTGGATTGCGGGAGCGCCGAGACGAAGGGCAGCGCGGGGCCTGCCGCGCGACCCGCGCCCGGAAAACGGCGCTGCCCGGAGTGCGCCGGATCCGGTCGCGACGCCTGTCGCGCCGGGTGCGACGACGGCCTCTCTCCCGTCCCGTGCCGCGCGTGCGCCGGCGAGGGTCGCCTCCCCTGCGCCGACTGCGGCGGCAGCGGAAGAAAGAAGACGCCGGAGACCGAAGGGCCCCGGTGAGCCGGACTCAGGCGCCGTGGGGGGGGGGCAACTTCCAGAAACGCCCCCAGTTCTCCCAGCGGAAGCCGTCCAGGTCCGCGGCGCTCCACCCCCGTTCCGCCAGTGCCTCCGCCAACCGTGCGTAGTCCCGCGGCCGGTCGATGCCGGCCGGCAGGCGCGCGGCCGAAAACCCGCCGTCCAGGTCCGAACCCATCCCCACCGCCCGCCGGTGTCCCGCGAGTTCGCAAACGCGCTCCACGTGCGCGACGCAGTCCCCGATCGTGCAGCGGCCGTCCTCCGCCAGACCTTCGCGGAGGAAGCGGGAGTAGAGATTCAGTCCGATCACACCGCCGCGACGCGCGATTTCCCGGATCGCCCCGTCCGTGAGATGGCGCTGGTTCCTTCCGTCGAGCAAGGCCCGGCAATTGGAGTGGGACGCCATCACCGGCCGATCCGTCAGGGTCAGCAAGTCGTCGAGGGCGCGGTCGGAAAGGTGCGAGGCGTCGTGGACCACGCCGAGGGAGTCCATCGCGCGGACCAGGGCGCGTCCTGCGTCGGTGAGGCCCAGGTCGGACCGGTTGCCGCCGGCGTAGCGGGAGGTCTTCCACCAGGCCAGGCCGACGGCGACCACGCCGCGATCGACCCACCAGGGCAGTTCCTCCGGCGTTCGAACCGGATCGGCGCACTCGATCAGGATGCCGAGGGTGAGGGAAGCGTGCCGGGAGGGGGCGCCCGGCCGACCGAGCCCGAATGTGCCCGTCTCCAGAATCCCGCTCTCCGCCCAGTCGCGATAGCAATCGAGTTGTCTGACTCCGGCGCGATGGGCGGCCTCGGCGTCCCCGGCCGGGTAGGAGATCTCCTGAAACTCGGTGCCGTCCGCCTCCGTGAAGATCGTGCCCAGGCAGGCGCGCACGTTCCCCTCCGCCAACGATGGGAAGGTCAGCGCCGCGGGCGGGTGCGGGCCGCCGCAGCGGCCGGTCGGCGCGGTCAGGTCGCGGCCGCACACCGCGAGCGAGGCCAGGTCCAGGTGGGCATCGAACCACGGCGTCGTCATGAGCCGGAGACCATCTCCTCGGCCAATCGGTTGCGCCGAAAGGCGTGATCCAGCGACGCATCCAGCACGCCGCGGAACCCGCGCAGGCGCGCCACCAGCTTCCCTTCCCGATCGAGGAACTCCAGGTCCGCGCCGGCGGCGTGAGTCGAGCGCGAGGTGATGCGGGCGACGATGCGGACGCCGTCGCGCGGGAACGAGCGGCGGAACTGGCGGAACTCGAGGAACCCGGTGGGCAGCGAGCCGACTCCCTGGACCTCCTGGCTCCAGAGAATCATGAGCTGGAAGGCGACGTCGAGGGCGAGCGGGTCCGCGATCCACTGTCCCCGCCACGGCCGCGCGATCCAATCGGCCGGCACCGGCGCGGCGTGGGCGCGCGCGATGATCCCCCCGGGGTCGCAGCCCACCAAATCGGCGATCCCGTGGAGATCGGGTCCGTGGAACAGCCGACCCGAGGCGTAGCATTCCGCCGGGGCGAGCGGAAACGCCGGAAGCGCGGCGTTGGGCAGGGCCGGCTCCTCGGGCGCGAGGCTGCCGCCCAGCACCACGGTCGCGCGCGCATGCAGGAAGGCGGGCGACCGGGGCCGCTCGCTGCGCAGGGCCACCGGGACCCGCACGAGTCCGTCGCGGGTCTCCGGCTCCCCGGTGAGCAGACGGAGGGGCACGGCTTCCCGCGCGTCGAGCAGGACGCCTTTGAAGACCGACAGGTCGTCCACGCCGCGGAAGGCCAGGCCGGGGTGATCATGCATTGCGGCGTGGGCCATCCATTCGACCATGAGGGCGACCGGGAGGACCGCCTTGCCGTCGAGCACGTGCGACCGCAGCACGGGGAATCGTTCGACGTCGAGGTCGACCGCCAGGGCCACACGGGTCGGCTCGCTCGCTCCGCGCGCAGGTCCCGGATCGGGCACGCCGGGCAACGGACCCAGGACGACGGTCTCCACCTCTCCCCCCGGAGGGAGCGCGATTTCACCGACGAGATGGGCGGCCCCCGCCTCGAGCGGGATCAGCCCCACTCCCTCCTGCGCGAAGACCCGGGCGAGGGCAGGCGTCACCATCCCCCCCTCCCAGGGCCCCCAGTTGACCGAAACCACGCGGCAATGCGGCCGCCGTACGGCCTCGGCCTGGGCGATCTTGTTCAGGGCCTCGTTGGCCATCGCGTAGTCCACCTGTCCGACCCTGCCGAATCGGCCGGTGGAGGAGGAGAAGAGGACGAGGAAGCGCAGGTCGTCGTGTCCGGCCGCCTGCAGCAGCGCCCGGGCCCCTTCAACCTTGGTCCCGTAGACTTCGTCGAACTGCTCGACCGTCTTGTCCTCGATGCGGCGGTCGGCCAGGACGCCGGCGCCATGGACGAGTCCCCGGACCGGACCATGGTCCCGTCGGGTATGGTCGACGGCGGCGCGTACCGACTCCGCATCGCGGACGTCGACGGCGCGATAGACGACCGTTGCCCCCGCCGCCTGCAACCGTTCGATCGTCGCCAGAATCTCCCGATTGGAAAGATGCCGGCGAACCTCCTCGCCGATCGCCCGCGGCGTCGCCGCCGCGCCCATCCGGCCGAGCAGCGCGCGCTTGATGGCGGCTTCGTCGGCCAGGGGGCGCAGCCACTCGGGTTCCGCGGCCGGTTCGGGACTCCGCCCGAGCAGGAGCAGCGTGGGCCGGTAGGCACCGGCAAGCGCGTGGGCGACTTCGGCGGTCACGCCCCGTGCCCCGCCGGTGACGATCACGAGTTCTCCGGGAGCAAGGCCGGGATGGCCGTTGCGGCCGGAAAGCGGGAGCGGGGCGAGAACCGGGACGACCCGGCCCCGGCGGGACAAGCCGACCTCGATCGGCCCGTCGAGGAACAGTTCCCCGGCCAGGGTTTCCACTCGTGCGGGGTCGGCCGATTCGGAGGGGTCGAGGTCCAGCGCCTTGACGCGCACGTCGGTCCACTCCCGGGCGGCGGTCTTGGCCAGTCCGGCGAGGCCGCCTCGCGCGGCGTCCCCTTCGAGGGCGAAACCCGCCAGGCCAAAGGTTCCATCGAGGCCGGTGACCGTGGCCAGCAGGGCCGGCCCCCCTCGACGGGCGTTTTCCCGGAGGGTGGCGGACGCGACCTGGGTCCACCGGAGCGCCTGCCGCAGGAACCGGTCCGCGGAGCCCGTGCCCGGCCCCATCAGGACCAGCGCGCGAAGCGAGCCCGGAACGATCGGGGGCACGTTCGCCTCGAGGGCGTCCGCCGCCAGGAGGACGGATTCGATTCCGCGTCCGCGCAGCGTGGCCGCCAGCGGAGCCGCCCAGGGCGAGCCGCCGTCGACGATCCAGAACACCGAAGGCCGGGGGAACTCCAGGGCCTGCCGGGGCGGGCTCGACGGCAGCGGAGCGGGGGAAAGGACGCGGCGGTCCAGCCTGCCGGCGGCCGCGAACCCCGGACCGGTCCGATACCCGGGAACGGCGGCGGGTCCCGTCGACTCCGGACGAGCGACGGACGGGGGAGCCTGCGCACACGATCCGGCGGCGGGAACCGGGGCGGGCACCGTCCCGATTTCGCCCTGCCCGGCCCGGGGATCGGCCCCTGCCCTCGCGTCCGTCGCAGAATCGGCCGGTGCCGGAGAAGCGGCGGGTGGCGAGAGGAATTCGGCGATTTGCCGGAGCGTGTGAAAGCGCCGCAGATCTTCGGGGCGGGCGGCGGGAGCTTTCGGGAGCCGTTCCTGCAGCGCGGAGAGGATTTCGACGCGCTTGATGGAGTCGATGCCGAGGTCGGAGTCGAGCCCCATGTCGAGCTGAAGCATCTCCGCCGGGTAGCCGGTCTTTTCCGCAACGACCTCGAGCAGGGTGCGAACCACGTCGGTGGAGGAAGATTCGGTGCCGACGATCGCCCACGACCGGTCTGCGGTCCCGCCGGATCGGATGGAGTCTGCGGGGGATGCCGCGGATCCTGCCGATTCGGGCCGGGCGGCGGGGGTCCCGAAGCCGTCCCGGGCCGCGGGCGCGAGGGTCGTCGCGGGATCGGCGGCCGGCGACAGGAACTCGGCGATCTGGCGCAGCGTGTGGAACCGGCCCAGATCCTCCGGCCGGGCGGCCGGGGCGTTGGGGAGGCGTTCCTGGAGCGCGGAGAGGATTTCGACCCGCTTGATGGAGTCGATGCCGAGATCGGAGTCGAGCCCCATGTCGAGTTGCAGCATTTCCGCCGGGTAGCCGGTCTTTTCGGCGACCACCTCGAGCAGGACGCGGACGACGTCCGCCGCGGGTCCCGCCGGCGCGGCGGCCTGCGCGGCTCGAGCGGGTGCGTCGGAATGCGGGGACGAGGTCCCGGCGCCGACGGACGGCGGAATCGCCGCCGGGGCGGTTGCGGCCGGCGACAGGAATTCGGCGATCTGGCGCAGCGTGTGGAATCGGCCCAGATCCTCCGGTCGGGCGGCCGGGGCGTTCGGGAGGCGCTCCTGGAGCGCGGAGAGGATTTCGACGCGCTTGATGGAGTCGATGCCGAGGTCGGAATCGAGTCCCATGTCGATCTGGAGCATCTCGGTGGGGTAGCCGGTTTTCTCCGCCACGACCTCGAGCAGGATGCGGACGGTCTCGGTGGAAGGTCCGGCCGCGCGCGCTGCGACGGCGAGACGTTCGGGTTCCGCCGGGGCGGTCCGGGTGCGATCGTCCGCGGTCGCGGGGACGGCGCGAGGGGTGACCGGATCGGGGACGGGGACCGGCGTCGGCCGGACCGGAACGACGGGAGCCGGCGCGGAACCGGCGGCTTCTGCCACGGACACGGGGCCGGTGGACCGCGCGGGCGTAAGCGGCAGGGCCGGGTGGGCGGGAGATCCGGGCGACTCGAGCTGATGGCGCAGGAGGGCCTGCTGATGTTCCACCATCCGCAGGACGGCCAGCTGCGCGGCCTCCTGGCCCTCGAGGAATTTCCGATGCAATTCGGCGGTCTGACCCTGCATTTTTTGCAGGGCGGCGATGCCGTCCTGCGCGGCGCGGACGGCCTCGCTCAGGGCCGCGGGGGCCGGGACGTGCGGCGCGGCCGGGGCCGGCGACACCGGGAATGCGGGCGCGGACGTCGATGCGGGGCGGTCCGGGGCGGCGGCGGGGGCCGGCACGGCGCGGGACGCGGACCCGTTTGTGGGCGCGGTGGGCGCGGTCTGGGGGGGCGGAACCGGCGGGGCGGTGCGAGTCGAACCGTTCCCCGGCGTCGACGCAGCGGGAGCCGGTGCGGCGGCAATCCGGGGCGGCCGCGGCGCGCGCGGCTTCACGTAGTTCACCCCCGTGAGGGTAACGGAGAGTCCGGGCTTCTGCGGGTTCGGCGGCGCGAACCCTTCGTCCCACGGCTTCAGGTCGACGGCGTATCCGAGCGCGGCGAGCTGCGCGAGGGTGCGTGCGAGATTGGCAAGGCCGGAACGACTCCCGCTCCCGGCATCGATCGCGAACGCTTCGTGTTCCTTGCCTTCGAGAATCGCCTTCACCAGTCCGGTCAAGCGGTCCGCCGGGCCGACCTCGATGAACGTGCGCGCTCCGGCCGCGTGCATTCGGCCGATCTCCCCGACGAAGTCGACGGGCTGCGCGAGCTGGTCGGCGAGGAGGGTTCGCATCGCCGCCGGCGCGGACGGGTACGCCTCGCCGGTGACGTTGGCGAACACCGGCAGGCGTGGGGCGCGGAATTCGGTCTGCTCCAAGGTTTCGGCGAACGGGGCGCGGGCCTCGGCGACGAAGCGGCTGTGGAACGCTGCGGCGACCGGCAATCGGCGGCAGCGCATGCCCCGCGACTCCAGGGCCTTCTGCGCCCGTTCGATCTCGGCGGAGGCGCCGGACAGGACGCCTTGTCGGGGGGCGTTGCGATTGGCCAGGACCAGGTCGAGCCGCTCCTGCTGCAGGAAGGCGGCGACCTCGTCCAGCGATCCCTGCACGGCAAGCATGGAGCCGCGGTCGCCGGTTCCCTGCGCCATGAGCCGCCCGCGCACGCCGGCGAGGCGATGGAAGTCCGGTTCGTCGATCGCGCCGGCCGCGCAGAGCGCGGTCAGTTCACCGAAAGAGTGGCCCGCGACCATCCCCGGGCGCACTCCGAAGCGCCCCAGGATTCGCAGGGCGCCGAGGCTGACCGCGCCGATCGCCGGCTGGGCGACCGCGGTGTCGCGCAGTTCTTCTTCCTGCCGGCGCTTGCGGTCCTCCGTAAACGCCGGGTGGGGATGGATCCGTTCGGACAATCTCGACGCGCCCGGGAAGGAGGCATCCGCGCGAGCGAGCGCCTCGAGCGCCTCCGGGAAGACGCAGGCCAGGTCGCGCAACATGCCCACGTACTGGGAGCCCTGGCCGGGGAAGACGAAGGCGAGCGCGCCGGGGACCGGGCCGTGTCGGAAGTACGCCCCGTCCGGCGTGGACCAGGAGCCGGGGCCCGGCTTTTCGGCGAGGAGGCGGCGCACGCCCGCCGTCAGTCGGGCGAGATCGGTCCGGTCCCGTTCGAGCACGAGGGCGAGTCGGCAGGGATCGGTCGGGCGGAAGGCCCGTCGGGACGCGGCGGCGAAGGCGCGGATCGTGTTCCAGTCCGTGTCCGCCGGGAGCGCGTCGAGGGCGGTTCCGAGGGCCGCGGGGGAGGGGCCGGAGAAGGACGCCATCTGGACCTCGCCGTCCCAGTCCACCCCGGCCGGAGCGGGATCCGCCTCCTCGAGGACGCAATGGAAATTGCTGCCGCCGAAGCCGAAGGAAGAGACGGCGGCGCGGCGCGGATGGCGGGAATTCGGCGCCCACGGCCGCGCCACGGTGTTGACGTAGAACGGCGGCGCATCCGCCCCCTCGGCAGCGAGCAAGCCGTGCGGCTGTTTCACCTTCACCGTGGGCGGCAGCACCTTGTGGTGGAGCGCCAGCGCGGCCTTGATCAACCCGGCCACCCCGGCCGCCGCCTTGGTGTGTCCGATCTGCGACTTGATCGACCCGATCGCACACCAGGTGCCTTCCGGCCGGGCTTCCCGGAAGACGGTGGTCAGCGCGCTCACCTCGGTGGCGTCACCGACCTTCGTGCCGGTGCCGTGGGCCTCGACCAGTTCGATCGTGTCCGGTCCGATGCCCGCCAGCTCGTAGGCCCGGCGCAGCGCCTTGGCCTGCCCGGCGGCGCTGGGGGCGTAGATCGCGTTCCCCTTGCCGTCGCTCGAGGAGCCGACGCTGCGAATCACCGCGTAGATCCGATCGCCGGCCCGGCGCGCATCCGCGAGGCGCTTGATCACCAGCGCCCCCAACCCCTCGCCCAGGATCGTGCCGTCGGCCGCGGCGTCGAACGGCCGGGCATCGCCCGTCGGGGACAGCGCCGGGGTCTTCGAGAAGCACATGTACATGAAGATGTCGTTGAAGGTGTCGAAGCCGCCGGTGACGGCGGCGTCGCAACGACCGCTGGCGAGCTCGAGCGCGGCCAGGTGCAGCGCCGACAGCGACGAGGCGCACGCCGCATCGACGACACAGTTCGTGCCCCCGAGGTCGAGACGGTTCGCGATGCGGCCGGCGGCGACATTGCCCAGCAGCCCGGGGAAGGAATTCTCCTGCCAGGGCACATACCCGTCCGCGATCCGCTGGACGACGTCCTCCGCGGTCTGCGGATCCACGCCGGACTCCCGCAGCGCCCGGCGCCAGATCGGGTGCCCCAGTCGCGCCCCCAGCGGGATCACCAGTTGCAGCGTCCCGGTCACGCCCAGGATGACGCTCGTCCGGTTGCGGTCGATCGCCTTGCCTTCGCCGAGCATCCCGGCGTCGCGCAGCGCGCGCTGGGCGACGACCAGGCCCAGCAGCTGAGTCGCGTCGGTCGCCTCCAGGACATTGGGGGAGATCCCGAAGTCGAGCGGATTGAAATCGACCGGGGGGAGGAATCCGCCCCGGCGCGCATAGGTCCGGTCCGGCGATTTGGGGTCCGCGTCGAAGTACTCTTCCGGGTTCCAGTGCGTCGGCGGCACGGGACCGATCGCATCGACCCCGTTGCGGATGTTCGCCCAGAAGGCGGAGAGTCCGTCCGCCTTGGGGAACAGACAGCCGATTCCGACGATGGCGAGGGCGGGAGTGGGTGCGTCTGCGCTCAATTCACGACGTCCTTCAGCAGGGAGGAATCCACCGGCGCGAGGTTCGGCACGCCCTCCGGGAGAGTGACGCCCTGACTGCGCAGGACGTTCGCCCGGTGCGCCACCGCCGCACCGTAGAGCAGGTTGTGCGCCAGATCCACGACGCGCCGGTTCTCGGGTCGCTCCAGCGGAGTCCCGCGCGCCCATTCATTGAAGGCCCCCATGGCGGGGCCGCACCAGACCTGAAAGTCCATCTTGCGCGAGGCCTCTCCCGCGTTCGCCCAGTGACTCGAGAGCCCCAGGTACCAGCGGAACAGGAGGGCCATCTTGTGCTTCGGATCGCGCTCCGCGCGTTCGATCTGGGACGGGTCCCGGGGCAGGAAGAAGGCCTTGGTCGATTCCCAGATCTGCTCCGCGGGCGCGCGGAAATGGTTCTTTTCAAGATTCGCTCGGTCGCCGGCGGGGATATCCTCGAACCGGTCGTGCGCGCGGTAGAGCTCGTACAGCCGCGCGGCGCGCATGGCGAACATGGTGCCGCGCTTGAGCACCTGGAGGCGAACCCCCATCTCGAACATGTCCGCAGCCGGGGCCATGGCGACGTCGGCCTGTCCGGCCTCGGCGAGCATCCGGCGCACCAGGTCCGACGTTCCGGACTCGACGCACGCCTGGTTGATCGACCCGGTGACGACATACGCGGCGCCCATGGCGAACGCCGCAGCCACCGACTGCGGCGTGGCGATCCCCCCCGCCGCCCCCACCCGGAGCCGCTGCGCGAATCCGTGCTCGCGCTGGACCCGGTCGCGGAGCGCCAGGAGAGTGGGGAGGAGGCAGATCGCCGGACGATTGTCGGTGTGTCCTCCCGAGTCCGCCTCGGCGGTGACGTCCTGGGCCATCGGAACCTGGCGGGCAAGGTCTGCCTGCGCCGCGGTGAGTTCCCCCCGGGCCACCAGTTCGGAAAGGAACCGGTCCGGCGGCGGCGCGAAGAACCGGGCCGCCACTTCGACCCGGGAGACCTTCGCGATCAGACGTTGGGGGGTCACGATCCGGCCATCGGCCCCCCGGTGGATCCCGTGGACCCGGAAACGGACCGCCGGCAGGGTCAGATCCAGGTACGCGGATGCCTCCGCCCGCCGGATCCCGCGGCGGAGGTAGAGATCGACGATCTCCTGTTCGATCGAGGGCTCATTGGGGGTGTGGATGAGGTTGAACCCGTACGGGTGGTCGCCCAGATTGCGCTGGATGCGGTCGATGGCGGCCTCGACCTCCCGCGGGGGAAGGCCCGCCGCGCCGAAGAAACCGAGCATCCCCGCCCGGCCCACGGCCTCGACCAGGTCGCAGGAGGCGATCGCGTTCGCCATCGCGCCGGTGACATAGGCATGACGCACCCCGTGGTCCCGACGGAATTCGGCGTCGCCCAGGCTCGAACAGGCGATCGGCGGGCAGATCGCGACGATCGGGAGGGCGTCCGGGGTGGGGGAAGCAGCGCCGAGGACCGCCTGTCCCCCCCTTCCCAGGGCGAATTCGTTCGCCGGACCCGCCAACACGGCGTAGATCGATGACGCAAGGTCCCGCAGGGCAGCATCCACGGCCTCCGGAGCCGCAGTCACGGGGACTGCGTCATGCGTCCACCAGCCAATCGGGTGGGTTGTCCGCGGCGATCCTGGAGCCGGCTCGGGGCGGCTCTGCGGGGGGGCGGCGTCCACCGGAGTGGCAGAGGGGGTCTTCACCGTAATCTCCCGAGCGACAATCAATTCCGCGATGCCATGGAGTCCCGGTCGGTGGGGCGATCCCCGTGCGGGGCCGCCCTGGTCCGGCTTGCGGGCGGGGTCGGGGTCGGGGGGACGATCCTGACCCCGGTCGCTCCCAGGAGCGCGTCACCCGATACCGCACCCTCATCCGTTGCGGGGATTCTACAGAGGGGGCCCGGGCGGGGTCAAGGAGCCGTTTGCCGGGTCCGAAACGAGGGAACTTGCGCCAAGAAATATTCATACGTTATCGTCTTCTCCCGATCCGCTGCGGTGCGTCATGGCTCTTGCCGTCTTTGGGACTCAAACCGGCAGGGAAACCTCGGTTTCCGAGGCCGGCGGGGGAGAATCGAGGCTGCGGGGCCACGGAATTCATGACGCAGTGTGACGCGTCATGACGCGTCATGACGCAGATTGCACCCCGCCGCACACGCCCGCGAGGAAGCCCGGAGGCCCGAAGGAGGCGGGACCGTGGGGCCGGTGGGGGTGGAACGTGTGAGGTCGAGGGCAGGAGGGCCGGTGCGAGCGAGGGATGGGTTCGCCAACGAGGCGGCTGGGGGAAGGTACCGGGGTCACGGGTTGGGCGCGGGGGCGGCGGGCGGGGAGGACGGGTGGGGTGGACGGAGCGAGAACGGGGAGGGGGGATGGGCGGGAACGGTGACGGGGCGAGGACAACCGACCGACCCGCCGAACCCTCCGCGGTTCCGCTCGAGGAAAGGGGGACCGGCTAGCTCCGGGACCGATAGACCAGGACGGCGTAGGAAATGAGCAGCGGGATGATCAGCCAGACCGACAGGAAGGTGAGCATGACGATGGTCATGTAGGCACCGTCGTGGGGGGTGCGTTCCCGGAGGCCCCCCATGATGTCGAACACGGCATGCTCCAGGTTCAGGGCGGTCAGGGTTGCGACGATTGCCGTGAGCGGCAGCAGGGAGATGACGATGGTGGCGAAGACGCCGGCCTGCGCGTAGCGGCGCAGGTAGAACACCCACAAGGCGACACGCCAGAGGGCGACCAGTGCGAGGAAGGCGATGTTGAGCGAAATGGCGGTCTCGATGTCGGTCCAGCGCTCTACGGGGATCGCGTACAGGATCGCCGGGGGGGAGGTTAGGGTGACGAAGGTCAGCACGTCCCGGTAGCGCCAGCGCGGGGGGTTGAAGGGCGTGACCACGAGCCAGAGAAGTGCGCTCAGGACGAAGACGTAGACGACCGACCCGAGGCCGAGTTTCTGCCCCCAGACCGCCCGGGGATCGTCCCAATAGCGTCCCATGCCGACCACCCAGGTGGCGGCGAGTCCGAACCTCAGGTGACGGCGGTCGAGCGACCCCAATTCCTCCGCCGTGACGCGGAAGGTCAGCACTCGCACCAGAGTTTTCAGCACGTCTCTCATGTCGTCTCCTCGGGCGGTTTTTCCGTTCCGGCCCGTCGCCGCAGGGCGCTGCGCGCGCAGGACCGAAATCGTCTCCGCCGCCTCTCCACCTCCGCGGTGGAATACAGGCGGCCCATCAAGTCCAGGAATCCGGTTTCCAGTTCCTCGACGCTCATTCGCGCCGGGCGGAAGGTGACGTCGAAGAGGGTGCAACGATCCCAAGGATCTTTCCACAGGAGCCGGTCCTGATCCGCCAGCGACTGGTACAGGGCGGTGCCCGGGAAGGGGGTCAAGAGCGTGATCTGCACCTCGGCGAGGTCGCTTTCGCGCACGAACTCCAGCGTCCGGTCGAACACGTCCGGGCCGTCGGCGTCGAATCCGAGCACGAAGCAGCCGTTCACGGAGATGCCGTAGGATTGGATCCGGCGGATGCGCTCGAGCGTGCCGTCGAAGCGGGCGTACTTCCAGTCGCGCGTGTCCGCTCCGCGCAACGCCTCCCGGTGAGCCGACTCGAATCCGACCAGGATCTGGGCGCAGCCGGATCGGGCCAATCCCTCGAGCAGGGCCTCGTCGTCGGCGATCGACACGTCCGTCTCGGTGAACCACTTCAGGGGGTACTCGCCCAGCATGCGCACGAGTTCACGGCTCCATGCCTTGTGAACGAACGTGTTGTCGTCCGCCAGCTCGAGAAAGGGCCGCGGCCATCGGTCCAGGATCGCCTCCAGTTCGGCGCGGACCCGGGCGACGGGCTTTACCTTGTAGGGACTGATCGTTCGCGAAGCGGCGCAGAAGGAGCAATGCAGGGGGCAGCCGCGGGTGGTCTGAAGGGTGATTCGGTTGTAGCGCCCCGGATCCAACAGGTCGTATCTCGGCAGCGGCCCGGTGTCGATCGGGGCGGAACGGGCGACGGGGGAAAGCGAGGAATAGAGCGGACGCAGCCGTCCGGCCTCGAAGTCGCCGATCAGTTCGGGCCAGATCTCCTCCGCTTCCCCCTGGACCACGGCGTCGGCGTGCGCCATCGCCTCGCGGGGAAGCGCGGACACGTGCAGGCCTCCCAGCACGACCTTGACTCCCCCGGAGCGCAGACGATCGGCGAGGGCGTACGCCTCCCGGATCCGCGCGCTCAGGGCGGAGATCGCCACCAGGTCGAATTCTCCCGTGGCGAGCGCAGCGAACGCGGTCTCGTTGATCTCGTCGAGTTCGTGGAGCGACGGCTCCCACGTCGGCGGGGTACGGGCGGCCAGGATGAGAAGAGCCAGAGTCGGCAGGCTCGCGATGACGCGGCCGCGCTCGACGAAACCGGGCAGGGTGAGACCCAGGCGGCGCAGGTTTTCGTTCCGGATGCGGACGCCGCTCAACGTGACCAGGGCCAGGCGCCGGGATCGCATGGAATCAGGTTACCACCGGCCCGGGGGCGGATGCCAATCCTTCCTGTGCGACCGGCCCCGGAGCGATTCCGCGCGCGGGCCGTCCTCGGGCGGGTTCGGGGCCCGCGGCGCCCGTCTTGACCGCGAGAGGAGGACCGCGTTATGCTCCGGGCTCGGGCACCTTCCCACGCCCTGCCGGCAACGCCGCGAGTGGTCCGGGCGGATTCGGGATCGGTTCGTCGGAACCCGGCATGCGGCGCAACTTCCCGCCCGCGAGCCGGCAGCGCGGCTCTTCGCAAGCGGGGGGGCGCAGGCCGTGGGCCATTTCGTCCGCGGGTCCGGATCCGCAGCCGAGGCCCGACCCGGTTGCCCGGTGCAACCCCTCGACCCCTTCCGCAGAAGGCAGGGTTTTGGAGCGGATTCGAATGATGCGTCACCGGGCGGTTGTCCTGTGGGTTGCTCTGGCGCTTGCGGCGATTTCGGCGCCCGCATCGGGCCAGGATGCCGCGACGCCGGGGCCTCCATTTTCCGGGATTCCGATCGAGGACGGCGCCATCCGGCTCCTCGAATACCGAAGCGAAGAGCCGAATCCGCGACTCCTCTCGACCACACGCTATATCCGGTCCCAGGATGGCCGCTCGTGCCTGGCGCTCACGCGGGACTACACGACGCACGGGGTGGCCGAGTTCGAAAACCGCTACGACCGATCGCCCTCGGGGCACTGGCGGATGGTTCGGAGCGTGTCGATCGGGGATCAACCGGTGCTGCGGCGCCGGATCTTCGACTACTCCCGACATGCGTCCTTCGGATCCTGGGTGGACCACGAACTGCGTCTGGCGGAAGCGTTCCAGGTGGAGCGCGATCCCCGGGGACGCGCGACGTCGGTGGATTCACGATGGCGATACGCGCTGAGCGCCCAGTACGAATTCGACGAACAGGGTCGCCCGGCGTCGGTGACGCACGTACTCGCGGACGGGACGATACCGACCGCCTGGACGTTCGAGTACCGGCTCGAGGCCGACGAGGAGGTGACCCTCACGCGTTCTCGCGACAGGGACGGCGCGGAACAGTGCCAATCCCGCCGGACGCGCAAGGACGAAAGCGGGCGGATCGTACACGAGATCTCCCTCGACACGGCTACGCCGGAGCGGGCGACCGCATGGTGGGAGTTGACGATCGAATTCGAACCCGCTCCCGGCGCGCAGGGGAGGACCAAGCACCGGACCTGCTTGTGGAAGCGCCGCGCACCCGGCGGGAATACGTCGGAATGGGCGATCGAACGGCACAGCCGGATGGAGTACTTCTACGACGACATGGGACGACTCGAGCGGACCGTGGAGCGCCCGCTGGAGGTGCCCGCGAAGGCCGGCCCGAGCGAGGAACCGTGGCAGCGCGAGATCATCGGCTACTACCAGTATGCGGAGGACTGAGGCCCATCGTCCGCCGTCGGAGCGGCCGGACGGCGGCGGCCCACCGGACCGGCACCAGGAGCGGATCGCTCTCACGATGAGCGAGTCCAGCCGTGGTCCGGGCTGACGCAGCCAGAAGCCCGCGGGCGGATTCTTCACGAAGCCGCTGACGCGGCTTGATCAATCATCCGGGTTAGGGGTCGGCCGCCGTCGTTTCAGGCCGAAACGCCCGGAAACGTCACGGTGAAGGCGGTGCCCTCCCCGGGAGTGCTGGTCACCTCGACCGACGCCCCGTGCGCGTCGGCGATCCAGCGGACGATGGCGAGGCCCAGTCCGGCGCCGCCTTCCTCGCGGGCGCGCCCCTTGTCGACGCGGTAGAAGCGCTCGAACAGCCGGGGGAGGTGCTCGGCGGCGATGCCGGGGCCGGTGTCACGGACCCAGGCGCGCGGGATCCCGTCCGCGCCGGCGCACCCGATTTCCACTCGTCCGCCGGGACGGTTGTAGCGGATGGCGTTGACGAGCAGGTTGTCGAACAACTGGCGGAGGAGGGTGGGATCCCCTTCCAGGGGCAGGGCTGCCGCCGTCTCGACCTGGAGGGTGACGTTGCGTGACGCGGCCAGCGGGCGAAGCGGTTGCGCGGCGTCCGCGAGGAGCCGTCCGAGGTCGCAAGTCGCACGTTGCACGCGGATCCGTCCCGCGTCGGCCGCGGCCATGGTGAGGAGCGACTCCACGATCGATCGCAGGCGCTGGGTGGTGGCCAGTTGCGTTTCGAGGGCCTGGCGGTACTCTCCGGGGGGACGTTCCCGCGCCAGGGTCACTTCGAGATCCGCAAGCGAGATGGCGACCGGAGTGCGCAGTTCGTGAGAGGCGTCCGCAAGGAAGGCGCGTTCCCGGTGGAACGTCTCTTCGAGGCGGGCGAGGGCCTCGTTGAGTCGCCGTCCCAACTCCGCGAGCTCGTCGGCGGTGTCGGGCACCGGGACGCGCGCGGACAGATTGCGCGCGTGGATCGTGGCGGCGGCCGCGCGCATCTCGGCGAGGGGGGCGAGGGCGCGGCGCACGGCGGAGCGGACGCCGAGAATGCCGAGGAGCAGGACGACGGGACCCAGTAGCGCGAGCAGGAATCCCAGCCGGACGAGGGCGGCCCGGTCGTCGGTCACGTCCACCGCCACGGCGATGTTCAGCAGGGGCGCATTCGCCGTGTCGTCCTCCGACAGGGGGATGCGGGGAAGCCGCGTCAGGTGCCAGAGCCGGCCCTCGACGGATCGTTCCGTCGATGCGGAAGTCGCGGGAGAGAAGCCGTCCGCGGGCCAGCCCGGAGGACCCGCGGCGGCGATCCGGCTTCCATCGGCTGCGGCGATCTCGAAGGCCACCCCGGTCGTGCCCGCGAGACGGCGCAGGAGGTGCCGGTCGCGCTGCAGGCGGCCGCCTTCCCATTCGACGGCCTGCGCGAGCTGGTCGGCGAGCGCATGCGCGCGAATCCGCGCCGTGCGCTCCGCCGCCTGTGCCGCGCTCCAGTAGAGCGACGCGCACAGCGCCCCGAGACCGACGGCGAAGATCACGGCCGTGGCCGCCGTGAGTCGTGCGCGCAGGCTCTTCATTCCGCCGGCGGCTCCCCATCCCGGCAAAACGCATACCCGGCCCCCCGCATCGTGCGGATGTACGCCTGCGGGTCCCCGGGATCGAGCTTGCGGCGAAGATTTCGGATGTGGACGTCGACCACGTTGCTGTCCCGGTCGAAATCGAAGTCGTAGACTTTTTCGATGATCTCCGTGCGGGTGATGACCTGCCCGGGGCGCCGGAGGAAGAGAAGCATCAGGGCGAATTCCTTGGCGGTCAGGTCGACGGCCTTGCCGGCGCGCCGCAATTCGCGCGTGGCCGGGTCGAGGGCAAGATCCCGGACTTCGAGCACCGGCGGGCGGACGGAGGCCCCCCGGCGCAGCAGGGCCCGGACCCGGGCGAGCAGCTCGGCGAACGAGAAGGGCTTCGTCAGGTAGTCATCGGCCCCGGCGTCCAACCCCTTGATCTTGTCCTGCTCGGCGGCGCGCGCGGTCAGCATCAGAACCGGGACCGGCGCGCGCCGGCGTCGGAGCCAGTCGACCAGTTCGTATCCCGTGCCGTCCGGGAGCATCAGGTCGAGGAGCACGAGATCGTACGGATCCCCATCCAGGAGGTAGCGCGCGTCCTCGAGGGTCGGGGCGACATCGACGGCGTACCCCTCCTCGGAGAGGCCGCGCTTGAGCGAGCGGGCCAGTTGGGGTTCGTCCTCGACGGCCAGGAGCCGCATGCGGATCCTCCAGGCGGCGGTCGCTCCCGCCGAAATGGGGTCGCCCACCGGGGGGGTGCGTGGAGCTTGGAATTCGTCGCGTGCTCTCCCCGCCGAGGAAGCCGGAGGATCGCACGCCCCCCGCGGTGATTCTAGCGCCGGCGCAAAGGGAATCGCGGAAAAAGGGCCGGGGTCGTGGAACCCCGGCCCCGCGGCGGACTACATCTTTTTGCGTTCGCCTTTGGCGCCGGCCTTGTCGTCGTCGTCATCATCATCGTCATCGTCGTCATCGTCGTCATCATCATCGTCGTCGTCATCGTCATCGTCATCGTCATCGTCTTCGACTTCCAGGATTCCGCCGTTGGCGGCGTTCACTTCGACCTCGAGTCGCTTGCCGTCGGCGTGGACCAGGACTTCGAAAATGAGCCCGCCGCCCTCGTGCGCCTCGTTCTCGAGGAACGCGCGGGCCGCCATGCCGTTCGCCCGGCCGAGGGCCGCCGTCACCGCGTCGACCAGGGAGAGATTGGCCGCGGCGAGGTCGACCCGCATGCGCTCGATGAATGCGGCCCGCTGCGCGATTTGCGTTTCGGTCCACGCTTCCTGCTTGGCCCGCTCGCCGTCCGTCAGGCTGGAGAGGACCTTGCCGGAGGCCGCATCGATTTCGACGGTCACTCCCCCCGACTTGGCGACGAGGCCGACCGTGTGGACCGTCCCGCGTTCCTTGCGGGTGGACGTCCGGGCCGCGAAGGGCTTGCCTTCTGCGTGCTTCACGGCTTCCTGAATCGAACGGGTCAGCGGCTGGGGCTTGGACACCTCATCGGCCATCAGTCCCATCGGCAGGAGCAGGCCCAGCGCGGCGACTCCCATCCTCCATCCCTGCTTGTGCATGCGGCTTCTCCTCACGCGAAACGGATCGGAACTTCCATCGATCAACCACGCGGGACAGCCTAACGGGTCAAGATGAATCCTGGATGAAGGGGGGGAAGAAACAGAGAACTTTTTTCCGGCAGAGGAAAGGAACCAGGGGGCGGGGCGCGGGGGATTCCGTCCATCCGGGGGGCGGGACTCCCGGTCTGGCGCGTTGGAGCCGGGGGAAGCCGGCGGGGGGGCGGGGTCCCGAAGCGCGGCCGTTCCGCGTCGTGCTTCGGCGGACCCCGCGGCTCGCGGGGAGAGTCGCTCAGAGGCGGGGGCGAGACGTCATTTCTTCAATACGGCGAGGATGCGCTGACGCAGTTCCGGGGAAGTCCATACCGGCAGGACCTGATCCAGGAACATTTTTTCCTCTTCCGCGCCGATGGGCGCGAGGGCGCGCAGGTCGGCCTTGTTCGCCGCGTAGCAGGCGGGGGGGTGGCTCGCGAGTTGGGCCAGGCGGGCCTTGGCAACCGCGGGGGCGTCCTCCGCCACCTCGTCGACCAAGCCGAGGCGGACCGCTTCGGCGGGAGGGACGAGCTGGCCGCCCAACAAGACCGTCTCCAGATGCTGGGCGGGGAGGCGCCGGCGGACGATGGCCAGGATGGAAGGGGGGAACCGCAGCCCGAGGGCAACCTCATTCAGGCCGATCTTGATCTTGGGATTTGCCGCGACCACGCGGTAGTCGCAGGCGAGAGCCAGGATGCTCCCCCCGGCGATGGCGTGACCGTTGACGCAGGCGACGGCGGGTCCCGGGTAGGCGTAGAGGAGCCGGGACATCGCTTCGAGACGGCGCAGGAAGGCGAGCATGCCCGCGGAATCGAGCTGGGACAATTCGACCAGATGGAGGCCGGCGGAGAAGGAGTCGCCGGCGCCGCTGAGGAGAATGGGCCGACCCGCGGCCTCCTTGAGGCGGTCGATCAGGAAGTTCATCATCTCGGTGCCCAGGGCGTTCTTGCCGGGCCCGCTGAGCGTGATCTCGAACATGGCGGCTCTTCTCCTTGACTGGGATCGCGCGGCAGGATAGCCCAATCGGGCGATACGGACAAGGAAAGCCGGTCGGTGCGCCGGGGACGGGTCGCCTGCCGGGACCAGGATCCGTTCCCGGCGCTTCGCGGCGAGGCCGGCACGGATTGCCGCGCGCGATCCGGGTCGGTTGACCTGCGGACCGATCGCGGGGACAATCCCGGGTGTCCGGGGATCGTCTGGGAGGAAGCAGGATGAAGATTGCGGTGATCGGCGGCACCCGGTTCATCGGCGTCCAGGTCGTCCGCATGCTGGTCGATCTCGGCCACACGGTCGTGTGCGTGCATCGGGGGCGTACCCACGCCGCGGAGAACCGGGCCGCCTGCCTCCACGTGGATCGCAAGGACCGGCCTGCCTTTGCGCGTGTGATGCGGGAGCTGGACGCAGAGGTGGTCGTGGATCTGTTCGCCTTCGATGACGATTCCGAGCAGCTCCTCGAGGTCCTTCCCACGACGGTCCGTCGGGTGGTTCACGCGAGCAGCATCGATGCGTATTTTGATCCGCCGGACGCGGAGGCACGACCGGTCCCGATCCGCGAGACGGATTCCGTGCGGACGGAGCGCTGGAAGGAATTCGAGAATCTCTCCTGCGAAGCGGCCCTCCTGCGCGCGGCGGAAGCCGGCCGGGTGGAAACGGCGATCCTCCGCCTCCCCGCCGTCTACGGCCCGGGAGACTACCAATTCCGCGAGTGGTACTTCATCCGGCGCGCGCTCGATGGGCGTGCGCACGTTGCCTTGCCGGATGGAGGTTGGCACCTGCTGCATCGGGGCTATGTGGAGGACGTGGCGCGCGGGATCGTGGTCGCGGCCCTGGCCCCCCGCGTGCGGGAGCGGATCTATCATCTCGGGCACGAGCGGGCCTGGACGGTACGAGGGATCGCCGAGGGAGTGGCGCGTGCCGTGGGCCATACGTGGAAACTCGTCGATGTGCCGGCCGCCGCCCTGCCCTTCGGAACCCCGTTCCAGGCGCACCGACCGATCGTGGTGGACACTCGCGCCTTTCGGGAGGAATTCGGAAGTCGGGAACTCGTTTCGCCCGAAGAGGGGATGGCGCGTACGGTCGCCTGGTTCCGGGAGCATCCTCCCCTGCCCGGCGCCCTCGAGGTGTTTCGGAGTCGGTACGGGGAGGTATTCGACTACGCAGCCGAAGACCGGGCGATCTCCGCCGCCGTCACCGGGACCACCGGGCGGCCGCCGGCGGACGGCTGGATCATCCGGGCGGTCGAGGACACAGACCAGCCCGAGGTGCGGCGGATGCTTGTGGAGGCGTGGGGCTCCGTCGGCATCGAGTCGTTGGATCGCTCCCACGTCGCGGACGATCTGCCGGGTTTTCTGGCCCATCGCGCCGGCCGCGCCGTCGGCCTCGCCACCTTCGAAGTCCGGGACGCGGCCTGCGAGCTGGTGACCTTGCAGTCCGCCGAGCCGGGAAAGGGGATCGGCGGGGGGTTGCTGGCCGCCGTGGAGGGGGCGGCGATCCGAGCCGGTTGCCGCCGCATCTGGCTCGTCGCCACCAATGACCATCTGGATGCGGTCCGATTCTACCAGCGGCGCGGGTACCGGGTCTGCGCCATCCACCGGGACGCCGCGCATCGGGCACGGGTGCGCAAGCCTTCCCTCCCCCGGCGGGGGATCGGCGGGGTCCCGATCGAGGACTACCTCGAAATGGAGAAACCCCTCGCGGGTGACGTGGACGATGGGGCGAATGGCGCGGGCCGAAAATGCTGAAGCCGGGATGCCAAGGCCCCGGGAGGGACCTTGGTGTCCCGGCTTCTCAGAATGCGAGGGTTGCGTTGGTGTAAGAATGTTCCGCGCTAGTCGACGACCGTTCGTCCGCCGCCGCGAGCGCCCCGGGTGCTCTTCTCCTTCACTTCCTTCATCTTCGTCTTGGAGCCCACGAAGATGTCCTTGAGCGTTTCACCGTAGAGTCCGACGGCGCCGATCAGGAAAACCGCCACCAGGGCCACGATGATGATGTACTCCGTCATTCCCGCCCCGTGGAGGTCGCTCCAGCGGGTGGGCAGGCCGCCGATCCTGCCCAGCCCTGCGGTTCGCTTTCCGTTCATCGTCTCACCTCACTCTGTCGAATCCGGGGGGGATCCGTTTAGCGGCGGTTCATCTTCGTCTTCACTTCCTTGAGCTTGTCCTTGCTGCTGGTGAAGAGGCCCTTGAGTTCGTCACCGAACAGGCCCACCGCGCCGATCAGGAACACCGCCACCAGGGCGACGATGATGATGTATTCGGTCATGCTCGCGCCGGTTTCCGCGTTGAACTTCAGGCCGCGCTTCTCGATCAGGCTCCGCATGGTACACCTCCACTCAACTCGTTTGCCTTGCCTACACTTCCAATCCCACATGTCCTCGTTTGGACGAGAGGGGTATTAGCAAGGCGAGTGCCGTTTGCAGATGGCTTGTAAGAAATTTTTAAACACTTACAAATAAACGACTTGCGGATTCAGTAGTTTGGCGGCCTGGGCCGGAATTCAGGTTCTTGGACGTCCTAAGGATTGGAATGTTGAAAATCCGGATTCCCGCATGAATCTGGCTGAAGCGACATAATGGGTTGTGCGATATTGGCTTAAGTTCTTCTGCGTGGGCTCGTCCAGGCCGGGCTGGACCCGGAGGGCGCGGGCGGCGGGATCCCCTCACTCCCGGACGTGGCGCGCGGAAAGATATCCGTTCCACTTCTTTCCGGCCCAATCGACGGAAACGCGCAGCCAATCGTCCTTGCGGCCGAGGACCGTGACGGGGGTGCCGGCTTTGAGCGTGGCGAGAACGCTGCGGTGTTCGCTGGGTCCTTCGTGCAAGCGGAGTTCGGCCGGGACGACCACGGCGGGGTCCCCGCGCCAGGCATAGGCGCCTGCGGGCTTGAACGTGCGCCATTCCGAGGCTGCGGTGTTCCCATGCCCATCCTGGACCGTGACGCGCCAGGCGTGGAGGCGTCCCTTGCCGAGGGGGCCGCGGACCCGGTGTTCCGCGATCTCGAAGGGGTGGTCGCCGGTGTCGTACGGGATGCGCCTGCGCGTAGAGTCGGTCGTGATCTCGATTCGGAAACGGGCGCGCGGGCCGGTCGGATCGGTCTCCCAGCGGAGCAGGGGATTGGCCGCGACCTCGGCTCCGTCCGGCGGTTCGAGAAGGCGGATGACCGGAGGGGAAAAGTCGGTCTCCAGAGACTGCCACGGCAAGGTCCATTCTCCGGTCGCGCCGGTGACGGTGACGCGCCAGGAATAGCGGCCGGCGTCCTCGAGCGGCAGGAGGAGGGTCTGGGCGCCCGTGCCGGAGGGGACGGAACCGGAGTCGAACAGGACGCCGTTGGCTTCGTCCTCGTCCCGATCGAACACGAGGCGGTAGGATCGTTGGGTCCGCTCGGGCGCGCCCAGCAGTCGCCAGCCGAGGGTGAACCGTCGGCCGGCTCCTCCCTTTTCCGCGGGGGCGAGGCCAGGGCCCAGGACGGTACCGTGGGTGGAATCCGGTTCGGGCACGAGGAACGGCTCACCCTCGCGCGGCACGCGAGCGGGGTCGACGATGACATGGAAGTGGTCGTCGTGCTTCACTTGTTCGGACACGCCGGGTGCCAGGCGCTGGACGTATGTTCCGTTGTAGAGGATTTCCCGGGCGCCGTACTGAAAGAAGAGTCGTGCCAGTTCCAGCGTCACGTCCTGGTCGGGGTGGTCGATGTGGCAGACGTTCTTGGGCGTGGTGGTGACGTCGATGGAGCACCCGTCGCGGTGGGTGATATGCGGCGGAAAGGGGCCGCCGTCCCGCCGGCTGATGTCGCCGATCGACAGGACGAGGGCGGAGCCGTGACGACGATGCCACTCTCGCGCCACGAGGATCAGCAGCCGGATGGTCTCAGGCCGGCCCCAATGGCGGTCGTCCTGGGGTCCGACGGCGACCCGATACGTGCCGTCGGTGGAGGGGGGCATGAGGATGAAGCCGGTCGGCTCGGTTCCCCGCGCGCCGACGGCGGAGAGTGTCAAGACGATGCCAAGGGCGAGGTTGCGGATCGTGCGCATCGCTGAAGGGTCTCCCGGGTCGCCGGATGGAGGGGGCGGCGTGGCCACCCCGGTCCCCGCCTGGAGGGGGCGGGAGATTTCGGGGAAATTCTACGTTCAAGGGGCGAGGGTCGCGAGCAGATTCCAACTCCGGTCGGCGCGACAGGATGAAGGTGGGGAGGCGTCCGGGATGAGCCGACCGGGCGCGGCAGGTTCCGATCGGGGACGGGAAGGCGGGGAGGTCGGGGCGGGCCGGCGGGCGGCGCGAGGCAACGCGGGTCCCTTGCCGAAAGTCATTCCTCGTCCGTCATCCGTCCCCGCTCTCGCCAGTCCTGGGGAAGATAGTCGCGAACGAAGGCATGCAAGCCGAGGTCGATCAGTTCGGTCTCCACCTGGTCGGGGGTCGGATCCTCGAACGTCTCCGCGACTTCGCGGACGACGCATTCCGCGAAAAAGCGACGGGCGCGACTGAGTTGCTTGCGAAACGCCTCGGGTCGAAGCGCCGCTCCGCCGCGGGTGACGACCCGGGCCGCGAGTTCCGCGGAGTCGGCGTTCGGGTGATCGGCGGCCAGGCGGAGGACGCTGTAGTACCGGGAGTCGGGCGCCTTCCGTTCGTGACGGTCCAGGGCGCTCCAGGCGCGGTCGAGGACGCATCGGCGCCATTCGGTGCGCCAGACTTCCTCGGATTCCTGTCCCGGCTCGGGGGGAGAGGCCACCTGATCGAGGTCGAGACCGCCCTGCTCCCGTGACCGGCGCCGGCGCAGGTGGGTCAATGCCGCATTCCGCACGCTGGTCTTCAGGTAGTCGCGGAAGCGCCCCCGTTGGGGATCCGCGTTGGGGAAGCCGGCGCCGAGGATGCGGGTCAGGAACTCCTGGGTGGCCTCATCGGCGTCATGGGGATCCGGGATGATGGCCTGGACGTAACTCCGGATGGCCGGGCCGTAGCGCAGCACCACGTGGGAGGGGTCATGGACCAGCGGCCACTGGGTGGAGATCCACTCCAACCGCGAGCGGGGTCCGGTGCCCAGGGGAGGGACTGGATCCATGCGAGGCCTTCCCGTCTGCTGCTGGGGATGATCGGGGCCTTGCCGTCGGAGAGTGGGGAACCAGCGGGGTCGGGGGCCCCAGGGTCGGTCGATCTCGCGCGCCGGTGGCGCGGACGATCCGAAATGGGTCGAGGCCGGGCGGACCCGGCCTCGACCTGGACGTTACTCGGAGGTCGAACCGCTACTCCTTGACCTCGAATTCCAGGACTTCACCGAGCATCGTTCCCTTCATCTGCCCGTCGGCCTTGCCCTCCGCGCGGACCATGTTGCCCGGCATCTCCTCACTCGTCCAAGTCTTGACTTCCATCACCATGCCCATCTGGTCCTGGATGAACTTGGACCACTTGCATTTGACCTTCTTGTCCTTGATGGTCAGCTCCTCCTCCCCCGTCTCGGCCTTCTTTTCCCCGGCCTTGGCGACCGCGGGGGCTTCCTGCATGATCGGGTAGCGGACTTCATTGTCCGACTTGGGGAGCTTGGATTCCTGCCCGTTCTGCTTGCGTGTGATCTGCGAGGCGATCTTGAGGACGATCTCCGACTCGGTGACTTCCACCAAAGTCGTGGTCGTCTCCTGGACCTGCTCCATTTTCATCCCGCCCATGTCCATTTTCATGGTCTGGCGGAACTTCACCCAGGATCCGGGCTTGAAATTCGCCCACGGGTTCCGTTCGGGCTCCGCTCCGACGAAGGTTGCGGTCACCAGGACGAGGAAGACAACTGCCAGGATTCGCTTCATGAATCGATTCTCCTCCCAAAGGGATCCATTCCCCCTGCGGGTTGCGCGCCCAGCCTACTCCGGACGCCGTCGCGTGTCAACGGCGGGCGCCGCGAGCGACGGGGTGCGAAAACAGAGCCGGGGGAAGGAGGGCGATCCCTCCTCCCCCCGGGGCGATGTTGGCGTCTTGCGAGTTCGGTCGACTAGTCTATTCCCTGCATGAGGTAGAGCATCTTCGGTCCGTGGGTGTAGGTGACGGTGATGTCGTCGACGATGGGTCCGACGTTGTGCGGGATCTGGCTGTTCTCGGCCAGCTCCATCTTGACGAGGAGCCGGATCGGAACGCCGCCCGCCACCTGGATGCCCTTGCCCGTTGCGGGGTCGATGGTGGCCGTGCCGGCGCAGTTGTCATAGTAGAAGTTGTACTTGGTGGCCGCGCGCTCCAGGGACAGGGTCACGTGGCCGAGGGCGATGCCGGTCATGCCGACGGTTCCGCCGCCGTGGTCGCCCGTGCTGTGCTCGTGCGGCGGGTGGTAGTGCGTGCAGGACAGGGTGAGCATGGTTGCCGGCCCGCGCAGGGTGACGGAATCCATGACCTCCTGGAGGACGCGGCGATACTGACCGTGATTGCCGCTGGTGTCCACTTCCTGTCCGAACGTGTAGTCCGGGAAGGAGATGTCATGGTAGCGGGATCGCGACGGGAACGACGTGGTGTGCAGGACCTTGTCGATCGCGCACACGTTGTCGATCGTCCCGATCAGACCGTTGGTGGCATGGAATTCCGGGTCGTGGGCGCCGGTCGGCGTCATCGCGTTACCGACGAGGAAGCCGCACAGGCCGCCCCCGGGGACGAACGGATCGGTCGGCGGGACGCCCGGATCGAACGGGAAGAAGCTGGCCGGATCGAGGACCTCTTCATCCATCAGATCGCCATCGAGGTAGAGCTGAGCCTTTCCCTGCGCCTCGCTCCAGTTGAATTCGATGTGGTGCCAGGTATGGGGCAACCACTCCTTCGGGCCGGTCCCGTTGGTGATCGGCGCCGTCAGCGTGACCGTCGCGGAGGGCGACGGCGGCACGATGATGACGAACGGCGGGAACGGCACGAAGATGAACGTGCTGAACGAGTTCGTCGGCTTCGCCAGGACGACCTGGATCTGCCGGTTGCGCATGCGGCAGAGCACGTAGTGCTCATTGACGCGGCAGGGGTCGCCCATGATGTTGAACGTCTGACCGTCGAAGCCGGCGCCGAGGAGGTCGATGGCCGGCTTGAACCAGCACTCCACGGTGCCTTCGTTGCCGCGGGGCAGGTTCTGTTCATCGAAGCGGAGCCGCCGGCTCGGGAGGAACTGCTTGTCGAAATAGACCCCGAACGGGTGCAGCTGGGTGTTGTAGAAGTTGGTCCAGGTCGTCACCGTCGCCGGCAGCATGCTCGTGACCGGCATCATGCTGTCCTGGTTGTTCAGGTTCGAACTGCCGCGGAACGCGTTGTAGGTGTTCCCATTGAACCCGGCCAGGAAGCTGGTCGGCGTCGCGCGATGGTTGACCCAGCTGTTCAGGATCAACTGACCGTCGTACTTCGCCGGGCGCACGGCGGAGCCGGGCCACGGGTTCGTGCCGACGACGGCGGGGTAGTTGCGATCGAACGGGTATTCGGGGAGCGTCGTGATGCTGACCTGTCGCGAGCCGGGATTGTAGGGGGCCGTGCCCATCGGTTCGCGGGCCGTGCTCGGGAACTCCCGGTGCATCTCGAACTGTTCCTGCGTCGAGAGGCGCAGGACGTCATGCGTCTTGACCGTCGACTGGATGGTGTGGGTGGCCATCGTGCGGCCGCGAATGTCCCAGATCATCCCGACGACCTCGATGTCGTAGAACCCCATCGAGCCGAAGCAGAACTCGGTGGTGACGTTCTTGAGGTCCGACTTGTCGAGCAGCGTGAAGTCCGTGCGGCCGGTGATGTCCGGGTCGACCAGGATGATGTCCGGATTCCACTTCTTGATCGTCGTGTTCGGACAGAACGCGGCCTTGCAGAGATCCTTCTTGGCCAGGATGTAGCTGAAGCCCGGGGGGCCGCCGCTGCCGGTGTTGCTGTAGCCCGTGAAGGTGTCGAACGTGTCCTCGAACACGTGCATCCAGTCCACGTGGGGATAGGCGATCGGCACGGCCGGGTTCCCGCCGTAGAAGTAGCGGCACGCAATGATGTGGTCGGCCAGCGCCCGGGCCTCGGTCAGACTCAGGGTGACCGTGACCATGGCGGGCGCATTGTTCGTCGGCACGCGCTGGGGGAAGGTCGCGCTCACGCCGTTGAGCACGGCGACGAGGACCTCCTTGGTGGCGGTATTGATGTTGACCGGCGCGCGGAAGTCGTTCGGGTCGGAGATCGGCGTCGCGCTGATGAAGGGGACGCGCACGACGTTCGGATCGGTCCAGGCGTAGAAGGTGATGAAATCCTTGAGCTGATCCAGCTGGGAGGTCGTGAGGGAGGCCGCCATGCGCGCCCGGAAGTCCGCCTCATCCTTGAACGGGGTGTTCGGCAGGAACTTGGCGTTGTTGGCGCCGCGTGCGGCCATGATCGTCGTGCCCAGGCCCGGGATCGACGGCACCAATTCGCCGCCCAGCGTGTTGAGCATGTCCGCGAGGCGGCCGCTGCCGCCCGAGGCGTCCGGCCGGTTGCTGTCATTGACGTAGATCCGGCTCGCCGAGTCGACGATCTTCAGGATGTAGAAATCGCCGGGGTTGTCCGGGCGATTCACGTAGGTACCGCGGAAGACGTTCGGGTCGCTCGAGTACCCCATGGTCACGCCCGTATCGCTCGTCGCGACACCCTTCTGGAACGCCACCGCGGTGGCCGGCGGGACCGTGTACCCGGGCGCTCCGGTGATCGTGAGCGAGCGGCCCAGGCGCGGAATCGCCTGGCCGTACGGCCGTTCCGTCGCGGTGTACGCCGCGCCGATCGTCTTGAACAGCTCCCCGTAGTACCAGTCATCGGAACCACCGTCCCCGATCGCCGACAGGCCGTTGCGCCCGACGGACGTCGTCGGATAGACGCCGTTCCAATAGTGTCCGGACCACGGCTGCTGACGGTCGTATCCGTTCAGCGCTCCGAGGGCCGCCTCCAGTCCTGAGAAGGCCACCATGCGCGCCCGGACGCGATCCACGTACGAGCTCGCCGTGTCCACCTCCACCCGCGAGAGCATCACGAACGTGGTGCCCAAGATCGCGAGCAGACCCAGGATTCCCATCGAGATCAGGAGGGCAAACCCGCGTTGCCGCGTGCCCCATGCAGGCCGCGGATCCCGCGAGCCGTTACCCCGGAAACCACTCGTCATGACCGTCCTCCCAGAACTCTCTCCACGACTCCCTACACTGCGCAACCCATTCCCGTGGCGTACCACGGGTCAGCAGATGATCGATGACCAAGTCCCCGGAGGGACGGGCCAGCGGCCCGACATGCATCCGGTCCCTCTCGTGCGAGGCGCCGCGGGTTTCCCCCGCGGAAAATACGAATTCCCGACTGGACCGGATCGGTGGTCCCCATGTCGACGCAAGCCTCGTGCCAAGGTGCAGGCCGGAATTTTGTGGTTAACGTTGATATTTAAAAGGATTTACAACGGTCAGGGTTACCCCGTGCGGACGCGCCCCTCCCCGGTCCGTTACCCCCTCGGTACAACATTACCGATCCGTAGCAGCCCGTGCCGCACGAATCAAGCGGGCCCGGTCCCTTCTCCGGCGAGCACCCTACCGTGCTTCCCCTCCGATTGCATCCATTTTCCGGCGCTCTCGCCCGGTCCTGAACCGCTCCCGCGCACCCACACCTGTCACTTCCGACCTGTCAGTTCGGCAGTCGATTCCTCTTGCCGAGACACGCGACCCTCCTCCGTGCTCACGCAGCGCAAGGGACCCCAAGCACTTCCTTCGCCGATCCCCAATCGAAGCGATT
>CAZWCX010000010.1:0-92652 GCA_964632945.1 uncultured Planctomycetia bacterium | reverse complement strand
TGCGTGAACATAACTTGATACCGCGGGAGAAGAGACCTTCCGCCCGCGCAGTTGCTGGTCGGGAGCACGCTGCACCTAGAGCCGATCCCCAGGTCGCATGATTGCCGATGTCCCTCCTGGCGGTGACATCACGGAGGGTGTACACGGTGATCAAGATCTCCGAGGAATTCTGAACGGAACCTGAACGGTTACGGCCGGCTCGTACGCAGCGACATTCCCAGGGCAGGCCGCCCGTGCCTGGTTTGAGCTGTTTCTGGGACGCGGGAGGGGAGACCGGCGATCGTGCCGGGCAAGCCGAGGCACCTCGCCGGGGTGCGCCGGCGAGTCTCGCTACCGGCCGCCCTGGACGCCCAATCGCGCGAGCTCGGGTTCGATTTCCGCCCGCAGTCGCGGATCGAGCGTCAGCGCCTGCTCCAGGTCCGTGATCGCCTCGCCGCGGGCTCCGCGCATGGCTCGGGCGAGACCGCGAAACTGCCACGCCCGGGCGTCTCCTGGGCGCAAAGCGATCGCCCGCGCGCTCGCCTCGATCGCGCGCTCGAGATCGGTTTGTCCCGCTCCCGACTCACCACCCCGCTGTGCCCGGCTTGCCAGGCGCAAGTGCGCGTGCGCCAGCGTGCGCCAGCCGTCGGCGTCGAGACGGCGCGCGGACAGGTCTTGCTCGACGATCCGGCGCAAGAGCGGCTGGGGATCTTCACCCTGGGCCTCCCGGACCATTCCCCAGATCAGCAAAGTTTGGTCGAGGAACAACCGCAGGCCCGGCTGGGCGCCCGCCTTCGGCAGGTCTTCCTCGACCGCTGCACGCAGATCCGCTTCGGCGGATTCGCCGCGGGCGGCGAGGTAATGACCGCGATGTCCCCGCGCCAGTCCGCGATACCACCACGCGTTTGGATGGGAAGGCTGCCGCTCGATCACCCACGTGGCGTCGGCGACCGCGGACGCGTAAAGCGGCAGGGGATCCTCGCCGCAGCGCTCGCGCGCCCGCGCAAGGCAGATCGCGGTGAAGGCCCGGCGGGCGTGCGCGCTCACCGAATCGGGATCGTCACGCAGCGCGCGGGCGAGGTCGTCGTCGAGGATGCTGCGGTACTCCGCTCGGGCATCGAGGCCCTCGGCGGCTTCGCGATGACGGGTCCAGGTAAGACGGATTTCCGCGCGCAGCGACCAGGATTCGCCCGGGCGATTCGTGCGGCCATGCACCTGTGCGAGATCGTCCAGCGCTTCACGATACGCCGGGCCGGGATCTTCGCCACGGAGCAGGAGCGCAAGACCCCAGCGGGACAACGCGAAGGCGCGCTCCAACCGGTAGGAGGCGCTGAGCGGACGCGCCCGAAGGAGCGCGTCGAGGTCATCGCGCACGGCGGCGCGGAACTGGTCGGTCGCGTCGATTCCCCGTCCCTGCCGCGACTCCGCCCAGGCCCTACGGGCTCTCGATCGATCGCGCCAGGCGGGGAGGAGACCGGGCTCGAGCGTCGTGGCGCGTTCGAGGTCGGCGAGCGCCTCTCGATACCGCTCGTCCGCCTCGGCGGGCGGCAGACCGGGCGCCCTGGCCGCCAGCCAGCGCAGGCGTCCGCGGATGAAGTGGGCCTCCGCGTGACCCGGGTCGCGATCCAACGCGGCCGCGAGGTCGGCGGCGGCCGCTCCGGCAGCCTCGGCCGCGGCGGGAGATCCCGCGGGCGCCTGCTCGGCGATCGTCAGCCAGGCCGCGCCGCGCTGCACCCGTGCGTCCGCCCGCGCGGGATCGATCGCGATTGCGCGCCCGGCGATCTCGACCGCTTCCCCGGCGGAGGCGCGAATCTCCACGTCCTTGGCTGCCGACAGGGTCAGCCGCGCGCGGGCCCCGGCAAGGTAGGCCTCGATCCAGGAACGGGCGTGGTCGGCGGCAAGATCGAACTCGGACCACGCCGATTGCCCGAGCTCCAGTTCGATCCGACCCAACAGCAGCCGCCCTTCCTCGCCTCCGCGCGCATGGGTGCGGGCCAGCTCCCGCGCCAGCGCGCGCGCATCGTCGATCCGGCCGTCGCGCCAGGCGAGATACGCGTTCGCCAGCAGGCGTTCCGCCGGGGTGATCGCGCCCTCGCCCGGTCCGCCCGCCGCGGCGAGGAAGTGCGCGCGCGCATCGTCCAGCAGGCTGCGGCCCGACGCATTCTCTTCGCGTCGGGCGACCGGGTCGGCCAGAACCACGGCACGCGACGTCTGCCGTTCGGCCAGATCGACGAGCACGCGACCGAGCCGCCACCGGTACGTCGACCGGGATGGGGAGATCGCAACCGCCCGCTCGAGCGCCTCCCGCGCGCCGTCCAGGTTCCCGCTCTCGAAGAGCACCCAGCCGAGTTCGCCCCACGCGGCCGGCGCGCCGGGATCCTCTGCGACCACGCGTCGCAGGGCCTCTCCCGCCGCCTGCAGGCGCCGGCGCGCCGACGTCAGGTCGTGGGGGGGCAAGTAACGTTCCATGCGCCAGGCTTCCACGGCTTCGCGCGCTCCCTGGAGGGCTTCCCGCGCGCGCGCCGAACGCTCGTGGACGCCCTCGGAGCGTCCCCACGCCAGCGTGATCGCCGCGACGGCGAGAACCAGGGTCCCGGCGCAGACGCCGGCGCCCCAGGCCCAGGGATTGCGTCGCACCCGCTTGCCGAGCCGGGTCGTCCAGGTACTCGGCCGGGCGAGGATCGGCTCCCCCTCGCGCCACCGCCGCAGATCCTCCGCGAATGCCGCCGCGCTCTCGTACCGACGGTGCGGTTCCTTCTCCATGGCGCGCAGGGCCACGGTCTCGAGATCCGCCGGCACCCCGGCAACGACCCGGCCGGGACGCGGCGGTTCCTTCAGCAGGATGCTCGCCAGCAGATCGCGCATCTCCTGGCCGCCGAACGGCAGCTCGCCGGTGAGCGCCTGGAACAGCATCACTCCCAGCGCGTACACGTCGGTCGCCGTAGTGGCGGCCCGCCCGTCCACCTGCTCCGGCGCCATGTAGGCGGGAGTCCCCAGGATCGCCCCTTCCGCCGTCAAGTGCGACCCGTCCCCTTCGAGCCAGGCGAGGCCGAAGTCCATGACCTTCGGGGCGCCCTCCTTGCCGAACATGACGTTGCCCGGCTTGAGATCGCGGTGCAGGACGCCGCGCGCGTGAGCGTGGGCGATCGCTCGCGCGACCTCCTCGATCCAGCCCACGCGCCGCGCCAGATCCGGTTCCGTGCGCCACGCGTCGAGCAGGGTGGGACCGGGGAGCAATTCGAGCACCAGGAACGGGATCCCGCCGTCCTCGCCGAAGGAATGGACCTGCACGACCCCGGGATGGGCGAGGCGCGCGACGGCGGCGGCCTCGCGCGCAAAGCGAGCGTGGACTTCCGGCACACCCTCGAGCCGATCCGGGAGGACCTTCAGGGCGACTTCCCGGCGCAGGACGGGGTCGATCGCGCGATACACCACGCCCATCGCCCCGGAGCCGAGTCGCCCGAGGATCTCGTATCCGCCGAGGTGCGGTTGCGGGAGCCGCGCGGGTTCCGTGCCCAGAATGCTGGAGGCGTATCGGAACTGGTCCGCGTGGAGCCAGCCGCGTTGGACCAGCAGGGTATCCAGGGCCGAATTCTGGGCTTCCCGTTGCACCTCGCGCCACTGCTCGGGGGTGATCCAGCCGTAGCGGACGGCAAGGTCGCCGATCCGGGTCTGGAGCACCGTTTCGGTCTCGCCGGCGTTCGCTCCCGCAGGGGCGCGCAGCGCCCATTCCACCAGCCAGCGATAACGGGGATCGGTCTCCGCGTATTCCGACATGGCCGAGTACCTCCGGCGGGACTCCCGGATCGGCAGCGCCTCCACCGATTCCTACCACCCGGAGCGGTGCGATCCCGTAGCTCCATCGTCTCGATGTTACGCGCAACGGATCCATGCTAGGATGGCGGCGGCCCTGATGGGAGGGAGAGCGTGACGGATTCCGCCGAGAACCCTGTGGATGCGCCGGGCAGCTCCCTGCACGGCGGCGCTCGAGGATTTCCGACCACCCATTGGTCCGTGGTTGCCGGCGCCGGGGACCGCACCCGCGGCGATTGGCGCGCGCACCTCGAGACCCTCGCGCTGACCTATTGGCGCCCGATCTACGGGTATATCCGTCGCAGCCGTCGCGCGCAAGCCGAAGATGCCAAGGACCTCACCCAGAGTTTCTTTCTCCACATGCTGGAAGGCGAGATGCTCGAGGACGTCCGCCCCGAAGGACCGCGTTTCCGCACCTATCTGAAGGCCTGCCTGGAGTTTTTTCTGCGGAAGGCGCATCGCGACGCTGCGCGCCTGAAGCGCGGGGGCGGGCATCGCGGCCATTCGTTGGATCGACTGGACTACGCGGCGGTGGAAGCCATGACGGAGGAGGACGGCGGTCCGGAGGAGACGTTGGATCGGCAATGGCGCCGCGCGGTCCTCGACGAGGCCACCGACCGGCTGTTGCGCTCCTACGAGCTCGAGGGTCGCCCCACCTATGCGGAAGCGTTTCGGTCGTACGCACTGCCGGAGCCGGCAACGGAACGACCCACCTACGCCGCGCTCGCGGCGCGTCTGGGCGTCTCGGAACGGGACGTGGGGAACTACCTCACGCACGCCCGCCAGCGCCTGCGGGAGATGGTCCGCGAAGTGGTGGCCGAATCGGTTTCGACCCCGGAGGCGCTGGAAAGCGAGTTTCGCGAACTGTTCCAGAGGTGAGCATCGGCGGTCCCGGCGCCGCGCGCCGGCGCGGACACGGTCACGCACCGGTCGTTCACGGCGATCGCCGTTCGAGTTCCGCGAGACGCGACTCGAGCGAATCGGCGGCCGCCGTCTCGTGCGGTCGGCCGAATCGCGCGAACTCGTACGCCCGCACCCACGCGCGCAGGTCGTCCCGCATCTGCGCATCCGCCGCAGGCGTCTCCGCCGCGGGACTCGCCAGGTGCTCGGCCCAGGGCCGCCCGGGAGGGCACGGGGGGAGGAACCGGCGCAGCACGCGGTCGGCGCGAGCGGCAAGACGCTCCCAGGCCGGTCCCGGGGACGAGTAGGTCACGCTCCTCACCGGGTCGAGGCGGCGAAGCCGGAGGCGCAAGCGCAGGAAGAGGAACCCGCCGGCCGCGCCGGCCGCCGCGAAGAGGGCAAGCGCACGCCAGGGCGCATCCGCGGCCCACCGGCGCAGGGCGACCCACGCGTCTTCCACCCACTCCCGCAGCCGCAGCAGTGCGGACGCCGCGGAGGCCGCCACGTCCGGGCGCCCATCGCCGGGAGTGGCCTCCACGGTCACCCACCCCGTCCCCTCGATCCAGGCCTCCGCCCAGGCGTGGGCATCCTGCTGGCGCACGACCCGGCGGCCGGGATTCACGAACTCGTGGGCGAAGAAGCCGGACACGTAGCGCGCCGGGACGCCCACACAACGCAGCAGGATCACCGCCGCGGAGGCGAAGTACTCGCAGTGCGCCGACTTTTCCTCCAAGAGGAAGGAAGAAACCGGGTCTCCCGGGGCCGGCAGGATGTCGAGGGAGTAGCGGTGTGCCGACAGGAGATGCCGGACCACCGCGTCGATGCGGGCGCGCGCATCGGCCGCCTCTCCCGCCACGCGTCGGGCCAAATCGCGCACGCGCGGATCGATCTCCGGTGGGACCGCCAGGAGCCGTTCCCGTTCTTCGGGGCCGGGCCGTCCCTCTTCGGCAGGCGCCTCCTCCGCGACGATCACCTCGTACGTCCAGGGCGGGGGAAAATCGGCCTGCAGCGCGCCGTCCGCCGTCGACCGGATGGCCGGAAGCGCGGCCTCGCCGGGGTCCAGGCCGGCCCGTTCCCACGGCGCGAGCAGAAGCGTCAGGCGCGGGTGGAGACGAGTGACCCGGCTCCGCGGCCCGGGCGCCCCGGGGCGCAGGCGCGCGGGATCCGCCGCGACGAAGGCCCGCTCGACCGGCGTCGGATGCCAGGCGCCGCCGACGTACGTGTCGAACGCAAGGCCGCGGAGGTGCGGCCGGGGCAGGGGGCCTTCCCAGAGGAGCACCCGGGTCCGGTCTCCCGCGGTTCCCGGTCCGCCTCCCAGCGAGGGCGCGTCCGCGAATCCCACGCCGACGGCTTCACCCAGGACCTGGCGGCCGATCCGGGTCACCCAGGCATCGAGCTCCGCGCGCCAGGCCCAGCCGAGCGCGTTCAGCCCGGCCCCCGCGAGCAGCGCCACGCCGAGCCACGCCCATCCGCCGCCGTCCAATCGATGGCCGCGGGCAGCCTCCGGCCGCGCGCGCATCTCCCGCAGGGCCAGAGTCGAAAGTGCGAAGTAGGCCGGCGCCAGCCAGGCGGCCGTGGCATGGGGCAGCGAACCGCAGGAAGCCAGAAAAACGATCGCCGACAGGACCGTGACGCCGGCGCCGCGCGGTCCCCCGGTGGGCGACTGCCGCCAGGTCTGGACGACGATCTCCGCCAGGAACAACTGGCCCACCAGGGCCTCGACCGAGAGAAAGGTCGCCGACGGGACGTCGGATTCCAGGATGCCCCAGGCCGAAACCGCAAACAGGGCGAGTCGCAGCGGCCAGACGAGCCAGGCCCGCTCCGGAAGGCGCCGCGGGATCGCGTACCCCAGGAAAAAGCCCACGCCCAGGAGGACGGTGAACCAAGCCCCGTGCTCGAGCCCGAAGAGCGCGACCACCGCCACCGCAACCGCGCCGGCGACCGGCCAGGGGGGACGAGGCGCCCCGGCCCCCGGCTCCAGGCTCCGTTTTTCTTCGTTCAACGCGCTCGCCTCCAGGCTGTCTCGCAACGGCTCAGACCGCGTCCACGGCTCGCACCGATCCCGCCCGCACCCACTCGAACCCGAGGCCGGCCAGATCCGGGACCGGGTCTTCGGTGCAGGCGTCCGAGCGCACCACCACGACCTTCAGGCCGACCCCGTGGCTGCGCAGCAGGTCGACGAAGGCCCGCCGCGGCGCGTCCCAGTCGAGCAGGATGACGACCACGCTGCTGATCCGCGACAGGTTCTCGACCAGTTCCGGTTCGATCGCCGCGAACGGTTCTTCGGCGCAGGATTCGACGCAGGCCAGGATGTCGAGAATCTGGTCGAGGTACGCCAGGCTGCGGCCGGCGAGAAGGTGGTAGAGGTTCGGACCGGCGGCGAAGAGGTCGACGATGGTTTCCTGGCGTGCCAGCGCGTCCCCGACCGCGGCGGCGTGCGAGACGGCGGCCTCGAAGTCCGCGCGCCGGGTCTGGGGGCCCCGGGGCGGGACCCGGGTGTCGAGCACCACGGCCACGCGCAGGAAGTACTCTTCCCGGTACTCGCGCACGATCGGGCGCTGGAGGCGGGCCGTCGCGCGCCAGTCGATGTCGCGAACCGGATCGCCGTCGCGGTACTCCCGGTTGCCGATGTACTCGGTGGCCTCGCCGATGACCGAGGCGAGGGCGACTCCGCCGGGCTGGTAGCGGCGACCCGACGGCAGGGAGAATCCGGGAAGCGGATCGAACCGGGGGTAGACCAGGAGGCGTCGGGGAGGCGCGACGACGGTCGCCGTCCGCAACAGACCGAACGGATAGTCGGTCTCGACCACGCACGCGGGCAGCGTGTACGCGCCGCGGGCCCTGCAGCGGATGCCGATCCGCACGGACTGCGTCGTGCCGGGCGGCAAAGGCGGAAACAGCCCCCCGTCCTCGGGCTCCAGGACGAGCCCGCGCGGCAGGGGACGCGGCCGGAAGCAGAGGTCGCGCTCCGTGCGCGCGGACGCGGCCTCGATCCGCGCCTCGACCGGCAACCGTTCGCCGGCGCAAACCCGATCGACGTGGCGGACCCGGGCGTGGACCCGCGGTCGCCGCCCGAGGGATACGAGCGCGGCGATCCCCCAGAGCGCCAGGGCGTACGAGATGGACAGGAAGACCTGTCCCCGCACCGAAATTCCGAGGAAGACGACGAAGGCCAGCGTCGGCCACAGGAACCAGCGTCCGGCCTTTGTCAGGCGCTCGAACAGGAACCGCCGCGTCCAGCGCAGGACGAACGATTCGTACCCCGGTTCCCGCCCGGGGGCCTTTCCGCTTCCCCTTTCCATCGGCACTCCCGCCCGGGCAGGGCCGGCCCGCCCCGACCGATCACGGCCGGTCGAGTTCCTGCTTCAACCGGCGATACAGGCGGGCCGCCACGAACAACTCGAGTCCGCCGGAGAGCCGGGCGATCCAGCACACCAAACGCCACCAGCGCGGGATGATGATGACCGCCGGGTTGCGCCGGACCGCGTCCAGGACCCGGTCGGCGAACGGGGCGGGCTCCATCGGCCGAAGTCGCTCCCAAAGCCGCAGCGCCGTCTCGCGCGGGATCGGATCGATGAGATGGCCGTACTTGCCGCCTTCGAGGATGGGCGTGCGGATGACCCCCGGGCAAAGCGCGCTGACGCGGACCCCGTGGGGCGCCGCTTCGACGCGGAGGGCCCGGGACATCGCCACCACCGCACTCTTGGTCGCCGCGTACGCGGTCGTGTACGGGGTGATCAGGAACCCGGCGATGGAGGCCGTGTTGATGATGTGCCCGTAGCCCTGCCGGATGAAGACCGGATAGGCCGAGTGAATTCCGTGCACCACGCCGCGCAGGTTGACGTCGATGATCGCGTTCCAGGAGTCCAGCGTGTGGCGAGAGACCTCTCCGCCCACGCCGATGCCCGCGTTGTTGAACAGGAAGTCCAGGCGCCCGCAGCGTTCGGCCGTGGCGCGCACCGCCTGCTCGAAAGCCGCGGCATCCGTCACGTCGAGCTCGACAGCGGTGGCGCGCCCGCCCACGGCCCGGATCGCCGCCTCCGCCGCGCGCGCCCGGTCGACTTGCCGGTCGGCCAGCACGACCTCGGCGCCCCGCTTCACCAGGGCGTTGGCCAGGGCCAGGCCGATCCCGGAGGCGCCCCCGGTGACGAAGGCGACGGCGCCGTCATAGGTGCGGATCGCATCGGCTGCAGCCATGGGGCAGGGACCCTTCGTTGCGAACCCCTCTTCCGATTCGGTGCGAATCGTACCATGCCCGCCCCCCCCGCCGAAACGGTTTGCCGGAAACCCGTCGCCGCGCCATTTCAAAGTTCCCAGGCGTGTCGCCGCACGGTAGGATGGGAATCCGGGGTCGATCGGCATCCCGGTCGCCCCCGGCAGACCCGCGAATCAAGGCTTGCGGCATGGCCCTTCCGACGACGATGTGGACCCAGATTCTGGGCTACCGCGACCAGCCGGACCGGACCCTGGACCTCCTGGTCCGGCGCTACCACCGACCGATCTTCGAGTACTCGCGCGGAAGAGGGCTGCAGCCCGCGGATGCGGAGGACGTCACCCAGGAAGTCTTCCTCCGCGTGACGCGGCCCGAATTCCTCGCGCGCGCGGATCGCTCGAAAGGGAAGTTCCGATCGCTGCTCCTCGCCGTCACCCAGCATGTCATCGCCTCTCACCGGCGCCGGGAACTCGCCGGCAAGCGCGACCGGCGCCGGGAGGTTCCGCTCGACGACTTCGACATCCCGGAAAGGCCGCCGGAAGCCGAGGAATTCGACCGTCTATGGCTGCGCAACCTCCTGGATTGGGCCTTGCTCCGGCTCAGCCATGACCCCCAGGTGCGCGCCGTCCAATTGCAGATGGAGGGGCGGTCGTACCAGGAGATCGCCCAGAAGCTGGGAAAGACGGTGTCCGACGTCACGAACTACGTGCACCGGGCCAAGCCGAAACTCCGGAAGGAAATCGAGCGGCTCATCGGCGAATACAGCGACGCGACCGAATTGCCCGCGGAGATCGCGGTCCTGATGCGGCACGCCGAGGCCTGACTCCCGAGAAGAGCATACGGCCGCGCCGATGAACGGCCCCTCGCACCCTACCAGCCCCGGTCCTCGAAGGGGACCTTCTGCCGAAGATTCTCCCGGCCGACGTAGAGAACGGGGGGGAAGGAGGATCCCGACCGCGCCTTGATCTCCTGCACCACCTGCATGATGTTCATGTAGCGCACGATCGACGCCGGGTGGGACCGGTAGACCACTTCGATCGGATTCGCGCGGTTCCCCTCGCGGTCCGCCGCCATCGTGCGCCAAAGCGAGGCCATCGTATAGGGCGAGTACCCGAGCGCCAGGCACTGTTTGACCCCGTAGTCGTCCGATTCGGCTTCGTTGGCGGAATTGAAGGGCATCCCGCCGACCCGCAGGAACTTGGCCAGCAGGGCGTCCAGGTTCTTGGGCGCCTTACCGGTCACCTTGCCGAGAAGATTGGCTGCCGCGCTCCCCGCTCTCATCTCGTCCGAGCAGTGGCCGAGGTCGACGTGGCCGATCTCGTGCCCCAGGATCCCGGCCACCTGCGCCTCGTTCTCGGCCGCCTCGAGGATGCCGGTGTAGAAGTAGATGTTCCCACCCGGGGTCGCGAACGCGTTCCAGACCGGGGCGCGCACGACATGGAACCGGTAGGTGATCTCCTTTCGGCGCGCCAGCCGGGCGATCCGGTTGCCGACTCGCTCCAGATAGAGGCGCCAAGGTTCGTCCGCCGGATCGTCGACCTTGTGTCCCTCCTGGGCCAGCATCGCCACCACGCTGCGGTGCACCTCGTCGGCCAGACCGGCCTCGTCGAATTCCGCGAACTTCGACAGCAGCCCGCGTGCGGTCTTCTTGAAAACCGCGTTGACGTTGTGTTTGGTCTCCTCGAGCTTGTGGGTCAACTGCGTGGACTGCGCGATGTCGATCCGGTCGCGCTCGAATTGCGCCTCGGTCGCCCGGCCGTCCTCGACATCCCGCAGGTGGGCGGCGAGGGGGAGCGGCAGCGTCCAATCCCCGGTCGGGGGGGTCGACGATCCGCCACCCCCGGAAGGGCTGCCTCCACCCGGGGTTCCGCCGCCGGGCGCACCGCCGCCGGTCGGACCGGGCCGGGGTTCACCGCCGCCGCCCGGGAAGGTCCCGCCGCCCGGAGCGGGGGCCGGCTCCCCCGCCCCCGGGCCGCCCGGTTCGGGCACGGGGATCTTGGGTCCCGATCCCGATCCGGCGCCCGGGTCCCGCTCCGGTCGCCCGCTGAACAGGAAGAACGCGGTCGCCAAGCCGATGGCGATCCCGAGGAGGAGGCCCGGCATCTGGCGCGGGGTCATGCCGCGAACCCGAAGGAACGACGGTCGATCGGGCGCCATGGTGGTCCTCCGGCGAACTACTTCACCATCTGGAACAGCAGCAGGACGAAGGCGGCGCAAGCCGCGTTCGTACCCCAGGAGGCGCGGCGCGCGCCTTCGCGCGAGGGTCGGGGGCCGTAGCGGAAATAGAGGATCAGGGCGGTCCCCCCGGCGAGGGTGGCGAGGCACAGGAGCAGGACGATCGTCTGGAAGAACCCGGGCAGCGCCCCGCTCGGCATCACCGCCTTGAGCATCCAGGCGAAAATCGCCCCCGCCACGCTGCCGGCCCCCATGGCGACCACGAACCAGGGGAGACGGTCCAGCGGCAGCGGCGGATCCCCCTCGACCACGCCCTCGAGCAGGTTCGCCGCGCCCCCGTCGGCGACCGCCTCCTCGCGCGCGAGCATCCGAATCTTCTCTTCCGTGATCCGCTTGACTTTGTGGGGCGGCGCCTGCAGCGCGGGTTCGATCCCCGGCGCGGGGATCCCCCAGCGCAATGCCAGGTGCTGGATCAGGCCGGTCTCTTCCTCGTTCAGGTCGCCGTCCGCCTTCGCGATCCGCACCATTTCCGCGAGGACATGGCGGCGCTGCTCCCGGTCGCGGATCTGCTCCGCGATCCGGTCGAGCGAATAGGCGCGCAATTGACTGCGCCGGAGCTTGGTCTTGAGCGCCTGCGCGTGCTCCTGGAGGATGGCCAGCTCGGCCGACTTCACCCCTTCGTGCAGGGCCACGACGCTCACCAGGGCCTGGAGAATGACCGCCGGCTCGGCGCTGCGCTCCGGTGCGACCGGCTCGGGGCCCGTCTTTTCCCGGCCATCGGCCCGCTCGGCCCGCGCGGAGGGCGGCGTCGGTGGAACGGGCGGCGGCGCCTTCCGATCCGGCGGAGGCGGCTCCCCCTGGGCGGGGCCCGGCGCGGATCCGCCCGAGGCGGACCGGCGGACGCGGATCAGCGGACGGCCGGACGGCTTGGGCTGGTCGACCTCCATCGTCCGCTCGCCCGCCTGCAGACTCGGGGGAAAGACCAGATTCGGCTCGGCGGGCTCGGCCGGAGCGGCGACCGGCCACTTCGCGCGGGGGATCCGCAACCGGCAGTCCGGGTTCGGACAGGTGGTGGACGAGATCGACGGGTCCACGGGGATCGGCACCGCGCCGGCGCACATCGGACAACGAAACTCGGCCATGATCGGCTCGCTCAATACTTCCGGGAGGACGCAGGAACCCTCGTTTCGAGGTTTCTGCGCCCCACGTAGAATCGGTGCGGATAGGACGGTCCCAACTCCTGCTCGAGCGCGCGGATCTCATCCAGGCAGTTCAAGTAGCGCACGACGTCCGCGGCGCCCGCGCCGAACAGCGTGGGCAGGGGATTTACGATCTGATCGGTCCCGCCGGCGCGCCGGCGCCACAACCGCGCCGCCGCGTAGGGAGAATACCCGGCCGCCACGCACCAACGCATCGACAACCGGTCCGCCTCGACCTGGTCCCCGGAACTCCATCCGGCCTGCAGCGCCTTCTTCATCAGCGTCTGCAAGACCTTGGTCACGTCGGCCTTGATCCCCACCTTGGCGAGCGGATCGAGGAGCTTGTTCCCCTGCTGCGCCACCCAGATCTCCAGCATGTTGTGCTGCCGATCGATGTGGGCGATTTCGCGGCCGAGCAACCCCGCCAGTTCGGCTTCATTCTGCAGCACCGACAGCGTCCCGGAATAGACGTAGATGTGCCCGCCCGGGACCGCCTCCGCGCCGAACTCGGCCCGGTGGAGAATGTGGAACCGATAGTGGATCCCCTTGTGTTGCACATGATCCCGCAACGCGCGCGCGACCCGCTCCAGATACTCGATCCACGCCGCGTCTTCGGGCCGATCGACCGCCATCCCCGCGCGCCGGCACTCCTCCTCCTTGTCGCGCGCGGCCTGTTCGCCCAGCTCCTGGAGTTTGAGCTCGAAATTGGGCGGCAGCACGTTGCGCAAGGCGTCCTTCGAGAGTTTTCCGTACGCGTCCTTGAGATCGCGCATCTTGATCGTGATTTCGGCGGAGCCGGAGGCGTCCTGCAGGTCCTTGTCCATTGCCGCCCGATGGTCCTCGCCCCGGTCCCACTCGCTCGACCCCGCGGCGCCGCCCGAGAGTCCACCCGGGAGGCTCGCGAGCAAACGGGGCCACCAGGAATCGAAGGTGACCGCGCCGATCACCGAAACCGCCACGAAGACCAGGCTGAGGAACTTTCGATGCGCAGACCCGCCGCGGGCTGCGGCGAAGGCGGGAAACCCGTGATTCATGAAAGGGACTCCTCCCGGAGGGCGGGAATCCGCATCTTAGCCCCGCCCCCGATCCCCGGTCAAGGCACGAAGACGTCGCGCGATTCCGGTTGGAGGATCGATCGCGCTCCATCCTTGGAATCGCCGGAAAGCCGCCGGCCTTTCACGCGATTCGCCAGGGGGACGCAGGCGCCGGGAAAATCGATTGACACTCTTCCGACCCAGGTCCTATTTTCCAGCCTTCGTCCGCCTCGCACCCTGCAGGATGAGATGCCGCCGTGGCCAGCCTGGTCCTCCACTCCGGCGACGAGCCCGTGCGATTCCCGCTCTCCTCCCTCCACGAGACCACGGTGGGGCGGGGGCCGGATTGCACGGTCTTCGTCAACGACTTGTCCTGTTCCCGGTTGCACTTCCGCCTGCGCGCGAAGGCCGACTCGTTCGTCCTCGAAGAGTGCGGGAGCAAGGCGGGCACGCGCGTCAACGACGAACCGGTCGACTCCCCGGTCCTGCTCGCGCACGGAGACCGGATCGAGGCCGGCGAGTGCGCCTTCACGTTCGAGGATGCCGCGGAGTCGGAGAGCGATCCCGGAGAACCGGTCCTCCAGGCCCCCCGGAGAAACACCGCCGACCTCGGGCTGACGCAGATGGGCACGGATCTCGGAACCGTGGTTCATCTCACCGATCTCGGGCCGCCGTCGATCCCGCTCTCGGGGGAGGCGGTCCTCGGGAGAGACCGGGCGGCCCAGATCTGCCTCGACAATCCTGCCGTTTCGCGGCGGCATGCCATCCTGCGACCGGAGGGAGGCGGCTGGGCGATCCGGGACCTGAACTCGGCCAATGGAACGTTCGTGAACCACATCGAAATCGAGGGGAAAGTCAGGCTCCATCCCGGCGACCACATCCTGATCGGCCCGTTCTCGTACGTTTTCCAGGGGGATCGCCTCGATCGCGGCGTGGCGGAGGACACGTTCCGGCTGGAGGCGCGGGGGTTGACCCGTACGGTCGTCAATCGAGCCGACGGCAGCGCGATCCATCTGCTGAAGGACATTCGCCTGGCCGTCCGGCCGGGCGAATTCGTCGCCCTGCTGGGGCCTTCCGGGAGCGGCAAGAGCACCCTCTTCGATGCCCTCAACGGGCGCCGGGTGCCGACTTCGGGACAGGTCCTGCTCGACGGGGAGGACCTGTACCGGAACTTCGAGCAGTTCAAGATGACCATCGGCTATGTGCCGCAGAGAGACATCGTCCATGCCGCGCTGCCGGTGGACCGGGCGCTCCAGTATTCGGCGCGGCTGCGCCTGCCCCCGGACATGGACGAGCGGGAGATCGATTCGCTGGTCGCCGGCAAGCTCCAGGAGCTGGGAATCACGCAATGCGCCGGACAGCGGATCGCCTCGCTTTCCGGCGGCCAGGTGAAGAAGGTCAACCTCGCGGCCGAGATCCTGGCCGATCCCAAGCTCCTGTTCGCCGACGAAGTCACGAGCGGCCTCGACCCCGGCGCGGAGCGGGAGGTGATGAAGCTCCTGCGCGGGCTCGCGGAACAGGGAAATCGGTCGATCGTCGTGGTCACGCACAGCATGGCAAGCCTGTCCTATTGCCATTTCGTGATTTTCCTCGTGAAGGGTCGCCTGGCCTACTGCGGACCGGTCCAGGACATCGTGGCGCACTTCGCCCCCCACCTCGGGGACGGGATCGACGACCTGGCGGACCTCTATCGCCGGCTCGATCCGCCGCCGGCCGGCGTGACGGGGGAGGCGTGGGGGGAACTGTGGGCCCGGCGGTTCGAGGCGTCGCCCCACCACGCGACCTACGTCGAGGGACGTGCCGGACAGGCGCGCCGGGACGATTCGGAAGCCTTGGGGACCCCGGCGGCTCCCGCGCCGCCGGCCGCGCCGTTCGTCGGGCAGTTCCAGACCCTGGTGCAGCGGAACCTGGACGCGCTGATCGGCGAGCGCTGGATCAAGTGGGTCTATGCCGCGCTGCCGATCGCCCTCGGGCTGTGCGTGGGGTCGATGGAGCTGTACGACCCGCCCGTGGATACGATGAAGCAGCAACAGGACAAGTTGACCGTCTTCATCGCGGTGATCTCGGCCTGTTTGCTCGGCCTCTTCAGCGGCGCCGTGGAGATCGCGAAAGAGACGATCATCTATCGGCGCGAATACGCGGTCAACCTGCGTCCGGATGCCTACCTGGCTTCCAAGCTCGCGTCCCTGGGACTGATCGGCGTGATCCAGGTCTTCGTCGTCGCCTGGCTCGGACTCGCGATGATCAGTCCGGACAACGTTCACATGGCGCATCGCGGGATCTTCGTGTTCGCGCTGATCATGACCTACTTCTGCAGCCTGTGCCTCGGCCTGCTGATCTCCGCCTGGTCGGAGACGCCGGTGATCGCGGTCCTGCTGCTGCTCGTCGTCCTGATGCCGCAGCTGGTCTTCGGGGGTGCGCTCTTGCCGCTGGCGAACTGGAAGACCGCGCTCGGCTACCCGATCATCGCCTATTGGGGGTTCGGCGCCGCCACCAACGGGCTGATCGACAGCGAACGGTTGTGGGAGCCCAAGAACCTGCCGGTGGCGATCTTCATGCTCACGGTGTTGACCGCCCTGCTCGGCGGAGCGACCTATCTTTCGCTGCGGCGACGGGGCACCGAGCGATGATGACGCCGATCCCGTGTCCCTCCTGCCGGGCAACGTTTCCGCCCCCCGGGAGCCTGCGGCAGCGCACCGTGACCTGCCCCGCCTGCGGCGTGTCGGTCGATCTTGCGGCGCTCGACACGCGGGTGTTGCGCCTGCGCGGCGGCGGGGCGCCTCGCGCGGCGCGGCTGCCCCAGGGGCCGCTGCCCGCCGGGCTCGCGCTCCAGCGCGCGCTCGGCGCCGATTCCCTCGGGACGCTCGGCGAGGGCGCGAGCGCTACGACGCCCAAGCGATCGCTGGTGCGCATCCTGCCTGCCGCCGCGGTCGCGGCCGCCGGAGGGGCGCGCGCGCTCGCCGCCCGTGCCGCCGCGCTCGGCCGCCTCCAGCACTCGAACTTGGTGCGCGTCCATCGTTGCGAAGCCGCGGGGGACTCGGTGTTCGTGATCCAGGAGTACCCCGGTCGGGACGCACAGGGACGCCTCGAACGGCTCCAGGAGTGGCTCGCGCGCGGGGGGATCTCGGTCGACGAGGTCGCCCGCGTGCTGCGCGGCATCGCCGGGGGCCTCGCCTTCGCCCACCAACAGGGGTGCGTTCACGGCGCGCTCACGCCCCCCCGGGTGTTTCTGGACGCACGCGGCGAGCCCCGCGTCCTGGATGCCGGCGTCCGCGCCCTTGTCGCGGTCGCCGACCCGGACGACGAGTGGGAACCGCGCTTCCGCGCCCCGGAGTGCGGCGACCCCGCCGCCCCCGATCCACGCGAGGACGTCTACGCCCTCGGCGTCCTCACCTACTACCTGCTCACCGGGACCTGGCCGGAAGGGGCGTTTCGCGCCCCCTCGGAGGCCAATCCCAAGGTCCCCCCCGCCTGGGATGCCTTCGTCGACCGGGCGCTCAAGCGTCGCCCCGAACGACGCATGGCCGGCATCGCCGAGTTCCTGGGCGAACTGCCTTCCGGCAGCGGCGCGGGGCCCGCCCTCCTCTGGGATCCGAAGCAGGAACGGGACGCCACGCCCGCCCCGGGACGGATCCGCATCCGCGCCCAGGCCGCGACCGGCGCCGCAGGCCGACCCCGGGCCGCCTCCGCCCCCCAGACCGGTCCGTCCGGCCCGGCCGACCGCCGGGATCGCGCCCCCGCCGCGGCGCAGGAAAAATCCGGGTTCGATCCGCGCGCGGAATCTCCCCGGCGGGCGTCCGCCCCGCCGGCGCCGCAACCGGACGACGACACCCCGAAGCCCGTCCCCCCGCCCGGCCCTCGCGGCCTCCTCGTGCCGGTGCTGGCCTTCTTCCTGTCCATCGGTCTGTGGTGGCTGGCCCGCTCGATGGGATTCTTCGACCTCGCCCCATACAACATCCCGGGATTCGACTACGTAAGCCGCAACCGGCAGGGGTTCGCGGAATACAAGTGCCGCCAGGACGGTTCCGTGATGATCCTCATCCCCGCCGGCGAGTTCCAGCGCGGTTCCAGCGAAGCCGAACTCGCCCCGCTCCTCACCGCCGCATCGCCCGCCGAGCAGACCCTGCTGCGGGCCGAATCGCCCCGGCAAACGGTCCGGTTGACCGGGTACCTGATCGGCAAGCACGAAGTCACCGTGGCGCAGTATCTCGCGTTCTGCCGGGAAACCGGACGGGCCCCGCCGGCGCTGCCGCCGGGGGAACCGTTCTACGCCGACTACTTTTCCAAACCCCGGGCGGATCACCCGATGGTCCTCGTCAGCCGAGCGGACGCCCTGGCGTACGCCGAGTGGGTGAAACTCCGGCTCCCGACCGAAGCGGAGTGGGAGCGCGCCGCGCGCGGCACCGAAGGCCCCGCCTATCCGTGGGGATCCGCGCCCCGCCAGGATCACGCGCGCGGCCTCGCCGAGGACGCGCCGAAATCCGCGCAGATCCGAAAGATCAAGCGGGGCTCGAGCGATCCTGAGACGTGGGCACCCGTGCCCGTAGACCGCTTCGCCGGCGGGACCTCTCCGGTCGGCGCGCTACAAATGGCGGGAAATGTGGCAGAATGGTGCCTGGACCTGTACGGACCGTATGTCGGCGCCGGACCCGTCCAGGATCCGGTCCAGGATCGCGGCACCCAGGGCGTCGTGCGCGGCGGGTCGTGGGACACGCCGTTTCCCTTTCTCCGTTGCGCCGCCCGAATTCCGGTGGCTCCGGACGAGCGCAGCCTCGGCATCGGTTTCCGCTGCGCCATCACGGTCCAGGTGAAGTAGCCCCCGCGGCCGACCGCGGTCCGGGTACCGATTCGAGTCGGGAGCGACCTCGATGTCCAAGACGCCCCAGCCGCCGCCGCCGAAGCAGGCGATGGCCGGGACCGCCGTCGACCAGTGCCTCATTCCGGGCTTCTGGAAGCCGGTCGCCGTCCCCTCGCACCCGGTGAGCGCCCGCGTCCTCGTCGAGGCCTTCAATTTCTGCGCGCGCGGGGGGTTCTTCTTCCAGTTGCTGGGCACGTTCGCCACCCTCGCGGTCGTCTACGGCGTCGCCAAGGTCGTCGGCGCCATCTGGGGGGAAATGGACTGGCTGCGCACGGAACTCTGGCGGATCCTCGAAAATCCGTGGGTGCTCCTGCGCTGGCTGTGCTTCTTCGCCCCCGTCCTGCTCTTTTTCTGGATCCTCTCGAAGGTCGGACTCACCCACGTCGTCACCGGGGCCTTGAGTTTCGTCTTCGGCCCGATCATCCGATTTTTCGTCCAGGTCGTCTTTGCAACCTTCCTGGAAAGTACGCGGGCGATCCTCGGCATCACCTTCGGAGGATCCCAGGCCCCGCAGACCATCCTCGAAGGCCCGTGGGACCCGCCGACCAGCGCCCGCATCAAGGGCGACCGCTGGAACTTCCGCGGCATCGCCCCGATCGAGGACCTGGACGTCCTGGCCAAGGCCAAGGAGGGGTTCCGCCTCGGCCGCTACCTCGAAATCCGCAACGGCGTCGCGCAACCGACCACCCCCCTGGTGCTGCCGTTCGACCTCGCCACCCACATCATGGTCGCCGCCCCGTCCGGGGTCGGCAAGACCCGGTCCGTCGCGCTGCCGTTCACCGTTTCCGCGCTCGAGAACGACTGGTCGGTGGTCCTCTTCGACGTCAAGGGGGACATGCACCACGATCTCGGCGGGTATCCGGAATACGTGTCCCGACGGGACGGCCGCCCCTGCCGGCTTCGCCTCTGGGGACCCGACGTCCCGCTGGAGTTCAACTCCTGCTACAATCCGCTGGAATCGATCGATCCCGCCCGCCGGCCCGAGAGCCTGGAGGCGGCGATCGCCGCCATCATGGGCGCCCCGCCGCCGGGCGGCGCCAAGGACAACTCCGCGTTCTGGGACGAGCAGTACCGCAGCAATCTCCGCAACATGATCCGGGTCGCCAAGGACCCGTCCCGGCTCGGCGACCTCGCCTGTCCCTACGACCTCTACCAGATGGCCATGGACCGTCCGTACTTCGAGTTCCTCGCGCGCGGGACGTCGCACGCGGCCGACCTCCGGTCCCTCTTCGAAAAACCGGACGATCGCTACGGCGAATACATGGCCGGGGTGCGCGGCGCGGTGCAGGTCTTCGGCTCCGAGGTCGTCCGCGAGCGCACGACCTTCAGCGACTTCTCCATGGAGGACCTCGACCGGGAGCGGACGCTGCTCCTCGTCAGCGTGCCCCTGGCCTACAAGGCGATGACCTCCACGTTGCTGGGGCTGTTCTTCAACGCCCTCGACGCCTACGGCGCCGCGCGACTGCGCGACAAGCGGTTCAAGCGCAAGATCATGGTGGTGTGCGACGAGGCGCCCGAATTGATCAAGAAGATCGACCTCAAGTCCTTCACCGCCGTCTACCGCTCCGCCGGCATGGTCGCGGTCGTGATCGCCCAGGATCCGTCGATGCTCGGAGAGGAGTCGGTGTGGAAGGCGATCGAGGGGAACTGCAACGTCTACGTGCTCTTGCGCGGGGCGATGGAGAAGGCGGCGCAGGTCGCGCACCACCGGCTCGGGCAGATGGTCAGCGTCAAGGAGGAGCTGGGGATCCAGCAACAGCAGGGACAATTCTGGGGCGGACGCAACGTCCTCAACCGGGAGGAGAAGGGCGCGGTCGTGGAGGTGCGCGAATTGCGCAATCCGCCCTCCGATTTCGGCATGTGGACGATTTGCGAGAAGATCTCCCCCAAGCCCGTGCTCACCGACACCTGGAACGAGTTCGCCCCGCTGCCGGTGCCGGGAATGGAGCCGGCGAAGCAAGCGCCGGTGTCGGAGAAGACGGAGGAGCAACTCCTCGAACCGGCCTGACCGGGCGGGCGGGGAGCACGCGAAAGGACCCGTCCGCGATCGCGATGAAACGGATGGACCGATAGGGAACCGGAGGCCCCCATGGGCGAGAAGATCGAGCGCATTCGGATCAACCGCCAGGACGGTCGCGACGCGCCTCCCCAGGACAAGGCGCAGGCGCCCCCCAACGCGACCGGCGAGGGGGTGCAGCGCGAGGCGCAGCAGCCTCCGCCCAAGCCGGCGGCGGATCCTTCCGTGGACAGAACGTTCGGCAAGCTGGAACTCGTCGACTCCGGCAAGGCCCCGGCGAAGCCCGCGGCGCGGGGAGGCGCTGCGGGGCAGGCTCAGGCGCAGGGCGGCCCCGCGTCGGGTTCCGCGTCCGCCCCGTCGACGGGCGATCCGGCAAAGGCGAGATACGACCGCAACAACCTCCACCAGGACTTCAAGGGGCGCGGTCAGCCGATGTCGGCGGCACAGTCGTACCGCGTCCGCGGCGACCAGGTCCAACCCGCCCGCGTCAATTGCACGCGCCCCCGCGCGCCCGACCCGGGCCAGTGCCGGCCGCTGCCGCCGCAGCAACCCGCGCAGGACCGGCCGCCGGCGCCGCCCCCCAAAGGCCGATGATCGCCGCGCGCGATAGGTCGAGCCCGTCCCGGCCTGCGCAAGGAGTTCCGGAGACCCGCATGAAACTGCCGTCATCCAGGGGCCGATCGACACCACGGTCCTCGCGACCCGGGGACGCCGCCCGCCCGGACCGCCACGCGGGGGACGCCCGGCAATCTCCCGGCAGGAGGGGGCCGGCATGACCCGATCCGCGACCGCCGCCGAACACGCGATCCTGCGCGCCATCGACGAGAACGGGGGGGCGCTTTCCCCCACCTTGATCGAGTTCTTCGCCCGCGAGGCCGTTCATTCCGGCGCGGAAGAAGCCGGTGTCGATTCCTTCACCCATCTCGACGGCCTGCTGGACTCCCTGTGCGAGCGGGAACTTCTCCGCACCCGCAGGCTCATGGATGAACGCGAGGTGCTCGTCCTGACGGACGCCGGCGGCGCCGCAGCCGGGATCGACGACCTCCGCGTCCCGCCGACCGACGAAGTCGCGCTCTGGATCGGAGTCCTCACGCTGCTCGGACGCCTCACGGCGGACGCGCTCAACCTGGCTTGGTGCGACTCCCTGGCGGATGCGGCGAAGCCGCTCTTCGCCTGGCAAACCCGCGAGCACTTCGAAGGCAATCCGACGCGGTACCGGAATCCCGACCCGCCGCTGCGTCCTCCCGGCATCGGCGAGAAGCGCTGGCGATTGATGGAGCGGGAACACGAGCGGGCCTGCCGCATCCAGTCGATCTACCGCGAGTCGGTGGAAGACGCGGCGCGGGCCTGGATCGCCAACCTGCACGGCGAGATCCCGGGCCTCATTCAGCCGCCTCCCCCGTTCGTGGTCTACCCCGACGGTCGAACCCGGGCCATCCTGTTCCGCGCCCGGCTCGAGCCGGCCAAGTCCTGGGACCGCCAAATGCGGGCCCTGGCACGAATCGACAAGTTGTTGGTCGTGGCGAAGAGCGAGCTCATCCAACCGTACACCGATCAGACCGACCCTGAATACGACGCCCCCTCCTTCGAAGGAGCCCCCCGACCCTACGCGACCTGGCTCGAGGCGATCGACGCGCAGCGGTACCTGCATCTGCTATGATCGGGAATGGGCAAATCGATCGAAAGACCCTCGACCCGGGCGCGATGTTCTCTTCGGAGAGACGAAGCCGGGACGGTGAGCCGAAGCAACGTTCGATGGAGGAATTCCCCGATGGCAGGCGACAACCCGGAGAAACGGGCCTTCAAGGGCGGGGAAAAGCACCGCCCGAATGAGGCGCAAACGCAGCAGGCCGCGCAGGATCGAGAGAACCTCCAGGCCTCGCGGAAGGGGTACGACCAGGTCCACCAGGACCGGGCCAAGGGGAATCCGAAGACCGGCCCCTCGAAGTCGACCGCGGATCCCCACTTGCCCCGGTACGAAGGCGTCCCCAAGAGCGAGAAGGAGATGAACCGTCCGGCGGCCGAGAAGTCTCCGAATGCGGCCTCCTCGCCCAAGTTCGATCGCAACCACGTGCAACGGGACTTCGGCAACGACGGCACGCCGGCGCAAGGGGGCAAGGAGTACCGCGTCGCGAAGGAGGGCGAGCCGCCCGGCGGGCGACAGGGATGCTATGGATCCCGCGCGCATCAGCCCAAGCCGCAGGGGGACGCGCAGGATCCCAAGGCCGACGCGCAGCGCTCCGCGCCGCGCGACGGCAGCGCCGCCGCGAAACCGGACTCCCACCAGAACCCGCCGAAGAATCGAGATTCTCGCCCGTCTCCCTAGCGGCGGCTCGCTTCACGAAGCGAGAGTCCGGCCGCGGCCCGGTGGAACGCGGTCCGCGGGGCGCGGGTTCGGCGATGAGCAACCCGCGCCGCCGGTGCGTCTTGGCCGGCGATTTCTCCGGAGCGCGGACCGCCGCGACGGGACCGCGCCGTTTGCTGGACACGATCCCGGCACGGGAATTACGATCAAGGTGGATCTGCCCGCCGCATGGACCCCTCAGCCCGTCCAACCTCCGGGAGCGCCCGCCATGCCCGGATCTCCGGCTCGATCGCCGTTCGACTTGCGCTCGCCCTGGTTTGCCGCGGCCTGTTTCGGAATGGGCCTGGCCGTGGCCGCCTGGCTGATGGGCGGGGGTGGCGGGAAGACGGTCACGCTGGGAAACCAATCGGCGCCCGGTCCGGTCGATCCGGATCCCGCACCCGATCCGGTTCCGGGGCCCCGCCCGATCCCGGATCCGGTCCCCGATCCGACGCCGCAACCCGTCACGGTCGATCCGCAGGTCAAACGCGCGGTCCGCGCCGAGGCGGACGGGCACCGCGGCGACTTCCAGCGCGCCTGGGAGGCCCTGACGCGCAACGGCATCGAACTCGAGCGCCGCTCCTATCCCGCGACGGACGCGAAATGGGACACCCTGGTCGAACACGCCGCCCGGAAATCGACGGTGGGGAACGCGCACCTTTTTGCCCTGAATCAACTCGGCACGCGGGTGGGGGCGGACTACACGGAGCGGCTGGGAGACTTTTCGCAGAAAAAGCCCCGCGGGCGCGCGGCGACCGAGGCCTCGTACCGGGAATGGCGCGACTATTCCGAGGAGTCCCGGGCCCTGGCGGAACGGCTTTACGAGGACCTGGTCGTCCGGACACGAACCTGAGGCGACCCGCCGGCCGGCATCGGCAACGCGGTGAGGGGTGGGATTCCCGATGATGTTGAGCGACGTGTGGGAGCGCGTGAGAAAGCTCGTCGATCGTCATCCCTGGATGATGCCGGTCGGGCTCTTCGTCTTGGGAATCGTCGGCTTCTTCGTTTGCCGGGTCCTCCTCGACTTTCTCGACAAGGCGGTGCGGGCGAATGCGGCGGTTCCCATCCTGCTGAGTGCCGGAATCCTGTGCCTCTTTTCCTGGTGGCAGCGGCGGACGGTCCAGTCCACCCCGAGCATCCGCATCGAGCCGGCGGCAACGCTGCCGACCTACCAGGAGTTCGCCGGTCTCGAGGAGTTCCGCGAGGAGATGCGAACGGTCGCCCATCGCAACTTCGGACTCGATCCGCGCGCCGCGCAGCTCAAGATCCAACAGAAAGGGGTGCTCCTTTTCGGTGGGCCCGGGGGGGGGAAGTCCCACTTCGTCCGCTGCCTCGCGGGCGAAACCGGCGCGGACCTGATCCACCTCCGCACCTCCGACATGCAGTCGACCTACGTCGGCGGCATCAGCAAGGCGGTCGCCGAAGTCTTCGAATTCTGCCGTCGATACACGGCGGACGGCAAGCGCCGGCTCGTGCTCTTCCTCGACGAGATGGAGGGGATCGCCGCGAACCGGGGGGCCTCGGAGGCCCATGCCGAGGTGAAAAAGGGCGTCCAGACGCTGCTCGCCTGCATCGACGAGTCGCACCGGTACCCGAATTTTCTGCTGGTGGGGGCGACCAACCACCAAGAGGAGATCGACGACGCGGTGAAGCGGGACGGCCGCTTCGATGTGCGCAAGGCGTTCCCGCTCCCGGACGGCCCGATGCGGGGGGAGCTGTTCAAGAAGTTCCTGCGGGACCGCACCGAGGCCACGGCGGGAGGCTTCGACCTCGACCAACTGGTCACCGCCACCCAGGGCCGGAGCGTGGCGGAAATCCAGGGGTTCCTGCAACGGGCCGCGGCGCTGGCGCTGAAGGAAAACGTCGCGCTGTCCCACGCGGTGCTCATGCAGGCGATCCAGACGATTCGCCCGGATGCTCAGCCGCCCGAGCCGCTGGTTCCCTGGGAGCAGTACGTAGGGGACGCCTCGCTCGTGGAACTCGGCCGGAAGATCGCGGCCGACCTCAAGAACCCGGTGCCCTGGGGGAAGGCGGAAACCCGCCCGATCGGCAGCGTCCTCCTCCACTCCGATCCCGGGATGGGGAAGACCTACTGGGTCAAGGCGGTCGCCACCGACGCCGGGGCGAACTTCTACGAGGTCAATTCCTCCACGATCGCCACCAAATGGATCGGTGACGCGGAGGTCAAGATCGGGGCGCTGTTCAAACGGGCCCGCGACAACCGCCCCTCGATCGTCTTCCTGGACGAGATCGACTCGATCGCCCCGCGCCGGGGGGCCGGGGACGCCGAGAGCAACATCAGCGCCGTCAACAACCGGATCGTCAACTCCCTCCTCACCGAACTCGACGGCGCGGGGAAGTCGAACTCCCAGCTCCTCATCATCGCCGCAACCAACCGGTACGACGCCATCGACGACGCGATCAAGCGCCCCGGGCGGTTCATGAAGCACGTCTTCGTCCCCCCGCCGGACGAGGACCAGCGCGAGGCCCTGTTCCGGCTGGCGACCGCGAAAGCCGCGACCGATCCCGGCATCGACTTCCGCCACCTCGCCAAGGCGTCGAATCACTTCTCCAACGACGACGTGGTCGGGGCCGCGCGCCTCGCCGTGGAACGGGCGAAGTCGCGGGCCGAAGCCGCGGGGGAGACCCTGCTCGTGCGGCAGGAGGACCTGCGGGCGACGATCGACGAGATCCGCTACCGCGGCATGGTCCGACCCTCCCGCGAGCAGTTCAACTGGGACACCATCATCGTGCCCCAGCGCACCCGCGAGGACTGCCAACTCGCCCTGCGCATGCTCACCGACATCGAGTTTCTCGAGAAGAGCGGGCTGACCCCGCCGCTCGGGATCATCTTCGACGGCCCTCCCGGCACCGGCAAGACCGCCCTCGCCATGACCATGGCTGCGGAATCCGGCGCCGGCTTCTTCCAGGTGCAGTCCAAGGACATCCTCGCCGCGGACATCGCCTCGACGGTGCGCAAGATTCACGAACTCAAGCACCGCGCCATCAAGGCCAGCCCCTGCATCCTCTTTTTCGACGAGATCGACGGGCTCTGCTCCAGCCGCCAGGACCAAGCCTCCCTGGCCAACACGCAGCTCGTCAACGCGCTCCTGCAGATGTTCAACGACGTCCGCGCCAAGGCGCGCATCCTCGTCATCGGCGCCACCAACGACTACGACGCGCTCGACGAAGCGATCGTGCGCCCGGGGCGGCTCGAGCAGCGCATCCCGATCGGGCCGCCGGATACGGAATGCCGGGAACGGCTCTGGCGACTCTACCTCGGCAACGTTGCCGGACGAGCCGCGGAACTGCAAGCCGGCGAGGTGCCGTCGCGGCTGGTCGCCGACTCGGAAGGCCTCTCCGCCGCCGAAATCATGGGCGCGGTCGAGGCTTCCAAGCGGGACGCGGTCCTCGCGCGCATGCGCGGCGGCCAGGATACCCCCATCCGGCTCGCGGACCTGCTCGCCAACGTCCAGAAAATCGTCCGCAGCCGCACGAAGACCCCCATCATGGAACGGCCGAGCCGCGAAAAGTACAACTGGACCCAGGTCGTCGTCGACGAGGCGACGCAGCGCGACTGCCGCCTTTCCCTCGCCCTCCTCACCAATCCGGATCTCGCCCTCTCGAGGGGGATCACGCCCCCGCTGGGCGTGATATTCGAAGGCCCCCCCGGCACCGGCAAGACCCTGCTCGCCAAGACCATGGCCGCCGAGGCGGGCGTGAATTACTTCGAACTGCGGAAAGACCATTTCGAAAAAGGCGTGGGGGAAATCACCGCGCAGGTCCAGCAGGTCTTCGGCCAGATCCTTCGCTCCCTCCCCGCGCTCGTCTTCCTGGACGAGTGCGAGAATCTGCTGGCCAGCCGCGAAGAGGCCGGCTCCGACCTGGTCAACGCCTTTCTGACCGCCCTCAATCGCCTGGGCGAGGAGGCCGCCGGACGGGTGCTGGTGGTCGGGGCGACCAATTTCTACTCCCGCATCGACAAGGCGGTCGTCCGCGCCGGACGCCTGGAGAAACGGATCACCATCGGCCTCCCCGACGCCCCGCGCCGGCGCCGGCTCTGGAAGATGTACCTGGAGCGAGTGCCGGCCTCGGCCTGGGACCCCTCCGACCCGGTCCCCGACCACCTCGAGGAACTCGTCGACGCCTCCGCACGCCGTTCTCCGGCGGAAATCCGCTCGGCGCTCGAAGGCGCCAAGATGCTCGCCCTCGGGCGCGAGTTCGAGCAGTCGGGCGCGGCCCACGTGCTCCTCGACGACCTCCTCGCCGCGCTTCAGCAGGCGGGCAAGGGGGAGACCTCCGACCGCCCCGATCGCGCGCGCTACAATTGGGACAACCTGATCCTGCCGGAGTCCGTGATCGCCGAATTGCGCCTCGCCATCCAGCTCCTGACCGATCGCAAGCTCCGCCGCGAGGAGGGGATCGACCCGGATCTCGGCATTCTCCTCTCGGGGCCGCCGGGGACCGGCAAGACGCTCGCCGCCAAGACCATGGCCGCCATGGCCGGGGCGGCCTTCATCGAGAAGCAGGCGTCGGAACTGCTCTCCAAGTATACGGGAGAGACGGAGAAGAACATCGCCCGCGTGTTCGAGAACGCCGCCGACGCGGCCCCCTGCATCGTTTTTTTCGACGAGATCGAGTCCCTGGTCCCGGACCGCGGCCGGCTCACCGACGAGATGGCCTCCCGGGGGGAAATCGTCAACCAGTTCCTCGCCAGCATGAACCGGGCCAAAGAGGCGGGAGGGATCCTCGTCATCGGGGCGACCAACCACCCCGAGCGCGTCGATCCCGCGATCGCCCGCTCGGGACGCCTGGGGCAGCACGTCGAAATCGGCCTGCCGGACGCGGCCACGCTGGAGCGCCTCTGGACGCACGGGCTCACGCGCATCCAGAACCTCGATTCCACCGTCCGGCGTCAAGCGGGATCGCTGGCAAAGAAGAGCGCCGGACTTTCGCCGGCGGACGTGGATTCGGTGATCGCCGCGGCCCAGCGGGCCGCCCTGATTCGGCGCAGCCAGACGGGCCAGGAGCAATCGGTCACGGCAACCGACCTTCAGGCCGCGCTGCAGCGCGCGTTGGAACAGCGTAGGCGGATTTGATCCCGCGGTGAGTCGCGTAGACGGCTTCCGGTCCCTGGCCTGCACGATTGACCTCGGCGCAGCGCCCGAACTACGATGACGGATGCGGCGGAATCCCGCAGAAAGAACGAAAGGCGCCGCCGTGCGCCGCGATTCCGCAGGGGACGTCGGCCCTGCCGGCGTCCGGACCCGATTCCGAGGTACCCCCCATGCAGGTGCGCACCCAATCACAGCCCGGTCCCGGCAACCTGGTGAAACTCGTCCTGCCGATCGCGGCCGGCGTGCTCGTCGCCGCCGCCCTGTTCGCCGGTCCGGGCCTCTTCGGGACGAAAGAGGTCAAGACCGGCGGTGTGGATCAGACGTCGCCGCCCATCGTGGTCGTGCAGGACAAGACCGACCCCGGACCGGGCGTGGCGATCGGCAAGGAACGCCCCGGCGGCCTGAGCGACGTCTCGGTATCCAAACGAAGCGTCATTCTGCAACTCGAAGACCATAGCGCGGAGGATGGCGACCAGGTGATGGTGAAACTGAACGGCGAGTTGGTAGCCGCAAAGATCACGCTGCGCAAAGTCGCGACTCCCGTGGTTCTCGAACTGAAACCCGGAGTCAATACGGTGGAAGTGGTCGCCCTCAACGAAGGAACGGCGCCGGAACCCTACAACAGCGCCAAGGTGCAGATCTCCGACGTCGCCGGCGGCCACCAGGTCCAGGAATTGCGCTTGAAGATGGGGCAGACCGCGCAGTTCCACGTGGTCGCCCCGGACTAGCGGGTCTTCACCCTTGCGATCCTGGGTTCGGCCGAGGCGATTTTCGTGCCCGGGCGGTCGCGCGGGGGAGGCGATGCCCGGGTGCAGCGCCGACGAAGAGCAACGAAGCCCGGCGCGAAGAGCGACCGGACCAACCGACGAGATCACGGTGGCAGCCCCACCAGGGCGACCCCGGCGGGCGCACCGCCGCCGCGGAAGGACGCCTCTCGTTCGATGTTCCGAAAGGAAGACTCCATGACTGCGACCCCGTCTTCGTTCTTTCGTCGCCGGGGCCTGGCCCTGGTCCTCGCGCTCGCGTTGGCGCCCGCGGCCGTGTTCGGTGAGACCCCCGAGGAGCTCCGACTGCTCTTCGAGGACCTGCTGGCCGCCGCCCGGGGCGGGGATGCGGAGACGGTTGCGGCCGTGGCCAAGGACCTGGCCATCCCCCGGACCGAGGACTGGTGCCGGCGGCTGTGGGGCGATGATCTGGGCCCCCGGATCGCCGACGTCCAGACGAAGTGGATTCCGCGCCTGCGGGCGCAACTCGACGGGACGTTGCAACCCTGGCTGCAGACCCCCGACGTCCGGGTGGAGACGGTCCGCATCGACGACCCGAGCGATGCCCGGATTCCCGCCGAATTGAGAAAGACGGTCGCCGCCATGAGACAGCGCACGCCGATCTTTCTCGTCCAGTTCCAGGCAACCGGCAAGGCGGCCGGCCGGGCCCCGGGCGCATTCGTGTTCCTGGACCAAGGGTTCCGGTGGTTCGGGGAGACGCCGTTGGACGGTCCGGGGGACCCGGCCGACCCTCCCGTCCCCGGCGGCGGAGCGCCCGGGACCGGACCCGCAGATCCGGCCGGAACGGGAACCCGGCCTCCCGCCGGCGGAGCGCCCGGCGGCGGGGTCGCGGCGATCCCGCCGGCCGCCGTGCCCGACACCGAAGCCGCACTCGAAGGGTTCCTCCGCGAACTCCTGGCCGCCGCGCAGGCCCAGGATGGCGCGCGGGTCGCCGGCGGCTGCGAGTCGCTCTCCCGCTGGGAACATGAACCCTGGCTCCGGAGCGCCTTCGGCGACGAGCGGGGCGCCTCCGCCGCGCGCTGGTACGGCCTGCGCATCCGGGACGCGATTCCCGAAGCCCTGCCCAACGTCCTCGCCGAGTGCGCAAGACAGGGCATCACCGAAGTCCGAACCTGGACCGTCGACCGGCTCGGACACCCCGAGGCCCGGGAAGCCGAACGCGAGGCCCTTCTCTATCAACGATCTCCTCTCCGTCTCTATGGCGCAAGACTGCTCTCGCCCGACGGCAACGCCTCGGTTGCGCTCCGCTCGATCATTCATGCGAACGGACACTTCCGCTTTGTCGGGGACTTCCCCGGCCTGCGACCGGCCGGAAAGATCGTCGACTGGAAGCCCACCGCCGCGGTGGAAGAGGTGCGAATCCTCCTCCTCCTGGGAGACACCTTCCCCGCCGCCGCCACCCATCTGGTCGGCCAGCGCTTGCCTTCCGAAGCGGAGATGCGGCGCGCTCGCGAACGAACGTTCCAGCACCAGAGCGGGGATCCGCTCAAACCCTTCGAGCGCATCCGGACCGGCGACGTCCTCGATTTTGCCTCCCTGACGATCGTGAACCCCGGCGACCACCCGATCCGGTCGGTGCGGGTCGAAGCGGTCGTGCCGGGATTCAGCGAGCCGGCGGTCACCACGTTCTCCTTGGAGGCCGGAGAGCGCCGGCGCGTGGGACTGACGCCGCTCTTCGGTGAAAAGGTCTTCGAAGGAGAAGCCGACCGCCCGGCCGCGCTGCGGCTGAAGGTCGAGTTCGACGGAACGGTGGTGTTCGAGAAGACCTACCCCTTCAATCTGCTGCACCGAAAGATCTGCGTCTGGACGGACCCCGAATACGGGGAGTTGTCCGAGATCATCGCCGTCTGGGTGAACCCGCACGACGAGATCGTGCGCATCCTGGTCAGCCAGGCGGCCGAGTTCCTGCCCGGGCGCGCGATCGGCGGACCTGCACCGGTCCTGAAGGACGAACGGGATGTGGAAACGCTCCAGCAGGTCGAAAACACCATCACCGCCGTGATGGCCGTCCTCCACCGTTGGGGACTCCATTACGTAAGCACGTCGTTCGCGATCGGGCCGACGCAGCAACAGATCGAGTTCCCCGCGGAATGCGTTGCTCACCGGGCGGCGAACTGCATCGAAGGCGCCGCCTTGATGGCCGCCGCCTTCGAGGCGCTGAAACTGAACGTCAGCATCGCCATCATCCCGGGGCATGCCGTCGTCGTCGTGGTTGTCCCGATCGCCGATACCGGGAAGTCGCTGATGATCCCGGTCGAAACCACGGTGGTGGGCTCCCCGGTCATGGCGGACACTCCGGCCGGCCGCATGCCGCTCTGGAAATTCGCCAATGAACGTCCCGACAAGCCCCAGGAGGGACTTTACGCGCGCCTCGCGGAGCATCGCAGCCGGGGAGAATACACCGACATCCCGGTCGCCTTGCTGCACCGGCTGGGCATTCGGCCGGCGCCGGTCAAGTTCCCGGTCCCCGACTGGGTCACGAGTACCGCGGGAGGAGGGACCCCGGGAGTTCCTTCGACGGGCGGCACGGGCAGCGGAAGGCGCCCGGGCCCCCGGCAGCAACCGCCCACGCAGGAGGAGCCGAAGCGCCCCGACCCCGCCGCGTTGACCGAGATCGGCGCTCGCATGGCCCAGGAGGCCGGCTGGCCGCCGTCCCCGGAGGCGGACAACCGCATCGAGCCCTTTCGACGCAACCTGGCGAACGCGTTCAGCCAAACCCTTTACGCCATCCACACCTCGCCCTGGAGCGGCTGGCGTCAAGAGGTGCTGCAGGGATTCTTCGCCATCCAGCGCGAGGCGGAGAAACTCGTCCGCTATACGGAGCATCTGCGTCCGTGGGTGAATCGACGCCAGCAGGAACGGCAGATGGTCGCCCGCCTGGAGGCCATTCACCGGTCCGCGAGCGCGATCTGGGACAAGCTCAAGGGCTCGGCGATCGAGCGCGGTTATCCCGCCCAGGAACTCGATCGCGACCTGGGCGTACGGTAGGCCGCGCGGCAGGGGGACCGGCGGGCCAGCGCGCTAGCGGACGGTGAGCGTGAAGTTCCCCGTCTTCGGCTCCGCCAGGTACTGCTGGCGCGGATAGCAGAAGACGTACGCCTGATACCCGATCGAATACTCGCCGCGCGGGAACTGGAACTCCTCGAACGGGATCCAGATGTACGCGTTCGGATACCGTCGCGGGTCGTTGTCCGGGATGAACTTGATGTACGAACAGAGCTCCCCGGTCCGGGAGGAGTACTGCTGCGTGCGGGCGCGAACCGGTTTGCCGTCGGGGCCGTAGAACGCCACGCCGAGCTCGCAGTCCATCCCCCGGGATCCCGCAATCTCGAGGTCGATGTCGAATTCCACTCCCATGGGGCTCTGGGGGTTGAATCGATTGCGCACGTTGAAGACCAACCGGACGTCGTGGATCCGCGCCAGCCGCTGGGTCTGGGTCGGCGCCGGTGTTCCCCCGCCGCTCCGTTTCCGCGCCTCGGCCAGGTCGGCATCGCGCGCCGCGAAATTTCGCATCGCCTCGTGCGTCGCCGCGCGCTCCTGATACCCTTCGGCCGCCTGCGGGACCAGGCGGATGTAGGTGGTGAAGTCGTTGAGCGCGGCCGCATGGTCGCGCATCTCCCGGCTCGCCTTGCCCCGCCACAGGTACGCCCCGGCGCCCTGCGGATTGAGCGCGATCGCCCGCGTGTACCACTCCCGGGCGGCGGCATAGTCCTTGCGCTCGATCGCCACCGCGCCGAGGTTGTGCGGTGCCGGCCAGAACTTCGGATCGACGATCGAGGCGACCCAGAAGTCCGACTCCGCCTGCACGAGGTCGTGGAGGTTCAGGTAGGCGCGACCTCTCTCGCTGTAGGCCGCCGCGAAACCTGCCCCGTTCCGGATCGCGCTCTGCAGGTCGGGAAGGGCGGCGGCGGCGTCTCCGAGGGCAAGCCGCGCGGCCCCGCGCAGGTAGTAGCAGCGACCATGCTCGGGATCGATACGGAGGCCGGCCTCGGCGAACGGAATCGCGCCGGGATAATCGCCCGCCTCGTATCGCTTGAGTCCCGCCTCGTACTGGCCCTGGGCATCGCCGCCGGTACCCGGCGCGCCCCCCTGGGCACGCGCCGGCGCCGCCGCTGCAGCCGCCAGCACCAGCGCCAAGGATGCCGCGGCAAGAGCCCTGCGGACCCGGCTCATCGAGATCCTCCCTTCCCGGGGACTTCCGCTCACGACGGCGACGCGCCCCGCACGACTCGCGCGGCCGCCTCCGCCACGATCAGGCCGGAATCCGTGGCGCCCGGCTTGAGAATCACCCGGTGGCCGAAGAGCGGGCCGGCCAATGCGCCGACATCCTCGGGTTCGACGTGGGCGCGGCCTTGGATCAGGGCCCGAACCTGCAGCGCGGGGACCGCCAGCACGAGCGCGCCGGTGGCGATGCCCTGCGCGACCCGCGGATCCTGTCGAATCGCCTGGCTCAAGTCCACCAACACCCGATGGATCTCCGCCGGGACGTCGACCGAGCCGAAGATCGCCGGTCGGGCATCGACGACATCGCGCACACGCACCTTCTCCATGCGCGCCGCGGTATCTCCCGCGCGAGCGCCGCGCAGGACCTGCAACTCCATCTCGGCCGACAGGGGCAACATCGGGAGGCGGAACAGGAACCGGTCGCGCTGTGCCGGCGTCAGGGGCCGGGTGCCATCCGTTTCCGCGAGATTCTCCGTGGCGATCACGCAGAATAGGTCCTCGAGACGGTGGGTCTCCCCCTCCACGGTTACCTGTTTGTCTTCCATCGCCTCCAGGAGAAGGGCTTGCGCCTTCGCGGCGGCGCGGGGAAAGTCCTCCACGAACACGATGTTCGCGAAAATCGCCCCCGGACGGAATCCGCCCCCGCCGGGCGCGTGGCCGCCCGCCACATCGGCCGGCAACAAGTCAGGGGTCCCGGTGACGCGACCGTACGCGCGGGTCGCCGGCCGGAGCTCATCCGGCACCAGGCTGTCGGCCAGCGCCTTCGCCAGCGTGTTCGCCCCGGAGCCGGCGTAGTCGTCGAGAAGGACGTGCCCGCCGCAGAAGAGCGCGATCAACACGCGCTCGAAGACCTCGTCCCGACCCCGGACGATCGCGCGGCATCGGGTCGAGAGCGCCTCGGCCAGGCGGCGCGCCGAGTCCAGCGTCATCATCTCGTCGCCGCGGTCTGCGGGAATCTCGCCCTTGCCGGCTGCGGCCGCGGACTCCGCGCTGCGAAGCGGGGGGCGCTCGCCACCGGCCGGCGGCGACTCCGCCTGGACCTGCGCTGCCGCTCCCGCGCCTTCCGCCGCCTCGCCCGGGAGGTCGCCCGCCCCCCCCTCCGGGTCGACCGCGATCGGATCGTCTTCCCGCACCGGGTCGGGGGCGGCACCGGGGATCTCCCCGGCCGCGGATTCGTGCGCCGGAATCACCGCCGGAACCGGCTGGCGCCAGGTGCGTTTCTTGGGTTTGGGACACTCCTCGACGAAAAAGAGCGCGTCCCCGACCTTGATCACGTCCCCGGGCGCGAGCAGGGCGAATTCGACCCGGTTCTGGTTGACGAAAATGCCGTTGCGCGAACCCAGATCCCGGACCTTGTATCCCTGCTCGACCCTCTCGATGGTCGCATGGTTCCGGGAGATGTTCTTGCTGTCCAACTGGATCAGATTGCCGTCGCTGCGCCCGATCGTGATGGCCGCTTCCGGGAACTCGCACACCTCCTGCGCGTCGCCGATGGTGATCCGCAACTTGATCATGGCAGCCTCCCCACCCCTCCGGTCACGTCGTGGACCGGTTCTTTCATCTTACGGGGCGCGCGGGGCGCGGGCCAAGGAAAAGCCCGGACCCCTTGCGGCCGGGCCGCTGCGCCGCATAAAATCCGCATGGTGCCGAAATCCAGGAGCGATTCCGATGACCGATCCCCCGCCGCCCCCCTCGGATCGCGGCAGGATCCGGATCTCCCGGGAGGGCGGGCCCGCCGCCGAGGAGAAGCCCGGGGCGTCGGACGAAACCCTCGCCGGCCCCGGGGTCGCGCGCCTTCCCGCGGAGACGAACGCCGTCGCGGCAGGGGCCGCGACTCGATCGCGTCCCGATCCTGCGGGCTTTTCACCCTCCGGCTCCGGCGCCGATCCCTCCCGTCTGGGTCGCTACGTTCTCGTCCGACAACTGGGCATGGGGGGGATGGGCGTGGTCTGGGAGGCGCACGACCCCGAACTCGGGCGCGCGGTCGCGATCAAGTTGCTTTCCCCGGCGAGTCCGGGCGATGGCCTCGACCCGCTGGAGATTGCGCGATTCCAGCGCGAGGCCCGGCTGGCGGCCCGGCTACGTCATCCGGGCATCGTCTCGGTGTACGAGCACGGGATCGATGGCGGGCGCCCGTACCTGGCCATGGAGTGCGTCCGCGGCAGCACATTCGACGAGATCCTGGAGTCCCATCGCGCGCAGCAAAGCGCCCCGAACGCGTCGGCGCCGTCCCGGCTCCGCGAGCAGGTGCTTCTCCTGGCCCAGGTCGCCGCGGCGGTTGGCTTCGCCCATGAACAGGGAGTGATCCACCGGGATCTGAAGCCCGCCAACGTGATCCTCGACCCCACCGGACGGCCGCGGGTGATGGATTTCGGGATCGCCAAGGACCTGGGGAGCGGGTCGGGTGGCGCTGGTTCCGCGGCGTCGGTCAAGCTGACCTTCACGGGCTTCACGCTCGGCACGCCCGCCTACATGAGTCCCGAACAGGTGGTCGCGGCCGGCGACGTCGGCCCCTGGAGCGACGTCTGGTCGCTCGGAGTGATGCTATACGAAATCCTGGTGGGTCGTGTTCCCCATGACGCGGAAGACACCCACGAATTGTTCGTGTCGATCTGTCGGATGGATCCGGCGCGGCCGCGCCAGATCGATCCCTCGATTTCGGAGGACCTCGAGGCGATCTGCCTGCGCGCCCTGGAACGGGATCCGCGGCTGCGCTATCGGAACGCGGCGGATCTGGCGGCGGACTTGCAGGCGTGGCTGGACGAACGACCGGTACGTGCGCGCCGCTGGACCCCATTCTACCGGCTGCGCCGGTCGGCGCGACGGCATCGCGGCGCACTCCTGGCGACTGCGGCGCTCCTGTGCATGCTCGGCGCCGGCCTGCTTGCCGCCGGGGCGGCCCGAAGGTCCGCGGCGGCCCGACAGGAGCGGACCCTGGCAGAGATCGCCGCGCAGGTTTCTTCCTTCGAGCATGCGGTCCGCACGCGCGAGATGACGGCGGAAGCGCGCCTTGCCCTGGCGGAGCAACCGCTGGGGCTCCTGGCGCGCTGCCTCGACGACTCCCCGGACTCGGGGGTGGCCCTGGCCTGGCGGGGACGGGTGCGCGAGACCCTCGGCGATGCCGCCCGGGCGCAGGATGATTTCGATCGCGCCTGCGCCCGGTCCCCCGCGTCGCCGCTGCCGTGGCTGCTCCGGGGTACGCACCGGCTCCGACGCTACCGGGATTCCCGGGGGCTGCCGGGAATGCTCCACGGACCCGACGGGGGAGTCCTGGCCGTACGACCGGAGTCGGAAGACGAGCGGGAGTGGCGCGCACAGGGGCTGGCGGATCTCGCTCGCATCCCGACGACGGACGGGGAGGTGGCGGGGATTGCCCCGGACGAGATTCGAATCGCCCGCGCGACGGCCGCGCTCCATGGCGACGACCCGGCGGGAAGCGCCCTCGTGTTGCGCCTGCTCGAGGGCGTCGACGGACCCGCCGCGATGCTGATTCGCGGGATGGCGCGATTCTACCGGCGCGACTTCCTCGAGGCCCAGCGGGAATTCGACGCCGCGGCGTTGATTTGGCCGTTCGATGCCTCCGCCGCCACCTGGCGCGGCAATGCCCGTCTGGCCCGCGCCGAGTCCCTCCCCCCCTCCGAAGCGACCCTCGCCCTGGCGGACGAGGCGCGCGCGGCCTACGAAGAGAGCCTCCGGCTCGATGCCTCCTCGGCCCCGGCGCTCTCCGGACGGGCCATGGCCCTGGCCGCGTGCGGGGATCTCGAAGACGCGCTCGGCCGCGACGGCGGCGACCTCCTATCCCGCGCGGTGGCCGCGCACGACCTCGCCGTCGCCCGGTCCCCCGGGGACGCCATCGCCTGCTACAATCGCGGCAATGCGCATCGACGACGCGGGGAGATCGAGGAGAAACACGGGCGCGCCTCCCGTCCCCATTTCGAACTCGCCGTCGCGGATCAGTCGACCGCCTTGCAACGGGCGCCCGGACAACCCTGGGCCCACCTGAATCGCGGCAACAGCCTGCTCCTGCTCTGGCGGGCCGAGAGTCGCGCGGGGGTGGCTTCCCCCGCCACCCTGGACCTGGCCCTCGCCGACTTCGAACGGGCGGTGGAGCTCGAGCCCGACGAGGCCGGTCCGCGGATCATGCGCGCCACCACCCATGGCAAGTTGGCGCTGTTGGACGCGCTCCGCGAGGCGGACCCGACCCCCTCCCTGCGTCGGGCGGAGGAGGACTTCGCCGCCGCCTTGCGACTGAAACCGGACGATCCGGAAGCCCATCTCAATCGCGCGAACGTCTACTGCGAACTCGCGGAGGCCGACGCCCTCCGCGGTCGCGACCCGCGACCCTATTGCGCTGCCGCCCTCGAGTCGCTGGACGCGCGCGCGCGCGCGCTGCCCGACTCCACCGCCCACTTCGGACTGCGCGGAACCACCCTTGCGGTGCACGGCTACTACTTGTCCCTGATCGGCGAGGATTCCCGCGCGGCCAGCGAGGAGGCGATCGCCCTCCTCGACGAGGCGATCCGGCGCGCCCCGGAAGATGGATCGGCCCGGCTTGGGCGGGGAATCGCCCACAGCGGGCTCGCCTTCGCGCTTCTGCGCACGGGTCGGACCCCGGATCGGGAGCTTGCGCTCGCGGAGTCGGACTTCCGGGCGGCCGCCGCCCGCCGGACGCCGATGGCCTGGGCGCTCCTCGGCGTGCTCTGGAGCCGCTTCCAGCGTCCCGATCAGGCCGTGACCGCCTTCGAGCAATATGCCCTCGCCGCGCCGGCGCAGGCGGAATGGGCGCGCGCGCGCGTCGCGGAGATCCGAAACAGCCCCGGCGTCCCCGACGGCGATTGGAAATGGCTGTGCGCCGAGGCCGAGAAGCGCCTGGTTGCGCAGGACTACCCGGGGGCGCGCGAGCAATACCGGCAAGCGCTGGCCCGCTTCGAGCGCGAGATCCTCGAGGTCGACGCCGGAAATCGGGCGGCGCGGTCTTCGGATCCGGCCACCCGCCGGCAGCTCGTGGGCGCGCACTACAACCTCGCTTGCATCCTCTCGGTCCTCTCCGACGGTCGGACCGCGCCGGAAGCGCCGTCCCGGCCGCAGCCGGCGGGGGAACAAGCGGCCCTGCGTGACGCGGCCCTCGACCACCTGGCGAAAGCGATCGACCTCGGCTTTCGCGACGCCGCCCTGCTGCGCGACGACACCACGCTGGATCCGGTGCGGGGCGACCCCCGCTTTGCCGGACTGGTCGAGCGCGCGCGCTGAACTGCGATCTCCCCGACCCACCGGCCTCGCAGGTGTCCCGCGGTTGCGTTTCGCTGCCTCAACGGTGAGACGCGGCAGGATCGCCAATTCCGTGGCAATTCGGCCACAGGCCGGGGCCCACGCTCCGCAACGAATCCCGCGCCCCGGACTCATCCGCCCGGCACGCTGGTGAGAATGTGGCCTGCCATCGCGCCGCTTCGGAACCCGTGCCCTTGCCCGCAAGCCGCCGCGGCCCAGCCCTTTATGGACATTGCGGCGCACCGCACCCGTGTCGGGCACAGGCGTTGCTTTATGCCGTCCCATCGATGTCGCCGGTTCGACGTCGACCCGGCGACCGAGGGGGCGTGTTGTCTCGCGCGAGGGATCGTGCGGGTCACGACCGGTTGGGAAGGAGGACTTCGGAATGGAACTTCTGGACTCCATGCTGACGGACGCGCGGCGCCTGTACGAGCAGGTGACGGGGCGGCCCTACACACGCACCCCCGGGAGCGAGGGCGCGATGCACGTGGCCAAGGGTGCGGATCCGATCGCCCATCTGTATCAGCAACTCGCGCACATCAAGAACGTCCTGGCGGCGCGCATTCCCGGCATCGGCGCGGCCGCCGGCGCAAGCTGGATGCCCGCGCTCGACGCCTACGAGGCGGGCGGCCAGGTCGTGCTGCGCATCGAACTGCCCGGGGTGGAGAAGTCGGCCGTCAACCTCACCGTCGGCGATTCGATCGTGGTGGTGAAGGGGCAGCGCAGCTTCAAGTCCCGGGAAGAGGGCGTGGTGTCCGTGCTGGCGCAGGAGCGGTTCTTCGGGCCGTTCGAACGCTGGATCCCGCTGCCCTTCCGCGTCAACCCCAAGGAGAGCGAGGCCTCCTACCGGGACGGCGTCCTCGAGATCCGGCTGGTGAAGGGTGACAGCGCCCGCGCCGTCGGCGAGTCGGTCGAGATCCAGAACAGCTAGAGCGAATACCGCGACCCAAGCGAGATGAGGAGTCACTTCATGGCGACGTCCAATCCCGGCAATCCCAAGCGGGGCGAGTCCGACGAGAAGGTCGACGAGAAGATCCTGGAGATCTACGCGATCGTCAACGAGCTGCACCGGCACCTGGGGACCCATCCCGGCTCCGAGGTCGGCGGCCGCCCGTTCGATGCCCCGGGCACGTTCCTCGGCTACCAGCCCTACACCGCGGGCGTGTTCGGTTCGTCCCCCATGTATTCGACGCAGAGCGCGCTGCCCGTGGACTTCTCGATGGCGCAGATGCCCCTGATGCCCTTCGGCCTGACGCCGGCGACCCCGCCCCCGGGCGTGGGACCGGGCACTCGATTCGTGCCGTTCTAACCGCCGCCCCGAACGGCCTTCCGGAACCGACAACCCCACCGGGCGGTGTGGAGGAAGCGGGGACCCTTCCTCTGTTCTGGCGGATTCTTTGTTCCTTTTTTTTAAGGTGTTGGTGGTATGGAGGAGTACAGCATGTTCGCCAACGTCCCGTTCGTCGCTCCCGAGTTCTGGGCCAACCGCGGCTACGCGCTTCCGTTCGCGTCGATCCCGCAGAATCCGTACGCCACCCTGGCCGGCGTCCCGACGCTGCCCGTGGTCGGCAGCTTCTATCCGCAGATCCCCGCCTCCGCGGGCATCCCGACGGCCTACCCGACCGGTCTGGAGGCCACTGGCTTGAGCACGTTCGGAGCGGTTCATCCCCAGAACCTGGGGATCGACCCCCGTCTGACGATGGATCCGCGGCTCGCGATCGATCCGCGCCTTTCCATCGACCCCCGGCTGTCGACCTTCGCCCATCCGTACGCGGTGCAGGGGATTCATCCCGTCGTCGCGCAGCGGCTTCTGGCCGAGCGCCAGATGGTCGAGCTGGCCAACCAGGAGTGGCTGCGCCGCAGCATCCTGGCGTCCTCCCTGGTCAATCCGGCCGCGTCGTTCCTGTCGCCCCTGGCGACGGCGGGGATGTCCTGCGGCGTGGCGCCCCAGGTACGCACCATCTGCTAGGCTAACCGGCCTCCCCCGCGCGGGGGGGATTCACCCTGGGTCCCCGACCTTCCACCGCCCGTGGACAGGATAGCGACAGCCCCCGCTCGGGGGCTGTCTTGCTTTCCGCCCAACAAGGAGACGCGGCCATGATGTCGTGGCACCTGGAGCGGGTACTCCGCCAGGAAATCCCGGCAAGATTCGACGCGGTGCGGATCCTCACCCGCACGTTGTTGCGGGTCCTGGCCGTGCCGCCGCGCCCGCCGCGGCCGGCCGGGATCCTGCTGCTCCTGGGGCCGGCCGGCTCGGGAAAGAACGACTTGATTCGCGCGATCACGCGCGCCGTCGGACAGGATCCGGAGCGATTGCCGCGCGTCAACTGCGCGATCTTCCTGCAATCGGCCCACTTCCTCAGCTACCTCCAGCACGTCTCGGTGGAACGGGCGGGCCGCGCGACCGCCGGAGGACCGGGAAGACCGGACGTGGTGGTGATCGAGAACATCGACCAGGCGTCCGGTCCGGTGCTCGACACGCTGATTCACGTCTTCGAGCACGGCCGGATGACCGCCGGCCCCGGCCTCGTCATCGACTTTTCCAACTGTCTCTTCCTGCTCAAGTGCGCGATCACGGATCGGGAGGCCGATCAGCTCACGCACGGCGCGATCGGATTCGCGGGACGGGAGCAGGTGCGAAAGAGCGGGGCGCGCGTGGTGGTCCAGAAGTCGCAGCTCGAACAGGTATCGGACTCGCTGTCCGCGCGCCTGCTCGCCTGCATCGACGAGGTGGTGGTGCTGCGCAAGCTCGAGGTCTCCGACCTGCCGCCGATCCTGGACCGGATCCTGACCGAGGCTGCGCAACGGCTTTACACTCGCGGCGTCGAGTTGGTGGTCGAACCGGCGGCGCGCCAGTTGCTGCTGGAACGGGGCGCGGAGGACCTGCCCACGGGCGCGCGCGCCCTTCGGCGGGCGGTCGAGGAACTCGTGGAGACCCCGGTGTGGGACCTCCTCACCTCGCTTCCCGTGGCCCGCCCGATGCGGGTGTTCGTCAAGCGGTCCTTCCATCGCATGACCTTCCTCGTCCCCAACCTGCTCTCGCCGCTGGACCCCCTCGGGCGCACGGGTCCCGCGTCCGGATCGCCTGCGACCCGGCCTTCCCCGCGCGACGGGTCCCGACCCGACGGGCCGACCGACGGCGGACTGCGCATCCTCATCTTCTGACTCCGACCTCCCGGGGCGCGCGGGGGTGGGACGTCAAACGACGATCGGCCCCGGGCCGTATCAAGCCCCATGGTCGCCGGAACGGTCCGGCGCCGATTGCGGAGGAGGTCACGCAGATGGTTCACACCTGGGTCCGGCGGGCCGTCCGGCTCGCCCTGGGGATGGCGGTGCTGGCCGCGCACGGGACGGCGGTCCGCGCCGAGGACGCGTCCGGAGCGGGGTTTCAAGCCGCCTTCGACGCCTTCTGGCAGCAACGGGTCGCCGAATTCCGGTCCGCGCCCCGGAACGAGACGGTGACGGAACGACGCGCCGGGGAAGAGATCAAGCTCTCCGAAGTCGAATACGACAGCGTGAAGAAGGTGCGCATCCATGCGTACCTGGCCGCCCCCCGGGACGGCCGCCGCCACCCCGCCCTGGTGATCATCCCCGGACTCGGCGACCACGGTCGCGCGGAGTGGGCCGCGCAGGGGGCGCGGCGCGGGTTCGTGACCCTGAGCCTGGACCTGCGCGGGCAGGGAAAATCCAAAGGCGCCCTGCCCGACCGGGTGGCGCTCTATCAGTTCGGCAAGGCGGAGGACCACTTCATCGCCGGCTGCATCGCCGACGTCCTGCGCGGCATCGACCTGCTCGTGGCGCGCGAGGACGTGGATCCGCGCTGGGTGTTCGTGCAGGGATTCAGCCTCGGCGGCGGGATCTCCCTGTCCGTCGCGGCCCTCGATTCGCGCGTGAAGGCGGCGGCGATCGGCGCCCCCGCGCTCTGCGACCTGGAGGCCTCGATGGGGGCGGGCGCCGACCCACGCACGGCGCTCCTGCGCGGATACTTGAGCGCCCTGCCGGATCCGGAGGACGGGATGCATCAGATCCGGCTCGTCGACAATGCGAATTTCGCCCGACGGCTGCGGGTCCCGGTCCTGTTCGGCATGAGCCGTCGGGATCCGGTGGTGGCCTACCCCGGTGTGCAGCGAACGTACGAGGCGGTGCCGTCCGACCGGAAGGAATTCCTGCTCGACGACCAGCCGCGCCATGTCCCGCCGCCCGGGTTCTTCGAGCGCGCGGAGGAACTGTTCCGGCGCACGATGGGTTGGCAGCCCATGTAGTCCGGCCGGGGGCGCGCGACTCGCGGGGGTTCGCTCGGCGTCTCTGGGTTCGGCCGAGGCGCTTTTCGCGCCCGGACCAACCCAGGAGATCCAGGTTGAAGTCCCGCTAGCCCCGCGCGCCCCGCTCCAGCGCCATGCGCGCGATCCGCCCCAGGGCCTCCGGAAACCCGATCCCGGCCTCCTCCGCTGCGCGCAGGAAGGAGACCCCCTCCGTCAGATCGGGGTTCGGGTTCACCTCCAGGAGGAAGACGTTCCCGTCGCCGTCGACGCGCGCATCGAGTCGGGCATAGTCGCGGCATCCGGTGAGCCGGTACGCGGCGCGGGCGGCGTCGCGGATCGCCCGCGCCGTGCGCGCCGGCAGGGGCGCGGGACAGACCTCGTGCACCCGATGGAACGACTCGTCGAGGGGGTTCCACTTCATGTCGTGGCTGACGATCCGGGGCCGGTCGGCCGGCAGGTCGCTGAAGTCGTACTCCAGCAGCGGCAGCACCTCGCCGGGGTCGTTGCCCCAGACGCCGACGTGGATCTCTCGCCCTTCCACGAACTCTTCCACCAGGATCGGCGGCTGGTGCTCGGCAAAGGCGCGCTCGATTGCTTGGCGCAATTTGCGCGGCCCCGTTACAATCGAATGCTCGTGAATCCCCACGCTGGCGTCCTCTTGCGCCGGCTTGACGATCAGGGGGTAACGCAGCCCGTGCCCGCGCGGCACGTGCGGTTGGTGGAGCGCGACGTAACGGGGTGTCGGAAGCCCGTGGGCCAGCAGCATCCGCTTCACGAACCCCTTGCGGCGACACAACGAGAGCGCAAACGGCGGACACCCCGTATACGGCACGCCATGCAACTCGAACATCCCGGCGATCATCGGCTCGAACGCGGGATCGTCGCGGAAGTACTCGGCCAGATTGAAGACGACGTCGGGCGGGTCCTCCGCGAGGAGCCCGTGAAGCCGCTCCAGGTCGTCCTCCAGATTGAGGCGCCCGGCGCGAAAGCCGGCCTTCTCCAGGGCCTCCACCACGGCCGCGTACTCCTCTTCCACGGTCGCCACGTCGATCGGGTAGACCGGCTCGAAACCCAGCGAGGCAGGGTCGACCTTCTTCATCTCCTCGTAGGGGTCCTCGAGCGTCCAGTTGTAGACGACCGACAGCCGCGGGCGGACGCGGGACCGTTTGCGCGACGACTTCACGACCTTGTCCTCCGGCGCAGGAAGAACTCGCTCCGACGGGCATGATCCAACCAGGAAAGCGCGCGTTCCTACAGGATTATCGGGAGGAGACATGGGGATCTACCCCCAACCGAATCTCTGGCAGTGCGGTCCCTTCGCGCTGAAGCACGCGCTCATCATGCTCGGGATCTTCCTCGACGAGAAGCGGATCGCGCGCGTCGCGGGTTCGAGCCCGTCCTCCGGAACCAACGAGTACCAGCTCCGACGGGCCGCGCACCACTTCGACTGCGCCTTTCCGGTGCTGCGGCGCGAGGAACCCGAGCGCGCGCGGCGCGCGCTGAGCGCCTACCTGCGACGCGGCGTGCCGTGCCTGATCTGCATCAACGAGTGGGCGCACTGGGTAACGGTGGTGAAATACGAACGGGGCAGCTTCATCGTGCTCGACAGCCGGGACCGCGCGGTCCTGACGATCTGGACCTGGCCGCAGTTGCGCCGGCGCTGGGGCTACCACCTGGCGGACGAAGACCATCCGCGCGGGCGGCGCATCCTCTTCGACTTCCATCCCGTGTTGCCGCAGTATCGCGTCCAGGCGCGCGCCAAGCTGTCGCTCGCGCGGGCGGAATTCCTGCGCGAGCCGCGCAACCGCGCCCTGGTGCGCCGTTGGGACGAGTACGTGACCGACCTGCTGGCCCTGGCGCGCGTGCGCACGCCCCTGAGCGAAAACGTGCTTTCCATGGGGGAGTTCCTGCGTCGGCACGAAGGGCTGATCCTCGAGCAGGTGGACTTCTGGCACGGCTCGCTGGATCGCGACCAGGCGGCGACGATCCTCAAGCATCTGCACTTCGTCGCCGACACCTTCGGCATGGTGATCCACGAGCGGGAGCAAAAGCGGGTGATCGCGGGGCTGACCGCGATCCTGACCCTCTGGGCCGCGAACCGCTTCGGGGTGCGCCCGGTCTACGCCGGCAAGGCGCCGCGCCGGCGCCGGCCCTGACGGCGGAGGCCCCGGATCCGCAGGGGCGCGCAAGACCCGCGCTTGACAGCCTGCGCGGGCCCGGCTAGCATCGATTCGGCGGTGTCCCGATCCGCGTCGATTGCGGCGGCGGCCCCGTCCTCCCCGGAGGATCGCCCCCCGGATGTCCTCGACGATCGCGTTCCCCCTCGCCCCCCCCGTCCTCGAGCGCATCGGCGTCATCGTCAATCCGCGCTCCAAGAAGAACCTCCTGCGCCCGGATCGGTGGCGCCATCTGCAAACGCTCCTCCGCGGGACCGGCCAGGTGCGCGTCACGCGCTCCCTGGCCGAAGCGTACGACGCGGTTCTCGATTTCGTGCGCCGGCGCTACACCTACGTCGTGGCCGACGGCGGCGACGGCACGCTCCACTGCATCGTCAACCTCGTGCGCGAGGCCCTCGAGGCCGTGCGCGGGCGGCCGAGCGCGGTCGGCGACCATCCCGACTACCCGGTCATCCTGCCCGCCAACGGCGGGACGATCAATGCCATCGCCCGACGCGCCGGCATCGTCGGCCACACCGACGGCATTCTCAAAGTCCTCCACGCCTGCGTGCGCGAGGGCCGCCCGGTGCCGCTGGAGCCGGTGGAGAGCCTGTTCGTCGAGGGGACTCAGCTCGTCGCCGGCCGCGAGGTCCCGTTCCGCCGCATCGCCTTCGGCGCCGCCGTCGCCGGCGTGGCCCAGCACTTCTTCCGCGAGTACTACGCCGTGCCGGTCCGCGGACCCAAACGCATCGCCCAGATCATCGCCCGCATCTGCGGCTCCCTCATCATCAACTCCCCGGCCGCATCCTGGTGCCGGTTCTTCCCGCCCGAGGCCTACCGCTACGCCGACGAGTTCGTTCGCCCCCGCCCGGCCCGGGTCTGGGTCGACGGTCGGGAACTCCGATTCCACCGCCACAACGTGCTCAACATCGGGGCGTTTCCGTTCCATCTGGGGGCGTTGCACACGTTCCGGCACGCGCGCAACGGACGCCTCCATCTGCACGCGGGACGCCTTTCGCGGTTCGAACTGGTCGTCCACCTGCCGCAGATCCTGGCCGGCTGGATCGTCCGCGCCCCGCACCTGTACGACGGACCCGCGCGCGACGTGCGCGTGGAATGCGTCGGCGAGCTCCTCGATCCGCATTTCGACGGCGAGGCTTTCCACGGGTTCCGCTCGCTGACCGTCAGCCCGGGTCCGCCCATCCCCATGGCCCGTATCGTCTGCACCGGCCCGGCCTGATGACCACCTTCCTCATCCCCGACGACGTCAACTTCGAGTGCCAGCAGTGCGGGATGTGCTGCCGCCAGAAGTGGACCATCCCCCTCGATGACGAAGTGCGGGAACGCTGGAAGGACGCCCGCCTGCTTGCCGTCTTCCCGGACGTCGAGGAGCGCTTCGCCCCGTTCGAGTCGCCCCCGTTTCACCACAAGCTGCTCAAACGCGAGAACGGGGCCTGCACCTTCCTGACCGATCAGAACACCTGCGCCCTGCACGCGCGCGTCGACCGGGAACACAAACCCAAGAACTGCATCCTCTTCCCGTACCACTTCGTGCGCACCCCGCGCGGCGTCACGGCGGGCTTCTGCTTCGATTGCACGGGCGTCAACTTCGAAGGGAACGCCGCGCGGGCGGGCCTCGACCCGGCCATCCTCGAAGACCACTTCGGGCACGCGCTCGTCGTGCGCGAACTGCCGAAGATCTTCCGGTACCACGAAACGGGCCCGGAGGTCGGCTACGAGGTGTACGAGAAGGTCCTGCAGGTCCTCATGCGCTTCCTCGACGGCCGGACCTTCCCCCTCGAGGACGGACTGATCGCCGGGTCGATCCTGCTCCAGATCGCCGACGAATTCCTCCGTCCCGCCGTCGCCAAGGGGTATCCGGTCCTCAAGGCCATGGGCGCGTTCTTCCGCAATGTGGAAGACCAGGACCACGCCTTGATCCGGCGGCTGATCAAGACGGTGGCCGTCCCGGCGGACGATCAGCATGCCTTCTTCGAGTTCCTCGTCCAGTCCCACGAGGCGACCTCGGATTCCAGCGAGCGCCGGGAAATGGCGACCCTGCTGATCTCCCAGGCGCGCAAACGCGGCAGAGACCCGGCCCCCTGGGAGTCGAAGTTTCTCGGCCGCACCGTCGACGTCGCCGGGGCGCGCGAAGTGACCTGGCCCGCGGACGAAGAACCGGTGGTTCGCCACCTGCGCCTCTACCTGCGGCATCTGGTGTTCCGTCACGTCTTGACGGAACACTTCCCGTCCCTCCAACACGGCCACCTCTACCTCATGATCGTCTACGGCCTGGTCCGCTGGTACGCGCGGGCGATCGCGCACGGCCTCGGGGCGCCGGCGGCGGAGTCCGCGCACGTGCGCGAGGCGGTCCGTATCGTCGAAACGAACTACGTCTTCTCCAGCAAGCTGCACCAGAAGCTCATGACCCAGGGGAGCCTCAAGAAGGAAATGGACCGGTTGCTGGCGGACCGGCTCACCCCGTATCGCCTCATCCGCTCGGAGTAGGACCGGCATGCGCACGATCCTGGCCGCCGCCATGGCGATCCTCATGGGCCTGCACGCCTCCGCGCCGGCGACGGCCGATCCGCCGACCCCGGGCGAGACGCTGCGCGCGGAGATCTCCAGGGCCCTGGGACGCATCCACGAGGCCGTCCGGACGGCGATCTCCGCCGGCGCCGACGGCGATGCCTTGATGAGCGCCTGTACCCGCGCCGCCGTGGGCCCGGATGAGCCGACCCCCGAACGCGCGCGCGCCGCCATGATCGCGCTCGCCCTGACGGTCGATTCGTCGAAGTACTACCATCGCAATCCCGCGGGCGGCGGCCCGTTTGTCGCCCTCCTTCCGGCCGGCCTGCTGGAAGATCTGGCCGGCGCACCCCACCCGCCCGCCATCCTGACGCGCCATGACTGGGCCCAGCACTTCGCCGTCTCGGCCGCCCTCGCCGCCCAACTCTCCCCGGAGTTTTCCCTCCGCGCCGGTTACGCCAAGGAGATTTCCGATGCGCGCGAACGGGAGACCGGCCCCGCCTCCGGTTTCAGCTTCGCCGACCTGGAGGCCGACTACGCGGGCATCGAACTCGCCCGCCGCCTGCTGAAGGGCGGCGACGCCGCCCGCGCCATCCGCGACCGCCTCGCCGCGGGCGCGACCATCCGGGACTTCGCCCCCGACCTCCGCGAGATGCCCGAGGAACTGAGCTACACCGAGTACCTCGAACAATACGGCGGCCCCCGCGATGAACGTTACCGCACCATGACCGAGAAAATCCGGCGCCGGATTTCCGCCTGCCCGGGTTTCGCCGACCCGCCCGGTCGGGCCGACTGATCCCCCCACGACGCGCGCCCCCCCCCCGCGAGTGTTCGCCGCCCTGTAAGATCCGTCTTACAGAAATCCTCCCGACCGGGGCCGCCCGCTCCACGTTCGCGCCCGGACACGGCGTCGCAACCCGCTTCGGGAACACATCTTACGCTCCGCCACCGGCACGGCAGCCGGTCCCACGATCCGTGTGGTCCGAGAATTGCGAACACTCGGTCAGCATTCCGCTCTGTCGCCCCCGGGAGGGGTCGGTGGAGCCGCGGCCGGAACGGCGGGGGACGGCGGGACCATGCGTCGGATCGATTCTCGAGGCGGGCCACCGGGTGGGGTGGCGGTCGGCGGCGGCCGTGCGCGCGCCCTGCTCATCGGCGCCGCGGCCCTGGTCTTCCTGTTGGCGATCTTCGCCGGCGGACCCGGGGACAAGCCGGACCGGAATGCCCGCAACGCGGGCAGCCGGACGGAGCCCCCGCCGGGAACCGCACCGTCCGCCCCGCCGGCCGCCGAAGTCGCTGGTGGGCCGGCCGCGCCACCCGCGCAGGAAGATCGGCGCACCCCGCGAGACCGGCGTCCCGCCTCGCCGTTTCCGGGCGCCGTGGCCATCGCGCCGCGTGGGACCGCCCAGACGGCGGAACCGGTCGAGTTGCTGCGCCTTCCCTGGGGACGCCATCCCGGCGCGATCGGCCTGTTTGTCCCCGGCGACGAAGGACTCCCGGTCGGTCCGGCCTCGTTCGCCGTCGGGGCGGACGGTCGCCTCTATGTCGCCGACCGGGTGAATCGCCGGATCACGATTTTCCAGCCGCACGGGACGGTCGAGCGCGTCCTCGACGTCGACGGACATCTCGCGGACCTGGTCGTCGACGGCGAGGGCCGGATCCACACCCTGGAGTACGGCACCGGACTGATCCGCCGCCTCGATCCCCGCACCGGCGCAGAGCTTTCCTCGGTCGAGGTGGCGTCGCTGAACCCGGGATCGGAGCCGGCGGAGGGCCTGGTCGTCCGCGATGGCGAAGTGTTCCTGCGCCGCGTGGACCAGCAGCTGACTCCCACCACCGGCGGCGGGTGGCGTCCGGATCGGGTCGTCACCCACTGGCCGCAGGGGGGACCCGCGCACGCCGGATTCGCGGTCGGCCGCAATGGGGAAACCCGCGTCGTCCCGGTCGAGGTCGACGTCGACTATCTCCAGGGAAGCGTTCGGTACCTGGGCCCGGCCGCGGGACGGGGAAGTTGGCTGCTCGTGGAGACCCTTTCGTCCACCGGCGAGATTGAATCGGCCGTCCGTCGCTATTCCGCGGAGGGGGAGTTCATCGACGCCGTCTCCGTGCCGTTTCGAAACCTGGCGCAGCCTGATCGGGTCTTCACCACCGATCCCGCGGGCGCCCTGTATCAGATGACGACCGACGAATCGGGCGTCCGGATCGTGCGCTGGGATTTCAACCGTTGAACCAGGGGAGGGGAGAGAGATGAGATCGATCGAACGACGTTCCCTGCGCGGACCGTCCCGGCCGGCGTGGGTCTGCGCGCTCTTGGTCTGGCTGGTGGCGGCCTCCAGGGCCGCCGCCGTCACCCCCGAGGAAGCCGCCGCGATCGCGGGAGAGTACACCAGCCTCACCTGGGTTTCCCCGGTCACCTACGATCCGCCGCAGAACTCGGGCCTGGTGTTCTACAAGGGCAAGAAGTACACGGGCGAAGCCTACTATTTCGGCGGCAACGACAGCACGTCCGGCTTCCTCAGCAAGATGAAATCGGGCTACGTGCCGCGGAAGAACGCCGGGATCGACTGCTCCGCCTTCGTCTCCCGCTGTTGGAAGACCACGCGCCACTGGACCGGGTCGATTCCGACGATCGCGCCGAAGATCTCCTGGGATGCGCTGGTGATGGGGGACTGTTTCAACATTCCCAAGAGCCATGTGATGCTGTACCACTATCGCGCCGCGAGCGGGGCGTACGTCGTCTGGGAGGCGGCGGGGAGCACCAATCTCGTGGTGCACCGGTCGCATCCCGCCTCGTACGTGTGGACCTACGTGCCGCGCCGCTATTCCGGGATGGTGACGCCTCCGACCGCGCCGGGAGGGACCGTCACGCCGCCGCACTTCCCCCCGCCGCCGTCCGCGCCGGTCGCGCTCGACCTTCCCCTCGCGGTGACCGCCGGAGCGCTCAACGTGCGCAGCGGCCCGTCCACTTCCCACGAGAAGATCGGCGTGGCCGGCAAGGGCCAGCGCTACGTCGCCGTCGCGAAGGACGGGGCCTGGTACAAGATCTGGTTCGGCGGCGGGACCGGATGGTGCCATGCGGCGTACCTGACCCCGGTGTCCGGGGCGCACGTGGCCACGGTGACCGCCGGCAGCCTCAACGTCCGGAAGGGGCCCGGCACCTCTCATGCCATCCTCGGCTCGGTCAAGGAGGGACAGAAATACGTGGTCGTGCTGAGCACCGGGGGCTGGCGGCTGATCGACTTCGACGGCCGTTCCGGTTGGGTGTACGGCGACTACGTGAGCCTGGCCCATCCCTGAAAACCGTCCCCGCGGCGACCGATCGACGCGATGATCCCGCCCCGCAGGCGGGGTGAACCCCGCCCGGGCTTCTGCGCAGGAGCTCGGGGAGCCCCCGCCGCGCGGGAACCGCGGGCGCCGGATGCGACCCTCGCGGCGCCCGCGCGCGGACGATTCCGGAGTGCGTCCGCGCCCCCGCAGCGCGCCCGGACCGGCCCGCGCTTCGCCCGGATTCCCCCTCCCGGTTTCGGACGTCACCGGTCAGGTTTTCGTGGCCTTGAGCCGCCGGGTCGAGGTACACCGAATGCCTCGACCGGTTCCCCTCGGCGGAGTTGCGCCGTTCCGCCGGCACTCCCGGAGCCCCGCATGAAGAAACGCCCGCGTAGACCCTCGTACATCGTGCGACCGCCGACGGCCGTTCTCACCCGCGGATTCGATCCCCGGCTTTCCGTCGGTTCCGTTCGTCCGGCGGTGTTCCGCAGCTCGACGTTCGTCTTCTCGAGTCCCGAGTCCGCCGAACGCGCCTTTGCCATCGCCCTCGGAAAACGTCAGCCGGTCCCGGGGGAAAGCGTCGACCTCATCTACTCCCGCCTTTCCCATCCGAACGCCGAAATCGTCGAGGACCGCCTCGTCCCTCTCGAGCCGGGCGCGCACGCCTCCGCCGTCTTCAACAGCGGCATGGCCGCCATCTCCACGATCTTCCTGACCCTGTGCCGGCCGGGCAGCTCCTTCGTCTACACCGAGCCGATGTACGGCGGCACGCATCACCTCGTTCACAACTTCCTGGTGCCGCTCGGCATCAAGGCGATCGGCGTGCCGGCCGGCGACACCAAGGCGCTGGCCCGGGCCGTTGCCCGCGCCGACGGGTTGCGCGTCGTCTTTCTCGAGACGCCCGCGAACCCGACGTTGCGCATGAGCGACATTGCCGGCGCCGTCACCGCCGCCCGCAAGCGCCGCGAGAAGGCCTTCGTCGTCGTGGACAACACGTTCCTCGGCCCCGTTTTCCAGCACCCCCTCGAGCTGGGCGCCGATCTCGCCGTCTACTCCGCGACGAAATACCTCGCCGGGTTCAGCGACATGCTGGGCGGCGTCATCCTCGGCACCGATGCGGACCTCCTGAGCGAGCTCCGCGGGACGCGCGCGATTCTCGGCAACATCCTGCAGCCGGACGAGTGCTGGCTGCTCGACAGCCGCCTCGCCACCGTGACGTTGCGCATGAACCGGCAAAGCAAGAACGCGGCACGGATCGTCCAGGCCCTGAAGGGGCACGCGAAGATCCGGCGGCTCCACTACCCGACCCTGTTCGACGATGCCGAGCAAATCCGAATCCGCGACGCGCAGTGCCGCTATCCGGGCGGCATCTTCTCGATGGAACTGAAGGGCGGAAAAGCCGCCGCCTTCGAGTTCCTGCGTCGCCTCCGCATCGCTCACAATGCCGTGAGCCTGGGTGGAATGGAATCGCTCGCCTGCCATCCCGCCTCGACCACGCACTCCGAGATGTCCCCGGAGGAACAGACGCAGGCGGGGGTGACGGACGATCTGGTCCGCGTCTCCGTGGGCGTCGAGGACTGGCGCGATCTGCTGCGGGATTTCAAGGATGCCCTCGATGAGAACTAGGATTCGCCCGCGTCGGCGCCGCCGGAGTCAGGTTGTTCTCCTCGGTCACCGCGGCCGACGACCCTGCGGGAATTCGCATCGGAAGGAATTGCCATGATCACACACCGCCCGGAGGAAGAGCTCGTTGCGCTCGGCGCGAGATACCGCGCGATCTGCATCAGCGCCCAGGGCCACCACACGCTCGGCCTGCTCCGGACGGACGCGCCCGTCCAGGCCGTGGTCACCCGTCCCTTCCTGGATGAGTTCGCGGGCGTTCTCGACCGCATCGACACGGCGCTCGGGGATCCGGAGACGGCGGCGGCCGAAGCGGCCGAGCCCGGTGTCGCGCTGGGAGACCGGATCGAACGCGCGAAGATCTGGCGGCGGACGATGGTGGGACGAGCGAAGGCCGCCACGACGCTCGAGATCGACGTCCCCGCGGGGCTCGCGCGCGCGCAAGACGGCAAAGAGGTGCCGGACCTGGCAGCCGATCTCCTCCGCATGGTCGCCCTCGCCCAGCCCGAGCTCGATCGACTGTTCGCGGCCGGCATCACTCCGGCCCTGCTCGAACAGGGCCGGGAACATGCGAAAGCGCTGGCCGGAATCGACCGGTCCAGCGACCGCGCGCGCCTGGCCGCGCTTCCGGCTCCCGTGCGCGCCTTGCATCGGGACAAGGGACGAATCTACCTGGGCGCCAAGCAGATCAACCTGCTGGCCCACAGCGTGCACGCGGAGGACTCGCGGTCGCGTCGCTCGTACAATCTCGACGTGCTGTACCGGCACGTGCGCGCCGGAGTGGTGGACCATCCGGAGGGCGCCGCCGTGAGCCCCGGCCCGTCCGGGCGAAAAGGCCGCCGATAGGCCGCACCGGGGGAAGAATCGCCGAAGAGAAACGACTGGACCGGGAGGAACGTTATGGCCAAGAATGTTCGCCGCGTCGGGGCGGTCCGAAGGAAGCGGGGATCTGCGCGGGGAGCCGGAGCGCGTGCGGAACGGGTCCGGCTGGGCGCGCGCTTCCGCGCCCTGCACCTCACCGCGCAGGCGCGGGAGACCCTGCGAACCCTGGAGATCGACCCGGACGCGCTCACGCTGGTCCCGCCCGATTCGGTCGCCGAGTTGCGCGCTGCGGTGACGCGGATCGAAGCCGCGCTGCGCGACCCGCTCGTGCGACGATTCGAAGCGGGGGATCCCGGCATCGCCGGCGGCGAAGCCCTGGAGCGGGCCAAAGTCTGGCGGCGCCGGTTCACGCTGCGCGCCCGCGCGGCGCTCGCCCGCGGCCTGGCGATTCCCGCCGGACTGGGCCTCATGAACGCCCTGGGCGGGGATCCCGAGGAGCTGCGTCGCGACCTCCGCCGCCTGATCGAGGAGGCCCGCCCGCACCTGCAGCTCCTGCAGGCCGTGGCCATTCGCGAAGAAACCCTGCAAGCGGGGGAGACCCTCGCCGCCGCCATCGTCCGGGTCGATGCGAAGGCCGAGGATGAGCGCCTCGCCAAGCTCCCCGCGAAGGTGAAGAGCCTCGTCGTGGAGAAAGGGCGCGCCTATCGCCTCTTGAAACGGATCCTCGCACTGGCGCAAAGCGTCCATGCCGAAATCACCGCGGGCTCCGCGTACAACCTCGACACGCTCTATCGCACGTCGCGACGCGGATAGGCCGGCCCGGCGGTCGGGCGACGGGCGCGGCGCCGTCTCCCGACCCGGGGGATCCGTTACAAGGCCGACCCGCAGTGCTTGCAGAACCGGGCGTCGACGTCGTGCCCCTCCTGGGAACACGAGCGACAGGCCCGCGTGGTGATCTCCGTCGCGCGCACGTGCGCCATCTCGACCGAGACGATCCCGGTCGGCACGGCGATGATGCCGTAGCCGAGGACCATGAGCACGGCGGCGAGCATCTGCCCGGGAACCGTGGCCGGGGCGATGTCCCCGTAACCCACCGTCGTCATGGTCACGATCGCCCAGTACATGCTGCGCGGAATGCTCGTGAACCCGTTCGCCTCCCCCTCGATGAGGTACATCAAGGCGCCGACGATCAGGTCGAGGATGACGACGGTGCCGAGGAAGACGGTAATCTTCGCCTTGCTCGCCGCCAGGGCCCGGCGCAGCGCCGACGCCTGGGTCAGATAGTGGGCCATCTTGAGCACGCGAAACACGCGCAGGAGCCGCAGCGTGCGGATCACGAGCAACGATTGCGTCCCGGCGAAAAACACGCTCAGGTAGGTCGGGACGATCGACATCAGATCCACGATGCCGAAGAAACTCGTCGCATACCGCGCGGGGTATCGCACCGAGAGGAGGCGCAGGACGTACTCTACGGTAAACAGGATCGTGAAGAACCATTCCGCCGCCCGCAGGAAGGTCCCATGATCGGAACGAATCGCGGCAACGCTCTCGAGCGTCACGGAACCGACGCTGAGCAGGATCGCGCACATGAGGGCGAGGTCGAAGGCCCGGCCGGCGGGGGTGTCGGACTCGAAGATGACGGTGTGCAGGCTGCGCTGCCAGGGTCGCAGCGGCGGCTCCTGGGCCGGCCTCGGTGGACGTGCGGCTGGATCCAAGGCGCCGTACCCCCGATGGGACGATGATCGGCAGGAATTCGGAACGTCTCCCGGCGTCAGGGCTGCCGGGCAGGGTATCCGCTCCGCCGCCGGGGGTCAAGGGCGCGGCTCCGGTCGGTGGGGAATCGGCCGCACGGACGGGATTTCGCGTCCCGCGCCCGCCCGCCCACAGCGACCGGATACGCGGGAGACGCGGGCAGGTTCCGACCCGGGCCGGGCGTGACCGCCCACGCGATCGCCGGGCGCCACGCCGGCGACGGCCCGCTCCGCGCTCCCCGTCCGGATCATCGCTCCGGAGTCGGCTCGGGCGGCATGGCCCCACTCATCCGCGCGGCTCCGCATCCGCAGGAGGCGGGGCGGACCGGCAAGACCCGCAGCGCCTCCGGCAAGACCAAGGCCGCGGGGTTGCCGCCACGGGCAACGTGTTCCTCGACCATTCGCAGCAGCGCGAGTTCGGTGCGCGCGTCGCGAATCCCGGTCCGCTCGCACTTGGACCGGGCGGCGTACGCCTCCCAGCGCTCGAGCCAGCGTTCCACCGTCGCTGCGCGCGCGCGGCGCACGGCCGGCGACATGCGCAGGATGTGTTCCTCGGCCCGCGGCAGGCTGACGCGATCGGGCCCCAATGCGGCGACCCGGGCGAGGGCGGGGTCCATCCACTCGGCGATCGTCTGCGCCGCCAGGCGGGCGGTGTCTCCCTCCCCCGGCGCTGCGGCGATTCCGTGCAGGATCGGTTCGAGGAACCGTCCCTCCTCCAGCAACCGCGACCGGTCGTATTCGAGCGACCGATCCTCGGCAGCGCCGGTCGCCCGGCCGGCGCGTGCCAGGTGCGCGGCGACCGCCTGTTCCCGGTGCGGGTCGATCACCTCGAGGCGGCCGACCATGACGCGGAGCAGTTCCCGCGGCTTCGGTTCGATCGCGATCGGGATGATCTCCTCGACCTGGCGGGGGGAGAGCACGTACAGCACGCGCACGCCCGGGGTGAAGAAATAGCTGTTGTGCCAGGTGCGGCGCATGGCGCGCGCTTCATCCGCGAACAGCCCGGTCGAGACCAGACTGCGCTCCAGTCGGTCGCCCAAGTCGGCGGCGACGTCCATCAGGCGCCGCCGGTGATCCCGACGCGCCGGTCCGAGATCCACGGACCACTCGGCCCCCGGCTCGATCGCGTCGATCCCCTCGAACGAGGCGCCCCCGGCGAACGGATCGGCGCTGAAGCGCCCGCCGGTTTCCGGCGAAGGGACGCGCAGGACGTACACGTGCGTCAATCGGTCGCGCCCGACGTTCCGCAGGGTCACGCGCAGCTTCGAATCCATGCGCGCCGTGAGCGGGCTGGGGAATTCGCCCAGTCCCCGATAGAAGAGGTACTTTTCCACCTGCGGCTCGCGCGCGCGGGTCCGCACGTACGCGGCGCCCGTCTCGCGCGCGAATTGCCAGATGTCGTCGGCGGGCACGGGGGGGAGCCGCCGCGCCAGCGCGTCTCCCTCCGCGCCGGCAGGGACGAGATCGAGCGCACCCCAGTCCAGCACGCCCCCGGCCAGCACCGGAGCCCTCCCGCCGAATGCCGGCAAATCCTGTCGCACGGAAGGATACCAGTGCGTGAACAGGCCGTCGGGGTAGCCGACCCGGACCGATACGGTCATCGGCCGCCGGGTGTAGAAATAGGTGACGGGGGTCTCCATCTTCTGATTGGCGCGGGAGGCACGGAAGCCCTCCGCGCGGAGGGCGTCGCGCAGGCCATACTGGATCGGGCCCCAGGCCCCGCCGCGCGGATGGACGAATTCGGGGAGATCGACGTCGTCCCGGTGCACTCCGGGGCGCTGGACCCCGTCGGACGTGAATACCGAGGTGAACGTTCCCCATTCGTGGACCACGAGATCCGCACCCACCGGTTCCTCGGCGCGGAGGGAGACCGAAAGCAGCCACAGCACCAGGGCAGCGAGCGGAATCCCGAGGCGGCGGACGAATCGGCGCGGCGGGGAAGGTCGACGCATGGGGGGCCCTCCTTCAAATCGACGGGCAGGTCCGACGGGTCGTTCACCCGGATGGTCGTTCGACGAAGGGGGCGTGTTATCCGGAATCCGGGGCGGGCGACCGATTCCTCCCCGCACGAACCCCCGCTCGGCCGGACCGGCAGGCCGGGGAGCGGGTGGCGGAGCGTCGATTACTTCAGGACCTGCGCGATCACCCAATCGGTGAGGGCGGGCGACAGCTGGTTCAGGCGCACGAGCAGGCGGGAGCGCAGCCGGGTGAACTGTTCGAGCCGGCCCCTGCGGCTGGCCTTGAGCACCAGGCGCGCGACCGAATCGGCGGTGTCGCGCCGGGCGCGGAGCATGAACTCCTTGAACGGGCCCGCGGAGACCGTGGACGGGGCGCGCGAGTATAGTTCGGACTCGGTCTGGTCCGGCAGGACCAGGACCACGGACACGCCGTAGGCGCGCAATTCGACGCGCAGCGCCTCGCTCCACCCGTTGAGGGCGAATTTGGAGGCGCAATAGGCGGACACCTGGGGGAGCCCGCGTTTTCCCGCGGGGGAGGAGATGTTGACGATCTGGCCGGAACGGCGCCGGATCATGTGGGGCAACACCAGACGGGTGCAGCGCACCGCGCCGAGGAAGTTGGTTTCCATCACGGCGTCGAAGCGTTCGGGCTCGACCTCCCAGAAGGGCCCGTACACCGTGATGCCGGCGTTGTTGACGAGCACGTCGATCTGCCCGAAGGCCTCGAGCGTCGCGTCCACGACCTTCTGGAACGTGGCCGGGAGGGTCACGTCGGACGGCACGGCGATCGCCTGGTGACCCTGCTTCGTCAACTCGTCCGCGAGGGTCTGGAGCGCGGACGCCCCCCGCGCGGTGAGCACGACGCGCGCCCCCTCCCGAGCGTAGGCGATCGCGATGGCGCGTCCGATGCCTGCGCTGGCGCCGGTGATGATGACCACCCGTCCGTCCGCCATGGTTCACCCTCCCGCGGCAATCGCGCTAGCGTCTGCGGTCCGGCCGCCCCTGGGGCGCGTCGTCGCCGTCCGGACCGTTTCCCGCCCCCCCCGGATGGAGCGGCGGAGATTCTTTGTTCCATCGCTTTTCCACGAGCTCGCGGACATCCCGGTAGGGCGGCGGATCCACGCCGAATTCGTGCAGCGCCCGGGACGCCGGCGCCGTCTGGGCCAACCGGTAGGGCCCTCCCTCGTCGCGATCCAGGCGGAACGCCGCCACCGGGTCCCCGCCCTCGCGGGCCTGGACCTGAAATCGCACCGGGGATCCCTCCGCCGCCTCGTACCGGATCGGCGCCCACGCCACCAGGGTCCGCCCGTCGGCGAGGCGCCGCTCCTCGAGAATGTACTCCTCCGCGGGCTTCACGCTCACGCGCCGGGAGGTCTGGGCGATGCGCCAGAGCGCCTGCCGGGCCTCGTCGGCGCGCGCGGGATCTTCGAGGGCGTGGTAGACCCAGACCAGCAACTGCAGGCTTTCCAGATCGCCCGGATCGTACCGCAGCACGGTCTCGAGCGGGTCGCGCGCCCGCTCCGGGTCGCGCCGGTGGATCAGGTACAGGCGGCCCACCTGGAACAGGGCGTCGAGGTCGAGGGGATTGAGTCGCGCGGCCTGTTCGGTGAACAACAGCGCCTTGTCGAGGTTGCCGAGGTCCCGGTAGACGCGACCGATCGCCCGGTAGGCCTCGGCGTAGAGGGGGAATCGGTAGGTGGCCTCCACGTACGCCTGCAGAGCTTCCTGCGGCCGGCCCAGGGCGTCGAGCAGATTGCCGATCTGGAACCAAAGCCGCTCGTCGCGGGAGTGGAATTCGACGGCATGGCGGAGGGCCGCCAGCGCCCCCTCCCGGTCGCCCTTGGCCTGGTGGGCGAGGGCGAGGTCCTGGTGGACGTCCGGCGCGCGGGGATTGAGCGCCAGCGCCCGCGAGAAGGACTCGATGGCCTCGTCGTACCGGCGCTGGGTCAGTCGCAGGCGGCCGAGGGCGTGATGGGAGCGCGGGTCGAGGTCGTTCTTGTGAAGCGCGAGCTGGAGGTGGACGTCGGCCTCGTCGAACCGCTGGTCGGCGAGGAGGAGCTGGGCGTGCTCGAAATCCTCGTCGGCCGTGCGCAGCGGCTCCACGGGCGGCGCCGCCGGATCGGCGGGTCCGGGTTCTTGCGGGACGGCGTGCGCCAGGGCCGCGAGGAGGAGCCCGGCGACGAGGCCGGCGCAGCGCGCCGGTCGCGCGCGACGGATCACACCCCCTCCAGCAGGTCGAGCGCATCGCCGAGCTCGCTGCGCGCGTGGCCGTCCCCCTTCGCGGCGGCGACCGTCATCCCCTCGCGGTACGTCCGGCGGGCGTCATCGGGACGGTTGAGCCGCTCGTACGTCTTGCCCAGGTGATAATACGTGGCCACGTACCCGGGATCGCGCCCCCGCAGATCCTCGAAGCACGCCCGCGCGCGCTCAAAGTCGCCCCGCTTCGCCCATTCCTGGGCGATGCCGTAGCGGACGAACGAGTCGTTCGGGTCCGCGGCGAGGAGATCCTCGAGCGTCTCCAGCCGGCTCTTTTCCATCGACGCTATCCCAGCATCATGAGGAACGTGCCGTTGTTCTGCGTCTTCCGCAGCCGCGGCAGGAGCATCTCCATGGCGTCGATCGGCTTGTACGAGGCCAGCATGCGACGGAGGCGGAAGATGCGGTCGAGCTCATCCCGGGTGCGCAGCTTCTCTTCCCGCCGGGTGCCCGACCCGTTGATGTCGATGGCAGGGAAGATGCGCCGCTCGGCCAGCGAGCGGTCCAGGATCAGCTCCATGTTCCCGGTGCCCTTGAAGTCTTCGAAGATGACCTGATCCATGCGGCTGCCGGTGTCGACCAGACAGGTCGCGATGATGGTCAGGCTGCCGCCCCCTTCGGTGTTGCGGGCGGACCCGAAGAACTCGCGCGGCTTCTCCATCGTCCGCGAATCGAGACCGCCCGAGAGCGTACGGCCGCTTCCCGGGGCCTCCCGGTTGTAGGCGCGGGCGAGCCGGGTGAGCGAATCGAGGAAGATGACGACGTCGCGACCCATCTCGACCATGCGGCGCGCGCGTTCCAGGACGATCTCGGCGAGGCGCACGTGGCCGCTGGCCATACGATCGAGCGAGGAGGCGATGACCTCGCCCTTGACCTTGCGGCGGAAATCGGTGACTTCCTCGGGGCGCTCGTCGATCAGCACGGTCATCAGGTGCGCTTCCGGGTGATGCGCGGCGATGGCCTGGGCCAGCTGCTGCATGAGGATGGTCTTCCCGCTGCGGGGCGGGGCGACGATGAGGGCGCGCTGCCCGAAGCCCATGGGGGCGAACAGGTCGACCACCCGGGTGGACAGGTCCTCGCCGGGGAGCTCGATGAGCAGCCGGCGCAGCGGATCGATGGTGATCAGGTCCCGGAAATGGGGGGTATCCTCGCAGGCTTCGGGCTTGGCGGCGTTGAGGGTGTCGAGCGCGACGAGCGCCTCGCCGCGGTTGCCGGGGGCGGGGAGGATGGGGCCGACCAGTTCGGAGCCTTCGCGGATGCGCCACTTGTCGATCAGCGCCCGCGGCACCCAGAGGTCGCGATTGCCCGGGAGATAGTTGTTGTCGGCGGTCCGCAGGAAGCCGGAGCCGTCCCGGTTGATTTCGAGGACCCCGCGACCGCGCGGGGCGGCGTCCAGTTCGGCGGGATCGAGGTTGGCCAGGAAGTCCTGGAGCTGGCCGTCGCGTCCCTCTCCGCCGTGGCGCGGTCCGCGAAAGCGGTCGCGGTCGCGGCGATGACGTCCGCCGCCGCCCTGTCCGCCGCCGCTGTTGCCGCGGTCATCCCGGTGCCCGCCGTCCCGGCCGCCGCCGTCCTGGCGGGGGCGCACGGCGCCGTGACTCCGGGAATCCGAGGGTCCCCCGTGTCCGCGTCCGCCGGGACCACGACCGCCGGGACCGCGCGAGCGTCCGCCGTTCCAATCCCGGTCGCGACGCTCCCTCCGTTCGTTCATACTGCATTCCTTAGGTTAGAGTGAAGGAGAAAAGAAAACCATTGCTCGACGAACACCGTCGGTCCCGCGGTCGAACGAGGGTCCGGGGAGCCCTCACGCGGGCTCCGCGGCACTGACCAACGCTCGAGGTCCCCCTCCGGGGGTACTCGGCTGGGCGCGAGGCGCGGCCGGATGCGCGGCGCCGGGCGCACGAACCACGAGTGCGGGGAAACGGGCCCGGGCGTTTGCGACGGCCGGGCGACGGCGAACGACCGGAACTTAGGGAGGTGCGTCGTGCGCCGAGTACTATTGCGACGAGTGGGGCGGGCGCGCCCTTGCGGCGACCCAATGGAACGGATTGTAGCGGGCAAAAGCGGAAAGTCAAGGGCGATTTTCGGGGGGTCCCGGGACGGAAGGGGGCGGCGTCAGGCCCCGGCCGCCGCCGGGAGCGGCGTCATCTCCGCCCAGTTCGGACCCGATTTCATCTCGACCACGATCGGCACCGAGCACTCCATGGCCTGCTCCATCGCCGCGCGCACCACCGGCAGCGCGGCGGCCACCTCCTCCGCAGGCGCCTCGAACACGAGCTCGTCATGCACGGTCAGGAGCATCCGCGTGCGCATTCGGGCCTGCTCCAGACCCGCCTGCGCCCGGATCATCGCCAGCTTGATCAAGTCGGCGGCCGAGCCCTGGATGGGGGTGTTCTTGGCCGTGCGCTCGCCGATGCCGCGCAGGGCCGGATTCTTGCTGTCGAGGTCCGGAATCGGTCGCAGCCGACCCAGCATCGTCTTCACCCGCCCGGTCCGGCGCGCCTCCTCGACCAGTCCCTCCAGGTAGTCCCGGATCGCCGGATAGCGCTGGTAGTACTGGTCGATGATCCGCTCCGCCTCGGCGTGCGGGATCTCCAGGCTGGTCGCGAGCCCGTGCGGTCCCATGCCGTAGATGATGCCGAAGTTGATCGCCTTGGCCTGGCGCCGCTGCTCCGACGTCACCGCTTCCGGCGCCACTCCGAACACCCGCGCGGCGGTTTCGGTGTGGATGTCCCGTCCGGCCTGGAACGCGGCGCACAGGACGGGATCGCGGGACAGGTGGGCCAGGATCCGCAGTTCGATCTGCGAGTAGTCCGCGGACAGGAGGACGCATCCCGGCGCGGCGACGAAACAGGCGCGAATGCGCCGGCCCTCGGCCGTGCGGATCGGAATGTTCTGCAGATTCGGATCGCTGGACGCGAGACGCCCGGTGACCGCCCCCGTCTGCGAGTACGACGTGTGGATCCGACCCGTGGCCGGATTCACCAGCCCGGGCAGGGAATCGACGTATCCGCTTTTCAGCTTGGCCAGCCCGCGATACTCCACCAGCTTGCGCGGCATCTCGTGTTCGCGGGCGAGTCGCTCCAGCTCCTCGACGTCGGTCGAGTACCCCGTCTTGGTCTTGCGTCCCGGCGGCAGCTTCAACGTGTCAAAGAGCACGACCTGCAGCTGTTTGGGAGAGTCGATGTTGAACTCCCCCCCCGCCAGCCCGTGAATGTCGCGCGTGAGCGCGGCAAGCTGCGCCTCGAGGTCGCGGGAAAGTCCGGCCAGGCGCGCGCGGTCCAGCAGGATCCCGGTACGCTCCATCTCCAGGAGCACGCCGACCAGCGGGACCTCGATCTCCCGGTAGAGGGATTCCAGTCCGGCCCCGGCGAGGCGGGGGAGCAGGAGATCCTCGAGCCGGAGGGTCATGTCGCTGTCGGCGCTGCAATAGGAACGGGCGGCCTCGACCGGCACGCGCGCGAAGGTGGGCGAACCCGCGGAGCCGGCGGCGGGGGCGTCGCCGCCGAACAGATCCCGCTGGACCGCGCCCGCCGCCGGCGGCGGGGGAGCGGCCTTCCTCATCACCTCCTCGAACGTCTCCATGCGGAGTCCGAAGTGCTCCGCCGCGAGGTCCTTCAAGCCATGGGCCTTGCGCACCGGGTTGAGCAGCGCGGAGGCGATCATCGGGTCGCCCGCCAGTCCGCGCACGCGCACCCCCCAGCCCGCGAGCACATGGAGATCGAACTTCGCGTGGAAGGCGAACTTGGCGACGCCCGGATCCTCGAACAGGGTCGCCAGCGCCGCGCGGACCGCCTCCTCGGGGAGCGCCGGCGGGGCGTCGGCGTAGGCGTGGGCGATCGGGATGTACCAGGCGCTCCCGGGCCGCGGCGCCAGCGACAGGCCGATCAGGCGGGCGCGCACGGGATCGAGCCCGTCGGTCTCGGTGTCGAAGGCGAACCGACCCGCCGACCGCGCCTCCCGCACGGCCGTCTCGACGTCCGCGAGCGTCGCCGCCGCGCGATAGTCCCCACCGACGGCGGCGCGTTCCTCCTCCTTCACGGGCGCCCGCTGCGCCTCGAACATTTCCAGGAAGCGGTTGAATTCGAGCTCGCGGAAGAGGGGGACGAGGGTCTCCACGTCGGGAGGGCGACGCGCCAGCGCCTCGAGCGCGACCGGGACGGGGGCATCGCAGGCGATGGTCACGAGTTGCCGCGCCAGCCGCGCCTGCCCCGCCTGGTGGATCAGATTCTCGCGGAGCTTTCCCTTCTTCATCTTCTTCGCGGCGGCCAGCACGTCGTCCATCGAGCCGTGCTCCGCGACCAGCTTCACCGCCGTCTTCTCGCCGACCCCGATCACCCCGCGCACGTTGTCCACCGCGTCGCCGCACAGGCCCAGGACATCGATCACCCGGTCCGGCGTCGTGCCGAAGCGCTCCCGGACGGCGGCGACATCGATGACCCGCTCCTTCATGGTGTCGAGCAGGGTTACGTTCTCGGTCACGAGCTGCATGAAGTCCTTGTCCCCCGTGACGATCACCACCGCCATCCCCGCCTGTTCCGCCTTGCGGGTGAGCGTCCCGATGACGTCGTCCGCCTCGTACCCTTCGAGCCCGACCCCCTGGATGGACAGCGCTTCGGTCACGCGACGGATGAGCGGGATCTGCTGGACCAGGTCCTCCGGCGTCTCCTTCCGATTGGCCTTGTACTTGGGGTAGAGCGCCTCGCGGAAGGTCGGCCCGGGCAGGTCCCAGGCCACGGCGATGTAGTCGGGCCGCTGCTCTTCCAGGACCTTCAGGAGCATGGCCGTGTAGCCGTAGACGGCGTTGGTGGGCAGCCCCCGGGAGTTGGTGAGCCGCTGGATGGCGTGATAGGCGCGAAAGAAGATGTTGCTGCCGTCGATGAGGAAGAGTTTCGGTTTTCCCATGGCGCCTCCCGGGCCGGATGATAGCGGGCGCCGCGGGCGGGGGTCAAGCGCCCGAACGCTTTCGCGCACGGACGGGGCGCGGCCTCCCTGTACGGTCCGGGCGGGCCGCGGCGCCGGCCCGGGGCCATGCATATTGCGTTCCGTCCCTCTCCGGCCGAACGCATACGGTAGGCGTTCGCGATTCCGCCAATCGCCACAAACCATTGTTTTTCAAGGAATTAAACCATTCCCTTGACTTTCGGATCTCTCCCCGCTAAGATGCATAATTCCACCCCACGCCCGGGAGGGCGCTCCCCCACCCAGGGAGAGCGGGACGCCAGGCACAGACATCCATAACGGTACGGAGCAAGCCGGACGGGTCGGCCGGGGGTGATCGGCGACGCCGGGTCCGGAAGGTACAGGTGGTGGTAGGTACCCGGGAGGGAACGTCGAAGCCTGGCGGTCCTCGCCGCGTGCGAGTCCGCACCTCGTACAGGCCGCGAATCCCCCGGACGAAGGGCAGCCGATAGGAGAGGATAGCCGATGGACTCCAACGTGATCCTGCGCTCGGTCCTGGAACGGGAAGAGATCGCCCCGATCGAGGCGCTTCTTCTCATGCAGCAGGACCGGTCCATCCTTCCGGAGATCTTTCATGTAGCCGACGAGGTCAACCGGCGGCTGAACCGGAACCGCGTGGGATTCGTGCGGAGCCTGCAGGTCAACTACACCAACGTCTGCAAGCTGTCGTGTTCGTTCTGTGCCTTCGCGCGCAAGCGCAACGACAAGGACGCGTACACCCGCTCGATCGAGGACGTCCTGGCGCGGATCGCCGACGAGGGGGACGTTTCCGAGGTCAGCCTGCAGGGCGGCCTCAATCCCGACCTGCCGCTCCGCTACTACACCGACCTGCTGACCGAAATCCGCAATCAGTACCCGAACCTGCACATCACCGCGTTCTCGCCGGTCGAAGTGGCCTTCCTGGCGCGCAAGGGGCGGACGACCTACGCCGACATCCTGGGCAAGATGCGCGATGCCGGCCTGAACATGCTGAACGGGACGGCGGCCGACATCCTGAACGACAAGCTGCGCAAGAAGCTTTCCTCCGACAAGCTGCGCACCGCGGACTGGATCGACGTGATCAAGACCGCCCACGGGATGGGCATCAAGACCACCGCGACGATCCTCTTCGGCCATGTGGAGAACGAGATCCACATCTGCGAGCATCTCGAGATCATCCGGCACATTCAGCGCCAGACGGGCGGCTTCACGGAGCTGCAGGCGTGGCCGTTCATTCCCGACCACACCCCGCTGGCCCGTGAGGCGCGGATCCCCGAGTTCAACGTGGACGAGGCGTTCCGGCTCCTGGCCGTGGCGCGCATGTTCTTCAGCCACACGCTGATGAACATCACCGCGCCGTGGATTCTCTTCGGCACGAAGAACGCCCTGCGCAGCCTGAGCGTCGGCGTGAACGACGTGGGCGGACTTCAGTACGATCCCGACACGATCCGGTTCCGCAAGGCCGGACGCGCGGAGCACGCGGACGCCGGGGATTTCGTGCAGGGGATCCGCAAGTTGGGGAAGGTCGCGTTCGAGCGCGACGCGCTGCACCAGGAAGTCGTGCCCGCAGGCCGCAAGGTCGCGGTCGGTGCGCGCGGCTGATCCGCGCGGGCGAGCGCCGCATCGAAGTGGGTTCCGGGGGTGCGCCTGTGGCGCGCCCCCGGCTCGTTTCCTCCGGGCGCGCCGGACGGGGGGGACGGAGCCGGACGCCGCCGGAGCGCGCCATCGCACCCGTCGAGGACCTCCGGAGACGTCGATGACCCGCCTCCACGAGCCGCTGCGCATCGGCCGCCGCGAGGTCAAGAATCGCCTGGTGCGCGCCGGGACTTCCGAACGCCTCGCCGGCGCCGCCGGGGAATGCACGGACGACCTGGTCGGCTTCCTGCGCCGCCTGGCCGAACATGAAGTCGGGACGGTCATCACCGGCCACGCCTTCGTCGAGCCGGCCGGCCGCTCTCACCACCGCCAACTCGGGATTCACGACGACAATTGTATTCCGGGTCTCGCCCGACTGGCGGCGGCCCTCCACCGGTACGACACCCACGCGGTGCTCCAGGTCGACCATTGCGGACTGCTCGGCCACCGGCGCGTGAACGGGCGCGGGCCCCTGGGGCCGGCCGTCCCGCCCTGGATCGATCCCGCGGCCACCCCGGTGCATGAGATGACCGACGCCGACTGCGGCGCGGTCGTCGCCAGGTTCGGGGACGCGGCGCGCCGCGCCCTGGAGGCCGGGTTCGACGGGATCCAACTCCGCGCCGGCCAGGGATACCTCGTGCACCAGTTCCTGGCCGCGCGCACCAACCCCCGCAGCGATGCGTGGGGGGGGAATCCGTCCGGGCGGGCACGGTTTCTCCAAAGCTGCCTGCGCGCAATGGTCGATACCACTTTTGGAGAGCTGCCGATCTGGGTGCAGCTGACCGTCGAGGATGGCCTCGAGACCGGGGGCTCTCCGCTCGAGGAGGCGGTGGCGGCCGCGCAGATGGCGCGGGATTCCGGCGCCCTCGTCGTCGAGATGGCGGCCGGGACCGCCGACGCGATCGACACGGTGCTTCGCCCGGTGGAGGGACCAGAAACCGAGGCCTACTCCGCCTGGAAGTCGCGACCCTTCCGGGAGATCGAGGGTCTCCTCCTCCTGGCCACCGGCGGGGTGCGCTCGCCTGAGATCGTCGACGTGCTCCTCCAGGGGAAACGCCTCGATCTTGTGGGCATGTCGCGACCCTTTCTGCGCGAGCCCGACCTCGCGCGCCGGCTGCTCCGCGGGCAGGGCCCGCGGTGCACCAGCGGCAGCCGCTGCGCGCGGGAGCGTTCGGGCCTGTTGCGCTGCCGGGTGGATGCGCCGCCCGGCGAACGCGAGGCCGCGGGACTCGCAAATCCGATCGATTGACGCCTGAATCCCGGGATCGCCGGCGACGAGACCGCCGCGGAACCGGTGCGATCCGACCGGGTCCGGCCCATGCAGCCAGGGGCTCACCGATGAACGCCCACTCCCTCCCCCCGACGATTCGCGGCGCGGCCCGCTACTTCGGCCTCGCCTTTCCCCTCGTCCTGCTGGCGATCCTGGTCTTGCTCTCCCCCCGCACGGCCGCCGAGTCCGGGACCGTGCGCGTCCCGGTGGTGCGCGTCCTGCTCGAGCGAGTGGACGCGCCGGTATCCCTCCGCGGCGCAACTCGCCTGGACCTGTTCGACGCCGCGGGCCAGAAACAGCTCGGCGCGCTTGCCGCGGGCACCCACACCCTGCGACGCGCGGGGAGCCGGATCGTGATCGGGGCGCTCTCGTTCGATGCCGCCGCCGTCCGCCTGGTCCCGTCCGGGGGGGCGCAGGTGCAGGCTTTCGGCCGCGCGTATCCGGGCGCCCTGATGATCCACCGGGAGGGGGCGGCCGCGTTGCTGGTGGTCAACCTCGTCGATCTCGAGAGCTACGTGGCCGGCGTGGTCGGCCATGAAATCGGTTTCCGCGCCCCCGCGGAGGCGCTCAAGTCGCAGGCGGTCGCGGCCCGCACCTACGCCGTCGCGCGCGCCAAGGATGTGCGCGCCCAGGCGCCGCAGGCCGCCTTCGACCTCCACGACGACACGCGGTCCCAGGTCTACGGCGGATTCTGTCGCGAACAGCCGATCTGGCAAGCGGTGTGGGCCACTCGCGGCCAGGTCATGACCGATCGCGGGCGGATCTTTCCGGCGTACTACCACGCCGTCTGCGGCGGGCGCACCGAGCCGGCGGAAAGCGTCTTTCCCAAGGATCGGTGCCCGCCCCTCCAGGGCAACGTCTCGTGCGAGGGGTGCCGCGGCGCCGCCCGCTACAACTGGATCGCCACCCTTCCCGAGTGGCGAATCCGCAGTCGCCTCAACGCCGCAGGCTACACCCTCGGTCCCATCCAGACCATCGTCCCCGGGGAAGCGACCGGCGGCGGTCGGATCGGAAAGCTCGTGCTCGACTTCGCCGCCCCGCCCAAGGCCGGTTCCCTGCGCATCGGCGCCACCGACTTTCGCCTGCTCGCCGGGGATCAGACGATCCGCAGCACCCGCTTCCGCGTCGTCCGCGACGACGCCGCCTTCCGCTTCGAAGGCCAGGGCTGGGGTCACGGCGTCGGCCTGTGCCAGGAGGGCACCGTCGCGCTGGCGCGCGCGGGACGCGGGGCCGACCAGATCCTCGGCTTCTACTACCCCGGCCACACGCTCGCGCAGGCCTACGAACCCTGATTCGACCGCGCGCACGAGATCCCTGACCTTCGCCTCCGCCCGCGTCCTCCGTCCCTCCCGGCTCCGTGCGTGCGCCGGCACCCGCCCGACCCGGCGCCCCCGCCACCGCGTCGCTCCAGCCCCAAACCGTGATTGACCCTTCCCAAGGCCCGTGCTATATGTAGGGACGATCCCCTTCATCCACACCGGCGTCGTGGACGGGACGGCCGAATGAACCTGGCGAACAAGATCACGGTCAGCCGATTCTTCATCGCCGTGCTCTATTTCATCATCTTCGAGGTCTTCGCCATCCCCCAGGCGAGGCAACGCGAGATCTACCCCTGGGGCATCGATCTCGCGCTCGCCCTGTTCGTCACGGCCGCCGCCACGGACTGGGTGGACGGGTACATCGCGCGCAAGTACAACATAGTCACGGATTTTGGCCGGGTGACCGACCCATTCGTGGACAAGATCGTCGTCTGCGGGGCCTTCGTCCTCTTCCTCGGCCAGGAAGACCTCGCGCGCCTCATGCCCCCCTGGATGGTCCTCGTCATCATCGCCCGCGAGTTCCTGGTGAACAGCCTCCGCGGCCTGATCGAGTCAAAGGGAGTCGCGTTCGGCGCAACCTTCTGGGGCAAACAGAAGATGGTGCTCCAGTGCATCTGCATCGGCTGCGCGCTCCTGTTCCTCGGGCATCTCCGCGGAATGGCGTGGGCGGAGAGCATGCTGATCGCCCTGTTCTACCTCACGGTACTCTCGACGGTGGCGTCGGGGGTCGTGTATGTCATCGAAGGGCGGACCGCCCTGTTGGCTGCGGCCACGGCGACCGCAAAGGGGTAGGGGGTGGTGTCGGTCGCAGACCGGATCGCGCGGTGCCTCGTCACGGTCGGCTACGCCGGTCTGGTGCCGCGGGCGCCGGGCACCGCGGGCACGCTGGCGGCGGCCTTGCTCGACGCGAGTCTCCTGGTGAACAGCGGAAGCACCACCGGGGTACGTACCCTGCTGGCCATCGGAACGGCGGGACTCGGGATCGCCCTGGGCGGGTGGGCCGAGCGCCACTTCGGTCGCAAGGACCCTCAGGAGTTCGTTCTCGACGAGGTCGCCGGCTACTTCGCGGCGGCCGCGCTGTGCGGAGATCGGCACGGGTGGCTGACGTTGGGCCTGTGTTTCGGGCTCTTTCGTCTGGCCGACATCCTGAAACCTTTTCCGGTGAATCGTTTGCAACAACTTCCTCGGGGCTGGGGGATCGTGATCGACGATCTGGCGGCCGGCCTCCTGGCGGGCCTGGTGGTCCGCCTGATCTGCCTCGTTTGGATTTGATTCGGAGGCGCGCCGGCGACACGCGCCCGGCCGGGAGCGGCGGGACGCGGGGGAGTCGCCGATTCCGTGCCGCGCACGAGCGGGAGCCGACCGATGGGCGAGACGATCCGCGAGTACACCACCGACGAAGTGCGCCGAATCCTCGAGGCGCGCTGCAACGGCAAGTGGGACGAAGAGTTGGACGGTCTGCTCGCTTGGATCGGGGCGTTTCGCAAGGATCGGGAAGGCCTGACGCGTTCGATCAAGAAGCAGGAACTGGATTTCACCACGGTGATGGAGATCGCCAACCAGATCAACGCCAAATCCCTTGACTCTCACGGGATGGAGAGTTATATCGGCTACATCGTCAGCACCACGCGCGGGAAATTCGCTGTCAGCAAGGTGTTCCTGCTGCGTCAGTCGGAGCTCGAGAGCTCCCGAATCGTTCTCAACCCGCCCCGCCCGGGACAACCCGGATTCGAGTTCGACGCCAAGGGCTCGTTCGGTCAGCGCGTCTGTCAAACCGCGCGACCGTTCTTTCTCCGGCAGTTGGACGCAAAGGAGTGGGACTTCCCGGAAATCGAGTTTCTCCGGGCCAATGAGGTCGAGCTGTGCGTTCCGTTGATCCGGCGGGATGATCAGGCCGGGGTCGATCTCAAGGGGCTGCTGGCGCTTGGGCGCCGGATCGTGAAGCTGCCCTATTCGGAGAGTGAGCTCAACTTCATGGGGCTCCTCGCCGACATGATCGCGATCTCGTTTCACAATGCCCAGCTGCACCGCCGATCGATCGTGGACGCGCTGACGCAGGTCTACAGCCGCGGGCATTTCGACATGCATCTGGTCATGGAGGTGGCGCGGGCGGACCGGTATACGCGCCAGCAACCGGGGGATGAGATTCGGGTGGTCTCGCTGATTCTGGCGGACATCGACCATTTCAAGAAGATCAACGACAACTATGGGCATCCGGTCGGGGATGCGGCGCTGCGGGCGATTGCGGCCGCGCTGAAGGACGGGATCCGGAAGAGCGACGTGATCGCGCGCTACGGCGGCGAGGAATTCGCCCTGGTCGCGCCGGAGACGAAGAAGGAGGAGGGGTATAACCTCGCGGAGCGGCTGCGGAAGAAGATCGGGTCCCTGACGATCGATACCCCCAAGGGACCGATCTCGGTATCGGCGAGCTTCGGGGTCGCGGCCTACCCGGGGGATGCGCGGGACACGCGCTCCCTGGTGGCGGCGGCCGATCGGGCGCTGTACCGGGCGAAAGAAGCCGGGCGCAATCGCGTGGTTCAGGCCTGAAGGTGAGGCCCGCGTACTGCGACGCCGTCGCGGACGCGACCCGATGAGGAACAAGTTCCGGGGTTCCCATGGACAGACCGCCACGCAAGGGCAAGAGCAGCATCATCGCCCCCAAGGGTCCGGCCAAGCCTCCCGCCGGACGCCCCCGCGGCTCCTCCCGGGTGGTGAACCGGGAAGAGGTCGAAGAGCAGGAGTCGGAGGGTCAGGGCGAAGAGCGCGCGTCCGGACGCCGCCCGGCGGAGGCGCCGCCCGCCGAAGTGAGCTACCGCCTCTCGGGCATGTCTCTGGCCGTGAAGGTCGCGCTGGCCACCGTTCTGGCCGTCGTGATCGCGTCGGCCACGCTGACCGTCGCCGCCTTCAAGGGCGCGGCGAAGGAGGTCGACGAGGAAATCAACGAGGCGGGCATCCGCATGGTCAAGGTGCTCGCCGCCATCGACGTTTCCGCGTGGAAGGAAATCGTCGAGCGCACCAGCATCAAGCCGATCAACGACACGCTCGCGGCGATTCGCCAGAAGCTCACCAAGGTGAAGGACGTCGAGCTCCCCAAGGAGGCCAAGGATAAGCTCGACAAGGCGCTCACGGAACTGCAGGAGGAGGCGAACAAGGCCACCGAGGTCGTGAAGACGCTGGTCAGCCTGCCGAACCCGTTTCAACGACTCGGCAACAAGGATCTGGCGGAAAAGACCCAGGTGGCGGTGCCGGCGGTCCTCGATCTCGTCCTCTTCGACGCCAGCAAGCAGGGCTTCCAGGCCATCTCCTCGCACGGCGGCGGAGGACAGATCTCGCTGTCGGGCACCCACACGATCCAGCGCGAAGGCGACGGCAAGCCCGAGATCACCGAAGGACGGTACAGCCTGGGCAGCCGTTCCTCGCTCGCGCGCTCGTTCCGCTACCCGATCCGCAGCAACGAGGGCAACGTGAGCGGGGAGGTCCTGCTCATCCTGTCGGCGGAACGCATCGAACAGGTGCAAAGCCGGCTGTCCAACGCGTTCGTCATCCCGTTCGTGATCGCCCTGGCCGTCGGGGCGGGGATCGGCTTCTTCATGGCCTCGACGATCGTGCGCCCCGTGAAGATCCTCTTGCGCGACATCCATGCGGTCTCGCAGGGCGACCTCGACCACAAGACGCACGCCCACTCCGGCGACGAGATCGGACTGCTGGCGCGGGCCTTCAATGCCATGACCGGGAGCCTGAAAGCGGCCCACAAGGCCGAACTGGAAACCAAGGCGCTCGAGCACGAGCTCAACATCGCCACCGAGATCCAATCGAACCTGTTGCCCAAGCGCATCCCGCGATTTCCGGGATTCGACATCGGCGCGTTCTACCGCCCCTCGAAGGAGGTCGGCGGCGACTACTACGACTTCGTTCAGATCGACCAGGAGAACCTCGGAATCGTCGTTGCCGACGTTTCCGGAAAGGGAATCCCGGGCTCGATGGTCATGACCATGGCCCGCAGCCTCCTGCGCATGGAAGCCGAACGCAACCTGTCCACGGCCGACACCCTGGTCAAGACCAACCGCATCCTTGCGCGCGACATCCGCCGCGGCATGTTCGTAACCGCCATGTACATGATCCTGAACGTGCGCAACCGCACGCTCCTGGTGTCGAGCGCGGGGCATAACCCGCTGATCATCGTGCGCGCCTCCACGAAGAACTTCGAGCTGGTCAATCCCAACGGGATCGCCCTCGGGTTCGACAAGGGGCCGATTTTCGAGCGCACGATCAAGGAGCAACGCGTGCAACTGTTCCCGGGGGACCGGATTTGTTCGTACACGGACGGCGTGGTCGAGTCGATGAGCCCGGCCAACGAGGAATTCGGCGACGACAAGTTCTACGACATGAACAAGACCCTGGCGCCGAAGACCTCCAACGAGTTCATCACCTCGGTGGTGGATGCGCTCGACAAGCATCAATCGAACGGACCGCAGCACGACGACATTACGCTCGTGACCGTGCGGTTGCTGCCGGCCTGAGCGCATGACTTCGCCGCCGTCTCCCGACCCCCAATCGGCTGGAGAAAGAGGAATGTCCGAGGGCGTCACCCGAGACCGACTGGTGATCTCGAACGACACGCGCTTCTGCGGCCTCGTTCGGGAGTTCACGTCGAGAATGATCCGGTCGAGCCCGCTCGCACCGGAGGTCGAGAACAAGATCATCCTCGCCATCGACGAAGCGGTCTCGAACATCATCGAACACGGGTACGAAGAGCACGTCGAGGGGACGATCGAGATGGAAATCTCGTTCGACTCCGAGCGCTTCACCGTCATCATCCGGGACCAGGGTCGCCAGTTCGATCCGAGCGCCATCAAGCCGGTCGACATCCTTGACCACGTCCGGCAAGGCCGGAAGAAGGGGCTGGGCGTGTTCCTGATGCGGCAGATCATGGACGAAGTGAAGTACATCTTCAAAGAGGGCGTCCAGAACGAACTCATCCTGGTCAAGTACGTCACCAAGAAGTGAGCGCCGGTCCCGCGCGACCCGCGGGCCGTTCCATAGAAGGAGTGGTGGCACATGCCGGAGTTTTCAATCCACACCCAGAAGCTCCAGAACGGGATCCACTACATCCAGGTGAGCGGCTTCCTTGATGCCCACACCTTCGAAGAAATGGAACGGTTGATCGACAACCTGTTCGAGTCGGGAACGTTCCGGCTGGTTGTGGATCTGTCCAAGCTCGACTACATCAGCAGCGCCGGCGCGGGCGTCTTCATCGGCGCGATCAGCCGCGCGCAGGAGAACAGCGGCAACATCATCCTCATGCGACCGTCGACGAACGTGAAGGAGGTCTTCGACCTGCTGGGACTGTCCCAGATCTTCTCCTTCGCGGACACGATGGAGGCCGCGGTCCGGATGTTCGAATGATCCGCGCGTTCGCCGCCCCGGGCGGCGGACCCCCGCGCGGCGCCAAGGCACGGAGCGGACTCCCCGCTCCGTGCCTTGGTGTTTGGGAGGCTCCCCATGGGACAGCCCGCGCCGGACGGGACGGACCCGTTCGGACCGGAATTCGTCCGCACGCTGGAGTACCTGAGCCTGGTGGCGCGCCAGGTCCTGGCCGGACAGGAACGCGCGGAGCATCGCGCCCTGCGGCGGGGCGGCACCATCGAGTTCTCCGACCACCGCGCCTACGCCCCCGGCGATGACCTGCGCTACGTCGATTGGAACGTCTACGCGCGCTCCGGGAATCTGTTCGTGAAGGAGTACGTGGCGGAGGAGAACGTCCACCTGCTCCTGCTGCTCGACCGCAGTCGCTCGATGGACTACGGTCGCGCCTGCAAGTTCGACTTCGCGCGCCGGCTCGCTGCGGTCCTGGCCTACATCGGGCTTTCGCACTACGACGCCGCCAGCGTGGTGGCATTCGATCGCACCCTCGCGCCGCTGCAGGTCAAGATGCGCGGCAAGCGCCGCATCTTCGATCTCCTGCGCGCCCTGCAGGGGACTTCGGCAGGCGGGGAAACCTCCCTCGTGCAGGCGTTCGCGGGCGCCCTGCCGGAGTTTCGCGGCCGCACGATCGCCGTGGTGATTTCGGACTTCTACGACCGCGAAGGCCTCGAACGCGCCCTCCTGCACCTGCGCTCGCGCCACCTTCGCCCGTTCGCGATCCACGTGGTCGATCCGCTGGAGGTGAATCCGGAGGCGCAGGGGCGAATCGCCTTCCATGACGCCGAGAGCGGGGATCGCGAAACCCTCACCGTGGACGCCGCGCTCCTCGCCCGCTACGGTCAGGCGATGACCCGGCACCTGGAGCGCGTGGAACGCTTCTGCCTGAAGAGCGAAGTCGGGTATGCCCGCCTGCTCAGCACGACCTCGCTGGAACGGGCGGTGGTGGAGTTGCTCCGATCGGGCGGACTCATCCGCGCGAAGGGGAGTCGGTAGGGCCAGACGATGATGCACCCGGAAGCCCTGTGGGCTCTTCTCCTCGCCCTCCCGATCGCCTTCGCCTTCCTGTATCGCGGCCGGTCGCGGCCGATGACGGTGCCCTCGCTGGCGATCTGGCGCGAGGCGCTGGGACCGGAAGGGCGGCCGCCCGGCCACCGGCGCCTGCGGGAGTGGCTGCTCCTGCTCGCCAACCTGGCCCTGCTCGGCCTGCTGGTCGCGGGGGCCGCCGCGCCCGGACAGCCGGCGCGCGGACCCACCGCGGAACATTGGGCCTTCGTCGTGGACGTGTCGCCCAGCATGCTGGCCATGGACGGGGTCGAAGGCGGAGGAACCGCGGGCCCCGCCCGCTCCCGACTCGAGGCCGCCCGCGCGACCGTCGCGGACCTGGCCGCGCGGCTCCCCGCCGGCAGCTGGGTCACGATCGTCAGCGCCGGCTCCGACCCCATCGTCCAGGGTCCGCTCCCCGCCGCGTCCTCCGACCTTCCCGCCCGCATCGCCGCGCTCGACTGGCGTCCGGGACCTGCCCGCCTGCGCGCGCTCGACCGCGCCCTCGCGCCGCACCCCGACGCCACCACCTTCCGGGTCGTCGTGCTCTCCGACGGCGCCGGCCTCGCCGGCCTCGAGGAGTTCCTGCGTGACCCGCGACGCCACTTCATCCGGTTCGGCGGAAGCGCCGCCAACGCCGGCATCGTCTCCGCCACCCTGGACCGCGCCTGGGGCGATCCCCAGGCGGAACTCCATCTCGAGTTCCTGCTCGCCGGCCCCGCGCCCGCGGAACGGACCTGGACGGTGTCCCTGTCGGGCCGCGTCCTCGCGCGCGGCACGGCCGCCCTGGAGCCGGGTCAGCCCGCCTCCGTCACCGTGCCGGTCCCGACCTACGAGGTCGGCCTCCTCGAGGCGCGCCTCGACCCCGCGGACGGGCACCCCCTCGACGACCGCGCCTGCCTGGCCCTCGCCCCGCTCGCGCGGCCGTGGGTCCGCCTGGTCACGGGAGACCGCGGCGCTTCTTTCCTCACGCCCGCACTCGCCGCCCTCCACGAGCATCTGGACGCGGAGCGGAGCGGGACGGTATCGCCGGCCGAATTCCGCCCGGATCGACTGCCGCGCGACGGCGCCGGCGTCGTCATCTTCGACGGAGTGGACCCGCCCGGGGATCTGCCCCCCGGCAACTATCTGTTCTTCGGCTGCGGCGGCGGCTCGACCCCGCTGCGAACCGGACCGGTCGCCGACACGCCGACGGTGGCCCGGTGGGCGGCCGACCACCTCCTCCTGCGCCACGCCCCGCTGGAGCACCTTCAGGTCGCCCGCTCCCGGCGCGCCCTCCCCGCGCGGGCCGACCAGGTCCTGCTCGAAGGCACCGAGGGCGCCCTCGGCGTCCTCGGGTCGTCGGCGGGACGCTCCTTCGTCTGGTTCGGGTTCCGCCTCGAAGACTCCAACCTGCCCGTGCTGGTCGCCTACCCGCTGCTGCTCAAGAACGTCTTTGCGTGGTTTGCGGGGGAGCAGGCGTGGCTGTTCCCGCCGGGCTTCCGGTGCGGGGAACCGATCCGGATGGGCCGTTCGGACCTGGTGGCGCGGTCGACCCTGCTTCGGCCGACGGGCGCGGACGCGCCCGGGATCCCCGCCACCCTGGCCGGACGCACCCTGATCCCCCGAACGACCCTCGCGCCGGGATGGTACGCGGCCGAAGTGGACGGCGCGCGCGGGGCCTTCGGCGTGAGCCTGTTCGACCCGGGGGAAATCGATGTTCGCGCCACGGCCGTCGCTCCGCGACCGCCGACCCCCGCGTCCGGCCCCGGCGCGTCCGGCGAGGTGAACCCGCCCTGGGTTCGCCTCGCCCTCTGGGCCCTCTTGGCCCTCGGCGTGGAGTGGATGCTCTTCCACGCCTTCCGGGACCGCTGATCGGCCTGGACGACTCACGAACGGATTCGCCGGTCGCGCCGCCGGCCTGGCTGCCCACATGCAGTCGACCGGCCGGCGGGCGGATTCATCACGAATCCGGTGCTGCGGCGCCCGGAAACCATCCGGCTATCGGTACGGATCTCCGTCGGCGCCCCGCTGGACCCAGTTTCCCTCGTCGGTCTGGATCCACCATCCCTGGTTCGTGCGCTTGCGGAACGCGGTGGCGAAGGCCCGGCGGATCTTCGCCATTTCGGACTCCGGAGCACCGTTGGCCGAGGCCACCTCCCGGTACAACTCGTCCCGGTCGGCATTCTCGTCCCGCACCAGGGCTCGGACTTCGCCCTTGTCCTTGACCGACATTCCGTCGCTGGAGCGAAGGTCCAGGCCGCCCTGGTTGGTCTCCCCGAGATTGCCCGCATCGTAGTACCGCGCCGACTTGCGCATCCGCTCGGTCATCCGCTCCTTGATCTTGCGGATCGAGGGCGTATCCGTGTTGACGTACTTCTCGTCCTGCGCGTCGGCCTCCGCCGCCGGCACGAGCGCCGTGGCGAGCACGGCGAGCACACGCCCGCCATCCTCCCAGCGCAAGAGGGAACTCTTCTTCGGCTCCGCCTCCGCGGGCTTGGGGGTCGACGGTGCGCCCTCCGGGTTCGTAAGAACGTCCTTGCGCACATCGAGGACGAATCGGTCCGCCGCATCCTGCAGTTTCTTCTCGTCGAAATAGACGTAAACGTTGAGGTTGACGCAACCCGCGACGGCCGCAAGAATCAGGCCCCACGCGAGCACCCGTTTCGGACGGTGCATGAACGCTCTCCTTCGGGAGGAACTCCCCCTGTCTCTACCCGCTCCATGATAGCCGAGGGGGAGCCCAAGTCAATGCTCCGGCCGGTCCGGCATGCTACAATGGGCCGGCCATGCCGAGAAACTCCGAGTCCGATGCCCGGGAAGTGCTCCGGCGGCTGCGCGCCGCGGGGTTCGAGGCCTTTTTCGCCGGCGGGTGCGTACGCGACCACCTGATGGGGGTACCGGCGGAGGATCACGACGTCGCGACCAATGCGACCCCCGAACAGGTCACCCGCCTGTTCCGCCGGACCATCCCGGTCGGCAAAGCCTTCGGGGTGATCCTGGTCCGCCAGGGCGACTCCCAGGTCGAGGTGGCCACCTTCCGCGCCGACGGCTGCTACGTGGACGGGCGCCGCCCGGAGTCGGTCACCTACGCCGACCTGCGCAGCGACGTGATGCGGCGCGATTTCACGGTCAACGGGATGATGTACGATCCCGAATCCGGCGAGGTGATCGACCTGGTCGGCGGGCGGGCGGATCTGGAGCGGCGGCTGATTCGCGCGATCGGGGAGCCGCGCGAGCGGTTCAGGGAGGACCATCTCCGCATGGTGCGGGCGATCCGGTTCGCGTGCCGGCTCGATTTCGAGATTGAAGCGGGGACGCTGGCCGCGATCCGGGAGCTCGCGGCGCGAATCGCCGGGGTTTCGGGGGAGCGGATGCGCCACGAAATCGAGCGTATCTTCGCCACCCCGCGCGCGGCGCGCGGCGTCCGGGTGTTGCGCGAAACCGGGTTGCTTTCCGTCTGGCTTCCGGAGCTGGCCGCGGCGGCCGCCCGCCAGGTGGGGGGCGGCGCCGGCCTTCGAGGAGGCGGCCGGCGCCTTGGAGGTGCTTGCCCCGTGCGCCCTGGTCCCGGGGCTGGCGGCGCTGCTGGGGGAGACCGGCGCCGATCCCGACCGCCCCGGTCACGCCGCGCGTTCCAGCGCGATTGCCGCCGCGGCGGCGGAACGCCTGAAACTCTCGCGCCAGGAGCGGGAAGCCCTGCTCTGGCTGGTGCGCCGCCGGGACGACGTCGAGCCGTTGCCGGACCTCCGCCCCTGCGCCTTCAAGCGGCTCGCCCGCTCGCCCCTCTTTCCCGCGCTCCTCGACCTCGATCGCGCGCGGCGACTGGCCCGCGGTCGCGGCCTGGAGACGCATGCCCGGATCGTCGCCCAGCTGCAGGCCTGGACGGCCGAAGATCTCTCCCCCGCGCCGTTCGTCACCGGCAACGACCTGCTTGCGCTCGGTCTGTCCGGGGGGCCGGAGGTGGGCAGGCTCCTCACGGAGCTGGAGGACGCCCAGCTCGACGGTGAAATCCGCTCTCGCGAAGAGGGGCTGGCGCGGGCCGCGCAGCGGACGGCCGAAATCCGCGGCCGGGGCGCCTAGCCCGGATCCGGTTCGCCGTTCGCGAACCCGACGGAGCGGGACGACCTCGCCCAGCCCGCGGGCGGATTCTTCATGGAGCCGCCGGCGCGGCTTCATGAACAATCCGGGCCAGACGCCCCGGCACGGCGCGCCGGCGGGACGGCTATTCCTGCTTCCCCTCGTCCTTCGGCGGCGTGTCCTTGGGCGGTTCCTGGCCGCCGGACTCGTCCTTCTTCGGCTCGTCCTTCGACCCGCCGTCCTGTCCGGAGTCGTCCTTCTTCTTGCCGTCTTCCGCGCCGGAGGAGCCCGTCTTGGCCTGCTCCTCCGCCTCGCGACGGCGCGCATCCAGCGCGGCGAGCTCCTTGGCCAGTTCGTCCTCGATCCACTTCAGATCGCTTTCGATCTCCTGGGCGCGCGCGCGCACGAGCTCGGCCGCGAATTGGCCCGGGTAGCGTTGCTGGAGGGTCTGGAAGAAACGCAAGGCCTGCTTCAGCTTGACCGGATCGTGCCCCGCCTCTTCCTGCAGCCGCGTGCCGGCCTCGAAGAGGTAGTAGGGGTGCGCGGGGGTGTCGGCATAGCGCGATTCCAGCGCGATCACCTCGCTCGCGTCCTTGGCGTCGATCAGACGAACGAAGGCTTCGCTCTGGCGCACCTTCGACTGGGTGTTGAAGTACCAGGCCGCGAGGAGAACGACCGCGATGCCGCCGATCACGGCGAGGATCACGTTTCCGTACGGCTTGATCTTCTCGTCGTAACAGGCAAGCGCCTGCTCGAAGCCGTGTTCCATCCCCTCCACCTGGCCGGCGGGGGCGTTGGTCTTGCGCTGAGGACCAGTGTCGGTCGAATGATCGTCGGTGGTCATCACTTGTGGCCTACGCGAATCGAGAGATGGGTCCGGGTCTGGATCAGGCGTACCGAGATTTCACACATCTCGACGCCTTTGGTGAGCTTCAACGTGCGGTCGTACCGGCTGCCGAGCACCATGCCGAGTTCCCACTCGTAGCGGGGCATCTCGTTGCGATAGAAGTCGGCCACGTCCTCGGCGCTGACGTCGCCGACATAGACGAGATTCGCCGAGCGGGTGGGGCCGTGCTGGTAGGCGAAGGATTTCGCGCGCACATGCTCCATCCCCTGCGGGACCGGGATGTCGTCGAATTGGAGGTCGCGCGGATACGGGCTGGGTGGGGGATCGGCGACGTCGGACGAAAAGACCGAGGTCACTTTCTTCACCGACTCGCAGCCGGCCAGGCCGGAGAGACCGGCCAGAACCAGGAGGACGGGGAGGAGACGGCGGGCGAGGACCATCACACACACCTGCGGGACAGGGGGACAAAACCCGCGCACGGGGCGGGCGGCAGCGCGCCCGGGAAGGTCAGAAATTATAGGGCCGCGGACCTTGAATACAAGCAAAATTTCTGCTATAAGCCCGGCCTCGAATTGCGGTTGGATCCATTCGCGAGACCCGCGGGGGTGGGCGTGAAACTTTCGATTCTCATGCCCGTCTACAACGAGCGCCAGACGCTCGATCTGATCATCCGGCGGGTCCTCGAGGTCGACCTCGGGCTGGCGCGGGAACTGATCGTCGTCGACGACTGCTCCCGGGACGGCACTCGCGACCTGGTCCGCACGCTCCCCGAACGGTTTCCGGGTCACGACATCAAGACCTTCTTCCACGACCCCAACCAGGGGAAGGGCGCCGCGGTGCGCACGGCGCTGAGCCATGCCAGCGGCGACTTCGTGGTGATCCAGGATGCCGACCTGGAGTACTCCCCGCGCGACTTTCCCCGGTTGCTCGATCCGCTGATCGAAGGCAAGGCGGACGTCGTGTTCGGCTCCCGCTACGTGAGCGGGGTGGGCCGTGTGCACCGGCTGGCTCACTGGTGCATCAACCAGGGCCTGACCTGGGTCACCAACGTCCTCTACAACGTGCGCCTGACGGACATGGAGACCTGCTACAAGGCCTTCACCCGGGAGGTTGCGGCTTCCCTGGACCTGAAATCGAACCGGTTCGGGATCGAACCGGAAATCACCGCCAAGGTCTGCCGGCTCGGGTTCCGGCTCTGGGAGGTCCCGGTTTCCTATCACGGCCGGACCAAGGCGGAGGGGAAGAAGATCACCTGGAAGGACGGCCTGCCGGCGTTGTGGACGCTGGTGCGGTTTCGTTTCGTTGAACTCGAGGGAAGGAAGTCCCGTCCATGAAGATCCCGTTCGTCGATCTGGCCACCGAGCATGCCGCGCTCCAGCCGGCGCTCGACGAGGCGCTGGCGCGCGTCCTGCGCGAGGGCCGGTACATCCTGGGCCCGGAGACGGAGGCGTTCGAGCGGGAGTTCGCCCGCGCGTGCGGGGCGGAGCACGGGATCGGGACGGCCTCCGGGCTGGATGCGCTCCGGGTGGCACTCTTGGCCTGCGGGGTGGGGCCCGGAGACGAAGTGATCCTGCCGGCCAACACGTTCATCGCCACGGCCTACGCGGTGACCTCGACGGGCGCGACGCCGGTGCTGGTCGACGCCACGCGGGACCATCTGATCGACGTGGAGAAGACCGCGCGCGCGATCACGCCGCGCACGCGGGCGATCCTGCCGGTGCATCTCTACGGGCAGCCCGCGGACATGGACGAGTTGCTGGCGCTGGCGCGCGCCAAGGGGGTGCGCGTCATCGAGGACGCCTGCCAGGCGCACGGGGCGACCTATCGCGGGCGCCCGACGGGGGGCCTCGGGGACCTGGGCTGTTTCAGCTTCTACCCCTCGAAGAACCTGGGCGCGATCGGCGACGGCGGGGCGATCGTGACGCAGGATGCGGCGCTCGCGGAGCGCTGCCGGCGGATTCGCAATGTCGGCCAGCGGGCCAAGTACTACCACTCCTGCCAGGGGTTCAACTCCCGGCTGGACGAGATCCAGGCGGCCGTCCTGCGCCTCAAGCTCCCGCACCTCGCGCGCAAGAATGAAGAGCGGCGGCAGGCGGCGGCCGAATACGCCCGCGCGCTCGCCGGCGCGGAGGTCGAGACGCCCCGCACGCTCCCGGAGCGCACCCACGTGTTCCATCTCTATGTCGTGCGCACGCGCGATCGCGAGGCGCTGATGGCCCACCTCAAGGCCTCGCACATCGACACCGGAATCCACTATCCGGTCCCCATCCACCTCCAGGAAGCGTTCGCCGACCGCGGCTGGAAGCGCGGGGACTTTCCGGTCAGTGAGGAGGCGGCCGAGACGGTCCTGTCGCTGCCCATGTTCCCCGGACTGGACGCCGCGCGCGTCGCCCGGGTCGCCGAATCCGTCGCCGCCGCGGGGGCGCGTCGCTAGGAGCGCGTCGGCATGCCGATCCGGATCGCGATTCTCGGCTGCGGGGAGTGGGGGCGCAACCATGTTCGCGTGTTTTCCGAATTGCGCGACAGTCGCGTCGTCCTCTGCGTCGATCCCGGCGCCGATAGCCTGGCGCGCGTGCGCGAGCGCTACCCCAAGATGCGCACCGCCGGCGAACCCGAGGCGGCCTTCCGCGATTCCCGCGTCGATGCGGTCGTGATCGCGACTCCGACGGAAAGCCACGCCGACCACGTGCGCGCCGCCCTGCGCGCCGGCAAGGACGTCTTCTGCGAGAAGCCGCTCTGCACGCGCTCCGAGGAGGCGTTGGAACTCGACCGCCTCGCCCGCAGGAACAAGCGCGTCCTGATGGTCGGGCACATCTTCCTGTTCAATCCGGGAATCCGCAAGCTGCGCGAACTGCTGTCGGCCGGGCTGCTCGGGCGCCCGTACACGTTCCACGCCACGCGCACGAACCTGGGCCCGATCCGCCGGGATGTGAACGTCGTCTGGGATCTCGCCACGCACGACGTGTCGATCTTCAACTGGCTGCTCGGGTCCGAACCGCTGGCGGTCTCCGCGCGCGGCAAGCGCTATCTCCAGGAAGGCCTCGAAGATGTGGCCCTGCTCTCCTTCGAGTACCCGAACGACGTCCTGGCCGGAGCCCACGTCAGCTGGATCGACCCCAAGAAGGTGCGCGAAATCACCGTGGTGGGGGACCGCAAGATGGCGGTGTGGAACGACCTTTCCCCCATCGAGCCGCTGCGGATCTACGACAAGGGAGTGTCGGCGGAGCGTCGGTACGAGACCTACGGGGAATTCCAGCACGTCCTGCGCGACGGGGACATCCTGATTCCGAAGGTCCCCTCCATGGAGCCGCTCAAGGCGGAGGCGCTGCACTTCCTCGAGTGCATCCGCAACCGCGCCGAGCCGATCAGCGGCGGCACGACGGCGATCGGCGTCGTCCGCGCCGCGGAAGCGGCCAACCTTTCGATCGACCGGGGTGGAGCGCCGGTGTCGATCTCGCGAGCCTGATGTGAATCGGCGCCGCGCCCGACGAGGGCGCGGCACGCAATGCGGAGATGGGGCGATGGCGGAAGGCACGGCGCGAGCCCCGGGCGCCAAGCCGCGCACGTTGCTGGTCCTTCCCTGCTACAACGAGAAGGGGAAGATCGGCACCACCATCCGCGGCGCCCGCAAGGAAATCATCGACGAGGTGGTGGTGGTCGACGACGGGTCGACCGACGGGTCTCCCGAGGAGGCGCGCGCCGCAGGCGCGACGGTGATCGTCCAGGAGCGCAATCGCGGCGTCGGGGCCGCCCTGCGCGCCGGCTTTGACTACGGCCGGTCCCGCGGCTACGAGGTTCTGGTGGTCATGGGCGGGGACAACCAGGACCTTCACGCCGAGATGGACGGCGTGGTCGGCCCGATCTACGCGGGCACGGCCGACTTCGTGCAGGGGTCCCGTCGCCTCGGCGGGGCGCTGCGCGCGGTTCAGATGCCCCTGTTCCGGCGCGTGACGACCTGGATGTACTCCCGGTACTTCGGACTGATGACGGGATTCCCGGCCACCGACGGAACCAACGGCTACCGCGCCTTCTCGACCCGACTGCTCGAAGATCCCCGCATCCAGCTGGGCCAGGACTGGCTGGATCGGTACGAACTGGAGCCGTACCTCTTCTATCAGGCGATCCGGTGCGGTTACCGCGTGGTCGAGGCGCCGGTCACGAAGGTCTACCACACCAAGGAAATCGGCTACACGAAGATGGTGCCGATCGTCGACTACTGGCGCATCGCGCGTCCCGTTCTCTTCCTGCGGTTGGGCATCCGCCGCTAGCCGCCCGCCGGCGCATCCGCCACGGTCCGCACGCGCCGATAGAACGAAACCTCCGTCTGTCCATAGGCGCGCCGATCGGCCAATACCAGCCCGCCGAACGGTCCGCCGTCCAGGTCGGCGACCCGGTGCTCCATGACCAGCCGCCCGTCCGGGGCGAGCACGCCCCGAGCCGCCAGTTCCTCCACCGCCTGCGCCAGCGCACGCCGCTCCCCGGCGTCGTCCCAGAGCGCATACGGGGGATCCACGAAAACGCACGCGCACCCCGGCGCCTCGAGGGCGAGCGTCGCGGCCGCCCGGAGGGCGTCGCACGCGAGGATGACGGAGCGATCGGCGAGTCCCAGTTTCTCCGCATTCCGTCGCAACGCCGCGAGGGCGTCGCCGGCCCGCTCGACGAATGCGCAGCGGGCGGCGCCGCGGGACAACGCCTCGAATCCCACGGCTCCCGTCCCGGCATAGACATCGGCCACGCTCCGGCCCTCGAAGGAGCCGCGCAGGATGTTGAAGACCGAATTCCGGACGCGCGCGAGCGCGGGTCGAACCTCACGGTGGGGAACCGAGTACAGTCGCCGGCCCCGGGCGGACCCCTCGAGAATCCGAATCGGGGAAAGCACGAGCCGGTCCTTACGGTCGTCGGCTCCGGAACCCCGTTCTCGCCGCCGCGCCATCCGCGCGCTCTCCTTTGCCCCGGGTCGTCACTTGCCGATGCAGAATCGCGCGAAGATGCGGTCCAGGAGATCCTCGGGCGTCACCCGACCGAGGATCTCGCCGAACGCGCCGAGCGCGCCGCGCAGGTCGTAGGCGACGAATTCGAGCCCGAGATCCGCGTCGAGGGCGGCCGCCGCGCGATCGAGCGCTGCGCCGGCGCGCCGCAAAACGTCCCGCTGGCGGGCGTTCAGCAGGTAGTCCGCTCCCGCGTCCCCCGCGGGTCCCGCCCCGAGCGCGCACGCAATCGCCTCCGCGAGCCCGTCGAGGCCGGCCCCGGAGCGCGCGGACACGTCCCGCCATCCGGCGGGCGCCGCGTGACCCGCCGGCGCCCGGTCGGCCTTGCTCCACACGCGCAGCACGCGCTCCGGCGCGAGGGACGCAAGCACCCGCCGGTCGTCCGCCTGAAGGCCTTCCTCGCGGTCGACCACCACGACGACCAAAGCGGCCTCCTCCCGCACCCCGTCCAGGCGCGCGATCGCCTCCCGCTCCACCGCATCGCCGGCCGCCCGGTACCCGGCGGTGTCGACCAGCCGGATCCGCCGGGGTCCACCGTCCCCGGCCGCACCCGCGGGCAGCTCCGCCACCCCGGACAGCGCGTCGCGGGTCGTCCCCGGGATCCCGCTCACGATCGCGCGGGCCCCGGTCACCATCCGATTGAACAGACTCGACTTGCCCGCGCCGGTCCGGCCGGTGAGCACGACCACGGGGAGGGCGTCGCAAGTCTCCGCCGCGATCGACCGGCGCGCCAGCTCCTCGATCCCCGCCCGGGCGCGCCCGATCCCCGCGCGCACCTCCTCCCGCGAAACCACCTCGATGTCCTGGTCGCTGAAATCGAGTGCCGCCTCCACCAGGCTCGCCAGTTCGGTCAGCCCGTCCAGGCTCGCCGCGGCCGTCCGGGACAGGCTGCCGGCCCGTTGCCTCAAGGCCAGGCGGTGCGCCTGGTCCGAGCGCGCGTGGATCAACTCCAGAACCGCCTCGGCGCGCGCGAGGTCCGTCTTGCCGTTCAGGAACGCCCGCCGGGTGAATTCCCCGGGCTCGGCCGGGCGCGCCCCCGCCGCGCACAGCCGCTCGAGTACTTGACCGAGCAGCGCCGGCGCGCCCCAGAGATGGAGCTCCGCCATGTCCTCGCCGGTGTACGTGCGCGGGCCGGGCAGCAGCCAAAGGCAGGCGGGACAGGTGCGCCCTTCGGCATCCACGGACAGCCGGACGTCGAACCCCCGACGCCGCCGGGGCCGCGCAGGGGGCATCCCGGCCGCGACCACCGGGGTTACCACCTGCCAGGTCGACGAACCCGACACGCGCAGCACACCCGTGAAGCCCGCCCCGGGGGGCGTCGACAACGCCGCGATCGTGTCGGACATCGCGTTACTTGAGGTAGCGGGTCTTGATGAAGCGCTGCTCGCCGATCGCCAGCAGGGTGCTGGTGAACCAGTAGAGGATCAGGCCGGCGGGCATCTGATACATGAGGAATCCGAAGACGATCGGCATGAACAGGAACATCTTCTGCTGCGCCGCCATCTGCGGATCCGGCGACTTGGGCATCATCGCGCTCTGGACGAACCACGTGATCGTCATGAGGATGGGCAGCAGGTGGAATTCGTTCGTCCCCAGGAACGGGATGTTGAACGGCAGCGTCGCCAGCGGGTCGGGCTTCGACAGGTCCTGGATCCACAGCATGAACGGCTGCTGCCGCAGGTCGAAGCTGAGATCGAGACCGCGGTAAAGCCCGATGAAGACCGGAATCTGGAAGAACATCGGCAGACACCCGCCCAGCGGGTTTACGCCGTGCTCCTTGTACATCTTCAGCATCTCCTGGTTCAGCTTCTGCTTGTCCTCCTCGAATTGCTCACGCAACTTCATCATCTTCGGTTGCAACTGCTGCATCTTGAAGGCCGACACCTGGGCCTTCTTCGTGAGCGGGAAGAGGCACACCTTCACCAGGACGGTCAGGCAGATGATGGCCACGCCGTAGTTGCCGAAGATGGAATGGAACCCGTTCAGGATCAGCAGCAGGAGGTTGGCGATCGCGGAGAACCAGCCGTAGCCGAGCAGGAGGTCGAAGCCGAATTCCTTGCGCCAGGAATCCAGCGCGTCGGCCCGCTTCGGTCCCACGTAGATGGTGAACTCGTTCGCCGTTTCCATCCCCGGCTCGATCACCTCGGACCGCAGGCGCGCCGTGGCCGACAGGTTTCCGGCCGCGGGCCCCGCGAGCTCCACATCCGCGGGCATTTCCGCCTCCGGACCGTGCTCGGCCCGGAACTTCTCCCTGGCCGCGGCCAGGACCTTCGACTCGAGCAGAAGCTCGTACCGAAAAGCCTCCACCTGGTCGCGCCGGTGCGGCGCCAGGACGGCGGCAAAATACTTGCTGGTCAAGCCACCCCAATGCGCCTTCTTGCCCGGAATCGTCGTGCCGGCCGCCTTGCGCACCGAATCGACCGTCAAATCCTCCGTGATCTCCCAGCGCGACTCCTCGATGTTGCGGGCGTAGACCCCGAGGTGGTACGCCTGGTCTTCGCGGTCGTGGGCGACCCCGCCGACCCCGAGCACCTCGAGTTGGTGCGACAACGCGGTCTTGGGATCCAGGTTGCGCGCGGTGATCCGCATGCCGAGGCCGTAGCGTTTCGGATCCGCGGTGAAGGTCTTGGTCAGTTGCAGTCCGTTGGGATAGGTGAACCGCATGCGGGCCAACTCGGCCCCCTGGGGCTCGAGCACTTCCCAGGGCGTCGTGGCCGCCGAGCGGCCGAACCCGGAGTCCCAGGCCGACAGGCTCAGGCGCTCGGGGTGGAAGTCCTGCAAGTACTCCAGCGGCCGGCCGCCCGTGCGATCCAGGATGCCCCGAATCACCAGCGTTTGTATCGCCGCGCCGCGGTTCGTGAACGTGATCTCGTACTTTTCCGTCTTCACCGTCCAGGCCGCTTCCGCCACGGCGGGATGCGCGAAGGCCCCCTCGGGCATGGGGTGAATCCCGCCGTTGCCGGACGGCGCGTTCCCCGGCGGCTGGACGTTCGCCGGCACGTTGCCGTTCATCGGATCATTGCCCGGCCGCGGCCGATTGCCGGCCTGCATCATCATCCAGCCGAACCAGACCAGAAAGACCAGGAACAGCGCGAACGCCATTCGTTGTTGTTCCATGGGTGAATCCGCCTTCCGTTGCCTCCCCTAGCGGCCGAGCTTCAATCGTTCGGCCAGCTTGGCGGGGAGACCGCTCTTTCGAATCCGCTCCATCGCGCGCGGCACGTCATAGGGCACGCGACGGAACCGGACCTCTTCTCCATCGACGATGACGTAGCTCGCGCGGCTGTCGGAATCGCGCGGCTGTCCCACCGAACCCACGTTGATCAGGCACTTTTCGCGGCCCAGCTTGAAGCGGAACTCGATGTCGGCCGGCTTCAGCCAGTGGCCGCTCTCCGTCAGCACGCCGGGAACGTGCGTGTGCCCGTTGAAGCCCCACCGGGACACCCCCGCGAAGATCTCCCGGCGCTTCTCCGCATCCTGCGCATCCGCGGGGAACACGTAGTCGCGCGTCGGATGCCGCGGGCTCGCGTGGATGTACAGGGTCGTCCCCCGCGTCGCCCGCGGGTCCAATCCGGCGATGAAGTCCCACAGCGCCTCGGTCTCTTCGCGCGGATGGCGGGCGTGGTTCAGCTCGCCCTTGGTCCAGTTGGCCGCGCGCCGGGCCGTGGGGGACAGGTCCTCCGGGTAAAACAGGACCGCTTCCTCGTGATTGCCCAGGAGATTGAGGCCGAAGCCCATGCACTCCTTCAGGCACTCGCGCGGCCCCGCGCCGTATCCGATGATGTCGCCCAGGTTGACGACGTCGGCGTCCGCGATCCCCTCGCCGCGGAGATCCTCGCGGACCGCAAGCAACGCCTCGAGGTTGGCGTGGATGTCGGACAGGATCGCCGTGGCCAACGCGTTGCTCCAGTCCCCCCGCTCACGCCCGCGGCGAACCGGCATCCGCGATGGCGGACCCGGCCGGGGGCGCGTACGTGTAGGACTTCCCGCACTTCTCGCAGCGGAGCGTGTCCTTCTCCGCTTCCCAGACCCGGATCGTTCCGCACCCCGGACAGGGGCGTTCCGCTTCGTCGATCAGCATGATCGGGATGTCATCCTGGATCGCGTAGCGACAACCGCATTCGGCATTCCTGCAATGCAGCTTCTGCTCCCGCAACTCCAGCGGAGACTTGCACAACGGGCAAGCCATGATCTCGAGCAGATCCGGGTGGATCATGAAACTCCCCCCATTCGGAAAGCCCCCCCCAGGGCCGGAAAAGTCTATCCGAGCCGGGACCGGCTGTCAAGGGCCGCGCCCCATCCCATCTCCGTGCTCGCTCCCGCCCGCGGGCCGGGCACGGTCGCGCGGATTCTGGACCGCGCCCGGGGGGGCGCCCGCGCCGGCCGCTCAATCCCGGTTCATCCACCAGATCGAGGCGTTGAGCGCCACCGCAAGCGTGAGCCAAAGGAGGTAGGGCACCATGAGCAGGCTTGCCCATCGGCTGCGCGCCGACATGAGGAGAATCGTCGCGGCCACGGCGACCCACAACACGCCGATCTCGGCCAGGGCCCACCCCGGGGCCCGACAACCGAAGAAGATTCCGGACCACGCGGCGCTCAGCCCCAGCTGCAGGAGGAAAACACCGAGGCACAACCGCGCCTCGGCAAACCCGTCCCGCACCAGGATCCGGCCGGCGGCGATGCCCATGAGCAGATAGAGAACGAACCACACCGGTCCGAAGACTTGCGCGGGCGGGGTCCAGGCCGGCTTGGCGAGTCCCGGGTACCAGTCGGTGGCGGCATCCCCCATCAGCCATCGGCCGAGCGGCAGCATCGAGAGGCATGCCAGGATCGAGGCCAGAACGGCCGCTTTCGCCCGGGCAGGGGGGAGGGCCGGCCGCTCCGGCGGCAACTCGGCGATGGCCGCGCGCAACGCCGCTTCGACGCCGCGCGGACGCACCCGGAACACTCGTTCCGCCGAACGGTCGACGACGACCGTCTCATTGCGGACCCCCTCGATCAGCGCCCGCCCCACGCGCGCGTGACGCGTGGCCACGAGCGCGAGCCAGAGGCTGGACAGGCCCGGAGTCAGCACCGGCACCGGGATCAGGATGCGCCGGAGGCCCCGCTCCCGGGCGTACGCACGCATGATTCCCCCGTAGGAAATCGAGTCCGCGCCCCCGATCTCGAAGATCCCGCCCTCCGGAAGATCCACCTCCAACGCCTCGAGGAGATAGTCCACGACGTCGTCGATGGCGATCGGCTGCGCCCGCGTGCGGACCCAACGCGGCGTCACCATCACGGGCAGTTTTTCGACCAGGGCGCGGACCAATTCGAAGGAGGCGCTCCCGGCGCCCAGGATCACCGAAGCCCGGAATTCCACGACCGGCACGCCGGCGGCGCGCAAGACCTCGCCGACCTCCTGGCGGCTGGCGAGGTGTTCCGAGAGTTCCGGTCCGCGGCCGAGCCCTCCCAGGTAGACAATCCGCCGCACACCGGCGGTGCGGCAGGCCTCCCCGAAGACGCGGGCAGCGAGGCGATCCCGCGCGGCGAAACCGTCGTGCGACTCCATGGAGTGGACGAGGTAGAACGCCGCGCCGACCCCCTCGAGGGCGGGCGCAAGGGATCGGGGATCGGTCACATCTCCGCCGACGACCTCCGTTCCCGCGGAAACGCGGGGCCGCAGGGCCTCCGGGCGCCTCGTGAGACACCGAACGCGCCGTCCCCCCGCCACGAGCGCGCCCAGCAGCCGCCCACCCACGTAGCCGGTGGCGCCGGTGAGCAGGATCGGCGCGGCGGAGGCGGGCGTCATGGCGGGAGATCCTCCTGTGCGAAAGGAGGTCGCGGCCTGGGCGACGGGGGAGCCCAGGGAAGGCGGACCGGGTTGTTCGCCGCCGGTCTCCGCGCGGCGCGCCGCCGGCGCCGGCGCCTCCACTGTACCAGATTTCCGCTCGCGGAGGACGCGGCGCGGGAGATCCCGGCGGGAAGGGCGAATCGACCCACGCCCCGGTGTACGGGTCGGGCGACCGCTCAGGAACTTCGTCGCTCTGCGGACCTCGCCCACGCGGACAGCACCCCGGGAATGTCCGCGAGCGCCACGACCCGGCAGGCGGCATCCAGGCGCACGGCTTCGCCGGGCATGCCGAAGATGACGCTGGACTCCCGGTCCTGCGCCAGGGTCTGCGCTCCGGCCGCGCGCAGGGCGGCCAGCCCCTCCGCCCCGTCCTTGCCCATCCCGGTCAGGAGACCCGCGAGGACGGCGGGCCCCATCTCCCGGGCGAGGGAATCGAACAGGGCGTCGACCGAAGGCCGGCAGGAGTGGCGTTCCGGACCGTCGTCGAGGCGGAGGCGTCCGCCCCGCACGACGAGGTGGCGGTCGGGCGGGGCGAGCACGACGCGAAGGCCGCCGAGGTCCGGAATCGGCATGTCATCTTCCGCGAACGACACGGGAACCGCCACCTGGGCGCTCAGCCAGGAGAGGAATCCCGGGGCGAACGCGCGCGCGAGATGCAGGACGATGAGGAGGGGAAGCGGGAAGGTCGGCGGCAGGCCTCTCAGGATCGTCAGAATGGCGCCCGGTCCCCCGGTGGACGCGCCGAGCGCCACCAGTCGCAATCCCGCCCCCGGCCGATCCGCCGGCGGCCTCGGGCGCTCGGGGGTCGACCCGTTCGTCGCACCCGCCCGCCCGGCCCGTCGCCCCCGCAAGTGCGAGATCACCCGGATGCGCGAAAGGAGCCGGACGCGCGCGACCAGGTCGGACTCCCAATCCGGCAGGGATTGATCCGCCCGGGGCTTCTCCAGGATGTCGAGCGCGCCGGCGGTCAACGCATCATACGCACGAAAGACGTTCCCCCGGTTGACGGACGCGGAGATGATGAGGATGGGGGTGGGATGATACGCCATCACCCACTCGGTGACCGCCAACCCGCTCATCTCCGGCAGGGCGATGTCCAGCGTGATGACGTCCGGCCGCAACTGGACGCACTGCTCGATCGCGCTCTTTCCATCCCCGGCTTGACCGACGACCTGCATCCCGGGCGAGCCGCCGAGGACGTCCGCGAGATGCTCCCTCACGGTGCGGGAGTCATCCACCACCAGGACGCGGATGGGCTGCATGTCACTCCTTCCGCCAGGTGAACCGAAATTCGACGCCGCGCTCCGCCACCGGGATGAGTCGAACCTGCCCCCCCTGGGCCTCGACGATCTTCTTCACGATGGCCAGGCCCATTCCGCTGCCGCCGGAGTCGTCTTTGGCCCGGAGGGTGGAGAACATTCGGAACACCCGATCCCGATGCTGGGCGGGAATCCCCGGTCCGTCGTCGCGAATCGAGAACTCCAGGTGCTCCGGCCGCTCGGCGATGGCGATCTCGATCTTGCCCTGCTCCCGATCGTGGTGCTGGACGGCATTCTGGAGCAGGTTGCGCAGGACTTGCTCGAGCGGGATGCGCGCGACGCGGAACGTCTTCGGCTCACTGCGCACCTGCACGACGAAGCGGTCGGGAATGCCGAGGAAGCCGACCAGACCGCGGAGGATGGCCTCGCCGTCGACGACCTCGGGAGCGACCGCGGTGCGCCCCGCCCGGGAGTAGGCGAGCAGGTCGTCGAGGAGGCGCTCCATGCGGCGGACGCGCTCCCCCAGCAGGCGCAAGTGTTCGCGCGTCGATTGCGGCGCCGCGTCCTGGACGGCCTCCGTGATCCACTCCGCGAGGTTGCCGATGCCGCGCAGCGGCGCCTTCAGGTCGTGGGAGGCGACATAGGCGAACTGCTCGATCTCGTCGTTCCGGAGGTGGAGTTCCCGGTTGATCCGTTCGAGCTCCGCGTTCTTCTCGGCGAGCTGGGCCAGCATGGTGGCCTGGACCTCCGAGATTTGCTGACGGTGGCGCCCCTCGATCAACTCCAGCTCGCGATGCAGAATCTCCTCCCGCAACCGGCGGTTCTCGGCCTCGTACCGGCGCCTCCGCAACTGCGCCCGCACGCGGGCGCGGACGACGGGGAACTCGCAGGACTTCGGGATGAAATCTTCGGCGCCGATCTGCAACGCCTCCAGGACCGCGCCGCGATCCTCGCGCGCCGTGAGGATCAGCACCGGGATGGGCCGCCAGGCGGGCGAGCGCTTGATCCGGGAACAGGTCTCCTGGCCGGAGATGCCGGGGAGCCCGAGGTCGAGGAGAACGCAATCGATCGGCTGCCGCGCGAGGATGTCCAGGGCCTCCTCGCCCGTATGTGCGATGATGACCTCGTACTCGTCCTGCCGAAGCTGGTCCGCGACCTCCCGGAGGTAGGTCTCGCTGTCGTCCACGGCCAGGACCGAGATGGCGGCGGGCGACCCCGCGGCCGCCGCCGGAAGCGCGTGCAGCGGGGCGGCGTGCACGATCCGCGCCAGGCGGGCGAGGACGAGATCGAGCCCCTCGTCCTTGCGCAGGACCGCGTCCGCGCCCGAATCCAGGACCTGCGTTTCCCCGCCGCGATTGAGCGTGCCGGTGAGGAGCAGGCAAGGCGTCCGCGCGAGGTCCGGATCCTGACGGATTCGCTCGATGACGGCCTGGCCGCTGACGTCCGGGAGATGCCAGTCGCAGATGAGCGCCTGGGGCTGGTACCGCCGGGCCAG